>NZ_JADYVR010000174.1:0-469 GCF_020193935.1 Bradyrhizobium sp. NBAIM08 | reverse complement strand
GGTCACCGCCACGCAGCAGCGCGCGGAGCTCGTCGTCCCTGTCGAAGCTGTCGAGGTCGCTGGTGCTCATGGTTCCCTCCCTTCTCTCACCCCTTCATGTCCGGCGCCGCCGTCGATCTTTCGCAGCTCCTCCACGAATTTGCCGCGGGCGCGGTGCAGCCGGATGCTCGCGGCGTTGGCCGTGATGCCGAGGACCTCCGCGATCTCGCCCGGACCCAGCTGCTCCCACGCCCACAGGCGCAGCAGGTCGGCCTCCTCCGGTCGCATGGCCGCCAGCGCGGCCGCGACCCGCTCGTCCGGCTCGTCGGCATCGCGGACGGTCTCTTGCGGCGGGTCGACGACGGTGATGCGGGCGGCCAGCCGCACCTGCCTGCGGTCTCCACGCTGGACGTTGGCCAAGCAGTTGCGGGCCACCCCGTAGACCCAGGGCAGCGCGTGCTCCGGCACCTGGTCGAGCCGCCGCCAGCAG
>NZ_JADYVR010000173.1:0-469 GCF_020193935.1 Bradyrhizobium sp. NBAIM08 | reverse complement strand
GGATGATCGCGTCGGCCGAGGTCTCGCGGTCCTTCACGGCGGAGAACGCGTCGTCGTTGAAGATCGGGCAGTTCTGGTAGATCTCGACGAACGACGTCCCTCGGTGCGCCGCCGCCGCGCGCAGCACCGAGGTGAGGTACTTGCGGTCGGAGTCGATGGTCCGCGCGACGAACGTCGCCTCGGCACCGATCGCCAGCGAGACCGGGTTGAACGGGTTGTCCAGCGAGCCGAACGGCGTCGTCTTGGTGACCTTGCCGAGCTCGGAGGTGGGGGAGTACTGACCCTTGGTCAGGCCGTAGATCCGGTTGTTGAACAGCAGGATCGTCACGTTGACGTTGCGGCGCAGGATGTGGATCAGGTGGTTGCCGCCGATCGACAGCGCGTCGCCGTCGCCAGTGATCACGAACACCGCCGCGTCGGGCCGCGCGGTCGCGACGCCGGTGGCGATCGCCGTCGCCCGGCCGTGGAT
>NZ_JADYVR010000172.1:0-469 GCF_020193935.1 Bradyrhizobium sp. NBAIM08 | reverse complement strand
GGGCCGCGCTGACCTCACGCAGCAGATTCGCGCGGCGATCCTGGGCGGCGAGTTCGCCCCACACCAGCGGCTCATCGAGGCGGACATCAGCGAGCGGTACGACGCATCCCGTGCCGCCGTGCGCACGGCACTGCTCAACCTCGCGAACGAGGGGCTCGTCGAGCGACTGCCCAATCGCGGCGCGCGCGTGCGCGCGATCAGCATCGACGAAGCGGTCGAGATCGTCGAAGTGCGCATCGGTCTGGAGACCCTGTGCGCCCGCAAGGCGGCCGAGAACCTGACGGATGCCGACGCCGAGGAGCTTCGCCGTCTCAAGCACGACATCGAGACGGCCGTCGGCACGGGAAACCTCGTGGAGTACTCGCGGCTGAACCAGGAGATGGATCGCCGCATCCGCGAGCTCAGCCGGCACGCGACGGCCACCCAGCTGCTCGAGCGACTGCGCGCCCAGTCGGCCCGGCATCAGTTC
>NZ_JADYVR010000171.1:0-469 GCF_020193935.1 Bradyrhizobium sp. NBAIM08 | reverse complement strand
CAGTTGGCGCGGTATGCCTTTCTCCGAACCGCTTTCCGCCACGTAGAGCGTGCGCTGGTCGCGTGAGACGAGAATGCCGTTCGGCTGCGTCGTATCGAAGGTCACTCGCGTGACGCTGTACTTTCCGTCGGACTGAGGATCGGCGCGCAGCACCGAGCGATGATCGAGATCGCTCACCTCGGTCTTGTCCCAGTTGCCTTCGTTCACCGGATTCGTGAACCAGATGCGCCCCTTGCGATCGACGGCGAGATCGTTGGGCGTGTTGAGCCGCTTGCCGTCGAGGCGATCTGCGACGACGACGTTTTTCCCGTCGGGATCGAAGCGCACGATCGCGCGTCCGCCCGAGCAGCAGCCGAAGAGCCTGCCGTTCTCGTCGTACGCGAGGCCGTTGGTGCGATTGGTGCCGTTGCGCCAGACCTCGATCGCATCGGACTTCGGATCGTACCGCAGGATGCGGTTCTCCCGGATC
>NZ_JADYVR010000170.1:0-469 GCF_020193935.1 Bradyrhizobium sp. NBAIM08 | reverse complement strand
CGCTGATGCTCACCCCCAGCACGTGGCCCTCGTCGATGTCGGCCTGACGCACCCAGGACCGCAGCGACTCGGTGCCGTACCCGAGCTGCGACGCGACGCGGTTCACCGTGCCGTGCTCTGTCCCGAGCTCGGCACGAAGTGTCCTGACCATCCGCACCGCAGCGGCCTTCTCATCAGGGGTGTACCGCCGCGTCGTCGGCTTCCCCGGGGTGGTGTCCTTCGGCATGAGTCCATCCTCGTTTCCAAACGATGGAGACTCCAACCAACCCAGGGCGATTCAAGAGCGGCAACCGCTCCCCGAACGGTCTTGGTCATGACCTGACGTTAGGCCTCGCCCGGGACCTTTCTGAAGGTATCAGCGCCAAAGTCCTACAAGTTTCACCGGAACGGTGAGACGGTGCCGCGGTAAGCACTACGTCGTTCTTGGGGGAACACAGACATGATCAAGCACCTGGCGAGGCTTCTCGCC
>NZ_JADYVR010000017.1:0-119627 GCF_020193935.1 Bradyrhizobium sp. NBAIM08 | reverse complement strand
GCTTCTTGCCTGATTGATTTTCCGTAGGCACGCGCCCCGCCATTCGTCGCCTTCTTCGGCGCCCAAATCGGAACGCCGGAGCTCGTCATCGAGGTGACATGCGCAGCCACCCTGATTCCGCACGTCGTAAGGTTTTGTCCATATGACCTTCTCGCTGTTCGCTTCTGGCTCGATGATCGGCAGAGGAACAGGAGGACGCTAGGACCCCGCGTCCACTTTGGCACCTACCTACTCTTGTAGTGGACCTGCCATCGTCTGCATGGCACTCGCGATCGACGCGCCCACAGGCTCGTTACGGCTTGTGATTAGCGTAATTGTCCGATTTCGCGGCACTTGAGCCGGCACCACCAACCCATCGAGAGCGTCAATCTGCAGCGCTGGCGCGGCAGGGACAGCGCCGATCCAGTCCCAACCGACCGGCGCCGAGTCGCGCCCGCGCTGCTTCCGGCGTCGGAGAACCGACCCTGGTAGCCGCACTGTCATGCTTTTTCGGGCACGGACACCCGGTCCGCTTGTGCCGGGGGAGATTGACGACCTTTAATTTAGGGACGCGTGTGGTCTTTCAAGCGATCGCTTCCATGCCTCCCGTCTTACCGGCAACATTCTCGGGCTCCGTCATGAGCGGCAGCGTATAAGCCTTTTTCATGCAGCGGATCGGTTTAGACTAGTATGCTGGGCATCTCCAATTTCTCCGCGAAGGTAACGAACCAGGGTAGAAAGTAGCGGACGATCCAACCAATTCAGGTAGGTGATTGGCAGTCGTACTAAGCCTACAACTTGGCGGCACCCTAGAGGGGCGAAGTGTCAGCATTCATACCGAATGGGGCAAGGCTGGTGCCAAGGTTAGCGGCGCGTGGCAGGACAGCGCTTTCCAGGGATTGAGCGCCGAGTCACGTCGCCGTTAACCCTTGACGTCCCTGGCGCGGTAATGGCGCGGTAGGGACAGCGTCTTTGAAGGCTTGCCCACTAGTACAGTAGGTGCCCTGCGGTCCCTCTCGGCAATACCACTTAGTAGCACCGCGAGCGGCTTGGCCCTCACGGGAGCAGAGGTGGCCAGCGACACAGAGGCTTGCGGCATCTGCCAGGAACAGCGCTTTCAGGGTTTCACTACCCGATCGCCGAGCCATCCCCTAGTTTGGCTAGCATGGCGGCTAGCAGGAGCAGCATCGGATTCTTTCCATGGCGCCAGTCGCGTCTGCGCTGCTCTCCGCGTTCTGCAACAACTCTTTTCCAGTCCGATGATGTTTTTATGTAGGTTATAGCCAGTGGTTTGATGACCATCGAAATGGCTGCTTTCGCGCATGAGAGCTCGTGCGCTTGTGGCCTACAATGTGCGCCGGATCCGCGTCCAGCGCGGTATTCCGCAGGAGCAATTGGCCTACGATGCAGGTGTTGATCGCTCCTACATGAGCGGACTAGAGCGCCAACAGGCGAACCCTACAATCGATCTTCTCGATCGGCTTGCCGAGACGCTCGGCGTTGCTGTCTCTGAGCTGTTTGTTCGGCCAACCAAGGGGGCGCCGCCACCCGCTACCTTACCTAAAGGTCGCAAGCCGAAGCCGGCACGCCGCAAAAGGACATAGCCCCATTACAGCACCGAGCTGTCGGCGCAGATCTTCTGCGGTACTGACCCAGTATCAATGGCGCGACGTGGATTTTATGCACAGCCTACCCTTTATACGCGGGAATCCCCCTATGGACATCGAGTAATGTGATGGATGTTCATTCTGGCGCCGGAGCAGACAGTGGCGGCTCAAGACGACGAAGTTCCTTTAAACGCCATCCGCGCTTTTGTGACCGTCGCCCGCGAAGGCAGCGTCACGCGCGCCGCCACCACTTTGAGAACAACACAGAGCTCAGTCAGCCGCTATTTGTCCGTCCTGCGGGACTATCTTGGTGCTGACCTGATCGAGCGGCGTGGACGGCGCAGTGATCTAACCGAGTTCGGGAGGCTATTCGCAAACGCAGTCTCTGAACCACTCGAAACGGTCGGCTTCACCGCGAAGAGAATGCGACGCCGCGCGGACGCAGGAACCAATCGGATTGTCGTCCGTACGTCACTATCGACCTTTGCTTCCTCATTTCTGATTCCAAATCTGCAGACGTTCTCTTCTGAAGTGGGCGACGTTATCGTGGACGTCGTGAGCTCGCTCTCGCCGCCGGCATCTTCGGATGATTTCGATATTTTGATTACACGCGATCTTTCCATCGTCGAACCCGCCGACAGTTGGGAGATCTACAATGAGGAGCTGGTGTGCGTGGGCCCGCCAAATCTAGTCGCAGGCAGAGAGTTTTCGATTGTTCGGTCAACGCCGATACTGAACATCACATCACGTCCTGACATCTTGCCGACGTGGCTGAGGGCGATGAACATGTCCTCAAACGATATACGACCGGGCGCGCGTTACGATCACAATTATCTTGCTCTGCCGGCAGTCATGACAGGAAAATGCCTTCTTGTCGCACCTGAAATCATCGTCAGTGATCTGGTGCGAGGTGGCGCTTTGCAAATCATACCCGGCTCGCGCGCTCAAAGTGGCATGCAGTATCGGGCGTATGCGGTGGATCGCAGCGAGAATCCCGAGATCGCTCGTTCTTTTTGCCGGTGGGTTGCCCGCCTTTGCAAGAAGGCGGCGTTAGCGCAGCATACCTGAAATGTCTCTCTGGATGTCTCAATCAGTCTGCCAGAGTTCGTTGTACCGCCTCAATCCAGAAGAGCACTCAACCTGAGGGACTATCCGAGCAAAACGGTCAGAGTCTTCCGGCGAAGATAATGTCTCTGTTGCACTGACCCCGACGACAGAGGACGGAGTGATAGATCGGAACGCAAACACCTCATCCTACAGCCAATCGAGCGATGCCAGAAGTAGAATTCGTTGCACAGACAGAGACGATGCCATTTGTCGCGCCTCAACTCATGAACTGTCATCCCTGCCGATGCCTTTTTCGAACAATGCTCGGCAGCGAAGGCGCATGAGTCGCCGCCCCAGCTTAACAAGCCGAATGGTTCGGCTGCGCAGATCGTCTGTCTTCCAGCCGCGCTCGGCGATACGATGACTTCCAAAAAGACCTTGCGCGATTTGGCGATAGCTATTTCCTTGCTGCCATCCATCCACTGCGCGTAGCGCAAGAATCAGCCGACGCTGCTTCAAAGTAGGGAGAGCAAGAGGAGGCATTCCGAGCGGCCGACGCTCGAGGGCGAGCCAAAGCCGACGCGCGGCCCCCAAGCGAAGCTCGAAATTCACGTCGAGCGGCAGATCAACGAGGACAACAGATCCACTCGCCGGAAGCTCGCGTAGCCAAAGGCGATGCCTCGTGCCCCCGAGTGGCACGATCGCATGCCATCCATCCGGCGCACGACGAAGCTCGCTGCCTGGCAGATTCTCGAAATCGAGCTGGCAGCTTTCGGACGCAATGTAGCTGGCCGCCCGCACACTCAGCACGGTCGACAGCACCTCGGGTGCCCAGAAGACCGCTTGCTTGTCGAAGGTCTTTTGCGGATCAGCAGGAAAACGAGAGCCCCCACTTGCGTCGGAACTCGCCCGCCGCTGCGCTTGAACGTTCGCGGCGAGATAACCGCTCATATTCCTCTTGGTAGTCGCGATCCCGGCGCAGCCACTCCCATGCCAGGTCAGCAACATCTGCCTTCTCGAGGCCGCTGTACGCTTCCTCAGATCTCCAGTCAGTGTCCGGCATCGCATCTTTCCCGCAAAATCTTCACCGCGGTGAAATGCAGCCGATGATTGTGGCGCTTTCCGGCTGCTTGCGTACGTGTGCGCATCGCGCACGTACTTAATCGATGGAATTATCAACTTTTGCGATTGCTAGGAATTCCGGCGATCCTCATATCCGCTCTGTTCATTGTTTTGGCCAACCGCCACCTAGCAGATCGCGATAACCGTGGCCCGCAAGCCACTTGGCCCGAGCCAGATGACTTTCGAACGTGCGTCGCGTGCGATCCGGTTCAACGGTCGGGTCGAGCCCAAGCACAATGCGCGCGATTTCGCGCCAATCTGCCTTGTCAGCGTCCGCATCAAGAAGTCGCATGTAGGCAACAGCGTGCTCCTTGTCATATGACGTGAGCTCGTCCACGCTGGGCGCCAATTCTGCGATCTTCGGCTCGCCTGGCACTACCTAAAACTCCTACCAAGCTGAAAAATCGAAATCAGAGCAACGATAACTAGTTTGAGGTTGTTTTGATACCTACCCAATTGTCGCACGCCAACCTCCCTTTCGCGCCAAGATGGCAATCGCATATCGGCCCACAGTGACCTGGTGGCTCCATCCTGCGCTTTCCCTCATCGCAGTCCATACTCGAAGTGACTGCAGTTTTGCCCTGTAACTAGGTTGTCCTTGCTGCTCCTGGCGGAATGGCTTGGCGGCCCATGGTGAGTGGCCCGCTCGCACTCGTGAAAGGCATGGCCAGAACGTGTCAACTGGAGAATATCTGTTACCTTTTCGTGCCCCGGCTGAACGCTCGTCCTGTCTAGTCGCGGTCCTGGGGAAAACGCCGCAGGTAACCTCTGAGCCCGACTTCCTCCTCTGGCAAGCTATTGGCCCTCGAGAACGCTTTTGATGGTCGACGAGAAGACGCACGCGCTAACGGCGTCTGCATCTCACCGTTACCTGATTCCTCGAAGCGATTCGGGAGAACCGCCACCGTTTGGGTGCGAGCTTATCGTAATAGTCTGGCTATAACCAGTGGTTTCATAATCATCGGAATGGCTGCCTTTGCGCATGAACGCTCGTGCGCTTGTGGCTTGGAATGTGCGCCGGATCCGCGTAGAGCGCGGCATTCCGCAGGAGCAGTTGGCCTATGATGCCGGCATCGACCGCTCATATATGGGGCGCATTGAGCAGAAAAAAGAGAACCCGACTGTTGATCTCCTGGACCGTATCGCCGCGACGTTGGGTATTCACTTGTCCGAATTGTTCACTGAGCCGCCCAAGGGTGCAATGCCCCCCAAGCCGATGTCCAGAGGACGCAAGCCGGCACGGCTTCGCCGGAACAGGACGTAATTGTCGAGAGAGCCATGTTTCAGCTAAAGACGGGAGCAGGCGAAACGGAGCGGCCACGTGCTCCCTTCGATCTAGGGCCGCCAATTGCCATCGCCCGCCCCAGCCGATGCCGCGCCAGCACGGTTCCGCTTAGCGCCCCGCTCCCCCCGGAGCGGCGTATTATATAATGTGAGTATCCTCGAAAAATGAACGCTTGCGCCGCTCGCGTAAACCTACGGACAACCGCTCAAGCCTGAGGTTTCCGAAGAGTCTGTTTGGAATTGTGGTCGGAGTGTCGGGTGCGGTTCGGGATCGCAAGGCCCAACAAAGAGACTTCCGCAATGAAGGACTTGCTACCCTGGCCTGTTGCGCAAGAGCATGGGAGCAGACCCGTTCTCCAGAGCTGTCGGGCGGAGGATCAAGCTGGTGCTCGAGGATGGTATCTTCCGCTGGCCGAAGGTCGAGCATGGTGCGATGCGCTTGCCGAGAGGTAATTGTAGACGCTGCTGAGAATCTCGACTGGCAGCTTGTTCTTGGAGACACGTAAGACGCCGGCACGAACGCGACCGGGATAGTTTCTGCCGGCCCTGCGCGATGTGAATCAAAATCATCGGATGCGTCGCCGGATGGGCGAATATGCTGAATTGGTAGTGAGCAACACCCGGACTTACTTTCCGAGACGATGAGGGCGATGCCGCTCGGTAAGCAAGAGCCAACGGCTGTATCAGATCATCAAAAATGCAGCGGCATCGGTTTGGCCGGAGAGAGAGCGATGCCTGAAGATGAAATGCAGTTGGGCCTGGAAGAAGTCGAGGAGGCGGCAGCTGCGCCCGTTAGCCGGTCCCGGGGAAATAAGAAGCGGGGCTCCGCTCGACGTCGCAGCGCCGCAACTTGGTCTTGGGTCACCAGGCGTCTTACGACATCCGGAGGTGCAGACAATCTCAGGCAGCCTTTGCAGCCCTTGATTTCGGCCGCTTCACGTGCGGTACGCCGGCGTCAATCGCACGCTGCTCCATCGCCCAATGAGGACTGCCGATTTTGTTGGCGAGGTACGGCTCAGTCGCGCGATTGTCCCAGATTACGATGTCGCCTGATTTCCCGTTCCAGCGCACCGTATTCCGCGGCGCGACAAGATACGACTGCAGCCGCTCAAACAGTCTTTGACTAGGATAGCGCTGCAGACCGACGAAGTTCTGCACGGAGCGTCCGAGCCAGAGCATACGTTCGCCGGTCTCGGGATGAACACGAACGACCGGATGTGTCGTTTCGTAGATCGTTCCGGTGGATACGCCGCCCCATGGCCGCTTGTTGGATTCGGTGGCCCCCTCTGTCGGAGTGAGATCGGATGCGACGAAGCTCACAGCCCAGAGGTTATCTGCAAGCATCCGCAGGGGATCGGGAAGATCAAGATAAGCTGCCGCCGTGCTCGACCAAGCGATGTCCCCGCGAAAAGGCAGGATCGATGCATCCCGCAGCACTGAAGTTGTTGCGCGGCCGGCACTGAAGACGACCTCATCCTTCACCTGGTCGATATGACTGCGGGCGCGATCAGGCACCGTCTTCCCAACTATTAAACCTCCCCTTGTGTCCACCATGGCGGGATTCGGTATCAGTGAGCCGAGCCGAAGCAAAAAACGCTGTTGCTGGGCATCATCGAAATCTCCCTGATCACGGAAGAAGATGACCTTATGCTCTAGCAGCAGCCGGTAGAAGGCTACGATGACCTCGTCTGGCAAATCCTCCGACAGCGTACTATTCTTGATTTCGGCACCAAGCCGGTCCGCGTGCTTGACGATGTCTGCTCGCGGGATGACGTTATCAACAGTCATTGTGCCACACATGTCGGCGCCTCTCTCCGTGGATGTCTAAACAAGCCCCGTGTTTGGTGGTCGTGCCTGGCGACAATCCCGCCAAGGCGGTCTTGAGGACACGGATCCGAATTGTCTGAGCGTGGGTCATCACTCCCCACAATTAGGCGGCTGATTTTTGATACACACCACCAGCATCTTAGGATCTCACTCCCTCTGCGCGCCGATGCGTCCAGTGCCGTTCCCATCGAAGGACACTCGCATATCGGGCCACCAGATCGATTTGCTGCCTGATCAACAGTGCAGATCATAGACGCAATCCATGTCCAGTCCATGAAACGAAACCAGCTTTCTTTTCGAGCTTGCGTAACGTTCGCCTCGTCTCAGAACTCGTGCTTGAAAAATCTGCGAAGGACAATTGCGTCGTCACCTCACGCGACCGGCATGGCCTCATCCGCCAAGAATTGAACTCGTTCGCGGCCTGCGCTCGCGAAGCGGATACGACAGGACGCCTCGCCTCGGTAAGCTAATTCTATCTTAAGGCGTATATTATATCTACAACAACCCCAACGAGTCCGCAATCACTTCCTCGCGACTTGGAGTTGTCCAATGCGCGTCGTCTTTTCATCGGCTGGTTGATTGGGTTGTTCTTCTTGCCGAGCAGGAAAGTCGCGCAAAATGTGAACGCTGCAACTCCCATTGCAGCTAAACAACGGACTCAATCCCTCGATTTGCGAAATCTGCGCGTGTCACCGAATGCAGGTCGTCAGGGCTGTGACCTACGTACCTGGCTCTGTCCGGAGGCGTAGATTTTCCTTACGGCGCGCAGCTTGTTTTAGCTTCCTGGCAGTTGACCGCACAAAATAGAGACAGAGCGCGGCCCCCGGAGGAATACCGTGCGCCGCCGAGACAATGCAGCGACTTCGCGCTCTCACATTGCCAGCCGCAAGTACTGTCAGGCTATTTTTGCCCCTATCGGCAGCACGAGGCTGAAGGCAGCGCCTGATCTAAGATCATGAGCCAGGATCCAACTTCCTAAGATCGCCCTGCTTTCGTCTAATGGCCTTAAGGCGCGTGAACATGATCACACACGCACCAAAAATGCGGGATTTCAGAGAAGACGATGAAAGAATGCACCAGCTGCGCAACAACGCGCCAACGCGAACGAGCCATCATGCAAGATGCGCATCGCCGCAACAAAGATACTTTTCAAGAACCTGAGATTCGTCACAGGCCGCAGTAAACTCCGTTAAGCTTGCTTGCTTGTGTAGAGAAGCCGCTTGTAAGAGCTGCTAGATGGCGCAAGCTATGCGACAAACGAAGAGCGAAGTCTGAACTTGATCGCCGGCGCCCAGCAGGATCTGCGATGCAAGCAGCCGACGCTTTGCCGGTCTTCTCGCCCTTTCCGTTCGCTTGCTCCGGGTTGGCTCGCCGATCAGGTCAGGCGCAACGTGTTTTATCACGTCGCCCCCTTGCGCCCGATCACAACGAGCCTTCGTGCAGGGCCCGCTCCCGAAGATCCAGCGAGTTTCCAGCACTCTCCGCGCGATCCGATCCGAAGTCAGCACCGCGCGGCATGTAGCAGCCGGAGGATCTCGACCGGCCGGAGTGACAGTTCGCGACAGTTGCTCAATGGTTCTAATCCGTCAACGCGACATCGCAAGGCTTGATATTTTTTCCTTGAGCCTCCGGCGCGCTTTCGTCCCACCAGCTAGAATAGTTTACTCGAACTTGCGCTGGTCGCCGTCTCTGCCCACCAAATCGCCCAGGTTCTTTGCGGGTGCTTGGTCAATCGCCGGATGCCACTATGATCCCGCTTCGCGAGATCCGCTGGCCAACCCTGAATTGATTCCGTTTACGACAAATGCCGTTTCGCGCGCTTAGCCGTTCCGGGTCAGCTTCCACGACAGCGCGCTCCCTGAATGGTTTCAGTTCGCGGGCGCTTTGCTGATGGATTCGGATCGGCGTGCTTAATCCTGTTTGGTTGGGCCGGTAGGTTCGCCGGCACCGCTACTTTCGGATGAAGATCGACGAGAGCCTTGCTGTAGCCACATCGAGGGAGCACTGGTCAAGGCGTTCTGCCCAACTTGCCTGAGAACTTCGACGGACGTCTCGCCGCGAGAGGCGGCTTCTAGAATTTTGGAAGCGACGTGCGCTCGGATGCCGGTCTCCTCACGCGACAGCCCCTTGCACACTTCATCCAGAATTCGACGGAGACAGGCGGTGGTTTCGGAGTTGAGCATAGAAGGTCTCCTCCAATGGAGCGGTGCAATGACTGCACAGCACGGCGAATTTCACGACATAAATACTATCAACTGCCAATGTGAACGGCGATGGAAATGGCTCTTAAACATCTTCACTTAAGGTTGCATGATCATACAATGAAGAACGTCGCGCGTCATCAAGTCCGGTGTCTTTAGCGAAGATTACCGACATACTCGGGTAAGTCGTTCGATAGCCTGATGGTCTTGTCCGCGCTAAGCTGGGCCTCGTGGTTGAACATGTCAGCTCGTGGCGCATCATCAATGATCGGCGACTTATTCGATGCCGTGAACCCGACAAGCTCTGTCGATGACGCTAGACTAGTCCGCGCGCGCCATCCAGTTCACGTTCTGAGTAGATTTCTGCGCACTCTGCACCCAGCTCGAGCGCGGGAGCGCCTCCTCAGTTAGCAGCACCGAAGAAGATCACGGCTCTACTCCTGATTAAGGCTCTAATCCTGGCCAGAGTTCAGCCTTCTGATCGAATTGATCAGCCAAGCCCGGCGCGCCCCGGCATGACGCGCAATCGAATCAAGGACCGCCGCCGTCATCCGATCCTCGAAGGGAATTCCGGCAACTCCCCCGCAGGACCTTGAGTGACATGTCCTCAAGGATAAGTTTACGAAGCGTTCCCAAGAAAATCGACTTGGTTCTGCCGTAGGGCGACGAGCGCCGAGCTTCCAGCGTGACGGCCTCCTTATAGCGTCTTCAAATACTCTAGAAGCGCCCGCCGTTCGGCGTCGGTTAATTCTGGCCCGATGACCCCAGGCGGCAGCTTCGTTACGTCCGTTTCCTTGCCCTCAAAAGAATGCCCGCGATTGCTATTCCCAAGCAAAGATACGTTGAAGTCCGTCAGCCCGGCCGCGCAGGCGTCGTTCGCTCGTACTTTCGCAACGAGCCCGACGTCAACAGGATCGAATTTGCGGCTGCCCACGCAGAAAGAGCTCGGCCGCCGACCCTGCGGCAATAACATGTCCTTCAGCGTCGGCACGGATCCGTTGTGCAGATACGGAGCCGTTGCCCAGACGCCGTCCAACGGACGCGCCCGGTATTGAGGTTCAAGGGCAAGGACATCTTCGTCCTTGCTGTTACGGCGCACCCGCGCCCCAACGTATGCTCGCGGGTTTTGGCAATTCTTCCTCGGCCCCCACATCTGCTGCTTGGTGTTTTCGGAGGAGTTGTTCGCGAGGTTCCATTGATCGATCGTCTTGCCCACGACATCCATCAGCGCGAGCACAAATAAGGGGTTTGGCGCCGCATCGGCCGGAAGGCCGCATCCCCAGGCTTTGTTCAGGTCATCGATCGGATTGAGGCCGAGTGAGGCAGGTAAGTGAACACGCCGAGTTGTCAGGACATTGGATTGTTGGCGATCAGTGCCGATCGCGTTCACCGGCAGCTGAGCGACGTTGAAATAGTGGCGTCCGCCGATCTCCACCCAATTCTTCTCGCCCTTGACAGAGCGATCTGGGTTCTCCGGCTTCCAGAACGAATCTTCCGGCCACTTTGCTTCGAATGCGGGATCGTTGACGGGCCCTCGGTGGCATTCAAAGCAGTGCGAGCGATAAAGATCGCGACCTTTCTCAACGAGTTTCTCGTCAATGGCCCAGGCCGGGTCGCCTCGGAACCTGTCCTGCGCATCCTTCCATCGTGGCGCGACAAGCCCGTTAAATTTCCTGCCGCTTGCCTCAGCCGACGAGAAGGGATCGGTACCGCGCAAAAGCTCCTCAAAACGCGCAATGTCCGCTAGATGGATGGATGATTCAAATAGCGGCCGTCCCGGCGCCGGCGCCCTCATATTGATTTTCGCGCTGACGCCGAGCGCTTCGCCTGAATTGCGAACAAGCTCGTTGAGAACAGAGGCGTCATACTGCGCCCAAAGGAAGTACGGCGTGTCCCAGATTGGCGGAAAACTCACAGGAGCGTCGTTGCGCGCGAAGTTGCCCTTCAGGAGCGGATCTGGGAGTTCTCCGCTCGCTGGATCGAGAAAATTCGTGTAGAAGACCTGGTTGCCGATCCGGTTCAAGGCATCAAGCCGACCGAAACCCTCGTCGAGGTTCGTCACTCCCTGCCTCGTCAAAAGGCTATCGTTTGCGGCCTTTTGCTTCTTGATCTTTTGAAGTGCGCGCTCCAGATCACCTCGAAGCTTCTTGCGGTCGACGCTTCGAGCTTCAATGCTTTCCAGCCGGTCGGCGAAGCGCTCAAACCGCCACGGCAACATCAGCGTATAGCCGATCGATAACCCAATGACCCGTTCAACCTCGCCAAGATTGACCATCGCGGGCCCACCATCGTAGCGAATGCTGACATTCTTGTACTCGAGATGACCTGTATGACAGGCGGCGCAGGTTAGTCCGATCTGATCTTCGTAGAAATCTCCCGTTGTCGGGTCGACGCCCCCTTTCAGGATCGCGAACCCCACAGGCAAACCATTTGCATTGTCAGGCATGCTCGCTGTCCAAGTGGAGCTAGCGCCCTTGGCGTCCTCCTGGTAGCCGTACGCGGGTGAGCTAGCGTCAAAGTCCTTTGAGCTCGGACTTGGGATGAAACCAAGGCGACGCAGATACTCGTTGTCCGTCAGGCTCGTGTAGCGGACCGACAACTCAGGACGTTCTAGAGCCAGGAACCATCTATAGGGCACAGGAATAGTCGCCGTGCCTTGGGACGTGTGGTGGAACCAGTAACGCTGCCGCGCACTCCAGTTCTGCGGCAGCCAGTATGCGCTATCGATCTTCGATGGGGCGGGCAGCGTCGCGGGCAGCAATTGGGCAACCAGATTTGCGTCATTCTTGACCTTGAGCGCCGCATCGCGAAGCTTCTCCGGTACGAAATACGCCATCCCTATTGACGCCGCCACGACGAACACAATCGCGAACAAGAGACCGACGACATGAGGCCACCGCCTCACCACGCCACCCACCCAAAGGTTGAACGAACGTGCCCCCATCCCAAAATTCTCCTTAATCTCAGATGCGCCTGCCGCCGCGCGAGCGCGCCGGCCAGCGATGGCGCTTATTACTTGTTCAGCAATTGGCTATTGATGAAGGTGACGACGTCGGTGGTCTCGGCTGCCGCGCGTCGCGTTATGGTCGCGGCCGCTGGGCCACCATGCAGGAATGAGGGGAACCAACCGAAATTGCGAACATTCCAGTCTTCTTTCGGTAGAACGGCTCGGTTCACGCCTGACACCGCGAAGCCTTGCACGTTCCTGGCCAGCGACTGGGCGGTTTCGGTGTGACAGCTCACGCAGTCCGTATTGAAGAAATGACTCTTCTTCGTGTCGGCAATGACATTGACGATCTCGAGTACGCGGCTATTTGGCACCTTGGCATCGATGAAATCGGCTGTCGAAACACCCTTACGATTGGCAAGCGGCAGAGGAGGATTCTGTAGCGCCGCGTGGCGACACGTCGTTGGATTCTGGTTATTCGTGACAGGCCGCGGGACCACGTGCGTCTGGCCTACGATGCTAAACATCTGCGCGGCATGAAGGCCGTCGAGCGTCGGGCCAGGCACTGGTATCAACCCGGCCTGCGGGACCCTCAGCATCGAGACGAAAACCCAGGGTTCGGGCGGCGAAATCCCCATGACAGCCATGGTGTTGAGGCGCTGCGGCGAGAGATGCTTTTCCAGCAAAGCTTTGAGGGCATCACGAAACGGTTTTGCGGATGCACCGATAAGGCCCGGGTGCACGTTCATGTCACCGGTAGTCGAGACCTTGACATTGCCGAACTTTCCCGCCGCAAGTTGATCACGCAATGATGCAACGTCACGAACGATTGCCTTGAAAGCTTGATCGTCAGGTTTAAATCGCGGGAATGGCCCACAACCATCAAGAGGTGAATCAGGCTCGAGGTTGAAACTGAAGATAAGATGACCGGCAGTGTCATGGACCTTCAATCCCTGGGGTCCATTGGTCACCGGCTGAATGATCAGGCGGATTTGCGGTTGCCGGCCAAACTGGGCGATGACATCAGTAGATAATCCCGGGGCTCCCGGATCGATCCGGATGCCCGCAACGAACCAGGCATCGATCTTTTTCACGATATCAGGCAGCTGAATGCGGCGTGTGCCCGAGTCCGGCACGCCTTCGCGTTCTGGATTTTCGGCGTTTGCAATGAAACGCGAAAAATCCTCATCGGACAAAAGCCGCTGCGGAGCCCCAGTGGGGCCGGCGAGGTCGGACATCGCGATCAGATTGACGAGGTCTGCTGGCGCTTTCGGTGGAGGAAACAGGATGGACACGTCGTTGGCCGAAAGCGGCTTCGATGGCGTCTCGGCCCTGGCTGTTCCTGCTCCCAAGGCAACGGCGACGATCAGCCCCGCTGCGGACAGACTTGTAAACAGCCGACCAAGTTTTGACCGGCGGATTTCACCCTTTGCCATCGTCAGCAATTCCCCTGTAAGACTAAACAATCGAAAGTCCGATCTACAACGCTTTCAGTCACATCCCGCCCGCGGCCCGGTATCAGGATGTTTACTCGCTGCCGTAAAATTTACTCTGCAATGTCTTGAGTTGGGTAGGATGTAACGCCTCTTCAATGCAGCCGAGAAACATCTGGCTTCTTGCATAGACACGCTCCCTATCGGTTGGGCCATGCTCCATGTCGGTTTGCAGCGCGCGCACGGCGATCCAGTCCTTCGAGGGATCCTTGAGCAACTCAAACAACGTTCGGTTCCGATAGGGATGAAGCCGAAAGTGAGCGAAGGCGACCTTGGCTGAGATCTTCGCATCGCGCAGTGCATCGGGAAGCGTGAGGAGATCAAGCCCGGCCAGTTCTCCGATCTCTTGCATTTGGTTCTGCGCTTCCTGATATTGCTCGCGTCCCACCAATTGATACATTCCTCGTGGACGAAACAGCCAACCGTCGTCCGTCCCCACCTGGTTTCCGAACGGGTTGCCCTCGTAACCAAGAACAAAGTTGGCCAATTCCTTCGGATGGTTGAGCAACGCCTCCATGCCGACGGGCGATTTGTTCGCGGCCGCAAGCTCGGCATTGTTCTTTTCTATTCGGTCGCGCCATTTACGCGGCAGTTGAGAGACCGCGCTGTAAGAGAAGTCTTCGCTGCTTCGTGTAAAATCGGCGCTGTCGTAGGAGATTGCCCCCAGGATATAGGCCAGGATCCGTGGATCGCGCTCGTCGATGCGGTCCCATTCCTGCAGCAAAGCCTTAACCTGCTCGGCCTGGAAATACGCCATATAGCTCTTTCGATATGGCGGCACGGGTGCAGGAACTGGCGCATGATTCTTGATCGATTCCGCCAGTTCATGCTCGTACGCAGAGACTTTATCCTGGTATTTCTGATAGCCACGCTCCTGCAACCACTTGCTCTCATAGCAAGCAAGTAACGGCTGCGGCTTGATCTTTGAAGCGGGCCTGTATTCCTTCTCCAACTCATCGGCGTAAGCAGCCTTTGCAAGCTTGGCATCCCTAAGTGCCTCAAATGCAGATGCGACGGATCCGTTCAAGAGATGAAATAATTTCACTTGCAAGCAATCCGCGTTGCTCTGCTTCTTGCGGGATTGATCGAAGTCATCCTTCGGCACACAATCCCAAAAGCGGCCGCTGCTTAGCGAAATGATATCTTCGGTTTTCTCAGATAGCGTCCAACCAAGCGGCAGGTTGTAAAACGAGCCTGTGATGTCTATTCGACCGAACGTTGGAAAGCGTTGCACGCTAGGCGTTACATCGCTCGTTGGCCGACGATCGATATTGTTCGCGTGGTCGAGCGCAACATAGGTTCGAGAGGTTCGCGTGCTCAAGAGCGCGCGCACCGGCTCCATGAGCTCACCGAACTTGAAAGAGCCGTGGTCTCCAAACTGACCGCTCACCAGCGACAGCAGATAAATCCGGAATTTTGGCGCGTCAGAGGTGCCCTTGATGCTCTTGAGCCGCTCAATCAAATCGAGCGCGGTCTCTATTCCGGAATTCTCGACATATCCGCCGTCCACGAGGCGGGCCTGCGGATTGGCGGTAATACAATCGTTCCGCAAGGAGACCGTCGCTGCCGGCGTCACCCATGGAAACCGAGCGCTGGTAAAGGCCGCGGCACTAAGCGGAATCCGCAGCGAGTGGCTCTTGACACTTTGATCGGCTCCTGTGCCGGCACGATCAAGCATCGAGAGAATACAGAGGTCTTTGTCTTTCACGTGGAGCGGGTCGATATCGAATGGCGAGATCACAACGCGCTTGCCGCTACCGGCATCCGTCGTGTTCAACAACAGCGCCGGCATATTGTTGGAAGGTGTCCAATGTGACTGAAAATCGGCCTTTAGCAGATTGGATTGGTCGCCAACACCCTTTTGGTTCTTGAGCATTCTGTCTGCAGCATTCTCCAGCGTGTACTCCAGAAAACGCGCGCGATCAAAACTTGGGATAGCGAACGGAGAAAACAGCTGGGTGAAGTCGGTAAATAGAAAACCGGCAACCAAGGGCGAGAGAAAATCAGTCTCCAAGATGCTTGCAACGCGCTGTTCCACCTGCCCGGGGGCATCGACATCCTCGGCCCGGCCGACGCCGGCCAGAAAGTCGGCGATCTTCGGGCATGTCTTTGCGTCGGGAGCGACCGTATCAAGTGGCGCCTTGTCGGCATGAAGCGCAGCTGCAAAGATTGCCGAGCCGACACTCCCCCCGGAGACGCCGCTTATCGCAAACAGATGCTGCCGAAATGCCGGACAGAGATCCTGCATCCTGGCAAGAAAGCGCGCCGCATTGTTGGCTGCGTAGATGCCTCCGCCCTGGGCAGCCACAATGAACACCGGATATTCTCCGAGCCTCTCGGCCTCGGCCAGGCGCGGTTTTTGCCGAAGCCAATCCCGAAATGCTTCGACTGCAGAAGTGCGCATGTCTTCTGATGGGCCGGTTGCTCCGGCCACGCTGCGTAGCCCGTGGTCATCGCCTCCGAACAATGAGGCAACCACGAACAAGCCGCCAAACACAACCGGTATAAAAGGAAAATTGAACCTGATCGTCAGTAGTGCAAAGTGGGTGGTGAGACCGGCCACGCACATCGCAAAGAGAGCGATTACGCCGAACGATCCGACGAATTGTGCAAGTCTGTCCGGAAACAAAACGAACCCGGTCGTCAACAGGGCGATGCCGCCGATCGTGAGCGCGAGAAATCTATAGCGGATGAAATAGGCGATGTTCGCCCGGTTCGCGAGTGCCGCCGAGCGATGTTTTGATCCCATCTGCCAAGCGAATACGACAAACGAGGCGAGCAGGATCAACATGGCAAGCGCAAGGATGAGTAGCATGTTCCGCTCGAAGGCGAGCGCTTGGTCCTGAATGCGGAAGATACTCCCGACCTCCTCGACCTCTCCGATCTTTTCAGCTGGCCGCGAGGCGAGTTGACCTGCCGTCGCGGCGATGATCGGCAACGCTCCGAGTACAATGGGTGCAACTTTGATACAAAGCGCCACGGTCCCCCTAGCGGGCGGGATATGAGGCAGGGTTGCGGCGCTAAGCTGAAAAGCGGCCGCCCAGATCGTAAGCGCAATCACGCCCACGGCGACGAACTCCTTGAGCGTTACCCACCCAATATCGTCAGCGGCTATCCGGTAGAGCTCTTGAATCTGATCTGGCAAGTACAGCAATATTGAAATGAGGACCGAGAAGACAGCAATCCACCGCAGGTTGCGCAGTAATGTAAAGAGCTGCTCGCGCACAGTCATCCCGTCAATTTCCCATACTGTCATCGGAGATAGTCCTGAGCGAGCAAATAGGCTTGGATTTTAGAAATTCGTACCAGCCCTCGTCGAGGGCCTGCGCGGTAGATAGCGGGCGGCCCGCAACAAATTGAGCGGAGATCTCCTATCGGACACCGACCCGAAAATTGAGAACATAACCTACAGTAGTGGCGCGATTTATCGAATATTCTCTTGAATCGTCAAGAGATTTTCGATGCTGAGGATCAAAACCCGTGATGTCGATGTTTCGCGCTGTCGATCCGCCACCTTGCGCATTTTTTCTTCACTCGTTTGTTTAGAACGCAATAAAGCCGCATGCCCCACCTCACTCCCGTGATCGGTCGATGGCAGGTCGTCATTACCGGACGTGGGCTTCAATGCTTACGGACGCGCGGACCGCGTCAGGCAATCCGCTACTTACTCGGCGGCGCCCAGTCCGGCGCAAAGCAGATCGCTTCCAATGATCTGATCGGTCAGCCCACATGGATTCAGGCACCGTCGATCGCCTTCAAAACCGTGATGCGCGCGGACTTGAAAATCGGCGATGAAATCCGGATGCCAAAGACGCTGATTACGAACTCGCAGCAGACCATGTCGTCGTTGATCTACCAGAGTGCTGCGCAGCAAGGCACCTTCCTTTTGTCGTCGATGCACCACTTGGGCAATGATAGGCAGCTGGACGGTTAGAGCTGGGTGACCAAGTTCAACGCCTTCCCGAAAACAGCGCAGAGCACATAGCGCTCGCGATTGAAAGCATCAAAATGCGCGGAAGCCGCAAGGGCACCAACCAAGGTGCTCCCTATCATCCGGGAGCCATGAGCATGGCGGCGCACCTATCTCTGGGAGTAAGGAGTCGGAGTGCGCCAAAATGCAACCTTTTTCGGTAAAGCCTTGGCGTGTAGAATGTGTAGGATCACTTGAGGATCCGCGATGGCAGCAGAAAGCATCAGCATCTTGCCTTCTATCGTATCCGGCGTGTTTGGTTTCGTCGGAGTATTGGCGGGCCTTGGATGGAATGCGCTTCAAACGCCAAGAACGGAGCGTCGCTTGCGCGAGAACACACGGACCGTACTACGCACCTCGCTCAAGGCCGAACTCACCAGTCTGGCGAACTTGATGAGATCAGAGATCGCTTATGTTGAGCGCAACGACTTCACCTGGATTCCTCTGGTCGACAGCTTCAAGGTATATATTGCCAACATCCAGAACTTAGGATTGCTTACACCAATCGAGGTTCAGAAAATTACAGAAGCATATTATCAGTACCAGGAGAGCGCGGGATATGTCGCCCGGATCGCCAAAGATCAGCCCGACAAGCCAGCAATCGGCAGACATATCGAGTTTGATTTCACGAAGGCTGAAGCCCACACGAGAAATGACCTTATAAACACGCTCACAGACATTGTGACCAAGGCCGATGAAGCGATCCGAGAACTTGAATCTCAACTGAGTGCCAAACCCCTTCAAGCCGCGCGTCGATGACGGTCATCGCTGCCTCAAATGAGAGCATCGTCTTCTCGTCGAAGTGCTGCGCGGCCGCTGTTTGTCGTTACGCACTCCGCGACGCATGGACACATGACGCACCGGCCGCGGCTGATCGAGTACATCGGTCGCTCAGTTGTCCGAAAATCCCAGGCGCCGACAGCACAGGGAGCGCGGCGGGGCTGCCCGGAAGGGAAGCAACTCTTAGAGGCACTAGTACATGCCAGACGAGAAAGATGCCGCGACATTCAAGCAGATGGTCGACGCCGCCGTCATAAGGCTCGCGGGCCTGCCCGATGATCGGATAATCGTTCAGCTCGAGCGGATCGTGAGCGCATTCGAGCAAGTGGTGCGCGATGGCTCGCCGGAGGTATCGACATTGGCTTTGGAAAAGCTGCGCAATTACTTCCTCGCTGAGATTAGCCAACAGCTCAAACAATTGAGCGGCGGCGGAGCTCCGGGAAGAGCGTAAGACTCTCGCGGATTTAATGGCCCCGGCGCGCGACCACTCACGCCGGGGCCAACGAGAACGATCGGCGGTACGTCCGCGCTAAGTCGGGTCTCTAAAAAACCGCCCCGCCGTTGCCGGCACGTCAGCACGACGGAGCGGTTGGGCTGGAAAGAGGAGATCCGGATCAGCGCGAATGATCATGCAGGATGTGTGCTGACAGATCAACTTGCGCGCTTGTTACCCTTATTCGCGAGCGCGCGGGATTTGCAGTAGGTTCAATCGACGCAGGGACGCACTCACACACGCACTCCCAGGAGATCCACGAGTGAATCCCGAAGCACTTCTTCCTGCGAGTAATGCGATCGCCGAAAGCTCGCGCGCCGACGTAGCGAAGGTCGGCGAGCAGATGAACGCGAAATACGACGCGCTCGATGGTGAGCTGAAGCAGTTCAAGTCCGACGCTAAGAAGAAGGACGAGGACGACGGCGATCCGATGGGCAACGATCCGGACGAAAGCACAGCGCACTGCGGCCGGCTCCGTCTCGCGCTCTGAAATCGAACTCTTCTCGCACGTGCGCGAGCTGCAGCTTCGCCAACCAGTCCATCAGACGCCGGCTACCCGCAATGCATTTGCCGATTTGCGGGCCAGGGCCGACGTCGCGTACGTCGCGCTCGGCGAGCGCGCTTCGCTTCCGATGATGAACGGAAGCATTCTCGATTATCAGGTCAGGCTTAACCGCGCTGCAGCGGCATTCCAAAAGTGGAAAGACACGGAGCTTGCAGTGATCGCGCGGGATAGCTCCACGCTCAACACGGTGTGCGACCAGATGCGCGCCGAGCGGTTGAGTATGGTCTCAACCCGCCAGACCTGAAACCGTTCGAGCACCGCATGATCCGCGAGACGCTGCCGGGTGGTCACCAGGCGACGCGCTTCCTCGGCAACGGTACCATCTTCAAGCAGATGTCGCGTCCGGTTCGGCACGTCGCCTTCATCGGAACCCGCAACTGAAGCCGTGACGACGGAACGTTCAGCTGCAGCAAATGCAGCGCCAAAGCAGCGAGTCCGCGGCCGGCCCTTTCCGAAGGGTCGTTCTGGAAATCCGGCAGGCAAACGGCCAGGGACTCGTCACGCGACGACAGTCCTGGCCGAGGCGCTGATGTCGGCTGACCTCGAAGCCGTGGTCGCTAGGGTCGTCAGAAAAGCGAAGGGCGGCGACATGGGCGCAGCTCGATTGATCTTGGACCGGGTCATGCCGCGGCGCCGGGGCCGCCCCGTGCGGTTTCCGCTGCCGCGGATGAAAACTACGGGCGACGTTGTGGCCGCTTTGGATGCTGTCACGGCAGCCAAGGCGGACGGTGAGCTATCGCCGGCCGAGGCCATGGAGGTTTCTGCCGCCATCGAGATGCAACGCCGCGCGATCGAGACCGCCGACATCGAAGCGCGCCTCGCGCAACTCGAACAAAGGACCGGAACCAATGACGAAGAAGATTGAAGCTCGGCTCGCCGCGATCGAGCGCAAGCTCAACGCGAAGCGCCACCCGACCGACAAGGCTTTCCGGATCTTGTTCGTAGAAGGCGGTCCACCAGGGCCGATCAGTTGGGCCTACGCCGGCACTCTGAGGTGGAAGCGCGAAGCGAACGAGAATCTGGAGGAATTCGCCAAGCGGGCCGCTGATGCGGCCTATGTCGCCGGAGAGACGGCCTTGACCGTGGGCGGACTACCGAGAGGTGACGAGCGGACTTCGGAAGCTTCGATGATTGGTGGCAGACGATTGCTCCGCACTACAGCGACGTGCCACCGCAAGAGGCGCCGCGGTTAGCGCCGCGGCAATCGCAATTTGGAGTCGGCCGGTGAACGAACGCCGGCTCGCGAAGGCGGGTTATGCCTACAGTCGCACCTTCAAGGATCCGGCCCCCCAATCGTCGAGGCCGATTACCAGCCGGTAACCCTTCAGAAGGATCCGGAGCAGATCCTCGCTCTGATCTTCGCCCGGCTCGGGCGAGATTACGGCGGCTCGGTGGTTGGCGGGCCGACGGGCGTCCGGATTAGCGGCACCAGCGGGCTGACGCTTACAGTCATTCGGCGCCCTACTTTCCCGGCCGGGTTCATCCTGCGACGCCTCCGGACGCGCTGGCCCAAGAACGCGCGTGGTGGTCGAAGCGATAGGTGGTTGCCAGTTAGGTTACCCCGGAAAGGTCAAAAGGCACCGAGTACAACAAAGCCCCACCATCAGCCGTACTGAATGTTGCGCTCAATCGCCTTCGCGAGGTTCGCCTTGGTCCTCTCTCACCAAGATCGGCATGACGTTCACAATATACGGTCCTCCCATTTTGTCTGACGATCCCGTAATGGTGAGCGAGCCAGAATCTTCGTCGAATGTGTACTGTTGCCAACGCGCTTCGAAGCGAAGGTGGAAGTCGTCAACATGTACCCTATGTGCTTCCTCAATATCGACTCTCCCATCGTCCGGGCCGCTGTGAGATATGATTGTTACGTCAGAGCGAAATAGCCGTGTGTTACCCCTCCATCGGTACTCTATCGACGCGGGAAATGAGGCGAACCCGGCCGCTTGGTTCGATTGCCAACCATCGCAGTCTCGCCAAAAACGCCTGAAATTCGCCAGAGCATTGAAATTCGCACGCTGGGTTCCTGGGGTCGGCCGTTTCATCTGGCAGCTCCTTCTCTATTGCAACAAACGCGTGCCACGACTTACCAGCGCACCCGTCCCATCATGCGTTTATTCGCATCGATGATCGGAATTGTCCGAGCCTTCCGATGTTCGATCAACTGCTGCGGCCGTCGCCAAGTGTACCGCGCGCAGCCCAGAACATCGAGTATCGCCGGGGTTCGGCGCGCGAAGAAACGCCGCACGAAGGGCATGATCCCATTCTCCAGACCAACCGCACAGGTGTCGTATTGCGCCGGGTAGCCGCTCAGCTCGGATTCCGTGTTTAAGATTCGGGCGTCGTTATAGTCTCCGTCGAGCGTGATTTCCCATCCGGTCGGAATGTCGGCGGCACGGGAGAGGCCGGCCCCCAACAGGAGCGCAAACACGCCCTTGCTCTCGTAGATGGAGAACGCGAGTTGCGTAAGGGGATCGTTCGTCAAAAGCGGCATTCAGGACCTCAGCAGGATCTGTCGCGCGGTATTCCGGCTTGCGAGTGTTTCATATTTTGAGATTGTGACCGTCGTCCGTGACGCCAAAGAACCGAAACGAGACCGTCGCACTGGTTGAGGTGCATCGTCCGATCCTTGGCGGGCAGACTCCCTGCGAGATGCCTTGCGTATTCATGCACCATCTCAATTTTTTGCGGATTTAAGTGTCAACGTCAGACCCTGTGTTTTCGCGCATACTCAGCCAAGCGCTGATATCGATTGTCTTTTCGCAACCCCGGTATCGCTTGCACGATAGCCTCCAGGCACTTCACAAGTTCTCTGGGAGCCCAAGGCTGATCACTGATGATAGCGTCGAGCAAACGCAATGCGGCTTTGGGAAATCGGGCGCACAGTCCTGACTCATCCAGCTCGTGCACAACATGGTGGGGATGCTCCAGGGGCTGCAGCCAGTCCAGAACCGCGCCTAAGGTTGAAGCAAACCCGCGATGCTCAGGACAGCCAGCGAGTCCGCGATGCTATTTGAAGCAAGGTTTCGGGACTTGGGCCAGACCTCTTGCCAGAACGGGCGAACGCGATTCTTCCAATAATCCTGGCGCTGCTTCCTACGAAAAACGGGCTCGGATACGAACAAGTCCGGAGCAGCACATGCTGTGGCAGATCAATAGAATTTAAGCCGTCTTGTTGTTTTTAGCATGCTCATCCTTTTCAACCTTCTCAGCCATAGCTTTGGCCCGTCGATACGCGTCGAAACCATAGCAAGCCCAAGCCACGATCCGGGGGATAGGGCCGGTTGTTGCGTAGGTCGCAATCTGGCGTCGACTGCGTCCAAGATGGGCCGCAGCCGCCTCTTGAGTCAGGTTGTTGCGCGCGAGAAAAGTTGCAAACTCCTTGGGCGTAATGATCTGCTCAGCTAGCGCATAGATCATATCCGCCGACATCGTGAGATCATCGCCACCATCCCAAATGACCGCGTCCCCATCGTTGTCGACAAGGCGCGCCGTCAAAAACCGGCCTTCCTCACGAAGCGGTTTGTAGATTTTGTAACTGAAGATTATTGGACTGATATCAATAGCATCCTCCCGCCCGGCGCGTGGACCATCCGCCGACTTCACGGCGATGGTGTAGGGAGCGAAGGGCTTAATCGATGCCATGCGAGGAAGCGGAATTCCGCTATCGATAGTCTCATTCTCGCTCATTTAGCCTTCTCCACTCTGCTGCCAGAAACGCTCGATTTTCCGCCTTCTTTGCGCAGGCGATTACTTCGTCTAGATCCTTCTTCGATGCCTTCCCTAATGACACTTAGCGTCACCAAATCGATAAGTGCGTTCGAATTCGGCCCTTTGATGTGGAAATGAGGCGGGTTATGGTCTCCCGGATAAATGTATATCTTACCGCTGAACTTCGTCGAGCTTTGGCCGACCTGCCTGGCAACGCCCTCTTTCGTGGTCAAGTGGCTCACTATGAGAAGAACGGAATTACATCTGTTGTCACATCGTTCGACAGAAAGGGCTGATTCCCAGTGAAATGGTCAAATGGTGCCAATATGCGAGCAACGTGCTCGAGGCTTTCATTGGGAACTCCGTTTCCTCATTAGACTTCACTCAAGCATTGCCGCAGACGTCCACGCTCAAACCGTCCCGACAGTAAAGCCTGTCGCGGGCCCGTGGGAAGCCGGACAATTCATCTTCCCGTCGCATGCCAACAAAGCACGGAAGTCGCTCAGCGGAATAGCCTGCAATACAGGGGCCGGCAGCCCCTGCCTAGTCGTTTTCGACGAGGGTACGCTGGCGCACTACGTGGTCGTCTCGTCCTCGGGCTATGTGATCGACAATGCGGCTGTACCGCTCCGATCCTCGGACGAGGAACTGGACGCAGAAGGGGCGACCACCGACGGCAAATATTTCTACGTTACGGGCTCCCATTCGGCAAAACGCAAGACCTGCGAGAGCAATCCGGGGAGCCGGCATGTTATCCGGTTCGCTATCGACCCCACGAGCGGAAGGGCAAAACTGGATACCTCGCAGCACTTCGCCGACTACAAGGATACCGACGCCCTCTGGCGTTTAATGAGCTCCCTACCCGCATTGTCGGACAGCATCGGCGAGCAGAAATGCCTGAGAACCGAGCCGCCCGAGAAGGCTCCCAACCTCAAAGGGCAACGAGGCGTCAACATCGAAGGCGTCGCAATACGGAACGGGACTTTGCACTTCGGCTTTCGCGGACCGGCGAAAGATGCAAGAGCGCCGATCCTCTCGGTAGATGCCGTCGCACTATTCGAATCCGACACACCGAAGGCGGACGCCACGTTGGTCGAAGTCGGCGAAGGCCGCGGTATAAGGGATCTGGTTCAAGTGAATGACGGCGTACTGGTCCTCGCTGGCCCCGACGACGATGTCGCCAATGAGAAGGCCGGTTGGATCCTGGGCCTGTGGGATGGCGTTCACGCCGACGTGGCGAAACTGAAAAACGTTACCGGCCTTGGACTCGATGATGTCAAGCTCCGCAAGTGCGACGATGAGCTCAAGCCGGAGGCGTTGGCGGTGTTGCGAGACGTCAGCGACGAATATGAGCTGGTAATCTTGGCGGATGGTATGTGCGACGGCGGACCTTTGAAATTCGTGATCCCACGAAAGCCGCACTAAACTCCGTTCTCGACTGTAAGGGAAATGCCAAGAGCTGGGATCGACGCCAAGATTCCGACGCTTTGATCACGTTGTCCTATCGAGAGGACGCCGCGGGGTCGCGGCATCAGATTTGGCAATCCGTCCAAGGCCGACGCGACGAAAATGCCAGTTAGCATCACCTGGAGGACGCGGCTGTGACTGGCGTGGCACAATTTATTCCAGTCACCCGCGTTTCAGTGCAGAAAGTGCCTATCGCATGTTTGCCGAACGGCAAGCTGAAATAGTTAGCCATTCAGGCGCTGTCGCGAGCCGTTAAGCTTGGCATGTTCAAGAGCCCTCAACCCATTATAGGCTCATCCTAACCGACCGACTCTATGCGGTCCGAAATCTTTTCCAGATACTGAAATGCGCGGCCAGCGTGTTCACGGGCCCGCTTCATCCATTCTGCGGATTGTTCAATGCGCCGGGCCTCGGGCGGCACTCCTCCGTTCGAGACAGTCAAAAGCTGTTGGCAGACCACCTCAAAGTCCTGCGCGAGATCGTAGATCAGATAGGCGACGTTATCCAGGGTAAGCACATTGGCGAAATACGGCTCTTGCTCGCCCTCCAGCTTCATCTCGACGAACGGCACGAGTACTGTCCGACCCGGCGCAGTTTCCTCACCGGAAGCGACTTTGCTCTCGTCTCCTGCGGCCTCGATATCACCGACCGAAAGGAGCAAGGACATAAGCGAATTTTTCACGACGCTCACATTGTCGAGGAAATCCCCGTACATGCGGATTGCGTCAGGAGTCCGCTCTTCGCTTTCCGAAGCGGCGTCTACGGCCCGGCTACTCGCCATCTGAAATTCTCCGATCCGAACTTACATCCCCTCAAACAGCCACGGCCTTGCTGAATGCAGCGGGTTCGTATTGGTTTGCGCTTCTGGTTGGATGAAGCAGCTCCTTGGCGTTTTGGACCTGCTTCGCTCCCCCGTGTTTGATTGGATGCGAGGTCACTGTCGTCGGCACTCCGACTCGCTTGTGATTGTGTGCTGGTGTTTCTCTTTCGGCGATTAGCTTGGCGGCTCGCAAGCCGACCGAGGTTAGACTGAAAGCCGCGTGCTTACCGAAACTGGTACGCCGGATAAGACCGGCAACCGTCATCATATTCAGCACTCGTGAGAGATTTGCCTGTCCAAGACCAAAATGGCGCAGCAGTGCTGCCCTGTAGATTCGACGATGCGGCTCACGGAAAATCTCCATGAGGATGTCGCGGACATGCTCACGCTGTAACACATCCGCGGATGACAGACGCTCGCCCGCAGTAATGGATTCAGAGACCAACTCCTTCAGCACACTGATCTTGTCTGCAAAGGTCTTGTGATCGACCTCCAGATAAGCCCCAGTTCGCGCCATAATCTCGTGCCAGCGCCGCAATTCTTCGTCTCGCCGGCCGTCGGACAAGCACTTCCAAGTCCAGGCGCGGAGGGCTCGGTAGATGCTTTCAGCCGCACGGGCGCCGCCGTCGGTTAGGGCAGCACGAATGATGTGCCGCGCTTCCTCGGGAGAGGCATCGCCTAAAGCGATATCGTCGAAAGCCAACATGGAACCGTTATCCCATCTAAGGTTTAAGAGATCGTTTTACAACGTTTTACACCCGATTTGGTCCCGAAGTAACCCCATGTTTCATTCTGAAACAAACTGCCATTTCGTAAGTGATTTCAAGGAATTGACGGAAATGGAGGCGGGAGACGGCGGCAGGGGCAGGACGTAGCCAAGCTCCTTCTGTGACGCCAAGCGGGCGTCCGTTTGCTGCACCACGAGAGCGCGGGCACCCGTTTTTGCCTGCACCTCCGCCGCGACGTTGAGGTGAGCGACCATAGTGGACTCCTCCCCCATAGATGGCACAGCGAAAAAATCTACGGGCAAGGTAAGGTAAGGCGATGTCATCGAGGCCCGATCGCAGAAATCTCGGCAGATGGCCAAGCCGATCAGTTGGCTGTCGGTAATAAGGACGGGGATACATTCCCCCGATCTGATATCCTCCAGACGGCCCTTTTCATCCCGAGCCGGAACAATTTTATCGAATGAGCGGATCACACGTCCGTATCCGTCCAAGACCGTCGCTCGGTTGAAATAGCCTACATCAGTCTCTTCATGCCAGCTTCCGGCGAGCAGCCAGTGAAGAGGGAATTCATCATCACTGGCAATGGTGCGCTTCCGTAAGAGGTCGCAGATCTTAAGTCGCGTGGATTGATCGATTGTCAATTCCGGCCAGACGATGCCTGCACACCCATTCGACATCGATTGGTCGATCTGATTGTCCAGGGTTTCATCGATATCGTCGAACGTGACGTTTTCGGCGATGAAGTTGCCTTCGCGAGTTTCGCGAGTGAAAAGCTGAAGGTTGGAGAACAGCGAGGCCGCAACTCCCGACTTCTCGCCAGCTTCCCGTAGGTCTATGCGGATGGGGACGACTTCGAGACCACCTACCTCGGAGGGAAGTAGGCGATGCCTCAGTATTCCGCGTTTGAGATAAGGTCGCCCAGCGAGCCGAGAGTCCTGCAAGTTTCGCGGGCGAGGCACGACGAGCATGTTGGTCGAAGGACAACGCCACTCATCTAGCTCCGAATCAGGGTCCCCAAAATCCGTCCCGGAGGTCGTGTACAGGTATTCATCGACTGCTCTAATCTGGCTCCCCAGAGAAAGCATCCAGTCCTCTGGGGATAGCGAGCGCGGCGTCCAGCGATGAGTGCCGCGCGTCATCGTCTCGATCCGCCGGCCAGTCAAATGTTTTAGGGTCGCTTCTGAAAGTCGCTCGTAGGCCGCGAGAACAGGGATTGGCGCCTCACACGCAAGCAAATGCAGTCGGCACAATACCGTGGTAAGCGGCTTCTTTTCTATCGAAGGTGCAGCAGCAATTTCCGCCTCGAGATTGCGTGCCTTATCAATCCATTCCTGAAAATTCATGCGCCGACTGGTCACCCCCCCTTGCGACAATGCTAGGGCTTTTCGCTTCGCGCAAGCTCCGCCGCCCTAGTAATTTCCCTAGGCGGTGGACAACCTGAACGTGACGGGGGCTCGCTTCGGAGGCTAAGTTCGAGTCGAGCGTTAGGCCGAAGACGGTCAACGCTGCCCCGATATGACTGCAAGCCGTTATCGGAGCCAGAGCTTAGCCAATCGCGACCGCGCCCAATCGGTCGTCGACTTCGCGAATCCGCACTCCTAGCCTCCCTGCCAGGGGCTCAAGCACACCCAAAACCACCTCCCTGAGGTCCCGATGCGCGGCATTTTCATAGATGAGCAGTAGCGAATCTAGGGCCGGTTGAGACCCGTGAGCCGCGATCATGCGCAACCGAACCGGACGCCCCATTATAGGAGCAGCGAGAGACGACCAATTGCAGGAACGAAAGGTCGAGCAAATGTTGCCGGTCCTGCAAGGTGTAGCGCTTAATTCCTGGACCTCCATTTCATCGGCCGTGTCGATCAAGCTGGACATTGCATCACGATCGCCGTATCGCGCAGCAAATATCAATAAGCGCCTGCGGAGAAGCTCCTCTACATCTCGATCGTCAGACAGCGAGCGGAGAATCTCCACCTTTCGCGCGCCTGGAAGCGTTTGGGGATCGTTGACCGCGACTTGGAGTTCTTCGGCATGAAAAGGGTACCCGATTCATTGCAGGCTGTGCAGCACTTGGAAGCCCGATCACCCGCCCGAGCGAGGCCTGGGCCACGTCGGCCCTAGGGAAATCCCGAGGTACGGGGACGGGTGCCCTACCGGTCAGCAAAAACGCTGTCGAGGAGCCGACTAAGTCTGAATCCCGCCTTCTGAAGCTGTTGCTTTACAATAGGAACATTGACGGCAAGGTAATCCTCACTGACGGCGACCGTACCCTCCGGAAGGTCGCAAGACGAGCTATGCATAACGCAATAACCAGTCTTGACTGACTCAGAGATGGCAAATGACTCGTTCGCCCAGTCGCGAGGTTCGGACGAGCTCCACTTCAGTTTCATCTCCGGGGTGATTTCGTCGATGAGCTCCGATGCAGCGTCGAACACATCGGATCCAACTGCCTGCACGACTAGACAATTATCCCACGCACTGTGCAAATTACCCGAACATTCTCCTCGCACACGAATGTTGTTTCCGCCGCGATCGTCCTCGAATGACACATGCAATGGCTGATGAATGTCTCCCACCCAGTGACCGAGTGACTTCAGCGCAATGAGCCTATCCACCGTTTTCTCGTGTCTCGAGTTGACTAATTTCGAATCGTTCAGGATGGCTTTCAGTACGCAGCTTGGCGCCAACGGGCAGTCATCCGACGTGAGCCCACGCGAGTCTCGTGGAAGGTTGACGAAGTGGTCTTGAGTACGAATGCGCGGATGGTCGGGAAATACACAAGACTCGGAAAAGGTGTCGAACTCCGTGTCTGCTCGGATGAGTTTGCGAACCGCGGCACGCGTATCGGGCAGCGCCAGTCGATAGGCGATCTCGCAGACGATTTTGTGTCCCTCGTCGCCCCACGCCGAAGCGCTGGTGCAAAACGCAAGAAGAGCGATAATTGCTAAAGGTATGCGGCGCATCACTAAATCTCCCAACGCTCACGGTAAGGGAACTTCAACAGGAGTTGGCGAGCCTTCCTTCTCGCTGTCGAAGAGGACGAGGGCTCTCAATTTGGACTTCGTTACATCTAGGGGAAGCACGGCTTCCGGTTTGCGCTTACCTTTGAACGGCAATTCGGCGAGGAGGCGAACCTTTTCGCTTCTTCCGTTCCAGAGATAGAGCGCATAAGACCCAGGCTCGTCCGCGGCCGGGCCTGCCAAGATCAGCAAGCTGCCAGCGAAGCTCGTCAGGTCGCGAACACCGCGGCCGGGCCCCAATCGAAGCCGAAACGTTTCATGCCGATCGTCTCCCCCTTCAAATAAAGCTTTCGCCCCCACCGACAGCACGACCGCCCGATTCCCGCTTAGGACGGGCCCTCGAAAGCCGACGAACAACTTGCCACCTGGCCCAAACGCTAGGCCCTCGATGGTGAGGCCGTTCTTCTCCAGACGCTTATCCATGAATGGGCGAAGTGTCCGATCGGCCGCGATAATATCCCGGAACCTTGCGGACCTATCGACGCCCGCGCCATCCTCCCGAAATCTGACGATTTGGCTGCTCGCAGCGATCCTCGCTCGGATCTCCGCAGCATTTGCCTTGGATTTCAGCTTTCCCTTCTTATCGCGCGGATGGCCGTGCGAACCGATCACATAGTAGAAACCATCTGCGAATGCGACGGCCTCGCCGTCTAGCTCGAGCGCTTTCCCCTCAAAACTGTTAGCAATTAAGTCGACCGGTTTGCCAACAATGATCTCTCCATCGTGAACCTCCACGAACTGCGCATGCTGTACGTTGTCGTCGATGACGACGCATAAACGAGGAAAGCCCTGGTCAGTGGCGCAGGCCATCCCACTTACATCCTCGGCTTTCTCACCGTCCTTCCCGAGCAATCTGCCGTCAACGTGCCAAGCGTCGCGCTTCTCCGCCAGCGCAGGCCCGGTAGAAGCGGCAAGAAGTAGCGCGAGCAATCCCGCTCTTCCAATGAAACTCATTGGACTTCTCCGACGTACGGCGTTCATACCCTCCGAGAATCCCTCAATCTAACACGATCGAGTAGGACGTCCCAAATCCGTCAAAGAGCTTCCATGGCTCTCCGTCCTTGAAGATTAGGGTCTGGTGTCCAGTGGCATTGGCGATGGCTTCCGCCTCATCATGGATCACAACGCCGAAATGCTTGAAGGCGCTGTCCCTGTCATCCTGAACGTAGAGAACATAGCTCGCCACGACCCTAATCCTTGTCCGGGGCTTCTGTTTGCGTGTCTTAGCTCGCTTCGATTTCGACGCTTTGGTCTTCTTCACGCGCCCCGTCTTGCTGCTTTCTTCTTTTTACCCGCTTTTGCCTTAGCCGTTTTAGTGGGCTTCTTTTTTGCAGCCGCCGCAGACTTTTGTCCGGCAGCCGCTTTCGCTTCCCTTGCTTCTTTTGCCTTAGTTCGTTTGGCTTTGGCCCGCTCGACTTCGTCAGCAAATATGTCTTTCGTATCCTCCGCCGCTTCCGTCGACCAATTCGCCCGCGGGTCAGCGAAAAACATAATTCGACGACTGCACTTGTAGTCGCCATCCTCAAAATACGGCGTCATCCAAGTCGGCGTTGTATCCAGCAACACCGCCTTTTTAGCAGCTTCGTCCTCTTCTTCATCAGCCATGGCCGCACGGTTGGCGCTCATTCGAAAGAAGAAGTGACGGAAAATACGATCGAACTCTGTGAGGTAGATGTCAGCGACACGGGTGTTGCCCCGGATGAAAAGCATGTTCTCGTCATTGGCCGTAAGGGAATTACCCGAGAAGTTCGCTGAACCGGTGCAAACGAATGGGTCGTCCGAAAGCGGGTCAATTAAGAGAAATTTTGTGTGCACGAAAAAGACGAAGCCTTTTCCGTCCTTTCGAGCCAATTCTTCGTCAACGAACCACTTCTCGAGCGGGAAATTGGGGATTGGCACCAGCTTTGTACCGCCCTCCCCTTCCTGCTTTTCGAAGGACTGCTTCGTCACCTTTCCGAGCACTGAGCCATTCGACATGACCAAGCGGCCGCGGCTACTGCGTTCCGCCTTGCGGGCATCCGCAGTAGCGGGCTTCTCGAGGAGAACGAAGCGCATTGAGTTCTGTTGTTTGCCCAAGGACCTCAGCAGTATTGGGTCGACGGTGAAGGCGGCCGTAAACATGCAAGACGTTTGCGCGTTCTCGATCCTCTTTCCGTACCAGTCGAGCAGGTTATCCGCGATCCTGGGCGAAAAGAATGCTGTGATTGGTTGCTCCGGGATGAGATTCGGCGGGTTCGGCGAGAGTTCGATGGCCGCTTCGCGCGCCGGCTTTCCGGTAGGGTTCTTGGAAAGAACCTTCCAATATTCGTGGTACTTCCGTGGGATCGCGGTTGGTTTGTTGCTCGCGTCAGTCACCACATGACCAACATTGGTCTGCCCCAGGAAACCAGACGGAGTGAAGTTGACTGATCCGGTCCAAACTGCCTTCGGACTTGCTTGGTCATCGAGCCAAATGATGAATTTGTTGTGCGGCGTTTGCGGGCGGGTTCGCTCGATCAGCCTCCCCGCAGGAAGTTTCACCTCATCGATGGCATCTTCGTTCGCCTTCGTCTTGTGGTAGATGATCTTGACGTCGACACCCCGAGCGATCGCCGCCTTTGAGGGCCTTCAGCAGCGGAAGGTACGTAAATTCGTAGGCACAAACACGGAGCTTGTCGCCTTCTGGGACTTCGTTGATGAAGGTCACACAGGCTTCTTCAAGCCCCCGCGAAAGCCAGACTGAGGTTTCCTCAGAGACGCGATTCTTATCATCAACGGCGTTGTACATCTCCTCCGTCAGCGTGCGGTTTTGGAAAGTCACAGAGTACGCCCGGCTAGCGACTACCCCTCGATTGAACCAAACGCCGTGTTCTCCGTCGTTCTCCTTCTCTGTCCTGATTCTGACGGCTGCGCTATACCTCCGCTCAAGCCCGTCGATTTCACCGTACATCGCAACGATCGTGTACTCATATTCTGTGTCAGGGCGAGCTTCGTAGTCTGACCAAAGGAAGCTCTGGATCGGGTGCTGCAAAGTCGAATACTTCGCACTCTTTTCTGGTTTGGGCACCAGCTTTTCGAAATATTTGGTTCCTTGCAACCACCGGGTCTCCTGACCGTGCCTAGCCTGGAATGCGAAGCACCTGAGGCCCTCCAGTCGCTCGGGATCGATATCGATTGCCATCAGTACGACGTGTGTACCGGCTATAGCCCGTACCCGCAGCGGACCATCGGTAGCTCGCTCTCTGCTCATGCCGTCCTGCCCCGTTTGTCCAATGTGCAACCTTATCGCGACTGGCTGACTTGTCGAGAGTGGAGCGCTGTTGAATATCGAAGCATCGCAATGCGAACGTCGTTTGTTGTTCGGACGTTGGAAACTGCGCCGTTTACGCACACTACTCTTGTGCGTCGGCGGGATACTGGGCAGGCAGCGCCCCGGGCGGGACAAACGAACTGGCGCCTCCAATACCAGCGAACCAACCTCTAGTTGCCAGTGGCATCCTAGGGATTTCCCTAGGTCGCAGGCGAGGCATACGCCGCTGAGCAAATTTCCGGGCTACATTTCAGATTGTCTATTGCTACGCTAGCCATTTAAGATGGACCAGCTATACGAGGGCCCGACAATGCCGCTTGTTTTCGTGCATGGCGTGAATACGCGCAGAGGCAACACCCCACAAGAGCAGCGGGTCTTCGATGACCGAAGCACATTGCTCCAGCAACAGCTGGCGCATGTTGCTTTTATCGATCGGGTAAAGACCGCCGACGGACTGAAAACATTTGCGCCCTACTGGGGAGACCTCGGAGTCAAGTTTGCCCGCAACTTCGCCAGCTTGCCCACGTCCGGCGCACAAACATTAGCGGTTGGCCAGCCGGCGCGTGTGGACTTGGTGACCTCTACCGCAGCAAAGTTGGACGGCGAACTCGTCAACAAACCCACCTTGAACAGCGATCCACTGTTAACCGTTGCGAGGGCCCGATCGTTGCCCGCGGCGGTGGACTTGCTATTCGCTGGCTCCTCGAACGCTCCAAAGGCTGGTCCATTAGCACAGGCACTGACAAATGCGTTGCCGGACGTGGCGCGGTTCTCTCTGGTAGCCGAGGCATACGCGGCTGCCAACCGCAATCCGTCCTGGCTGCAGACCGTCAAGAACGACAGCGAGTTTGTGGAAGAGCTATTTCGTTCGGTAACGGCACTTTCTGCAACTTCGAGCGAAGCGGCCACAGGAGCCAATGGAACAATCCAAACGTTGGCGATTGGAAACTCTGTTCTGAATTGGCTTAAGACCGGCGCCACCGCGATCAAGGATGCAGTGAGTGAAGTGACTAAGAACGTAAAAGACGCCGTGGGAGGTGCTGCAGTCGATGCAACTCGTGCAGCGTTCCTCGGCCTCTCCGAATACGTCCGTCCTTCCGCTTCCACATTCGCCGGACGTTTCGTGGGCGACGTGTTCACCTACATGGACAACCGACAACCAATTGTCGAACGAGTCATTGCCGCGATCAAGGAAGCAAACGCGGCCCGTCGCCCTGGCGACGAAGAACTCTATCTTGTCGGCCATAGCTTCGGTGGCATCATTCTCTACGACATTCTAACCCACTTTGCGAAGGACCTGCGGTGCGACCTTTTTGTGACCGTAGGTTCTCAGGTCGCACTGTTCGCGGAGATGGGGCGCCTAGCAGCGGCTAGCGAGTTGGCGGAGCCTTTCGCAAAGGGCGAGCCTGCTGATCTTCCTGCCGCAGTATCGCGCTGGATTAACGTCTATGATTTGACCGACTACGTTGGTTTCGCGACCAAGGGCGTCTTCAAAGACGTACTCGATTTTGAGTTCGAGACGGATGCTTTGCCAATCATTTCCCATGCCGCATATTTTGACACTCCCCGCTTCTTTGCCCGCCTGCGTGAAAGAGTAAAGGAGTTGTTTGAAGAAAAGGGAGCGCAAGTTTGATTTGGAGGCGCTTATGGCCCTGATCTGGGCCGAAGGGTTTACAGGCGAAAACGCCCTCGCTCCGGCTTGGCTGAAAATGAGCGAGGCCATAGTTAGACGCCGTAAACTAAAGGCCGCAGACGGCATTCCATTTCTCGACGCGAGCAAGGCCGAAGAGGATGCCGTCGAAAGATATACGACGCTTGTCAAACAAGCAGAAGAAGCTCTGAAGAAGGCTGCGAGTGACGGCAAGCCTAGAACTCACGTAATGATCGTTGGCGTCGGCGAATACGATTCAAAGGACATCATTCCGACGGTCACTACATCGGTGAACGGAGCCAGGAAATTCGCCGAGTGGGCACTGACGAAATTCTCCAAGGTTGACCGCCCGTTAGGCTCGGTCGAATTCCTATGTTCGGCAACACCAGAGCAGGGCGAGTGGAAACTGGAAGGTGACGCGGCCACGAAGCTCGGGTTTGCAACTACCTGTCCTGCGATGCCAGCCGAACCAGCTACATTCGAGAATATCCGCAAGCGGTTCGGTGAATGGTTGGACCGTTCCGGTACAATGCTGGAAAATGCCGCGATCTGGTACTTTGCCGGCCACGGCATATTCAAGTCCGAGCCGACGTTGTTCGCCCAAGACGCGCGGCTTCCTACCAACGACAAAGAGGGAGGCAACCTGATCGCGACGATCGCGAGCGCGACCTACCTACAAAACCGGAAGCCCAGCGTGCAATGCTTCTTCATCGACGCTTGCTCCGAGTATAACTTCGAGGCGATCGCAAACCAGCTCGAAGTGATAGGTCGCCCGCTCTGCACGCCTGTAAGCGGTGCCGCCATCTCGGAAAGAGATGCCTCAATCTACTTTGGCTCATACGCAGGCGGTAAGGCCTACGGAGACGCGAAAGACGCGCCCTTTTTCACGCAGGAACTCATACATTGCTTGACGCAGCGTGCTGGTGACCCAACGGTCGATGGATGCCCGGTGACTATGTCATCACTGGCAATTGCTCTAAAGTCGGCGGCGTTGCATCGCGCTGAGACGGAAGATAACAGCGGGATCATCTTCTCCGAAAGCAAGCCGGGTGTCGTCAACACGACAGGCGTTCTCTGCGATCTTGTCGGCCCCCCTGAAGTCCTGGTCAAGGTAAGGTGTAGCCTTGGCACAGCGATGTCAGCCGCAGATCTGTTCGTCGCCGAAGAGGCGCCAGGTGAAAGACGCCTAAGCCGAGCAAAACGGAGGGACGGGCCGTGGTGCACGCCCGTCCCCATCGGAAAGTGGACGGCGAATGCGGCTTTTGACACCGATAAATATGAAACCGGCCTTAAACCGTTCGAGCCGAAGCTTCCGGCTTCTGAAGTCATCATAGACATCAAGCGGCGCGACACAGGCAAACCGGATGGGGCGAAGCCGTGACCAGCTACATCGTCCGGATCACAGCTGAAAATGTGCCACCGGACCTGGCCGGCGCGCCCATAGCCGTGGAAGTGTTTTCCGAGGCCGGAAAGGCCGAGCGCGCGGCGTTGCGTCTTGCCGGCCGTCCTACAGACGTCGGCGTGCCGGGTCCAGGCTCCTACCTGGTGAGAACCGCTCTTCCTTCCGGGCGCATTATTTCGATCACCGTCGCAACCCCAGAAACAGGTACCAACGGACTAGCTATCGGCGAAGCTGTGCTGGACATGAAGGAAACTGACGCGATTGCAGACTTCTGGCGCGAAGCCGAGTCCTTGATGAAAATCGCAACCGCAATACAAGCGAGCCGTAAGCCCGGCGAGACCATGCCGCCTTGGCTGGGTGAGCGCCTCCGCGAGCTCGGAAACCGCGCACTTGAGAACATCGCAGAACTTGGCAGGAATGCGCTTACCCGCCTCTTGGACAGATTCCGCGGACAGGTCGTCATTACTGACGTCAGTTCGGCAGATCCGGGATCGCCGCGCATTCAAAACTCTGAACACCGCCGCACTGCACACGACGCGCATGCTGGCTCTCCGATTGAGTTGTCCTACCGCTGGGGAACGTTCGTTGAGTGGACCCCCGGCCGGACGCACTCAACATTGGTCTTGAGGAAAGGTGGAGACGGTAAAGTAGATGCTCAAGGAGAAATATCCGTTCCTTCTGGGATCGCGCCGACCAACTGCTTCTATGTTGAGATTTCCGAACCATCTAGCCACAACGCTGCTCTAGTCGTTTGGCTGCCCGGGCCCAAAGGAGAGGCGGTTAAGCTCGCGGCAAGTTCCGAGCTCGCCGCCTATCGGAGTGGATCCGTTTTATCCGCATATCCGGCCTCTCCTGAAGATGCCCTTGCAACGACGTTGTACGAATACGTACGTCAAGGCGCCATGGAGCGTGCCCGCCTGTTCCTTGATGATCTCATTGAGCGATTGCGAAATCCTCAAGACATGCCGAGTTCGAACACCAGCATTTTGGCAGCTTACGTTCTCTACAAGCTAAGGCACCCCTACGCTGATGAACTTATCCCGCGGCTGAGGGAAATGAATCCTGACCTGCCCGACGTGCATGTCCTGCAATGTGCGCAATGGATAGCTACCGGTAAGCAAGATAGTGTGCCAGACGAGCTCGTAACTGCAATCAAGTGCGGTATTCCGATCTACACTGAAGGGGTCAGGCTGCTTCGCGACAGCTCCAACTTATGCCGTGACCTCTTCCCTGATGATAAAAGGTTCGGCGATCATGTGCGGAAAGCTCATAGTGCGGCCTCGGCGGCCAATTTCGAATCCATGTTGACCTGCTTGCGGCTTGGCGCGGACGTTATGGCGGAGTTTGTCTAGAAATGTGGTTTGGCCTGATAAGCTCGCGCAATGCCGCGAGAACCACGTTCGGTGACAAACCAAAGCCCAACCAGACAATGTGGAGAGAGGCGCCAGCGCCACCTTCAGCCGCGATAGCAATGCAGCCATGAACGGCAACACGCACCGGTCTATTCGGAGCTGGAATAGGCGAGTGCAGTCTGCCTCCCCCATCCCCCTCGCGGGCAGTGTCTCAGTTTGCCGACACTACCTCTCGCGGACCCACAGAGCAGCCCAACTGCCGTTGGGGGACGGAAGTTTTTAGAGCGAGATGAGCCCATACCGGAGGCCGATAACGACCGCGCTGATCCTGTTCGTCGCCCCAAGCTTTCTCTTTACGTTGCCGAGATGAAACTCGACGGTTTTCTCGGAAATCCGGAGAATCCCACCGATCTCCCAGTTCGTTTTCCCCTCTTTGCACCATTCGAGGCAGGCGACTTCCTGCGGCGTCAGGAGCGGATTGTCGGCGCCGGGCACTTCACAAGTGAACGACTGCGTCGGGACTGGATCTGCACCGTCGCCGCAGGGCAGCAACTCTCCATCAAGCTGCGCGGCAAACGCATCGGCATGTATACGATGTTTTTCGAAGTTTGATTGGTGGGACGCAACGCAGCGCTGACCTTGGTACTCGATAGCGTCGGAGGTCAATATGTGAGATCGATTGGAGGACATTCGGCAAGACACACGTTCTTTCGGCGATGCCGCCGATAGGTCAAAAGAACTTCGGAATCCATGTAAGCGTCAAATATGCGCGCAAGCTTAGATTGAGTTCGCCTTCGGGCGCAATGAATTTCTGCTGCCGTGAGCCAAAAGCAGGCCTCGGCGTCTCGGCCGGTTCAAGGCGAGCTCCAACCCTAACGACCACGCCGCGCTGGTCGGCGGCCGATTGCGAAGCCGCCGGCCCGAATGGCTTGCGCCGGGGACCGAGGCCGAGGGAGTCAAGCTGAGCGGGAGATTGAGCTAGCTAACGAAATTCGAAGATCGCTCCCCAGATCAGGACCGGAGCCGATCGCGGGAGCGCGCTAAATCAGCGAGCTTATACATTTTTCCCCTCCGCTACGCCTCGTTGTGGATCAGATACTCCGAGCTATGCCCGGTATCGCACCAATTTCGCAGGTATTCTGTCGGCCCCACAGCGTTCTTGCAAGTTCGACAGGGACCTGATCTTTGAACTTCCCAGCCGTGATATTCTGGACCGCCGAAGAAACCCGAACTACGTCTGCAGCAGTGAAGTCCGCCAGACTTGCGAGTTTAGATCTTGCCATCGCGACGGTCGTTTCGGATAGGGTCAATCCCAGATCATGCACGTGGCCGGGAAGACCCACCATAGCGGCGGCAGCTCCAAAAACCGCCGTCACCTGCGATCCACGCCACAGAAAGACGTGAACGTCCTTCTCCTCCTGAAGCACGTTCGTGGTGTCAAGACCTAAACCGCTGAAAGCCTCCCGGCCCTCCGCCAGCAAATCGCGCGCTCTTTGGTCCAGATAAGTGGGTTCGTCCGACGCGAGATAGACAGCCTTCATTTCTGCGGCTAAGCGATCGTGTAATCGCTCGCCATCCGCTCGCTCGAACCGTGGCACGACGCCGCCGGGGTGAGGCGCCACGAAAAGTGTGTTGGTCTTTTCGTCGAGATCTTGCACAATCCATCGTTGCCCGGCAAAAACGACAAGGCTATCCTTATGGACCGGGAACGATATCGGCAATGTCCCCAGTGTCCTCCCGGACACAGTAAGCCGCCACTCCTCCGCTGACTCGAATACGGCAAAGAAGTTGCGCGATTGAACGACTGCCTCTCCTTCGTTGGCCAGCATGATCGTGCCGTCGGGTGATTGCTCTATAAACCGGATCTCGTCAGATCCCAAGTGCTTCAACAGAAGCGCGAACTCTGCAGCAGAAATCATCGCGAAGGGACCAGAACCGCACAGCAACTCGTACAGTGGGCGGGCCCGTATTCCGCCGCGCTCGGCGATCACCGAAAGTATCTGGTGGACTAGCGTGGAGGCAACCTCGGGTACCTGCCCCGCCGGCTCGACGAATTTCTCGAGCAGGAGTCGGATGACGGCCACCGATCGTATTGTGTTCGAGCGTAGTCGGTCGATGACACCCGTATCCTGATCGGTGTTTGGTTCACGAATGTAGATTCTTAGGACCGACGGAGTACCCCTCCTGCGTCCCGTTCGCCCAAGGCGTTGACGTAGAGAGGAGAGTGATCTCGGCGCACCTATTTGGGCAACCGACTTCACCGATCCGATGTCGACCCCCAGTTCGAGGGTAGACGTACAGATACCGGTCGTCGGTAACTTTCCGTCTTTGAGGCGGTTCTCCAGCTCCTCGCGGATGGTTTTTGAAAGACTCCCGTGATGGGGGTAAAATTCGTTGGGCACTTTCGCCTTTTCAGAGCGCCTCCTGAGCCGATCCGCGGTCGATTCCACTGTCCGACGCGAACCGCCGAAAACAAGATTGTTGGTTCCTCTGAGTGTCGAATAGAGATGGTCCGCAATATCGTCCAGAGCTACGCGCCGGACTACCGCCTCTTCGGGAATGCCGCTCGCGCCTTCAGCGTGATCTGGGTCGTCCAGCTGCGGAGGCTCAACATAGCCGCGAACCTGAAGTCTGAGTTCGGGTGAATCCGACTTGGCTTCCAGGATTTCGACAAGCTGAGGCATCGTGGGTCGAAGCCAAGCGGCGGCCTGACCGAGGTCGCCTATCGTCGCGGAAAGCCCGATACGTCGCGCCGGCCGCGACGACACGGCATCGATGCGCCGCAACAGACTAGCGACATGGAGACCGCGAGGCCCCTGAAGAAAGGAATGCAGCTCGTCCACGACGATGAAGTCCGCCGAGCACAATAACCGCTTCGCGTCGCCCGGACGGCGGACGAACATCGCCTCGATGGATTCGGGAGTGATCAGCGAGATCCCTCGCGGGTCGGCCATTGCCCGTTTCTTCGCGGTCTGTGGGGCATCTCCATGCCACTTCACGACCGGAATGGCCATGTTTTCGCAGAGTTCATCCAGCCGCTTGAACTGATCGTTGATTAATGCCTTCAACGGGCTGATATAGAGGACCGAGAACCCAGCGAGCGCCCGATCGGCAACGCTCGTGAGAACTGGCAGAAACGCGGCTTCAGTCTTCCCTGCTGCCGTGGAGGCGGCGATCAAGATGTCGCGGTCGCCGTCCAGGACTGAGATGATGGTACGGGCCTGTATTTCCCTGAGCTCGTCCCATCCCTGATCCCAGATCCACCGGCGGATCGTCGGATGCAGCTTGTCGTAGGCCCCCTCAAGATTTGAGGCGGAGGCTGGTGAGCTCATCGTCGTCCCCGTTGTTAGGCGTCGCTTCCGCTACGTCGTCGGGTGCGTCTGGAGCGATCGGCACTCGTTCAAGAAGATCCTGCCACCGGCTGTCCGGGTTCTGCTCCAGTACCGACAGCATTTGAACGAACGATCTTATCGTCGAGCGCGGCGTACGGAAGTATGCGGCCCCGATCTTTCGGTCACAGTGCTCCATGAAGGCGGTAAGCGCATCGTCGGGAACCAGATACTTCGTAGGATCCCCGCCCGCAAAGACCATCCTGATGTTTCCGAGGAGCACAAGCAGATCCTCAGGCGTCAGGCTCTGCAGCCTGATCACGGGGCCCGACATGTCAACGAGACCGCCCGCAGCGAAGGAATTCTCGGCTAGCCGCGACTGAAGAGCTTCGTAACTGAACATGCCCCTGCGCGTGTCCAGAAGAAACTCTGGCGTACCACACATGACGAAACCGATGCCTGACGTATTTCCCTGAAGCGCATCGTTTACAATGTTGAGTACTTGCTCGTAGTTCTGCTTTCGCGCTTGAGCGCTCTGGAGCTTGTAGATGTTGGCCATCTCGTCGATCATAACGATCAGTCCCGCGTAGCCCGCGACTCTTACCAGGCATGCGAGCGATTTAAAGCTGTCGTAGAGGTTCTCGTCATCGATGATGGTCCGCACACCGAGATCTCTCTTCGCATCGGTACGGGTCGAATACTCACCACGAAGCCATCGGATAGCGTTTTGCTTGAGAAGCTCGTTCGATTCCTCGCTGCCCCGCCAGAATGCCTTCAGCACGGTCGCAAAATCGTACCCACCGGCTAATTGCGCAATCGCTCCGAGCTTTTCGTCGATCACCTTCTCGACAGATACGCTCTTCTCCGCCGCCTCCTTTGCGGCGTCAGTCACCAGGCGCTCGACGACACTTTGGAGAGCTCCCCCTTCAGGCTTGTTGCGCGTTGCCATATTGTTGACGGCCTCGGAATAGAGTGCCCGGGCCTGCCCCCCACTTGCCTGAATACGCCGATTGGGCGAGAGGTCGGCATGCATAGTCACGCATTTTCGCTCGAGCGCGATTAGCCTGACTACACTGGCAAAGAAGGTCTTCCCTGCCCCGTATTCGCCGATAACGAACCTGATCGCGGCGCCCGCGTCGGCAATGCGATCGATGTCCCGAAGCATCGCGGCGATCTCCTTGGCCCGCCCGACCTGGATGTGAGGCAATCCGATGCGTGGGACAACGCCGGCGGAAAGAGCCTGGATAATAGTATCGCGTTCGCGTGGACGGATCGTCTTGACTTGCTTGCTCATGCGGCCTTGGCCTTCATCTCGGCGATGCGTTCTCTCAAGTGCGCCGCTATCACGATTTCGTCTCCCTCTTCGATCAGCGGCTCGTCGAAGTGGTCGAACGACCAGTCATTGATGCGCTCAATTGCGCCGTCCGGCAACAGGCGGACCTCCTTGGCATGTCGCTCAAATTCCGTACGCGACATTGATCCACGAAGCTCAAGTAACTCGACCAATTCGCCGTGAGGACCGTCCAATCCTTCCAAGGATTGATCGGCTGGGAGTGGAGAGGCTTGGACAGGAGGCGGGCCTTCGTCGGTAAAGATGTTGGCGAGCAAGGCGGACACAGCTTCCGTATCCTTTCGGGTCTTCTCCAAGCGGACCGCATCGATTCTGATGCCCGCCGAGGGAGGAGCCGGGGGCGCCTGCTTTGGAATGGGGATGCCTGCCGCCCGAGCCTCCTCCGTCAATGCTACCGGCTCATCCTTCTCGGCGGCAGCGCGGTGCAGACCGGCATACACACGCTCCGTCGGCAGACCTAGCGACTTGTGCAGTCGCTCAAGGAACTTGACCTCTCCGGCATCGATATTCTGATTTGCGCCGATCACCGCGACCGCAGCCTCGGCTATTGCTTGCCGCTCGCTTTGACTGGTTTCTGCAAGTTTGCGCATGACCCTGTCGCGCTTGGGCGGATTGTTGAATGTGATGACGGCGAACGCGATCAGTCGGGCTTGTTCTACCCCCGATAGATCGCCTTCCGCCCTAATCCTTGCGATGGTGCGCTGTAATTCCTCGTACGATGCATCCCCGTCGGCCGCAGCGGCCAGGACAGCGACTTCGATCTGCGCTCGCATCGCTCGAAACGGCGCCCTGGCTGGATCCACCGGGCCGCCGTCAGCCGCCCGGAACACGAACACTTGGTCGTCCGCCCGAGGCGCGCCGCTCCCGTATCGGCGATCGGGCTCTATTGCGATCCCAACGACATCCAAGGCGCCGCTCAGCGTATCCAGAGCGGCACTTGGTATTTTGCCTCCTTCCGGTATTTCGATCCCAGCCATCTCTAGGAGCACCTGTGCGGTCGTACTGCCGCGGCCTTGGCTTCCTACCAGGGAATCGATCTGGCGCCTGAAGTCTTCCACGGGACCGACTTTGGCCGCCCGTTGAAGATCGATAGGAAGAAGCGCCGCCGCGGCCATCGAATGCCTTGCTGCCGGTTTCCGACCGACCAGACGGCTGAAGCTGTCGAGCTCGTTTGTGCAATCGTCTAGCAAAGTCCTCAAAATCTCTAAGTCTCGCACGAGGAGGCTCGCATCAGGCTGGCGCTGATGTTGTCCTGGAACGTCGATTTCGAACGCACCGCTCGCAGCACGATACCGCAGCCAGACGTTGCCCTTGGAATTCACGGCAAAACCCTTGGGAAAGCGTGTGCCGAAACGCAGCTTCCACAATGCGACAAATTCTTCGAAGCACCTCACGGCCGGGGTTCTAAGATAGGTGTCCGGCATCGCCATAACCCAATAGAGCGCGTCGTCAGCCGAAACGCTCGGGGACGCTGCGAGCCGCTCGGCCAGATACAGACGCGTGGCGAGCTCCATCTCCGAACCGACGCTGCGTTCGGCAGAAAGGGGTGGCAACGCCAAGCGGATGCCGCGCGATATCCGAACAACGTTGAGGAATTTCGTGGCGTAGTTCTGGAAGGAATTGTTCGCACCGTAGATCGAAAGCAATCTTTCGACTTCTTGAATAACCGCGGGAACATCTGACCCTTGATCTATGAACACGCGGTGCTCAAGGCCATAGAAGAAGAGAAACACATATCCAATGCCGTAGCTGGGATCTCGCCGTCCAGTACGCATCCAGTCCAAAAAAGAACGTCGGGCGGCCGGCGAGATTTGCTCGTACGATGGCCAATAAGGCATCGACTGACCATCGACATCGGGCTGCCGCGAGTACGCCGGCAGAGCGGGATTTATGGCATACTGCCTGGTCTCACCGTTCGGCCCAGCTATCAAGGCGCCGTAGTAGAACATGCCCCCAGAAATTTCTGCCTTGCCGAAGACTGCCCTTTCGCCCGCCGCCAACCACACTGCCGGCGACTCACTCGAACGAAGCTTGCTTATCGCTGGTGGCGGGCTTTGACCAGAACTCGGAAGCTCGGAATGCCCGTCGGAAGGAGAAACGCTCTGCGACCTGCCCCTCAGAGCGAGATAGAGGAGCCAAACGACCCCGGCCGCCAAGACAAACGCTCCTATTGCGGCTGCGTGTTCCACAACGAACCGGTAGATAGCCATAGCGGCTGCCACCAATCCGCCGATCAGGATCAGAAAGATGGTTCCGGCGTCAGATGATTTACCCCGTCGTCGCCCCATGGAATTGTAGTCTCTAGCCCGCGCCCTGTAGCCTTCCTTCGCGCGACTCTTGCACGATGCACCACTCGCGGCAACAGCGTGGCGATAGTCGGTCACAAGAAGGGAAAGTGCCGTTCAACGAGGCTCTGTGCCACCCTTATTCGACCACAGAGCTGGTTCCGTGCCGTCATAAGAAATCGGCGTAGCCGCATCAGCGCCCCTACACCCTAGGGATTTCCCTAGGCGCGAGCAGCACACTATGGGATCGCAAAAGCCCTGTCGGGCACCTAAGGCGATATCGCATAAACGCTTAGTCCCCGTTGAAACGGTGAATTGCGGTAGGCCTCACCTATGAGCTTAATCTCCAAGGTATACTCGGCTGATCGCGCCGTCATGAGCGGATCCTCTCCTGGCACTGCCACCGTGCCGACCATCGAAACGATCCCGTATGCGTTGAGAAAACCGAGAGGAATTCGTACAAAGCTTCCTATCTGACCCAATAAACGCGACCGTGAACAATGGGGCTCGTTGACGGCAGATCTGGCGAGAGCGTAGCGTAGACCGTCGCACCGACTACTCGTCTGACCGTGCGGCGCCGTATTCGCTATGCGAAAGGATCGTGTTTTGAGGGCCTTCAAAATTGCTGCGACGGTGTTCGATTTTCCTGCGCCGGTCGATCCAACGATTGCAGCATGTCGCGTAACAAGTTTATCCAGATCTAGCGTGGCTTCCAAGCTCTCTGAAGCGGAATGGCTACCGATGGCTACTGGAGCTGACCCGCTGGGAGCATAGATCTGCTAAGCGCGATCTCTTCGATGAAACGCGAAGGAAACGAATACTTGAAGAAATTGAATATTCTGACGGCTACCTTCACCAAGTGGTGCACGAATTTGAGACAAGGAAGGTGACTTGGTGTGATGCGTATTGTTGCATTTCATCGTCGTGCAAGACATTAATGGATTTTCGGCGAAAGTCAGAGATCTGAAGAGATTGAGGCTGATATTCAGATCATGCGTGACGCGAACGGCACCGTGGATCGCTTCGGTGCGTTCAAAACGATCCTCGGGAAAACTGGCAACCAACGGCACAAACGGGTTTCCGATATACGAGAGATGCGGGACATAGTTTTAGAGCTCCAGGGCCGATTATGCGCAGGTCGCGTGGTGCGCGAGTCCATCGACTGCCGCATCATCACCGAACGATGAAATGTCTAATAAGATCCAAGAAGATCGCGGTGTGCTTGAAGGGGTCGGCTAATGTTCGAACCGCCCGTCCGCGCGATGCGAATTCCCGAAAGCCAATGCCCGGTGCCAAACGGCCCTGCCGCGAGACAAGATGCCATCAGCATCGAACCTTCTAGATTCGAAGCCGCGAGAGTCTCATGAGTGCGCCGGCGGTTGCGCGACAAGTTGTCCCAGAGACAAAAACTACCTGACGGTTGAGATTTGGACTAAACTACGGAATCTGTCGTCGGGCAGCATACATGACCTTCGAGACCCCAGCAGGCAACGCGACAACCGTGGCCGCGGCAAGCGTCGACTGCGCGAGTTACTTTACCTTTAGCAATACTCTTCGCGGGCACATTGGCGGACCCGCCATTCTTGGCAAGAATTGAACTAAGTTAGACCGCTAAATGCCGGGTGGCTTTTTCAAGCTTGTAGAGTGAACCAGCTCACACGCCGGCGGCCAAGGACGTTGCAATATCTGCGTGCCGCTTTTGACGTGGGATGTCGATAAACTTGGGTCGCCATCGTACAAAAAGTGTTTCGGTGACCCGGGTGAAATCTACGCCAAAAGGATCGCGCTCTGCTGGCTGAATTGTGCTGGGGAGTCGTTTTATGGATATTCAGGCGCACCCGCCCCTTCCTTACGTGAAGCCTGAAAGGGCATCGAGTGTACCTTTCCCGAAGATCGGCAAGGTACAGCGTGAGCCGACTGCATCGGCCAACTATTTTGTAGTGGACCCGGTCTTTCTAGCTACCGCCTCTTTGCAACCGTATCAACGAACGCATCAGGACCCGATCCATCGGCCGCTCAGGATCTACACGCTTGATCCAGCGGCGAGTCGGCAGGATGGCGCTGTGGCCGTGTTAAATGTCCCATTCGAGCGATTGCGCTCGGGGCCCGCGGGCAGCATCCTGGAGGTGGTCGATTGGGACGAGACGACGGGGCGGCTCAACAAGCCGGTCGAGTTGGATGATCCTCGCATCCTGATAGAAAATGGACGGCCCCCCTCGCCGTCCGACCCTATGTTCCGGCAGCAGATGGTCTACGCGGTCTGCGCGGCCACGTACGATGTCTTCAGACGCGCGCTCGGACGCGATCCGTGCTGGGGCTTTCACTCTCGTCCTGGTCAAGCTTATGCAAAGCTCAGAATTCGTCCACAGGCCTTCTGCGGCCGCAATGCCTATTACGATTCATCAGCAGGGGAACTCAAGTTCGGCTACTACACTGCCGATGGTAGCGTTCAGGGACGAAATCGACCCGGAGGTCGGGTGTTCACGAGTCTCTCACACGACATCATCGTGCATGAGATGACCCATGCGTTGCTGGACGGTCTTCGGCCGCGCTTTCGGCTGCCGACCCACCCGGATGTCGCGGCCTTTCACGAGGGTTTTGCCGACCTCGTGGCGATGCTCATGCACTTCTCGTATTCGGATGTCGTTCGTGCCGCAATTGAGAGGTCAGGCGGCAAACTCGAGACCGATGCGCTGCTTCTGTCACTCGCTAACCAATTCGGACATACCACGGGTTCGGGCGGGCCGTTGCGATCGGCCATCGATGCAGCGGGGCTTGGACAAGACGAGGAGCGCAGCGTCCGACGATATGATCAAGCTGGCGACGAACCGCACGAGCGTGGCTCGCTTCTAGTAACGGCCATTTTCGAAGCATTCGCGACGATACTTCGCCGGAAGACAAAGCGATTCATTCGCCTGGCACGTCTAACTCCCGGTGAGGCTCCAGGTTCTGAGCTTTGCGAAATTCTCGCCGACCAAGCAAGCACACTGGCATCACAGTTCCTTTCGGTTTGCATACGTGCCATCGACTACTGCCCGCCGTTCGACCTGTGTTTTGGCGAGTATCTGCGAGCAGTTATCACTGCGGATTTCGATCTCGTTCAGGACGACCCCTTCGGCTATCGCGAGGCCATCATCGATTCCTTCGCCCGTCGGCGCATCTACCCGGATGACGTGCCCGATCTCGCGGAGGACACTCTGCTATGGCGACCACCTGACAAGCAAATGGAGCCGATCGAAGACCTGCACTTCAAGAGGTTACGTTTCGCGGGCGACCCGGGACGAGCAGCCGACGAGACCGAACTGCGCCGGCAGGCCGAAGCACTCGGATCCTACGTCATGCGGCCGGGGTACGCACGCGCGTTCGGCTGCGCTTTACCGGGCGACGTGCAACTGAACGGAGATCACGTCGATCCTGCAGTTGTTGGTTCTATTCGCTCCCTTCGCCGCATCGGCCCGGACCGGCAGGTCACCTTCGATACGGTCGCCGAGATCACCCAGCGGCGTTGGTGCAAGCAGATATCGGGAACGTTCACTGAAGTCATCGGCGGCTCAACCGTCATCCTCGGCCCGGACGGCCGAGTTCGCTATGCAATCCGAAAGTCCGTGACGGATCAACGCCGAATACGAGCGCAAGCAGACCATCTTGACGGTAAAGGCGGTTCGAAGAGATGGACGAAGCGCGGCAGCCGCCACCAACTGTCGCGATCCGGTATATGCCATCTCTTTGGTGGAACAGTCGGTGTCCAGCAACCAGCAAGAGGAGAACGACATGAGCGATAGCGAACAGAAACTCCGCCAAGCATTAATGAGAATCGCAGAGGTGGCTCAGGCAGCGTCGGATACCGGACGGTATGTGGACGAGGACGATAAGCCGAATGGCGGCGAAGCTGCGCGGCGCCCCCATAACCACGCGGGTGGAAAAAACGCGCATTGTTCAATTAAGCAACTGCCCGGCCGTCTAGCCGAAAAAGCGGCAAAGACTGCAACGACCATCAATCCCATGAACCGAGTTAACTTCGGTGCCATTGGCTCCGTGGCACGCGGCCTGGTACTCTCGCCAGCAGCGATTGCAGTTTTGGTTGGTAAGTATTGGGGCCCGCAACAGCGCCGGCTCACGGTCAGCTTCCTGGATGGCGGGCCAAGTGATCTGCGCCGCCGGATCATTCAGCACATGAATGCCTGGAACCAAACCGCAGGGATCTCATTCGTGGAGACCCGTGGTGTGGGTAAGGTGCGCATCTCGCGAAATCAAGCAGGATACTGGTCTTATCTCGGGACCGACATCCTGCACATTCCCAGTAATCGGCCGACGTTGAACCTCCAGGGTTTCACCATGAACACAGCGGACAGCGAATTCCATCGCGTCGTGCGTCATGAAGCTGGGCACACGCTCGGCTTCCCGCATGAACACATGCGTGAGGAGCTGGTTGACCTCATAGACCCACAAAAGGCCTATGAGTTCTTCCTGCGCACACAGGGATGGTCTCGTGAGATGGTGGACCAACAGGTGCTGACACCGCTCAGCCAGGACTCGATAATGGCCACCCCACCTGACCAAGATTCGATCATGTGCTATCAACTTCCGGGATCGATTACCAAAGACGGTCAGCCGATCCGGGGAGGTTCGGACATCAACGCCACCGACTATGCCTTCGCGGGACAGATCTACCCGAAGGTTTCGTCAGAGGGTGCACCGTCGATCCAAGCTCAAATGGGCCTCGCCGACGAATGGTCGCCATCGGAAGATGTGGAGGTGGACGAGGAACTGGTACCGTAACGCTTTGCCGCGCCTCGTCGAGATTCAGGCCTCCCAGGACCTTCCACCCGTGCTGCACGTGCGGGTGGGAGACGTACTGATGTTTGGAGCAAGCGGCGGTCGTCTTCTGGAAGGCGAGACGGCGATCGAGCTGTTAGGTGTCTTCTCGACCGGCGTACTCTCGGACGATGGCCGGGTGCTAAGCCCACTCGGACCGCCAACCAACATCTTGTTTCGTGCGCTTCGATCGGGGCAGGCCCGCATCGAGGTGATAAGGGGAGATCCATGGCAAGCTATCCCGCAACGGCACGAGATCGCGATTGTTGTCGTCGTCTGACGGCGCACCGAAGACCGCCCCCTAGAAAGTCTGAGCGGAACGTCTCGTCGACCGTTAGCACGACTAAAAAACGGCCGGGCAATCGGCGGCTTGAAGAACTTAAAAATGAACCGGGGGCGTCATTGTCCCTCTCTACTCCCCACACTCGCCCCGTCCCGTCGACCCGCGCGCATTGCATGCTTCCAACGCCATCACAGAAGTGTGGCATGCTCAATTGAGCCTCGAGGAGAATTTCACATGCCAATCGGAGACAATCTGCCGACCCAATCTGAGCGATCCTTTCTCAATCTGTTTGAGCCGCCGCCACAGTTAATTGAACCCGCCGTCCGCGCCTGCCGCCTATTCAACACGGCGCTGGATATCGTCTTTTACGATGTAGCGACGTTGGCCGCGCAGCTGGCCGAAAAAGACGCGTCCGTGCGAGCTCGGGAGGAGAAACCTCCCTCCCGGATCGTCCAGCTCGATGCACTCAGTGACCCTGAAGGCTCGCTTCTGCTCATCGACGCTAATACCGCACCATATGTGCACAGATACACCAATGTGGAGGTCTTCTTGACTTCGCCTCACCCGGAAACGCGGGCTGTCGAGATCGTAACAATCACGGGGGTCGGTAGTTCGGCCCTTGGCAGCGCCGCGCTGGCGTGGGACATCTCGATAGCACTCGGAAAACCTGTGCTTGCCATCGTCCCGGGATACGGCATGGCCGACGTCATTCTGCAGGCGCTAGGGGGCTGGTTCGGCTTCGGCCTTTACGACTATCTGCATGCAAAGAGCTTGATCCAGAACGCTCTTGCCAATGCCGCGCCCAGGACAGCGAGCATAGGCCGCCAACTGCCCGCGTCTACGCCGGATGCAAAGTCCCTGCACGGCGCGCCAGTCTTTCGCCACGGCTCCGGCTCCTCAGACGTTCTTCACGCACTCCTCCTTCATCGTGACGCGGCATTCAAGCTTCTGGTTGGACACAGCAAGGGCGCCCTGCAGATCGGCAATGCAATCAGATCCCTTCCACCGGACCGATCACACGAACTCCGGGTCGTAACGCTCGGCTGCCCGATTTCGACGGATGTCGAGGGCGTCAGCTATTATCAATACCTTGGGCTTTTCGACGCCCTGGGACAGCTCAACATGTGGGGACACAGGCCGAACCAATGGCCACCGACTTGGCACAGTACGAACCCCAAGTTGCCACCTGCGATGACGGCGGGGAAATACGCGGCGGATGCTTTTCCGGCCTGACTCCTGCTCCGCCCACGCCTGCTCGGTCGTTTCTACGTTTAGATCCGGGCACGTCGCTGATTTGTGGACAGCAACCTGATATTCTACGGTTGGTGCTACCTGACAGCGATCGCGGCGTCTCTAAGAAAGGAGCCAGACGTTATGTTCGGAAAGCTTATCCCCTCAATCTGCATCATCGCCCCATTTGTTGTTTCGCCGGCTCCGGAACACCACCAACCTCTTCTCAACCAACTAGTTTCTCGGTTCGCGAAGGAGAGTATGAGCGGAGTTGTCCTGATCATGATGCCTTTACCTATTGTGGCACCATAAATGGCTGGGCAGAACAGGCTTGCAAGATCCAAAATTCACGTGAACTACCGAAGTATCGCTTGATCAAGCGCACGTAGACGAGCTTATTCGCTTCTTTCAAAAATGGCTCTACGATTGGGGGCTATCGGCCAAGAGATGCCGTGATGCCATTGGCACAGAGTTATCTCTGTTCACTGACTTCACCGATAAGATCAAGATCGTGGCAAGTGCTCCGCAGGGAAACGGGGATTACCGAGCGGTTCGCGTCGGCCGACCACAAATTTGCACGTCCCAGCTGGTGCCCTCTTGTTCCTCAAAGCTACCAAAGGTAGAGTTTGGAATTGAATCATTTCGCGCGTTTTATTGCTCGTCCAGAACTATCTGGACAGTACTTGCCATACTGTATCCATAGGAGGCTCACATGGGTCGCTGGAAAACGATCTTTGCAGTAGTCTTAACTTTACTCGTCATGCACCTTCCGGCAGAGGCGCAAGACCCAGTAATTCGTATCGGTGTAGTGGCGACCTTCACCGGTTTCGGGGCAAATGAAGGCCAGCAGTTTCGGGCGGGAGTATCCGCCGCTCAGAATGATCTGAGGCAAATAGCCAACCGACCGGTGGAGGTCATTTTCCATGATCATCAGAATAAGCCGGACATCGCGGCCAACAAGGCCCGCCAGCTTATTGAAGTCGATCGCGTCAACTTCCTGATTGCAAAAGGCGGCGCATCTGTAATGCTGGCCGTGTCCGGGGTGAGCGAACAGCAACAGACGCCAACCGTCTTGGTCGGGCTATCTAAGGGGCCATTTTCGGACCAGCGACTAAAGTACTCATTCCACATCGGCGATAGCGCCGAGCAGCTTGCAAAGCTCGCCGTTCGGTATGCGAAAGACAATCAAGATCGTCGTACGAGCTACATTTTTGAAAGCCAGTTTTTCGCCGAAGCGCTCAGCCGTGAAGCCCAAGTCAGCCAGCTGCCGTTGCAAAATTGGAATGGCACAGCTGGCTCGCCGGCGATTGTGTTCATGTTTGGCGGGGATACTCGTAACATTCGTTTGGACGAACTCCCATCAAACAGCCTTCTCATCGGTGGCATCAGCCTCCTGGAGATCGGCCGCCTCGGAAACCAGATCAAAGTGGCGGTTATCGCGCCGCACGATCCCAGCCTTCGAGAGCCACGTAGCTTGCCCAACTCCTTGAGGGACATGAAGGGAGCGGATGCCTACTATGGCTACGCAGCCTTTCAAATCCTGTCACGCGCCGCGCGGAATGATCCTGCTCCTGACCGAGTTGCTGCGAGCATGCGTGCCGACTCGTTCGATACCGTCCTTGGACAACTCAACTTTATGGCCGGCGGCGAATGTCGTCAGCCTAAGCTCGCCGTGTACGTCATGAACGACAATGGCTCATTCCAGCTGTGTCCCGACTGTGGCGGCGTTCACGATGGCTGTAATGGCTCCGCGTGCAAGTGCAAGGACGGCTCTTGCAACAACGACTGCTGTAACAAATAGTGGCAATGATTTCCGATGATCCCAAGAAGGCTATCAAGTTTGTAGCCGCGTTCCTGCCAGGCTTCATTGGTCTGGGCCTCGCAAGTTATTTGGTCGATCTGCGGTTCGGTGAACTTGCATACGCCTTTATTTCGATTGCGATCAGCATCGCATCCTTTGGGATTGCCTCGCTCGCGATGCGGCAATGGCGCGCAAAGAAGCGGAAACCAGCGCAAGCAGTCGCAACGGCGGAGATAGTGCTGGCATATGTAGTCGCGCTGGTTCTCGGAATTTTCGTGTCGGTTGCCTACGATGATGATTGGGTAATCACGGCGGTGAACAAGATACCTTTCGTGTCGCTTACCAAAACAACTCAAGACCACCCGCTTTTATACGTACTAAAGAAGAGCTTCACCTGTGTGGCTGTGCGTCCTATCGATGCTCGTGAGAACAACACGCTGGTCTATACGAAGGCGATGGTACGAGCGATCGTAAAGGATTATGCGACCGTCGAGGGATTTATCCGCGTTTACCCGACCGAACTTGATCCCGCTCAGGTCTTTCTATCTCCTGCGTGCAAGGTAGACGGAAAAAAGACGACAGCAATTCCTGGCCCTGGCGTTCTCGTGCAGACAGAAAATGTCATTGCTTGGGAGCTCATTGATGCGACCGCAAGCGAGTGTTGGAAGATCCACTACGGCAGCAAGCCGCCGTGTCTTTGTCCTTCGGAGGAGGTCAAAGACAAATACATGGCGCGAATGAACGTGGAAAAGCATGAACAACAAGACAAGTACCAGCTCTGCACGGCGGATAAATAGCCTGACTTCGGCAGCCGGCTGGCAGCATTTTCGCACGAGCCGTCAAGGTCTCTCAAGACGACCAAGCGGCCTGTGTTCTTACGTATATTTGTACGGTTTCATCGTTATATGAAACTCAAACGTGCTCAACTGAGCATTGACGATGAAAATTGATTGCGTCGCCAGCGTTCACGCCTAGGGCGTCGAGATCAATCCACGAGCCGTTGCAACTATCCAGCGGTTGCCCCAGCGCACGATAGATTCGATTCGCCCGACGCCGGGGACCACATCACCTCGTGCTGCCATTCGAATCCCATCGGGCCCTTCGAGCACCGCTGTTCCGCCGCGAACGTCCAGCACTGCCCAACCTGCCAGGGTCGTTGGTCTTGTCTCGGGAACCGACAGGAGCGGCCCCGCAGGCTGGATCGAGCCCGTCACAGACATGTCCACTTCGAGAGCATCCGCCGATTGCGCCGCATTTGGCGCTTTGGTCCCAGGCTTCGGAGCAACGCTCGCGATGAATGTGGAGGGCTGCCCCAAAGCAGGCGCTGTTCGCGAACCCGATGCAATCTTTCGGACGCCTTCGGCTTTACCGCCTGCCCTTGTGTCTGGCATGCGGCGCGAAGCCGTTTCTACCTGAGCAGTCGGGTCGAGAGCCGAGATAGCTGCAGGACCGTACCAAGCGCCAGCCCAACCCAACGCAAAGCCCGCCCCCAATGCGGCCGCCGCGACGAGACAAATAGTCAGTTTTGGAGGCCGGCCCGGCGCCAATAGCGCCAAGAGCTCGATTGGGGGTCGAGAAATCCGATTGATCGCGAGTGATGGGCCACGTGAGCTCGCCACTGCCGTGATCTGGGGCGATCGTGATCCTTTCCAAGGTATTCGCATGGTGCAATTGCATGCTTGGCTCCCTGCGGTCGCCAATGATCGTGCCGGAAGCTAAACTAACTCTTAACTGCCGGTGCGCTCGGCACGACTAAAGAGAAGTCGTAGAGCGCGAAGGGGCTGCCTTCGCGAGAAGGAGCGCGCCGGGCTAGGCAGCCGTTGCGCGAGTAAAGGGCAGAATGGGACTACCAGCTCGAGAGACCGGGCGCACGTGAATGCCGCGATACCAGGCTTAGCTTTGCCGAACTGGGCGAACTTTCAGAACGAAACTGACCCGAAAGACAAGCGAAAGGAGTGCGCTGTGACATTGGTATCGGGGCTTTTGCGTGGCCCTTTTTAACCGCCGCAGTTTATGGGTTGTATTTTCCTACCTTGGATTGCATATTTTTTCCGTTGTCGACCGCCTGTTGCCTTTAACAATTATGGTTTCCAGTAATGAGTAATCGAGGTCGGGTTCACTATTCGACTATTCTGGGCGAGCGGGTCGAGGGACTGGTCGCACTATTTCGAGAACTGCAGACTCTCCGCCGTCGCCTACGAGCCGCTCAGGCGAGAACGATTGTCAGGACTAGCCGTATCCCCAAAGCCAGTCGTAGACGGAGAGCGCTTCGGCGGACATAGCTGTCGCGAGCTCGTAGAGCCGTTCAGTGCGATGAAAGAACTCGGCACTTCCGCTTTCTAGGAAGCTCGCGCCAGATCGCTCTACCGACACCTCATTGTCCAGTAATCAGGGTATCGAGTGTTGCAGATGGAATAGTCAGCAACAGCTCAATCGTGAAGTGAAAGAGCGTATTTTGGCGGCTCGTCATCTCGGCGGACAACAGCGCGCTGAAGATGTAATCGTAAAGTGAGAGAACAGCGTTGCGGAACCCTTCGTGCTCGGCGGCGGAGTAGGAGTGCGCGTCATCCAGACCGAGAACATGACCATCAAGCTGAAGCCGTGCTGGCAATGAAGAAGGCGATCGCAGCGACCTGTCCGGCCGAACGGATGAGGTGGTTGCAGGTGGCTTTGGCATGCAAGAGCTTGGCGCGCCTTGTCGAAGGATCGGTTCCTGCGCCTACAATCTCATCTTAATGCTGCGCCAGAGCGCTCGACATCCGCGGGCATTGGGATCACAGCTTCCGATAGGTAATGTGTGCCGTCGCAAACGGGATGCCCGCACGTCCGGCGCTCCCACGCACGATGCAGGCGCGATCATCTATTGCGTAGAACCAATCATCGAAATTCAATTTGATCGATTTACCGCCTGGTTGCGGCGTGTCGCGAGTGTACTTCCAATGAAAGGCGCAGCCGGCTTGCTCTCCAAGAGCCTCACCTTCCAGCCGGTTTTCCAATCCGGTGTATTTGCCTTCGTTACCTTTTCGTATGGTCCAGTGCATCGTGTCGCAATGGCCATCATCGAATGTGTACGTCTCGGTGAAGATCACGATTTGGGTATCTGTCTCGAATTCGCCGTGCGCCGCAATCGTCGCGCGCTTTAGCAATCCGCCAACGAGGCTTTCCAGCACCGCCCAGCCTTCGATCCGCCCCACAAAGAATTGCTCCGGGAGAAAGATCGGCCTTGTTTCTCTGAAATCCTCGATCGCCATCGGTAGCACCCAATCAAGGGAATCTCCGTACTAAGTCCCTTGTTACCCATTGGGTTCCGATTAGCCGCGCCTTGCAGCGCCGTACTTCAAGTTATTGCGGCCCGCGAATAAGGAAAGGGCCGCTCGGACATTCCGAGGCCACCGGGGCTAAAAACCAGGGCGGCTGACCCCAGCTCCGGCGGCATCTGTGATAATTTAAGCTCTGCGGGTGAACAGCCCGGCGTGCAAAGTTCCGAGCCGAAGGTGGAGCCCCGTTGCATCTCGGTCACAGAAAGGATGCCCTGGAAGCTTTTGGTTAGTGGCATTCGGCAACTAGATTTCAGTTTATTTCAAATCTGAGATCGAATTTGTAGCCAACTGATCCGCTCAGGCGCTATCTTCTGCATCCAGACCTTTTGATCGCGAAATTGTTTGGCTCACGTGATGAGCCGCTTTGAGTGTCTTCTTACAGAGCATGACCGCATGCGCGTTGTGTAGGGGATAGACATGTTGGATCACGAATTCAATGAACAGCGCGCTAAGTTACTGCGTGAACTCGCAGAGCAGGCTGACCCATTTGTTAAAAGGCGCCTCCTGAAACTGGTGGAGCGGTATCAACCTAAGGGGCGAGCAGCGCCGGTTCACGAGTTCACTTTGAGCCTCGGCGATGCCGCCGATCGCAAGCAAGCGCCACCTCCCGATCCGGGCGTACCGCCGTCTACCATCAGCAGAACACGGGTAAGTTCTGATTGAAGTTCGTCTTCTGAATATCCGTGCGTTCAGCCCATAAAACCCGCAACTCGAGGAGAGCAATTATGGCAATCCAGATCGTCATGGACCGCACCGGCGACAGCCGTCATCTCTTCAATCTTCACGACGCACAGGAATTGGTCAGGGCCGAACAGCGCTTCAATGAGCTGACGAAGGTTGGCTTCACCGCTGCGGTCCGTACCGGAACGGACCAGCTATCACAAATCAAATCATTCGACCGGAATGCGGAAGAGACCATCTTTTTTCCGAGGCTCGTTGGAGGTTAGTGGGAGCCCCAGCCATGTTGGCCTTCCGATCGTTGGCCATGGGCAGCCGTTCTCGCATGAGAGCGACACGAGCCCTTTTCATCAAGCACGGCGCCGAGAGCACGCCGGAAGGCCGCTCGCTCCGGCGCTTGCGGGAGTGGCTTTCGCAGGCGCAACGCGAGCAGCTAGCCCGCAAAGGTTACTTCGAGGTGATCGGAAACGAGAGTGGGAGCCAATACAGGGTCTACGCCGGAACTTCCGGTAATGTTTGCGTGGTGGACGAGCGCGATCATCCGCAAGAGGGATTGTGTTTCATGCCGGTGGGCTCTCTGCCGATAGGAGACGTGATGCTCGCCCAGAAGATTGCGTTGGAGACATGCGAAGCCCACGTGCGCGCCGTGGCGAAGGGGTTCACTCCAAGTCGTTTTCATTTTAGGCAAGCCCGACTGCTCGGCTGACTGGCGGTCGCATCATTGCGCTTGCGAGTGGCGGCGCAGGCGTCCTGCTAAGTTGGTTCGCTGCTGAAGCTGGCCGGCGGAGTTTAGTGCTGGGGTTCATCCAATGCCTTGAGTCGCGCGTGGAGAAACGCGCTCGCATGGTCATAATTTGCATCACCGTCCACGACCGCGCGAGCGCGCGGATCGAGCACGCGACCGACCATTTCCGGACCGACTGCATCAACACGCTCTGACCACTGGTTCAGACGTTCATCGGAAAGGTTTTGGCTCGACGTGAATAATTTCAGCCACCGAGATGCGCCGTCATGCTTGTTGTGGTGTCGGGCAACAAATGCATAGAAGGCGAATAAGCTTTGGACATCCTCACGGGATACTGCTCGCTGGGCCATGAACATGCTCTTGTGAAAATAATCATCAGCGAATCAAATACGGATAATACATTTCTCCGGGTGTCGAATACCAAGAAAATTAAATGCCGCTCGGAGTGAGCTTCGAGCTCTGCAGCGCAGCGAACCTCCATTTACCTGCTTTAATGCGAGCCGCGCGCAGCTTGGGCACACTGCCCGTCCGCGCTTTAGCGGAACGCGGCCCCGGCTCTTCACCCTCCTCCCTTCAAGTGCACCGCCGGGGCGGGGCCGCTGGCCCACTTCCTCTCCGAACTCAACGTCATTCACGCGTTCCGCGAAGGCAATGGTCGCACGCAGCTTTCGTTCTTCCTCCTTCTGGCCGATCATGCCGGTCATCCCATCGACCTCGAAGATCTTGAGCCGGATACTTTCTGGATGCGATGATTGCTAGTTTTAAGGGGGACGAAGGACCTCTCGCCGTGGTTATCAGCGACCTGGTCACCTACTAGGCCCCTATCGACAGCTGCTCAAGACGCGACTTCCTTCGTTCGTCGCTCGATCTCTTTTTAGGAGATCCGAACTCACGGCCGAAAAGGCTGCGACGCGTTCGCGCATGCGCGCGAGCTCCGCCTTTTCAGGACAGCAGCATCCTGATTTTTTGAGCCATTTCAGAAGTCAAAGCCGTCCGACCCACACAGTCTACGTGGTCGAAGGCGAAGGTGATTCACGACCAAGGTCGGCGCCGCCTGGGCGCACGAGGACGGCGACGGCTACAACATCTCGCTCACGGCGGCCCTGCCGCTTAACGGGCGCCTGGTGGTGCGCACCGCCAAGGCCCATGCCAAGAACGAGGCGGCGCGATGAGCGCCGCTACCTTCCGCCGGTTCGTCGTCAAGGCGTTTGACTACGAAGAGTGGACGGTCATCGTCGAGGCCGGCAGCTCCGCCAATGCGATCCGCAAGGCCGAGGCGATCTACCGGGCCGACAATTTCGGTGTAGCGAACGGCTTTGATCTCGGCTGGAAAGCCCGGCCGCTGGTTCAGGAGGTGCGCCAGTGAGCACCGCCGGCAAGCTCCCTTCGCAACCGCGTTATCTAGGGCCACTGCATCCAGGTCATGCGGCAGATGGCAACCGGGTCGGTGGACTTCATCCTGACCGACCCCGTATGTCTGCCGATACAATCGAGTAGCGGGCAGACCATCCGCAATGACGACAACACGTCGTGGATCCGACCGGCATTTCGCGAGATGCAGCGCGTCGTGAAGAACCCCGGCCTGTGCCTGACCTTCTACGGCTGGGGCCGAGCCGATGTCTTCCTTGACTGCTGGCAGCTGCAGGATTCCTGGCCTGTCGGCCATCTCATCTTTCCGAAGCGGTAGGCCTCGTCCTCCGGGTTCGTGAAATAGCATCACGAACAGGCCTTTCCTTGCCAAGGGTGACGTGCCCCTGCCGGAAAATCCGCCGGCCGATGTCATCGACTAGGTCTGCACCGGCAATCGTCTGCATCCGACGCAGAAATCCGCGAAGATGCTGCAACCGCTCATCGACAGATTCTGCAAACCAATATCCTCGCGTCTCTTGCGGGCCGAAACGGTACGAGCTGCAGGAGCCAGAGCACTGCCAGTTGCGGTTCACGGTGGACGCCGGCAAGCGCGATGCCCAGACCACCACCGCCGACCTCAGCAAGCTCAACCGGCTGGAGGTGGCACCGACGATGTCGGGCAACTTCGGCATCGTCTACCTGGCCCGCAGCGGGGCCAATACTGTCTCCGTACACACTCGATACGGCGACCAGAGCAGCAACAAGGTGCGACTCAACAACCTGGCACCGGGACAGATAGACGCCTTCCTCTCGAAGGTGGCGGAGTTTCAGGAGAAGTTCTGCAGCGTCAAGGTCAGCGTGCCGGCAAGACCAGCCGCTCAGAGCGTACGCGGCCGATCGGGCCGCTCGTTGAGCGATGCCAAGGGCGGACCGCCGCGAGACCACCGTGGCCCGGCGGCGCGCGGGAGAGCCGCGGCAGATCAACCCAAGGAGCTACATCGACAGCCCATCGACCATTTCACGATCGGTCGCCGGCCGCCCGCAGCTAGACCAAAAGTTCCCCATCTTGGGCATTGACGTTAGCATCGATACGACCCTAGGTTTTCCCAATTCATTTTACTGCTCGATCCGGTGGGTGCCTTCGAGGCCCATTAAGGAGACAAGCATGATTACTTATTTGATAGCCGCAGGCGGCGTGTTCGGGTTTCTCCTGACAAGGTACGTTGCCGCGAAGACCAGGGAAGGCTCACTCTGGCGCGCAGTATTGCGCAACCTCAATCGTTTCTTCCTGCCGTTCGCTATCGCCGGCATTATCTTTTCCGGCCTTCAGATATGGCTCTCCCTCACCGACGACCTCGAAGGAGCCAGCCGGACCATCCGGGAATTGGAGACGGAACTGGCCCGTTTGCGGACTGTGGCCACCTTTCTGAAACCCTCTCCGGCGCTGGAATTCTCTATTTATCTGGCCTTGATTTTTCTGTTTGTGGCACCCTTCTGGGCCAGCCATCGGACCGTAATTAGCGTCTTCAGCGGCTATCTTCGATCGGTAAGCTTCGCCTACGTCTGGCTGACGCTGCTGACCTCTCTTACCTTCTTCGGCGGCATCGTTGCAGGTCCTGATGGCTTGCTCGCCGAACGAATAGCGACGATCGAGCACCACATCGAACGGATTGATGAACGATATGCAAAGGCCCTTCTGGAAACGAAAGCCGTCCTTCTCGCGGAGCTGATGCCTCGTCTCGTGAAGACCTACGAGACGAAAAAGAGGGATGATGATGACCAGCAATGGCCACACATCGTTCTCCTGGCCGACAAGCTCCGAAAGGCGCTTGGCGATCTGCCAGGACAATATCCCTCTCTGCTGGACGGGCCCCACGGCGCCCCGAACGGACCAACACCATCACCCGTGCTTCCGCCAGGACCTCCGCCGGCGAGCGCTTCGGTCGCTTTGTCCCCGTTGAATGTCGACGAACCGCCGATCGTCAGGCCTCTTCCGCCTCTGGAGAAGCTGCAAGAGAAACCGGCATCCCAGCCGCTGAGCGAGCGCCGTGTTGCGCCCGCGAAACTGGATGCTCCCACCGCTACACCGCTCGCTCTCCAGTCGGTCGCGTACGCGTATCGTGGGCGGATCCAGCCATTTGACCAGGCTCTTCCCCTCAAACCGACTTCGGTCGCCGTAACATTCCCGGATGTGCAGGCAACGCGTCCGCAATGGTCGCTCGAAACGGCCGAAGCGATTGAAAAGGAGCTGAAGGCGTCCTCGGCAGAAAAGCGAACTGTTCCGGAAGAACTTCTCGCCTCCACGGGATCACGCGCAATTGGCGCCGCCTACGAGGGAAGCGTCGACGCCGTGATGGATGTTCTGAAGAACAACGAGGACCTCGGCCTGCCGCTAGGTTTCCTGGCCGGCTTTGTGGAAGCCTTCCTCAATGAATCAGTAAAGACCGCTATCGAACGAGGCATCGAGAAGCAGAGCGCACGGCTTGCGACCGGCGCGAGCAAGCTCGCAGCAGCGGTATCAGGATTCACGGACTACGTGGCCGCCGCTGTAGCCAAGGGGTTTGGGAGCAAGCTCCGCGCGCGCACTGAAGCGGTCGTCGCCAAGATCGATGCCATGGAGAAAAGCATAGCTGACGCTCAATCCAAGATTCCGAACGACATGCAGGCGTTATCGATCCAGCAGTTCGAGCCTCGGTGGGCCGGTCTCGCAGCCGTCTGGGGGCAGGCGACCGGTCGTCTTCCCGACGAGTTGCGCAAGCCAGCCGCAGAGGTGCTTGGCGAAATTCGTGAAGCAATCGAGAAGCTCGGACCTGTCGATCGAATGACCCTGCTTTACAATTGCGAGCAGGTCTGGCTCGACTCGGCGGAGAGAACCCGCCTCAGCTACATCTCAGCGATGCTCCGGTGCGAGGAGCTCGCCGGGCGCACCACCGCTTCCTTTCAGCAGTCTCTCCGCAAGGCGCTTCCCGGACTACTCGCTGGCGAGATTGCTGATAAAGGTCTTCGTGACATGGTTCCGTCAATGGTCGGCGATACCAAGATCAAGGGCAAAGATCTGAATGAGCTAGTGGCAGCCTTGCAAAACGCCCGGTCCGACGCGCTCGGCACTCCCGGTGCAGCCGCTCGCTTCATTGCTGAAAGTCGCAAGGCTTCTCCAGCGCGGGCTCGAAGCGGATTCATGGCGGCGATGGGAGCGACTTCTTGCAGCATTCGCGCAGAGCTTGTGACAGAGCATTACGTGAACAATGTGCTCGTCTCGGTCACGCGAACTCCGATAACGCTGCCCTGTTTCCGGTAGCTGTTTCAGCGTTCTTTTCACCTCAAGAGCGGCCTGCGATCGGGCTCGCGAGTATTGAGGATAGACCGCGATCGCATTCGTCGAGTGGCGGCGCCCTGACAAGAATGTACGGCTCCCGGCGTATACTGAAGCACTTGCGCGCAACACTCCTGCCACTTTGTTGAACAGACGAGGGACGAAGCGCCCGCCCCTTCCGTAAGCTGCAGGCATGCGCGTTGTCGTGTCCGCCTCGCTGCTCCGGGTGCCAACGCCGTGGCCCGGGACTGGGGCAACATGGCCGTGACCTCATCGACGCTGGGCAACAACACCAATCGGCTTTGCATCGGCGACCACGCGCGGAGCTCGTTATCGATGAGTGCCGTAACGGTTGCCAGTTCTCGAATTGAGATAAGTCCCGCCACGGTGTGATGAGCCGGATCCGCCCAAATAGCTGCCGCCATGACTGGTCGTGTGATGTCCGCCGCCGTAGCTGACGCGCCCTCCATGTCCTCCGCGTGCGTTTGCTTGTCCGATCACGCCGAGCAGCAACAGACCGGCAACTATTGCAATCAACTTCATATTTCGCCCGCCCCTTTCGAATGTGGAAGCGTATCCAAGCGCAGCCGATGCGTGCTAACAACCTTTGATACGCGCAAATATGCAGCTTTACGCCGGGAACAACTGGAGCCGAGCCGTTTTCCGGCGCGAGTAAGGCGCGCGCCTGTCCCCGAAACGTCTCGATCTCCAATGGAGCCGGTGACCTCGTCTGAATGCCCAATCCGATCGCGCAGAAATACCGCAGATGAACGACCCTCTACGCTGATTATCATCATGGCCGCCATGCTAACGCAGGCCTGCTACTTGCTCGGGGCCAACATTGTCGTCACAGGAAATTTCCACCCAGTCGACTGCTGCAGCCGATCGGGATCTAACCTTCGTAGTGATTGAGCGTCATCGCGAGCTGTCGGCGCATTACGATGCGGCCTTGTCCGTATCGGCGAAGCTCGATGGGCCCGAGTTTGATGCCGCCGACGAAATCAGCAGTCAAAGGACCCATGCTCTCGCGGAGCATGCGAATGTGCTCATCCGTTCAACGCCAACCTCGATCGCGGGCGTTATTGCTCTGACCCGTTACGTCGGCAGCCTACGAGAGTGGGAACTTCCCGATGATGATGCATGGTATCGGGTTTTCTTAGGAGGACTGGCAGACGCGATCGATGGAATTGCGATGGCGCAGCGGCTTGGGCGAGACGGCGATTAACATGGCGCTCGCTTTCATCTTCCGCGGCATACTTTTCTGGGGGGCCATTGCTGCGCTTCTCTATTTCGTGTGGAATTTGCCCTTCTGAAGCCCGACGACTAGGGGCTCGCCAGAACCAGTGTCGAGGCAATGAGGAGCGGCGGCTTTTCAACCACGGTAATCGCCCACTACAATATCAGTTTCGGTCGCCCTGCCGAAGCTGATCCGTCTTGAAAAGCTCTCAGGACGTAGTCGCGGGGGCATACTCGGCCTTTGTGCTGGGGAGAACGCTCATCAGCCGCCCCTTCACTGAGCTCGACAAGCTTGCCCTGGCAGCCAAAGGCGGCCTCAGCTGGGAGCATTGGAGCTGGAGTCAATGGATTGGCTACCACTTGGACATCCGTCTTACTTTGGGATATGTGACGATTTTCTTGTCTGCACGATATGATTCCCTCAACCTTGACGCGTAAGAAGAAGGGTCGTGGTCGCGTTTTTCGGCAACCCTGCGGTACGATGTGCTGCATTTGGCGGCTCCGCCAGGCTCTCCCTGAGGCACGTCCGCTTTTTGTGAGGCCGGATCGCAAGGTGAGAGCTGCCATGACAACGCGCGAGATTGCTGATGTGGCCCGATAACGAAACCGAACGCGACTTCCTGAACTTCTCCGGCGTGGCTGACACGGTCGCCGAGATCATCGTCCAGGCCAAGAGCAGACCAATTTCCATCGGTGTCTCGGGGGCTTGGGGTATCGGCAAGTCGTCGATGATCAAGCTCACCCGCTCCGCGGTCACGGCCCGCGAAAAGAAGAGTGGCGCGAGCAAATACGTGTTCGTCGAGTTCAACGCATGGCTATACCAAGGCTACGATGATGCACGTGCGGCTCTTATGGACGTCATCGCCGATAGGCTTGAGGAAGAGGCCAAGACCCGTGCAACCGCGCTCGACAAGGTGAAGTCGCTCGCCAAGCGGATCAAGTGGTTGCGGGCTGCCAAGCTCCTCGCCACCTCGCTTTACTTCGGAGTACCTCCTGTCGGAGCCGCCGGCGAGATTTTCGAGCTCGGCAAGAAGGTTTTGGCCGAGGGCCTTGGGAAGGACACCGCCGCCGACGCCAAAAAAGCTGCAGCGGATGTGGCAAAAGAGGGTAGCGAGCTCCTGAAGCCGCAGGACGAAACGTCTCCACCGAAGGAAATTCAGGCGCTACGCGATGCCTTCGAACAAACGCTGGAGGAGCTCGGGATCACGCTAGTTGTGTTGATCGACGATCTTGATCGCTGTCTGCCCGAAACGACGATTTCGACGCTGGAGGCGATCCGCCTCTTCCTGTTCCTCAAAAACACCGCCTTCGTCATCGCGGCCGACAACGACATGATCAAGCACGCGGTGAAGAAGCATTTTGTCGGCGTCAACGACGACCTCCTAATCACCAACTATTTCGACAAGCTCATCCAGGTTCCGATCAGGGTGCCGCAGCTCGGCACCCAGGAGGTCCGCGCTTACATGATGCTCCTGTTTGTCGACAACAGCGAGCTCTCTGACGACCATAAGGAGAAGGTCCGGGTTGCTGTGATTGGGCAGCTCAGGCGGACTTGGCAGGGGAAAAAGGTCGATCGAGCCTTCCTTCAGAGTCTCGGAATTGCGTTCCCGGAATCTCTCGTCGGTCAGTTCGACACGGCCGAACGACTCGCTTCGCTGATGACGACCGCCTCCGGCATTCTCGGTAATCCGCGACTGATCAAGCGGTTCCTGAACGCTCTCTCGATCCGCTTGACGATCTCGAAAGCGCAGGGCGTCGGCGTTGATGAGGCCGTGCTGGCCAAACTGCTTTTGTTCGAGCGTATCGGCGACACTGCTGCTTACGCCGAGCTGGTCAAAAACGTCAGCATCGATACCGAGGGCAAGCCCACCTTTCTCAAGGAATGGGAAGAAGGCGCGGTTGCCGGCCGCGATCTGGATTTGAAGGCGCCGTGGACGGGCGAGTTCGTGAAAGAATGGTTGGCGCTCTCGCCGCCCCTGCACGATACCGATCTTCGTGGTGCACTCTACGTCAGCCGCGAATATGCACCGTTGATTACGCCCGAGGATCGCTTGTCGTCCGACGCGGCGGAGCTGCTCGCCGCATTGCTCGAACATCCGGAAATGGCGACCACTCTCAAGGATGGGCTCGCGCGGGTCGCACGCATCGAAACCACGGTGATGATGGACCGCTTGCTTGAACGCGCTAGAAAAGAGCAGGAATGGGGAGCACCGCCGATATTGAACGCATGTATTGCCTTGGTTGAAGCGGATCCAGTCCAGGGTTCAAGGCTGGCGGCGTTCTTGGCTGATCGCCCTGCCCAGCAAATTCAGCCAAGCATCGTTCCCAAGATTGCCGATCGCGCGTGGTCAGCGACAATTCTCGATGCATGGAGTTCGTCGCCCGCGATCTCGAGGACGGTTAAGAACGCGATCAAGAAGACGAGGGACAATGGGAACGTCGCAGTCTAGCGATGGGCCCGGTCCGGGCGTACCGATGGTACCGCCCTGGACGCCCGCCGCGCCACAGGATCCGGTACCACCTCTCGCTCCACCGCCTCCTTCCGACGACCCCGACGCGCCGCCGGCGGAAGGTACTTCGTCGCCCCCGCCGTTAGCTCCGCCGGCTGTCCTCACGCCGCCGCGACTTGCGCCCGAAAAGCGCTTCGGTGGCGTCCGCATGAGCCTTGGCAATTTTGCGCGATCCGGAGACGATCGCGATCTAAGGCGGGGACTTGGGCACTACGTCCGTAGCGGCTACGGCGGCTCCAATGTTACGACCAGTCGATTCGGTGGCACGGCGCAGACGGCAGGAGCGCTCAGCCATGCGCTGTACTCAACCGCCAACGGCGCCGCGGATGCGCCGGTCGACGCGACCGCTCTGGCCGGGCGTTCCGCCGAGGACATCGCGACCGCAATCATAGAAGCGGTCAGGCCCGTCGACGGAACACAGGACGCGGAAGCCGAACGGGCGGCGATACACGACGCCATGTCCGACCTGCTTGCCCAATATCCGGACGCCGACCTGCTCAATCTGTCGAACATCGAGCGCGACTTCGTCATCGAAAGGTTCTCTGCAATAGATGTAGCGCGCCGCTTCGAACTCGATGTCGGCAAGCATTTGCTCGAGAAGGCGGCGACCGCCACAGTCGCGATGGCGCGGTTGAAGCAAATGCGTACTTATATCGTCGAGGCCGTTGCCGCATCCTTTCGCAAGCTGAAGGACCACGGACGGACGCTGACCGCCGGACGAGTCGCCCGCATTGTTCAGGACGCGCTTCGAGATACGTTCGAAGTCTTCGAAGGGTACGAAGAATGAAGCTGCTGTGCGCACCGGCCGACGTCGGCCGGCTGAACGAACAAGGAGCTCTTAGGGTCATTCTCTTCGGCCAGGCCGGCGCTGACGACCGTGGCAGCGCCGGTGCCGCTGTTCGTAACGAGATCCGGAGGGAGCGGCTTGCCCCGGCTCGGAGAGCCTGGGATCTGCTATCGATCGCCATGTCGATCATGGCGGCAGACGCCGCCGGCTTGCGGACCGAAAGTCCGGATGGGTGGACTCGCGAGTTCGAGTTGGAGATTGCAGTCGCCGAGCCCGCGTTCTGGAATGGACTGGCCGGCCTGCTTGCGGACGCGTTGGCCTTTCTAACGACGGACCGCTGGCAATTTCACTTCATCGCCGGCGGTCGCACACCGGTTCCGCCCGAACGGATCGTTAGGCCCCCGGAAAACGCCGTCGTGCTTCTTTCGGGCGGTCTCGACAGCCTGAGCGGTGCGATCGATCTTGGCGCCGATGGGGATCGGCTTGTCGCGATCAGCAAGATAGTCCGCGGAGACGCGGAAAAGCAGCTTCACTTCGCGTCCTTGATCGGTGGCGGATTGAAACATTTTCAGTTGAATGACAACGCGGTGGTGCCGGGGGTCGAGGATACGTCGCAGAGGGCCCGATCGATCATATTTCTGGCCTTCGGCGTCCTGGTCGCCACCGCCCTGAAGCCATATCGACCCGGCGGCGACCTGCCGCTCTACATTTGCGAGAATGGCTTCATCGCCGTTAACCCGCCGCTGACGGGAAGCCGCATCGGCAGCTTGAGCACGCGTACCGCCCACCCCTACTTTCTGGCGCAATTTCAAAGCATCTTGAACGCAGCAAACCTTGGTGTGAGAATCCGCACTCCCTACGCCGCCAAAACCAAGGGGGAGATGCTGAAGGAATGCGAAGATCAGCCGCTGCTGCGCAGGCTGGCGGCGAGCTCGACGAGTTGCGGACGATTTCAGCGCTACAACTACCATCATTGCGGCCGCTGCGTCCCATGCCAGGTGCGGCGAGCGGCGTTCCTGGCATGGGGGCGCGCCGATTCGACCGAATACGTGTTTGAAGAACTGGGACGAGACGACCCGGATCACGCCGGGTTCGATGACGTGCGATCGGTCGGAATGGCGCTGGCCGCCGCGAAAGATGGTGGTTTCGACGCTTGGCTGGGAAGCGCCCTTTCATGGCGCGGCCTTGACGAGCGCGAGGCGCTCAAGGATATGCTACGACGAGGACTGGCAGAGCTCGGGGCCCTGCATGCGAAACACGGTGTCAAGTGATCGATTTCCACGCTCATCTCGATCTCTATCCGGATGCGGTCGCAACTACAAAGGAATGCATCGATCGCAGACTTTTTGTCCTGTCCGTGACGACGACCCCATCGGCCTGGTCGGGCACGGCTGCCCTCGCGAAAGACGCAGCGCGCATCCGCACCGCACTCGGCTTGCATCCGCAGCTCGCAAACGACCGTCAGGGAGAATTGGCACTATTCGAGGACCTTCTTCCTAGGTCGAGGTACGTCGGCGAGATCGGCTTGGATGGAGGTCCTGAACTCAAAAGCACCTGGACGGTCCAGCATCGCGTGTTCACGCAGATCCTGCGCATGTGCGATGCCGCTGGCGGGCGCATTCTGACAATCCACAGCCGACGTGCGGCCACACCCGTGTTGGAGGCGCTCGCCTCCAACGCCAATGCCGGCGTGGCCGTGCTGCACTGGTTCTCGGGGTCCAAGAACGAGCTTGCGCGCGCCATCGACCAGGGATGCTGGTTCAGCGTGGGACCGGCGATGCTGGCGAGCGAGAAAGGTCGCGCGATAACGGCGGCGATGCCACCGAGCCAGGTGCTCACGGAAACGGATGGACCCTTCGCACAAGTCGACGGTCGTCCACTGTCGCCCTGGGATGCGGCAATGGCGGAGGGAACGCTCGCCGCTATCTGGGGCGTCAGCGAGGACGACGTTCGGGATCGATTGATGGAGAACCTAAGACGCCTGACCAGCGCGGCCCCACCGGTTGAGCCGGATGCCACCCGCGCGGCACCAGGGAGTAGAGTGGGGAGGATATAGTGGGCAAGAACGTCGTCGTATTTTCGGATGGTACCGGTCAGGACGGGGGTGCTCGTCCAGAGCAGCGCATCAGCAACATCTACAAGATGTACCGGATCTCGCGCGACCACGCCGACACAGCCATCGATCCGTCGAAACAAGTGGTGTTCTACGATGCTGGGCTGGGCACCGATATCGGCGCCACCGCCCTCACTGCTCCTGTCCGCTTCGTCCAGAAACTGCTCGGCTCTGTGACGGGCGCTGGCATCAAGCGCAACATCGCCGACTGCTACGAATTCATCATCAATCACTACGAAGAGGGCGACCGGATCTTTCTATTCGGCTTCAGCCGTGGCGCCTACACGGTACGTAGTTTGGCAAACTTGCTGATGCTGTGCGGAGTGCCCACCGAGACCCCTGGTGGTCCGCTCATGCGGCACCGCAAGGCCGCCAAGGACATCGCCTGGGAGGCCGTCGATACCGTGCTGGAGCACGGCGCGGGCCATCCAAGAGCTGAATTTGAGTACGAGCGGCTCGAACTGGCGCGACGGTTTCAGCTCAAGTACCGGTCCGGCGATGGCACTGATTCCAACGTGGCTCCATACTTCATCGGTGTGTTCGACACCGTCGCCGCCTTGGGGGCCAGTGGCATGCGCTACCTGGTTATTCAGGCCGGCCTCGCGGCCGGCGTCTCCGCCGTCGCCTTCGCTGCCGGCTTCCTTCCGTCCATGCTGTTCGCTGTGCTGTACAGCGCCTTGTTCGGCACGAACTTCATGCTGGTCGGCTTTGTTGCGCAAGTCGCCATTGTTGGCGCAGCCCTTGGCGCGTTCTGGTACTGGCAAACCAAGGCCGATACCAAGACGATCAGCGATTATCCAAAGCCTGGGGAGTTCCGATCCCACAAGGCCGTATGGAAGGGAGAAAACTTCGATCGTCTGCTGAGCAAACACGTCGCTTTCGCTCGCTCGGCGAACGCGATCGACGAAACCCGGAAGGACTTCGACCGCGTCGCATGGGGCGGAGGCGATGAAGGCTCTCCCCACTTTCCGGGGCATGAGCGGCTCCGCCAATGGTGGTTCGCCGGTAACCATTCGGACGTCGGGGGCTCCTATCCGGAGCCGGAATCTCGGCTATCTGACGTCGCGCTCGAATGGATGTGCCACGAGGCCGTTTCGGTTCCGAACGGACTCCTGACCGGGCCCATTTTCGTGGGTGGCGTCAAGATGCCGAACACCGGCGACTTTGGCCCCGCATTGAACGTCTACCCTGCGGCCGACGGCGTGCAGCATTGCGAGGTCGCCGGCATGCGCGACACGATTGACGGCTACGCCGCCAAACTTCCGAAATGGTCGTGGCTGCAGAAGTACGTCGCACGCCAAAACTGGGAGACCAAGATCCGCAATATCGACCCGGCGGCCAAGGTCCATCCCACCGTCGGGGCGCGCTTCGACCTGCCCAGCGTCCTTCAATGCACGCGGGTCGGCGCCTATCGTCCCGATGCACTCGCAAACCACAACGCCTTCAAGCAGTACTATCACCAGGTCGGAACTGCGGCGAACTCAACGCCACCCAGCTGAAATCCCGCGCGAACCCCTTGAACCAATCGCTGGTGGGCCTATCGGATAAGGACCGCACAATGCCGATCGAGGGCGGTCTGAGCATTCTCGACGACAACCACCGGGTCTATTCCCTCACCTTCATGCAAAGCGTTCCGGAGGCGGAGTTGAACAAGCACGGGATCGAACGCCCCAAAGTGATTCAGGACGTCTGGGTTGCGACGCATCGGGACGGCGAGACATTAGATAGCTAGCCGGAGCGGCGAGTTGCACCCGGCGTTTGATGGCCAGGACTTTGGCGAGAGGACCACATCGTAATCCGGCTCGCCAACATCACCAAACTGAACTCGCGATCTACGCCAAGCATGCGATTTCGATCGACGAGAACCGTGCGGATTTCAGAAGTTTCCCGTGGTCCCCGACGGCGGAAAAAGCGGGCGAACGCGACGTCCACGGCAACCTGTATTTCGAGCAGGTATGTTTCCCGGGCGTGCACGCCGATATCGGCGGCGGCTATTTGGAAAACGAAGCCGCGTGTCGGATGTGGCCCTGAACTGGATGGTTGCCGGCGCATCGCTTATCCCGGACGGGCTCAAGCATGACAAAAGCGTCCTGCAGCTTTCGCCGGACCCGGCCGGCCCCCAGCCCAACAACCAGGCCGGTGGATTGCTCAAGGCCGGCATGCGTCGCCTCCCCGTGGATCCGAACACGGGCGAGTCCACCGCCAATGCACACCCGTCAATGCACGCTTGGCGGCAGGGTCGGTCCTGCTGTACGACTGGACGGGAAACTATCGCCCGACAACATGAGCGTACACGTCGACTTCAAGCATTACTTCGATCAGATCAGGCCGCACCGCCGAGACTTGGTCGCTGACGATATCGAGCTCAAATGGGAGAAGGCCAACTATGGCGGTCGTCTATAGCTTTTTGGCTGTGTTCGGCGCCGCACGCTCGAGCGTGCCGCAAGGTCGAATTCGCTCCGTCGCGCCAAATTCGTGTTGCGATCAACTTCCTACCGGTGCTTTCGCTGCGGTCACGGAATTCAGCGCATTGACGCGTCCGCGCCCCCAAATGTTCGGCAATGGCGCAGGCGGGGCGTCGGCGTGGTCACCGAGCAGCTTGGCGACCTGATCTTGCTTGAGCGTGGGCTTCACCTGCAGCATCGCCGCAACCACGCCGGCAACATGCGGAGCCGCCATACTGGTACCCTGCTTGGCCGTAAATGGCTTGCCAGCAACATCGAACTCCGGGTGCGGCTCGGCGTTGATGGCCTTCGCCGAAATGATCAACTGACCGGGCGCGCACAGGGTGGGAAATTGACGGTCGTCCAACGTCGGTCCCTGGCTCGAGAACGCCGCGGGCTTGTGCAGATCTGCGGACGGTCTCGTAACGTATGCTCCAACCGAGATGGCCTTGAGCGCGGTCGCCGGAATCGTACCGGTACTCGCGGCGCTCGTTTGCGACGAGGTGAACGCGGTTGCCGGAGTCCCCTTGCGTCCTTTCGGGGCACGCAGATAACCATGATAAACGCCAGCGTCGGCACCGGTCCCCACGGTGACACCCGACAAGGTAATCGACCATGTCCCAGGAGCAATCCGCAGACCGTCCCGACGAATGGCGATGCTGATCCGGTTCTTGTTGTGGGCAGGAACGGCAATGGCGGATGCGAGACTAACGGTCGAGCGGCCGAGCGTGCGCCGCACCGAGCCCCCGCCGGCCGCGAGCGACATTGAAACGCCCGAAGGATCGGTGAGAACGACATCGAACCTTTCCGCAGTCGACTTCAGACCGTACCAGATTTCGATGTCCAGCTCCTTGGCCATCTGCCTGTCATAGATGCGGAAAGTGATCCGATCCGTGGCGCCGCGCGCGATCCTGCCCCGAACGTGCTTGTTCTTGTTTCCATCGTTGCCGGCCGAGATGACGATGGCGCGCCCCTCGGCCCCGAGCGCAGCATCAATCGCCCTTTCATCCAGGCTACGACCGTCGCGCGCGCCCAGCGGTTGGCCCAAACTGAGATTGATAACGGAGGGACAATTGCGCGCTCTCGCTCGTTCCTGGATGTATTCGATCCCCTGCCGTATCAGCGCAAAGTTGAACTTGGTGGCGACAACGATCAGATCCGCGGCCGGAGCCATTCCGACGAAAGCTGCCGCCGGGCTGCCGGGCGAAACGGCGCCGTTGCCAGCGGCAATTCCCATGACATGGCTTCCGTGTGGATCGTCGGGCACGTCCTTGGTGCGCAGCCGCCGTCCACCCGTTCTCAACGCGTCATTTATGGCGGTTTCGGTGAATTCCACGCCACTGCGAGCCGTACCGTCAACGTTGTTTCCGGGGGAACCTTCCGAGGGAAAGCGGGGCGGACGACCCGGTCGTGCCGGCACGGGTTCGAGGCGCTGGTCCCAGATCGAAAGGATTCGGGTCTTGCCATCGGGTTTGCGAAAGCTCGCATGCGTGTAATCGATGCCAGTGTCGACGATGCCGATGATCACCCCCTTCCCCACTTCGCTTCCGATCACGGGCTGCAGCACGTCGGCCTTGATGTCGGATCGGCTAACGTCGAATGGCGAGTATAGCGTGCGCGCGAGCTCTATGTATTCGATGCCCAGGCGGTGGACCTCGGGCAGGCTCGACAGGGGCATCTCGGCAGAGATGATGCCGCCGGCCGTCGCGTGCAGCCGCATTCCCAAGGCCACAAGTTCATCAAGATCGCCATGCCATTCGAACGTGACCGGCACCCGTGTCGTCGCCCGCTCGTGTGCGGGCGTGTCGTCGTACATCCATTGCAGATGCGGATCGATGATCGTCATGTCGCTTCTCGCAATCGGTGGAGGGTAAGACACGTTCGATATTGACCGATCAAGCGTTCTACGGCAAGTTGCAAGAGGGTCACGGACCATTTCGTCCGACCGCATTTCTAGACTTCCTATTTTCGGGCACGACGTTTTTGCTTAGGGGATTGGACCATGGCGGGCGTCGCTGGGCCGGCTAGAATTTCCTTTATCGCCATTCGCGCGATGGAAGACAGGTCGGATGGCCCGCTTGAGGCCGTCGTCATCGGCACCAACGATCTGGACGGAACCGACTGGCGCTACGTTTGCTACGATCTTGCGGTCTTCAAAAACCTTCTCAGGGATCGTGACAACCCGTTCGCCCCGAAGAACCCGCTCTACGCGGCGAATGCCCGTTATCACGACGGCAGCGACGCGAACGACGCGCATCTAGGTCACGTCGCCGTCGATGACGATCAAGACCCAACCCCGCCAACATCTGCGATCGAACTTCGCGGCATCGCTCTGTTCACGGCATATCGCGCGCCGACCAACTATGCGGCGGAGAAGGATCCGGTCAAGCGGCAGCAGAAAGCCTGGGACGTCTTCGACGAAGGTCCGCTCGCCCGCTTCGATACGATCGCCCTGGCCCGCACGCTGGCCGACAATCCGGCGCCGCGATGGCAGGTTTCGAAGCTCGTCATTACGCCGGCGACCGGAAAACCCGGCAGCTTCAAAGCGCTCGCGATCAGGCTTCAAGTTCGCCTCGCGTTGAACGGCCACTGGATCAGGCCGAAAGTCGCCACCTCAGGCGACCGCTATGACAGCCGCTTTCACGTGGGCCTCGATTTGGTCCAGGCGACAACGACACAATCCTTGTGGAAAATCGCCGCCGCGCCGAGAGGCGCGCTTTGCCGGCTTATCCAGATCGCGCTCACGATCGGGCCATGGGATCGTGGAGAACCCGCGCTCAGCATCATTCCACTACGCTATGCAAATAGCGATTTCATCGACGCGATCGTCAAACCCGATGACGGCAATCTCTCCACCGATCAGGTCGACGTAATACCCCTGTTCGTCGATCAGGGCATTCCCAGTCAACCGCCCAACCGTCCGCGCCGCGAATTCGGGCTTCGTGCGGTCGAGCACCAATTCAACAAGGACACGGGCTCCCATGACATCATCCGTGTCGCTTTGCGCTTCGAGCTAACCCTTTGGAACTATAGCGGCAAGATCGGCAGTATCCTCAAGCGGTTCTTTTCCAAACCCGAGCTCCTGCCGGTCAAAGGCCGGGTCCGCTTCTCCCAAGAGCAACGCGTCGGTGACATCGGCGCCCGCGGCCTCAAGCCGTTCTTACCGGTGCAATGGATCGTCGCCGCCCGCCTCGATCCGCTCAACGTCGACCCTAAAGCGGACCCAAAGCTTCAGCGACCCGATCAGATAACCGATTTCGTCATCGACGCGTTCGATGTCGTCATCGACGATGAGCATGACAGTCTGCGTAAGGTCCGTGACGGGACGCCACTAAGCGTCATGCCCGCGCTGGCCAAACGCAAGTCGGAACGCGGAATGCCGTGGCACGCAGTCGGGTTGCTGCGCGAGAATTCCGCCTGGCGCCGTGTCATCGTGCCGACCACCGGCACCGTCAAGGATGCGGCCGATAAGCGGCGTCAAACGGCTTTCCTGTCCTTCGAGCCGCGGTTCATCCCCGATATGTGGCAGGGGGTCACCGCATTCGAGCTCGTCGAGAAAGGCAAGTCGGACGAGGATCCGCGCTTCGCCTCGCCCTGTACGGCGACGTTCGCTCGTATGATCGCAACGGAGGGCACGGCGCCGGTCTGCAAGGCGCGCATCTCCGCGCCGTTCGTCGCCGCGAGCACCGATGTCCAACCCGGCGCGTGCACGGACGGACCGGCATGGCAGCCCGCTATCACGCAGACCGACGATCTCGGCACGGTGCCGACGATCAAGTTTGGCTTCTCGCTCGAAAGCACCGATGGCTCCGAGATAGCGCTCGGCGCGCTGGGCTTCTCGCTTCTGAAAGCCCCGGACCTCACGATGGTCACCAAGGCCGATCTGACCGGGCTTCTTGCCCGATCCGGTGGTGACGAGCTGCCAGATGCGCAATTGCAGGCGGTCGTTAAATTCCCGATCGAGTGCGTTAAGCCAATCGGCCAGGACGACCTGCCTCCTCAGATCCGCAGGCAGTTGCTCGGTCGCCCGACGCCCATTTCGGATGACCCTGACGAGCCGCTCCTGCTCGAACTGGACTACCGCAGCGGCTCCGAGCAACCCGATGACGAAAAGCTCATTCAGGCCTTGGTCGCCACGGAATCACTCGCGCCCGGTGAAAATCAGTCGGTCTCCCTTTCGCTGCGCGCGATCAGATCGACGACGACGACCAGCGCAGCTCCAAAGCGGCTCGCCTTGGTGATCGACCCGACCCCGTTCCGGGTCGCCGCCGTGGAGTATGTCGAGCCTGCTCGGGCCGCCACCGATCAGAGCAACGAAGTCGCGATATGGAGCGACGAAGGTGACGTGTCCTGGCGCGTGCTTGATCCTTCCGAGGCGGTACGGATGGTACTGCCGCCTCAGGTCATCGGCGAGGCGATGGAGAAGAACGCAACCGCAATCGCCGGCGCACCGAAAGATGTCGAACCAGGCCGCCCGGCGGCCGCGCGGTTTGGTGCGCACGGACGCCTCGAGGTCGACCCCACCTTTGCGGACACCAACTTCCGCGAGCCAGGCTGGAACCTCCGTCGTAACATGGGCTATCCGACCATGCGGACGCCGGGCTCCCGCTTGAAGGAGCTTCGGCTCGAGCTGCTCTACGGTTTGACGACCCGGATCAGCACCACCGACAAGAGCACCGACGCCTTCGTCACCGAGATCGGCGCAACGATCGGAGCGCCTGTATCTCCCGTGTCCGATACGGCGAGCGCGTCTCGCGCGACACTGAAGAGCCATCTTCAACTCGCGAGCCTCGTGTTGCGGGCCCAGCGCAGGCGACTTGCCGTCGACAAGCTCTGGAGCGGTCGCCCCGATGCCGAGCTGAAGATCGAGGACGGCGTAAGTTTCAGGCTACGCACCGGAGGATCGGACCCGGCACATGGACCCGCGACCCCTCTTCGCTGGCCTGTACAAGGCGAAATCCCGGCAGATACCGGTGGTCTGATCGAATCCAAGAAGCTCGCGCAGACGTTTTCGACCAGCCAGGACGACCGGGAGAGTTTTCCCGGCGGGGTCGCCTGGGCTTTCGAGAGCGCCAATATCCTGATGAAGGTCTACAGCCGACCGGACGCGGACGGGGGTTCGACGAAAGGCGTCCACCTCTCCGCGCACGGCGGCTATGGCGGCCAGCGGGCGCTGTTCGACGAGAAGAAGACCGTTGTCGAGACCGAGACCGGCCAGGGCCGCGTCCACCGTTACAAGCTCGAGCGCATCGGACGCATCGGCGGCCTCTGGAATCGAGCCAAACACGTCATCATCTATGAGCGGTCCGTCGTACCTTCCGCGCAATTCTTCAATTTCGACCCGATCGGCCTGTTGCAGGACGAACACGCCGGACGCCCGATCCTTCGCAAGGTCGAGGAGTACGTCGAGCTGCTGCAGCCGGTGCGCCGCTATCCCGAGGACGGCAAATCGATCGCGGCCGCCGGATTTCTCGTGGGCGTGGAGTTCAAGTCGGGCAAAATCCGTGTCGATAGCCGCTGGGGCGGCGATGTGCGCCGCGAAGGCTGGCAAGTGCCTCTGTGGAACAAGGCCTTCGCGAGCCTCCCGCCGGTGTTGGCCCCCACCAGGCTAGGCGATCGCCCGATCAATCCGGACGATCCCTCGCTGATCTATCCAAAGCCGCAGATTCGTTTCCTGCTGGCGGGAGAAGGCGGCGGCGAAATTTCCGTCGAGGTCGACGAGCCGGAAAAGCTCGTCTTCTACACTTCCGTGGTCGACGGCGAAAGCGGCGACGACACCGATGCATGGCGATCGGTGCGCGATATCGATTTCATCGATCTACCGCCGCCGGCCGCGGGCCGCATGAAGCCCAACAGCGCCAATCTCACCGACGCCATGATGCCGTCAGAGCCGGCGCACGCACCTGGTTTCGAGCGGATGACCATCGGCCTGGTCCGTGCGAAGGAGCCGGCTGTCCTCACCCACGGCCGGGCTCCGAGCGGCCCCGGCACGATACTCAAGAACATAACAATCGCCCGCGCCGCACCACGGGCCGCCGTCGGCGCCCCAAGCCCACTGACGACTTTCGGGCAGTCACTGACGCAACACAGTTCCGACCTGCGGGCGGCCATCGATGCCAAAGTCGGCCAAGCGCTCGGCGTCCTCGAGAAACTGGACCCCGAGAAGCCTCTCACCGCTGTCAAAAACGACGCCGTCGCAGCCATCGGCGCCGCACTCAGCCATCCGAGTTTCGTCGGCGATCTCAGGGCCGCGACTTCCGATGTCAAGAACTCGCTCAAGTCAATCGATCTGAGCAAGATCGACCCAAAATCGCCCTGCGCCTCGCTCGCAGACCGCCTGAACGATGCTGCCCAAGGACAGGTCGAACGTCTGCGTAAGATCGCCGGCGAGGCGATCGATTCCACACTTGATGGGGGCCTGAGGCCGATCCGCAACATCGCTGGCATCGTTCGCGACGTGAGCGTGTTCCTCGACAGCGAGGATGCATGGCTATCGCCGGATGAACGCGCCGACCTGATCGACAAGCTGTCAGGACTGCAGAACCGGATCGCCACCATCGCGGACGAAAGGAGAGCGGACATCGAGCTGCTGTCAAAGCGGGTGACGGCGGATCTCGAGGCCATTAAGGCAGTAGCCGGCGCCTCACTCGGTGAAGCGCAAGACGTGGCAATTCCGGCCGCACTCGGCAAGATCCACGATACGTTCAAGACGCTGAAGGACGACGTCGGCGCGGCAACGGTGGTCAACGATTTGATCGCGGCGTCCGCACGCGCGACGCTTGACGAGCTTCGCAAGCAAGCGCAGCAAATCGACACTGAACTTTCGCATATCGACGATACGGCAGCGCTCATGGCAGCGCGCCGCATCCTGCCGGCCATCCACGACACGTTGGGGCAGGCAATCACGCTCGCCGACGGTCTTACTCACGTCGGTGCTGCGATCAGTGACGACGTGAGGACGGCTCTCGCCTCCTACGAGGCGTCGCTCAAGCAGTTTGAGGACGCATTGAAAGCCCGTCTCGGCACCGCCGGCGGATCACTCCAAGCGCTCGCCACCAAACTCGATCAAATCATCGCCGAGGCGCAGAATGCCGCGCGCGGCCTCGTCGTGTTTCTCGAAGACACGATCGACGCGGGCCTTGCCGAGGCAACCAGCATCTTCGATCGGATAGCCGATGCGATCATTGCCCTCTCGGCTCCCGAAGATCCCGACGACGATGCCGATTCCACCGGCGCTATCCATCGGGCGCTGACGGCGATAGCTGACACCAGCGGGTTGATCGAGAAGGCCGTGGTTGCGCAGGGCGAAATTGTCGCAACCGTTCTACGGAAGACACTCGACGCGCTCGCTGCCGGCATCACCGCCGCGATCGTTGACGTGGGGAAGGAACTCAAGGATGCCTGCGCGGTATTCGACAATTTTATAGGAGAGATACGGAAGGACGCGCAGAAGGTCGCCGATTGGCTGCAGAACGCCCTCGACGTGGACGGTTACAAGAAACGGTTGGACGATGCGGTAAAGCAAGCCATCAACGATGCCCAGGGGTCCATCGAAGACCTGAAGCGGCGTGCCGCGGAAGAAGCCGAACGCGTCACGCGCGAGGTCGAAAATCGTGCACGACAGATTTCCGGCGCGGTCCAGGAGACTTTGCGCGATGCGCTGGGAACAGATCCAGTAAAATTAGCCGATCAGGCCAATCGGCTCTATCAGGAAGGCAGCGATACCTTACGGCTCCTTCGTGCCGTCGGCGACCCTCCACAAACGGATCGGCTCGGCTTCAATCGACCAGAAGTCGCCTACGTGCTCGCCGAGGCCAACAAGGTCGTCGACATGACCCCGGCGATTGCGCTGGTCAACCGGGTTTCGGATACGCTTGCGGCGGCCGATAAGGCCGGCAAGGCGGTCGGTGACATGCTTCAGTCGTTCGGCGTGCGGCTGCCCTCGAGCGGCGTTGCCGAGCAGTTCATTCCCGACAAACTGAAGCAATTGTCCGTCGCGGATCTCATACCGAATATGGGCGGTATCGATTTCCGCGGCCTGCTTCAAAGATTTGCCTTCCCGGATCTTGACGACTCCAAGGCCATCAAGGTTCAGCACGGTTTCGACAACGTCCAGATGCGCGCCTGGCTTCAGACCGACATCGACGTCCCCTTCACCGAGCCCGCGCCCCTCCTGTCGTTCGGCCCCGTTGAGATCGTCGTCGACGAAGCCAAGTTCAATGCCAAGGCGCGGATGTCAGTGGGCCGCGACGGGACCCAAAAGACATTCAATGGCCGCATCTTCGGCGACTGGAGAGTCGTGACCGGCGGACAGGACATCCTCACCTTCCGTCAGACTGGCTTGTATTTCGACGACTCCGGCAAGATCGATTTCAAGATCGACCCGGAACGGGTAGAACTCGCCGACGCGCTCGCGTTCCTGACTGATTTTCTCGCCGCTTCCGGCGAGGGGGACGGGCTGGTCATTGAACCGCTGATGCGCGGCGGAGTGCCCGCCGGCATCGCCGCCACGCTCGACATCGACCTGCCGGACCTGCAGCTCGGCGTGTTCGGAATCTCGAACCTTTCGTTGCACATTCTGTTCGGCATCGCCGCGGTTCCTCAGTTCGAGTTGATGTGCGAACTGTCGGTCGCCACCAAGACAATGCCATTCACGCTGAGCGTCTGGATCCTGAACGGCGGCGGATTCCTGACGCAGCGGCTATCGTTCCTCCCGGTCGCCAAACCTCACCCGATCCTGACCTATTCGCTCGAGGTAGGTATCGTCGCCGGCGTTGGACTAGGCTTCAACTTTGGCGTCGTCTCGGGTGGCGTCTGGCTTCAGGTCGGCTGCTCAATAACGATGACGTGGTCGACCGGCGCCGGTGGCAACACCACTGCAATTTCAGTCTTCATACTCGCGCGCGGCAACGTCGACGTCGCAGGCCTGATCACGGCGGCCATTTCGTTGTTGCTGGAGGTCACCTACGACGGCGCGCTGATGATCGGGTCCGGAACGCTCCGGCTCAGTTTCAAGATCAGCGTCTTCTACACGCTGCGTGTCTCCCAGCACGTCGAATATCAATTCGCCGGCGAGAAGAAGCAGTCTGAAGGCTATTCCGATTCTTACGCTTGATTTTGTCGTACCAAGGACCGTTCGTCGATGGCTTCCGATCCGCGCAATCTCAGAATAAAGGTCCAGGCGGATCGTCTGCCAGACGTGAGCAACAAGGCTCAGATCTCGCTACGGGTAAGCGCCGTCATCGATGGATCCGACGGAGCGCTTCTGACGGACGCGATCGGTGAGATCCTGCCCTGGAAGTGGCGCCTGGCGGATGGCAGCGGGACCTGGAATCCGCACGACGTCACCGCCTGGCGATTCTGGCGCATCGTCGACGTGACCGGAGTTCCTACCATCCAGGATCTGGATGCCGGAACCATCGTCACGGCGGCCGCCAACGCGCCGGCGGATTTCGATCTTCCCGGCGCCGACGGAAGCAGGCGCTTTCACCGCCGGCTCGAGGAGGAAATCACCTCGATCGTCAACACGAGTGGCCTCGAAGCTGCCCTGTGCATGCCGGCGGGTACGGCAGAGGTGACTGGGCGCACGGTGTTTGGGCTTGTCGAAAGCTTGACGGGATTGCCGAACCCGGTTCCGGTTGCCAACAAGGTGTTCACCGTATTCACGATCGACCCCGCGCCTGACAAGAGCACCACTTTCATCGCGGCACCGTTGTTCGGTCCGACCGGCGGCGGTACCTACACGCTCGATCCGGCCGGTCCCACCGTGATGTCGGATCAAAACGGCGACTTCTGTCGCGTCGACCTTGTACCTACGCCTGGTCCTGGTTCCGCGCCCATGTTCGCGGACGGGTCCGTCGACATGCGACCGAGCTTGTCATGGGATGATCTCAGTCCGTCCGGCGATCCCCAGCGGCTCATCGACATGGAGACCATGCTGATCAAGAGGCCAGCCGTCGGGCACGGCTTGACCGATGAGGACTGGGCCGCCTCCCTCTCACGACGGATCGCCGAAGTCGTTGATCCGTGGGCCCGTGTGTTCGGCGTGCTGGATGCCACCGTGACGAGCGAAATCACGAAGGTGGCGGGCGGCGACGAGCTGCGACGCGCGCTTGCCCGGGATCTCGCCTCACAACCGACGCCAAAGTTTCTCGTGGCGCTTGATTCGATTTCATGGTGGGTCGTGGGCAGGCGCAGCGCCGCTTCCGCGATTGCGCTGCCACCCGGCTTCTCGATACTGGAAGGCCTCTCCCTCCGCCAAGCCGACTTCTGGAATCTCACAGCGGCCCTGATCCTGGGCGCCGCCGAACGTGACCCCGGAAGCGTCAGCAACAATCCGCGCCGCGCCCGCTTTGCTTCCATCAATTCACGCAGGTTGAAGGGGCTGCTCGGCTTGCCGCTCGATCCGCCCGGCTCGGCCATCGCCCCCGAAATCGAGAGCATCGAGTCAGACGATGGCCTGCGGAAGTTCGTGGCACGCAATTGGCTCGGCGGACCGGATCTTTCGTCCGACGGTCCTCATCCGCTGCTGATCGCTGCGCCTCGCGTGATCGGCGCACGGACATTGACTTTTCCCCCCGACGCTCAAGCGTTCGGCCCTGGAGCCACCCAACCAGTTTCGGGCGCCGTGCTGGATCTCGGGCCAGCCGCTTCCGCGGCCCCCATCGCGCCGGCGGCACCGACGAAAGTGGCGTTCGATCTCGCTCTCACGCCACCTGCAGGCGATTTCAAGCTAGTCGTCGCGTTCCTGACGGCACCAGGTCGCCCGATCCCACCCGAAATTCGTATCGCCGGGACGGCGGCGTCTGCCACGTTGGACGTTGCCATTTTTCAGGATGGCGCCTCCGTCATCGCAACGACGCTCGCGCGTGGAGCGACGATCCGCGTCGAGATCGCGATCATCCGACCTGACGCAAATGCGGCGGTCACCGTCACGCTATCGGCCGGCGGTTCCACGCCTGTGCCGGCCGACCGTCTGCTCGGGGCAGCCTTCTATCTGTCGATGAAGGCAGAGGTTTCAGACATTCCGGACGTTGCCATCGTCATGCCCGACGCGACTGCAACGCCGCTACGTACCGCGTTGGACCGCATCACGACCGGACCCGGCCTTCGCGCCGATCTCGCATTGGCCGTGATCGGGCCGTACATTCCTGGACTGACGGCCGGACGATTGACATGGGACGCGCCCCAGCCCCAGAACGAGCAAGATGCGGCTGCGGAGCTTCCACTCGACGAGCGGCTGATAGCCAGCGTTGCCGCCCTCGTCGGCGCCGAGCGTGCCGACGGCAGCCGTCCCGCCGCGTCATTGTATGATCTGATCATCGGTGCAGCACTCACCGACGCGGGACTCGCGGCTGCCAATCCCGGGAGTGATGAGGAGAAACTTGCCAATTTGCTGAAAGCCGTCGTCGAGGCCGCTCGCCGCGATGCCGTTCGTCTCGCCGGCCGCCTCGTGCCATCAGCCACAGACGAGTCAGGAGGCGGCGATGATTCCAGCCGCCGCCTCACCGTCGATTCGCCTCCACTGGTTTTCCGCTTCGACCAGCTCCAGAGCATTGCCGGTGCCGCCGACCTTTGGACCCGGCTGTCTGGTGTGGGAGCCCTGATGGCCCGTACCGACACCTTGAGCGATCCGATCCAAGCGTGGCGTAGCCTCAACGTTGCCACGCTGCATGCCCCCGACACTTCGTCGCAAGGTTCGGCGCGAGCTGCGCTCAGTGAAGCCAATGCGGTGATGGTCCGTAATCTTGCCTGGGCCGGCGGAGCTATCGTCGATCCGGTCCCGCTGCAGGTCGGAGAGATCGGCGGCATACGCGCTGCCTTGCTTTCATACGACAATCGCTCGCCGGTGGCCGAGATGGCCACCGATGCCGCGCTAGACAACGTTCCATCCTCGTACGCGCGCCGCATCGAAGCCTATCGCTTTCCGCCGACCACGGGCGATGGCGCCACCGACTATCGCCTGTTCGCGCTATCATTCGGCTATGCCTTCCACGTCGTCCCATACGTCATCGGTCACGGCGGGACCCTACCTCCGATCTTGCGGAATGATCCCAATGATCCATTGACGATCCGGCCGATTGAAACGATCGTGCCGCTCAAGGGACAGGTCAAGATCGCAACAAACACGGATGCGGTGCGTCGGTCAGCGCTCTACCGACGAACACGTCCAATCGGCGCGCCAAGGCTTGCGGGCGACCGATCCAAAGCGATTCCCGACGGCGTCGTGCCGCTCGCCGGTGAACTACCGATACGGCCAGCCCCCGTGACCATCGGAGGCGATGTGCAAGGACGTTTCTTCCTCGATCGGCAAGGACGTGCCGGCGTCCTCGAAGTCCGCGCCGGTCCCGACCCGGGTTTGCGGATCGACATCGGCCGCATGGAGTGGCCTGAAACAAACGAAGCGCGTAAGCTGTCCATCACGTTCCGGGGCCGCTCGGGGCCGAGCGAAGCCATCACCGACCTGCTGACATTGACGCACGACGTTGGCAGAAGCGGAGCGATCCGGGTCGAAGCGTTCACGACCGTAACGACGATCGCCGCGGGAGTTGACGAGCCCGAATGGGCCGAGGATGAGTTTGATTTTGCGGCGGCAACGCAAGACTTGCAGCTGCCCGCCAGCGACATCGCGCAATGGCGAGACGTCCTGATCATTATCGCGACGGACAAGGACGTCGACATCGAACCCCCGATCGTCACACCGATCGTCAGTCAGCTCGACAGTACGGGAAACTTCGCAAGCGTCGCTGTCGGTAAGCCGCGAATTGCGCCGGAATCGGGCCATCAGATGCGCGCGACCTACGTGCTCGACGGCATCCAGGTCGGCGCCGCGACGGGCGCTCGCCAGATGACGATCCGATTGCAACGACCGACGGTGGAATTTGGTACTTACGGGCGATGGGTCAACCCTCCCCTGTTCGACGATCGAGTTGTGGCCAACCGACCGGTCGTTGCCAAGGCGCTCGACGCCGCGCTCGGCGTAGCAACGAGCCCAAACAAGACCAAGGACGATCGGTCCCTCGATGATCCGGCCGTGACACAGTTGTACGGTGAACTGGTATGCATCTTTCCAACTTTTCGGAAGTTCAAGATGGCAGCAGTCGGAGCTGCCTGGACCTCCCTCGAGGACGTGCTCGGCTTCGATGGCTCTGGCCGTCGCCATGTCGCGCCGATGCCGTCCATGACCATCAAGGTCGATCCAAACGGGCGGGAAGGTCTGACCGGCGATACTGCCACACTCTTGCCGGGTCGTATCTACGAGTTGCGCGTCTATGCAGGATTGCCGGACAAGCAAGACAAGCTTTGCCCTTTCACGCGCGACCAGCGGCTTTCGGCCGCCGTTAAGGCCACGCTCAGACACTGTCCGATCGACGCGAAGATGCGGCTGGCGGGCCCCCTGGTGCTGACGCTCGAAGTTGCGACCGAAGCCGTGCCCGAGATCTTGGGAACACAGCCGCTGAACATCGACCTGCGCCGCGCCCCCGAATATGCCGAGCAGGCATGGATTTCATTGACGGCGGCGTTCACAGGAAGAACGTCGACGTATCCGGCTTTGCGCTATTGCCATCTCGCTGCGCTCGAATCGCAACGCTGGAGCTGGCGCGGCAGGCCGCAGGACGACCAATGGTACCGGTTGGCCACGACCGGAGCTGAGGCAATCGACCAACCCCGGTATCGGGAGCTGTTCGACACATCGTTCTCGGACCGTCGCAACGATGACGTTGGCGAAATCTTCGAACGTCGCATCGAGCGTGCCCATGTCTATGGCGGATTGAGGCGGCGCAGCGATCCTGCCCCAAGCAACCCCATTCCGCGCCTGTTCGACAAGAGCCTCGACTGGCGTGGCGGCATGAATTTGTGGCGCTTCGGTCTTCGCATCGTAAGCCGCTACAAGGCTATGCGGCCTGGACGGCCGGAATTCATGCGCTCCAGTCATCGGGGGCCCAACGGCAGCGCGATCTGGCAGAACAAGGTGCTGGCCGATCGTTCCAACGACCGTCGTCCCAAACGTCCGGGTCTGGCGATCGTTCTGCCACTGACCGAACGCGCCATGGCGTGGGGAACCGTTCCTCCGCTCCTGGCCTTGTTTAACGAACCGCTCTATCCGAATTTCCATGTCGGAGATGGCATCGACGCCATGGTCGAAATGGCCCGGCATCCGATGACACGAGCCGAACGAAAAACGCGTGTCGCGACGATCGATAAGCTTTTGAATCCATCGGACGGCACCCCTCCGCCGACCGGAGAAGCGCTCGACAGATTGGTTGCGGAACGAGCCGCCCTCCAACGCAATATCGACGCCGGCACCGACGGGCCGACAGATGCCCTCAAATACTGGCAGGAGCACGGCCCGGACTCGATCCGGAGCGCAACCGGCTCCGGCGGCGCGATCATACCGCTGCGTATCGACGGCCCCATCGGCTACACTTTCGACCTCGCAACAGAGGCCGGGCGTTTCGATCACGCCGGTTTAATGATTACACCCGTCAAACCCGACATTGTTCCCTGGTCGTTCGTGAAACTGAAGTTTCGTCGTTTCGAGGCTCCGGAGAGCATCGACCCTGCGACCGCCCTCACCGGCCAGGGCCTGGCTCCAGCATCGTACAATAAATTCTATTGCGAACCGCGCCTTCTGGCGATGAACGATGGGTCCAACCGCTTCCGGCTGTCCAACAGCCGCAAGATTATGCGGGACTTTGCGCCGGAAGACTTCAAAGACCTCAAGGACGTCGTCGGCAAGGGCATCTTCCCCGCCGAGCACGAAGGGCTCGCGATCGACATTGCCAGCACGGAAGACCTGGACGGCTCGGCGATCCGGTTTCAATTCACTGACGACAGCGACAGCGAGTTCGTTCGTATCACATTCAGCGTGAAGGACGACGGCGCAAAACGGAGCATTGCTTTCCAATTCTTCACGCAGTTAGGCGATGCCGGCACCTGGACGCTGGACGTCCCGGCCGGCGGCGACGTGCGGTTACGTCTGATCGTGTCGGCCCGGGACAAACCGGAGAAAGGCGAAACGTACAAGCCGGCCGGTGACATCGCGGTGCGCGCCCGAATCGCACGCGATACGACGGATGAGATTCTGTCACCGAGCGAAAATCGCTGGCTATCGGTGGCGTGCCTGCCGCTGACCAGTGCAATCGAGGTTCCCATCAATCAGCCCCTCACGATGGTCATGAAGGCGACGGGAGCTCAGGCGGCCGTTTCGCCGGCAAGGCTTTCTACGTTTACACCATCGCTGTGGTGGCAGTTTGCCGAGCCCATGTCTCTGTTCGACGCCGTCATCGACGGAGTTGCGTCGACGGTGTCGACGGATGATCTCATCGCCTCGGTGACGGGGACCATAGTCTCAATCGAGCGCAAGCCCACGGCGCAAGGACCGTTGCAGAAACTGCAATCGCTCGCGCCAGCGGCGGATCAGCAGGCGGGAGAGCTCGAGGAAGTCCTCGTGCTGGTGCTGACACGCAACATCCACGATGCGCTCGATCGCGTTCGGGAGCGCCCGGTCGCGGTCAAGCTCTGGGACGGGACGTCCACATCGCTGAACCTCGTCAAACCAGACTGGCCAACATTCGAGGATCCGAACGAGGGGCCAAAGCTCGGCGATGGCGGGCAGATCCGCTTCCTGCGCATTCTGCGTCCAAAGACGCGCGCGATGGGCGGCTATCTCGAGACCGCGCCGTCGTTTCCGTTGGATTTCTTTCAGTACGAAACGATCGAAGGAGACCTCGACATGAATCCTCCGGACGCCAAAGGAATGGTGCTCGGAATGTCGATGCCGATTCCGTGGAAGCACGTGTGACGCGTCCAGGCATTCGTCAATCGTGACTTACGAGACTAGTGGCAGAATGCTCATCATCGGGGGACCAAATGGTTGAGGGGGACGTGGAAAGGCTCGCCAAAATTATTTTGGGAGAAACGAGCGGATTGACCGCAAAGGGAACGGACTCAGCAAAATCGTTGGAACGCCTCTGGTCGGTCGTCGCCGGCATTGCAGTAACTGCGCGCTGGAACGGGCTTCAGGATCAAATGAAAATCGCCGGCAACATGCTGTCTGCCGACGAAGCGGCGAACTACACGATCATGAAGGCCGTTGCCGAAAAGATCTCGCAGAACCGCTACGACGGTGCCGTCGCATTGCCCAAGCAAGCAACGCTCTGGCAGATCGACCGAAATGGCGCGCCATCGAAGGACGTCGGCACGCCGCCCGACTGGATCTACAAGACCGGCACAACCGAGGGCCTCGAATTCGAGGACAAATCAGGCCTGACGTACCGCCTCTATGGAACGAGCGAAGAGGCTCCCGGCAAACTTGGCCTCACCTCGTCGTATAGCCTAACTGGCCTGGCGCCGCGATCATGGAGCGTTCCCAAGCCGGTGAGGATAGCCGCATGGTGGCTCGGTTCGATCGCGGCCTTGATCTTCGTTTTCGGTGGCATCTCGGCCATATGGTCGGGACAGAGCGACGGCAATGCAGGGAGCCAACTCCGAAATCTCGACATCCAGTACCGTGTGCTCGACAAGCTGGCCGACAATTGCATCTCGGATGCAGCTCTGCTTCCCAACTGGAAGCGGAGCGTTTGCAGCTTCCTTGATGCCGGCGGCAAGTACGTGAAGCCAGCCGCAGTTGCCCCTGCCGCGCCTCCGCCGGCCGCCCCACCGGCCGCTCAAGTGCCGCCGGCCGCCCCATCGCCTGCGCCGGCCGCTCCCGCCCAGCCGATCGTTCCGTACGGACCGAAGGTCGGAATGGCTCTCGCTACGATCCGGAGCTGCCTCGACCATGGGCCTTCCGCGCCGGACACAAATGCTGCTTCACCGTCGAAGAAGCCGCCAGAAACAGATGGCGCGGCCGCAACGGACGCGACGTTGTCGTGCGAACTTGTGGTGCGTAGCGCAGTCGATGCCGGCATTATCGCGGTCACGCCGAATACGTCCATTTGGTCCGGCATCGCGAATGCGCTTCTCGGACTGCGAGACACTCCCGGCACGCGGTCGATCATCGTGCAATTTCTGGCGATGACCCTCGGTATTGCCGGACTCGCCATCGCGCTCGGCCTGGGGACCAAGGGGCGCATGGTCGGCATCTGGGTCGACGAGCGTAACCGCGTATCCCTGGCGCGGGCGCAGGTGACGCTCTGGACCATCGTTGCACTTGGCGGCTTCGCCACCGCGGCGCTTTTCAATGTTGGCCTTGGCGGACCAGGTACGTTCCCACAGGTCCCGGCATCCATCGCCGCCGCACTCGGGATCGCCTTTGCCTCACCGATGATCTCCGCGTTAATCCTGAATACGAAGGCATTCGGAATGGCCGGCTCGCCGTCGGATCAGATCACGACGATCGGTGGGAGGCCAAAGAACAGTAACGACCAGTCCGATCGTGGCCTGCTGACGGGGTCGAGTGACTCTTCGGCCGTCGAAGTCCGTTCGGACCCGACGATGGCGTCTCTTGCCGACGTCTTCGTGGGTGAACACGTGGCCGACTCGGGCGACGTCGATATTTCCCGGCTGCAGAATGTCGTGCTCACCGTCACCCTGGTCCTGGGCTATTTCGCGATGCTCGTCGAGCAACTCCGCGGAATCGCACCAGACGTGCTGCTGACTGGAATCCAGAGCCTGCCCGACCCCGGAGGTGCCTTCACGTCGGTGCTGCTGATCAGTCACGCGACTTACCTAGGGACGAAAGCCTACAAGGGGAGCGGGAAAGGCGACACAGCTCACTAGCGTTCACCATTGAGGACCCTGCTATGCCCGACTCGAATGCAGCAGCACTGATAGGTCTGGCTTTGACCGCGGCCGGTTTTGCCTTCGGCCTCTATCAGTATCGGATGAATAGTGAGCAGGCGAACTTGACCCGGCAGCGCGATCGCGCGCTGGCGGCATCCGACCAAACAAAGGAATTCTTCGAAGATGGGGACGTGCGTTTCGTCATGCGCCTTTTGGACTACGGCAACGCCCAGTTTTGGAAGGAAGACACGCTGAAGGGCCAGACCTTCGACGTCCGTGACCTGCCCACCGCGCTCGCCGTCCACTGGAAGCCAACTGAAGAAATCGAAAAGAAAACATTCACGGACCAAAATCTGGCCGTCCGCTCCGCTTTCGATAACTTTTTACTCTGGCTGGAGCGGATCGAACATCTCATTCGCTACGACGTTATCGGGACCATCGGCTTCGGCGAGCTCTTCTCGTATTGGCTGGTCCTGCTCGGCGAAATCCCGCAACCCGGTGACAGGATCAATCATCTCTCCAATGAGGGGCGTGCCGCGCTTTGGGAGTACATTCGAGCCTATGAGTTCAATTCTGTCGTTCGCCTTTTCGCGCGCTACGGTCGCGCCGGCCCCGTCGGAAGAGATGGATTCCTTCCCCGCAAAACGACCTCGAAAGAGAACGTCTGAACACGGCACGCCGTACACGCCCTCCACTCCCGTCATTGCCTAGAACGATTTACCTAGAGGAGAAGCAGCAACAATGCCAAACATAAGCCTGAGCGGGAAAGCCATTGATGGCGATCCAGATAGGTACTGGATTAATTTATTCGCCGCAGATAGCACCTGGCAGTCCGGCGAACCTGGGAATGCGACCAACGTATCGACGACGAAACAGGGCAAGTGGCTATCCAAGCCAATCCCCGACAAGGGCGTGTATGCAAACGACACAGCCGGCAAGGTCGTGTTCTTCTTTCGCAACCTCGACCCGTCGACGGTGAAGATGGGAGATCGGGGTCAGGGGCACGCCTATGAAACAGCCCGTGCGATCGATTGGCACGTGGATAGCCTGTAGCTCCGGCGCGCCGGCGTCTCGACGGCCTAGGCTGACCTCCCGCTCAGGCGCTTGCCTCGAAAGGTTATCGTCCGAATGTCGAAAAACGGCGGATCGCACCGTAAGCCTTTGATAGCGAAGTTTCGCCTTTGAAGACAAGATGTTCGCCCAAAGGCGAGAAAAGAGTGCGTTCAGGCACCAGACAACCCAGACATCCTTTTCGAGTAAGATGTGCCGGACGACCTGAGTTGGACGCGGCAACGCCGAGCGCCTCTTGGCGCTCGGCGCCAGCCAGGTTTAGAACTCTATCCGACACGGAGTTCGCTTACCGGCTTGGCAAGCCAAGTCGGAAAGGAAGAAGCAGCGGACTTCAGCTCCTTCAGTTCGGTCAGGGTCAATTTCTGACTGACGGATCTCAACGCTCGTTCTGCCGTCTGTGGTCCCACCCAGGCAAGCGCACGCACTACATCACCTGCACGTCGGTTCGCCAGGGCAAGCTGCCAACGCGGTGCATGCCTGAGCTCCACGACTTGCTTACCAAGGCGGAGCCTGCGGGAAGGACCAGAGGTCAGATAAACCTGACGGACAGGTACTTGCGTCGTCAAACCAAGATGATTGGCCGCCACCGCGCCGCTGGAAACGATGATTTCGCCGCTGCGAACCTTGATTTCCTCGACGACTTTCTCGACTGACGGGGCTCTAATTCCGAAACGGCTTTCAACTGGACGCAAATATATCCCTCGTCTCGCGCGCAGAAGTCTTCCTCGCTCGAAGACGCGACAGAGCTTGATCGACGGCGGCACGCTTTCCAAGATGCAAAAGCGCCTTGGCAGCGATCGGCGCGCCTTCGGGCAATTCTTTGGTGGCTTCCAAAATCCGGGTGCTCAGGTGGGTCATGGCTCACGCTCCGGTGTCAGAAATATAAGAGAACTTCTGACACAAATTTATTAGATCTCTCTTTTTCCAGCAGGACGATTTCCTGCCTCTTCCCTTCCGGCGCATCGAGCGCGATCGCATTTTCGCGAGAATTACCCAGAAGAAGAGCGCGCCGCAAAGATGAACCGCAAGCGGGTCAACACCTGACATCCCATAACTGGTCGTCGTGCGCGCAGCGCATCGCCGCAGCGAAATGGCACCCGGGCCGCGTGAGCATAGCGACCCTCGGCGAAAGCGGAGGGACACGCGGGCCGAGTGCAGCGACAAGACCGGACTCTTGTGGCACCCGTCTGACGCGGCAGTGATAGCGGCGGCGGCTTGCCGCCGGGCCGCTTCAGCGAGTGCCCGGCGAGGAGCTCCTCAGCCCTTGCGCGAGGATCGTTAGACGCAGCCGAGAGGTTTGCCGCAACATGTAGGATCGCAGCCACGGCCGCTAGGATCCCGGCGAATTGCTTGCTGCAGCGTCTGCTTTGGGCTCGTCCGGAAGGCCGCGTACGAAGCTTATGGCTCGTTCCTGAAGTTCGGCCTCCAGCTTTGTCGCCTTGATACGCTCAACGACGAGATCGCGATTGAATGGCCGCGCCTTATGGTAACCCTCCACGAACTCCTTGTCCTTTTCCGACAAGCGAGCGAGCTTGGATACAATAATGTCTTCAGGACATGGTGCGACGGCAAGAACCTTCCTGTCGTCAACATCGACAGTTTTGGTAATCGCGCGTTTATTCCAATCCCCAGGAAGCCGTGCGGTATTCTCGTCGACACCGTCGATATAGAAGCCGTGCTCCCGATGGAATGTAGAGCCCTCGCCGTAGAGAGCATTGATCTCTTCTGAGGCCTCGGGATCATCTTCGGGATCCAGCTCCTTCTGCTGGATTTCCCATATTTTCGCGTTTTCCGGATAGGCGTCGATCTCACCAGAAGTGCGCAGGACGACGGGCGCATCAGGCCATGAAAGCAAGATGCTCTGGCTGCCAATGATGAAGACCTTGTCGGTTTTAAACAGCCGGGCGATCACCCTGACTGTCTCGACAAGATCTTCAATAGTTCGAACAAACGAGTTTTGTGTCACGCCGCCATCCGCGGAAGTGCCGCGGTCTGATGGATCGCAGATCTCTCTGCAATCCGCTTCGCCGCCTTCCAGATACGACGGCGCAGAGTGTCGTCCTCAAAATTGATACCTTCCGCCAAAACGAAAGGTGAGGACAGACGCAAACGCGTCATCTCTTCGTCGCGGCTCGTCAGACGGCGGCGTACCGTAGATGGAGGAAAGCCGAGCATGTCCGACCACTCGCGAACGAAAGTGTAGCCTTCGAAACGTTGCGAGTTATGGGCCAAAGAATCCTTGGCCCTTTCGACCAGCGACGGGTCGCGACCGATCTGCCGCGCGATAAGCCGATGCATGATCAGCTTCGCGGTGTCGTTCACGTATTCCCGGTTGATCCGGACGCTCATGGCTCTCGACCAGTACCTACTTCTCAGGACGGAAAATAGGGCATCTACCCTTAAAAATCCAGCTACTCACCAATCCCCTTGGACGGGGTATGTTCCCTATCCGTTCAAGTTAGCAGTTCCCATAAGCCCGGGCAACGGGGCGGACAGCTCGAACGAGAGCCAAGATTAACGGACCGACCCGCAAGCACCCCTCCAAGGTTTTGTAGAAAATAGCAAGCGAAATCAATATGTTATTCATTATGCAGCCTGTTCCACAACGGCTAATGGCCGATACCTCGGCGGCGCCCCCAGCATTTCTTGGCATTCCCCATCCTGCTCATCCAGGCCTGCAACCAGCCCCGCCAAACGCCACGGCGTGGCTGTGCTGCCGCCCCTGGAACCACCCCCCGCCCCAGCCCAACACGCTGTCGTTTGAGGAGCTTTTGGAAGCCCACCGATTGTAAAGGGGTCATCGGACTTGGATTTTCCGTCCACCTCCGGAAGCAGCTTGAGCAACGGCAGAGCCCCCCAAGCCTCCCCCGACTGGAAACCAGGGCTTGCACCAACAATCGGGACGGCGAGAGTTGTGGTGGAAAAGCTCGTTACCTGCTGAGAGCCGCCTGAAACCGTTTGATGACGCGCTCGAACATGTCACGGACACTTCAAGTGTCTCCTTGGCACCCAATACGTATCCGTTTCGAACACGCTTGAAGGTCATAGTGCCTTTCGAATTCCAAAGCACGCAAGAGCCCGACAAGTTTAGTGATACTGATCTGGCAAATCTCTTTGCGCCCTTAGTTCACGGGCACAAATAGCTGTATCGCCGGAGGCCAGTTCCGTCCGTCTATCACGCATCTCCATCCAAGAGCGAATAGGTCGTGCTACGGCCGCCAGCAGGGTCTTTCACGAGTATCCCCTTGGCAACGAGGTCTTCGATGTCGCGTAGGGCAGTGTCCTATGAGGACTTGGTCAGCTTGGCCCACTTTGATGAGTTGAGCTTGCCCTCGAAGCCCTCAAACAGACGCTCGATCATGGTGCGCTGGCGGTCATTGAAGCTTTGATCGGCATGCTTCTTCCAGAAGCGGGCCTTCCTGAGAACCGATCCAAGAATGACGTCGGCGCGATCGAAGGCGCGATCAAGGCAATCGAGAAACCACTCTAGCCATTCCGTTATGTCGAGATCGCCCTTCTGCGTGGCTTCCAGGATAACGAGGCGCTGAGATATCCGTCATGGCCTCGACGACGCGCTATCGACGATTTTTGCGACGGTCCCGGTGGCCCAATTCAAGCGACGGGCCTTTAGCTTGGAAGGGTGTCGGCCGCGCAACATTACAATGGCTATTCGGACATTTGTAGCCGACCTACACCATTGGACGCATGAGGTTTTCTCTCCTCGTCCGAACACCGCCCTCACTTTCGGCGTCGAAAACCGCGAACTTGTCGCTCCACCTCGCTCTTTGAGGAACCATTATCAAACCGCGCAACGGCGCGGCCGAGGCGATTTTCCTCGCGAAACTCGATTTTCTTATTTTTGTAGCCGCCCCACACGCGACGGCCCCCAAACGCCGCCCAGCCGCTACGTCCGGCTAGCCTTCCACTCCCCGGATCAGCAAATTCGTAGACAGCCTCGATCACGATCGGCACGATCTCTTCGATTTGAGGTGCATGGTGACGAGCGCGTTTATCTGCCTTTTGCTGAAACTCGCTACGTTTCGCTTTCGTGTCCAATTGCTGCATAGGACCAACTCTCCCCTTCGATTAAATCATTTCAAAAGCGACTATTGGCGCTGTCCGCCGCTTGTCTGCTCTAGAATTTCATACAGGAATGTGATCACACGCTCGGCGACTTCCACCACGTCAACGCTCGTGCTGTCAACTTCAATGCGAGCTGCGCCCATTTCGAAAACCCCGTCCTGAAAAACGGCTTCTTCAAAAACAGCTCCGTAAATCGCCATCTGTTTGGAGTTTGTGACAATCCGCGATTTTCTGCCAGTTAACTGACCATGCTTAATTGCGAACACGGCATCGCGAACGATGCGATAATCCTCATTTTGCGCTGCAAGAACGTCCCGAAACTCATCGTCTTTATCCGGTACGGACACGCCAGCGGCCACCAAGGCTGCATGAAGAATTCCGACAAATGCATCGAGCGTAAGCAAGATGTTCACGGCCGAGGCCAGCCGACCGGGTTTCTCCCTGAGCAAATCAATATTTCGGCCGACAACCACGCTCAGGAAATATTCTGGCTTCACAATTACTCCTTGCCGTTTCGGCGCTCATGAACCCGGCGCAACGACCAACTCCGCGATGTCCCGCAGCGACCCCATATCAAGCTTGAATGCTTGCATGGGAGCGGGAGTGGACCGCGTGATGACAACTCGGAATTCCCACTGATATGCAAACCGAAAGTGCTTCGCGCACTGGATTGCTTCATCTTGAACGGCAGCGAATTCGACCGGGTCATCTGAAACTGAAAGCGGGTCGTAGTAGTACGCCGGTATGAGACGCACGCGTTCCACGCCTGACACCTGTGCCGCCACTGCTTTCGCAAATCTCTCGATGAAGCTGTCGAGGTCATTTATTGCCACACAAGCGTCGCTCTGGAAATCCATAAACAAGCGATAGTCGTAAACGGAAGCGCAGCACCAACAATAATAATCGCTAGTAGAAAACTCTAGCTTTCGCCCGTCACGATACCAACTCATCGTCAGTTCATTGTCCTGACGTGCTAAGCCCTCGGCGCCTGCGAAATATGAGGCAGGCCGGACAAGCAGTTCGCCTCTTTCATACAGGGCGCGCATGTGCTCGGCCTTTCCAAATTTGAAGAGCATCTTTGGCGCATTAAAATAGCTTTCGCGAGAATACTGGGAAGCATCCACCCAATCCGCCCTACGACACCAGCTTTCGTCGGCTAAGCGCCTGATTTTTTCCGGCGGGTTAGCTGATTTCTCACCGTCAAGTAATCCGCGAATGAGAAATTCCTCGGCCAATTCAGTATAGAGAGACAGGAAATCAATATTGCGGGTCGGCGAATGCATTCCATCCCGCCTTGGCTTTATCAAGGTGTATTTCCCGTCATCACCGAGCGTGATAACGTTTGCTATTACATCATGCAGTCGTTGCTCCAATTCCTCTCGGCTGAGAGCCTGCATGTATCGATTGGCACGATAATGAAATCTCTTAATCTCCAGAATAGCAACCAAACTGATTGGTCGAGGGAAACGTAGAACGTGCTCGTGCCGTCCGACGCTTGCCTTCTTTGGAGTTGCGAACGCATCCAGCATCGTCGCAAGTACTCCACGCAGTTTGAGCGCCTCCTCCACCGGCATCATTACATCGGCCCACCCCGCCGTCGCGGTCGCGCATTGAACTATTACCTCACTGCCGTGAAGGACCATGCCGTGGGCTTTGGTGAGTTGAGCCAATAGCGGCATGTAATCGTACGTTACGAAACATTCGTTCGGGTCCAACGTGATCGAATAAGGAAGTCGCGAAAGCCATTCAAAGAGCTTCAGCGCATCCAAGACAGGCATCTTCAGATCGGCGCGCTGTACGGCATTCGTGGCGCACTGGATCACAAGGTCTTCGGCGTCCAAAATTGCGCCGTGGACCTTCGTCAGTTGAGCCAGTCGAGGCATCAATTCAAGGGTCATGAAGTGTCCTGACAAGGCAAAGACGACCGGACGCGCAGACTACCAGTTGCCTCGCTTCTGGCGTTCAGCGAAGCTCATAGTCGCTAACTGGGGGAAACGATTATGCACAACTTTGCAAGCTACATGGCAGAGAGCCAGCTCCTGACGCTGGCAACGCTTATTCTGATGGTCGTGCCCTTTTCTACCAACCTTGGTACTTTGCCGTTGCTATCTCGATTGGAGTGCTGGTCGCATCTTGGATCGTACGTGCCGCATTCATGTCCTTCGCGGCGAGAGGGACCGATCGCGGTACGGGTCCTGCCAGCTAGGCCCCTTCGTCCAGCAGTGAGTGGATAAGCTCGAACAGCCCGCACGCCAACCACGCCAAGAGCAGCGCCAGCGAAAGACAAAACCGTCCGTTTGCGCAGATGGACGTCAGCGAGGGTGAGTGCACCACCACGGTCTTAACTGCTCGTGGCTATGAGCCTGACATGGAAAGCAATCCGATGATCTGGCTTCATGTTGAAGTTGACCCGGTGATTTTCCTGCTGCTGCTTTCGGCAGTCAGGGTTCACCTTCGATAAGGTATACGGGGCCGGGAGACCGGCCCCGTTTCTTTTGACTTGCATTCGGCGAATGTGATTACGCGACCTCTTGAGCCTTCAAGGCCTCGCGCACCGCCACTCCGAGCGGGGTCGGAATGTATCGGATGCCCTTGTAGCTTCCTTCAAAAAAGTACTCGCGCCGTCGCACAACCAGCGCGTCAATGGGCGAGGCGAGATGTGGGAAGAGGGGTTTGAGCCTGCGCGAAAGGGCGATGGTCTCTGGCCGAATGCTGTACCGCGCGTCGCCGTGAGACATGCTGCATGAGTCGTCTCCGTACAGCAGGCCAAGTCGGATGTGCTTAGGCACGGTTTGAACGATCTTTACCAGCCGCTCAATCAACTGCGGATCGAAGTCGCCTGCCGCCGCCGGGGGCGCTTCAGGCTTCAGTCCGCCGGTAAAATGATGGATCGACGCGTTTGGAGCGGCGCTCTCGACAGCAATGCAGATCGAACTCGCTAAGGCGGGATCGTCAAAATGTACCGTTACCAGTTCCATGATGGCCCTCCAGTTCTTGGTAGGCCAACTGAATATCAAACGATGAATGCCTTCAAGCGATTTTTGGATCAATTTTGGCACTTCAGGGGGCGAGAAACGGCATCCTGTCTCGGCCAGCCAAGGTGCGGCGCGCGCCCCTATATTGATTTCTCGTTCCGACGCCCAATCTGCTCCAGTCATCCAGCCCCCGATCTGTTGCTCCACTTCCAGTTAATCCCTAAAGGGATTTAACTGGAGCGGAGCAGATCAGGTGCGCCAGTCGCTCCGGTTCTGCTCCGGTCAACTGGAGCAGCCAGCGCCCCTAGTCGTCGTCGGCCACCTCAATGAACTTCTTCGGCTTGCGGCGCTCATCAGGCCGCTCGACCTCGACCAAGGCGCCCGTCTCGCGCCATGTCTTGAGCAGCGCCACGACTTTAGCCCGGTCCTGCTTGTCGGTAAGGCTGAGACCCAGCGTTTTCGCGACTGCGATGCCAACCCAGCCGTCCGCCCGTTGGTCGGCCCGCCACTGGCCCTGCTTGATCGCCAGCGCGCACCGCTCAAAATCCGACGCCGTAACCCCGGCCAGCAGGTCAGGCCGCTCCCAGCGCGTCGCAACGCCGATATCGTCGCCCTTCAGATGATCGAACGGATTGCCGCTGACCCGGCTCAACGGGTTGTTGTCGAGATCGACCGAAACCAGCTCAAACCAATCCCGCTTGTCGGCTGGCTCGGTTAGGTTGGCCTTGTCGGCATAGGCTGAGAAATACAATCCATGATGATCGACGCCTGCGTTCTTAGCTTCAGCTTCGGTCATGCTATTGAGCACGCGGGCGGAGCGGCAACCGTCCGTCAGCGCGACGCCGCCGCGCGCGCTCTGCACCGTAACCTCCTGCTCGCCCTTCCGAACGTGGTGGACCAACTCAACGGCGCAATTGCCCTTGTCGGCGACTTTGTCCCATTCCTTCACCACCATGTCGATGGCGTTATTGTCGTTCTCCGGAACCTTATGCGACGAAATGAACGGATCGACGATCACCACGTCGATGCCGCGCTCTTCGATCTCTGCAATCAGCGCGTCCACGACTGGCGTGCAGATCACGGTGTCGCGGCCTTCCGTTTTGGCGATGACGAGGGGGCGTTCGCGGCCGTGATCGACAAACAGCCGATCACCAAGATGATGTTCAGAGAGTTCAAACTGCTTAGCGGTGGTTTGTATGCGGCGCGTCGTTTCCATGGCAGGGTCTTCGAGGTTGAAGTGCCAGACGCGAAGCTGCTCTGAAGCCGTGCCGAGTAACGCCTGGCCTGAGACCATCGAGAGCATTTCGGTAATGATGAGCGACGATTTGCCGAGAGCGCCCGGCGCAACCGTGGCGCTGACATATTCACTTCGCCGCGCGACGAACCAACCATGACCGGGGTTTCGATGGATGATGCCTTGCGAGTGCATCAATTCAAGCCCCTCCTGGCGACCGCACATGTCGCACGTCGCGTCCTCCTTCAGATCGGTCGCAGCCGCAAAGGATTCCTGCACTGTCCCACCGCGACACGCGCCAAGATGGCCGGGATCCGATTCACCCTCTGCCGCCAGAATTAAGACCTTCTTGGCAAGGCATGCCTTCATCGGAGGGGTCCGCCTCGGTTCGGGCACCATCCAGACGCATCGTCCAGAACACTTCGCAGCTCAGTACACACTTTAGTAGGCCCTATGATGCTACTCCACGAAATAGAATCTGTTGGTGCCAGCTCCGACTCACCCAGCCAGTGTTTCGGAAAAATGCAATCCGGCGATCCTTGGCGCGTGCCTCGGGTGAGTGTGGCAGTCGGATTGGCCATTTTGGCTCACTCAAGTCTCCAAGCGCGTCAGCTTGTCGACAGCTGATCCTAATAGAGGGAGAACAGAGAGCGGATCTGCTCAGGATTGCGAACCGACCCAAAGGGAGGGGATATGGACCCATTTAACAGCATCAACCCATTCGACCGGGCTGCTTACAACGACGCGGTGACACAACCGCAACAGCAGCAAGCGGAGTTTGAGCCGTACTTGGATGAAGTCCCGCAGCTTGATACCACTGCCGTCGCAGGGGTTCCTGTTTCTCCAGATCGCTACTATCCTCATCTGCCTGACGAAGACCGTAGACTTACCGAGGCGTTGGAACTTGGGGCCAGCGGTCCTCATCCCGAAGACGCAGTCACCAGAGGCGTCGGGCACGTCGCTGCGCAGCACAACGCGCGGGAGGCTTCGAGTTGGCCGAGCGAGCTGACTGCGGAAGGTCACGATCAGGATTCGCTGCGAGGGATGATCGGCGAATCCGTCCTAGCATCGTCTCTCAAGCCAACCGCGCACGATCACCAAGCACCGGATCTCGGAGAAGCCGTTCGTCACTTCAACTGGAGCGACGGCTACCAGCCGGCTCCGAACGAGCTGACCGGGAGCGCCCCCCTTTCAAGTCACGCGCCCCTCATGGGTGAGGATTACAGCGGGCAGTTGAGGCCTGCGAAGAGGCAGAGGACGCTAAGCCATGCGGAACTGGATGCCATTGAGCGCCAGCTGAGCGAGCCGGGCAATTCAATGGCTCGTGTGCTGATGGAAAACGCCGGCGCACCGTCGCCTTTCGGGCCAGCGGTCGGTTCACCATTGATCCTTCCTGAGGAAGGTTACGATCAGGATCAGCTGTGGGCGATGGTGCAAGACGCCGGCCCATCATCGTCTCTCGAGCCAACCGCGCGCCATGAGCAGACCCTGAATTTAGGAGCGGTTGTCCATCCCTTCAACTTCAGGCAGGGCAACCAGCACGCGTCGGCTGCGCTTGACGGTAGCGGCATCCCGCCGAGTCAGGACAGCCGACCAAACAGCTTTATCGTTCACAATGACCGCTACACGGCGCTATTCGTGCCCGCGGCGGCGATGAGGCCAAGCACCCCACTCAATGCGCCAGGCCCTGCCATTCCTCTCGGATCTCGACAGGAATACGTTCCGCAGCCCAGCGCACAGCCAGCGAATCGAGTCTCACCAGCGCTGCTTGGACGTTCGATGCAGCAAGCCGCCCCGGCGTCCTCCAGGGCTGACAGGACATCCCCGGCGGCCCGCGAAATTTATGCTGCATCATTCGCTGTTCCCGAGAATTTTTCGCACGGCACCCAACCCGCCTCGGACACGATGCGTTCGAAGCTCGGCCGCTGGGGCCTCTTGCCGGACGCGGCGCAGCCGGAAAAGCAATACAACATTCGCGGCGAGCTCTACACCGCCCTCCTGGGGCCGGGGGGGCCCAATGACGTTCGGCTCATCCATCACCCACGAGAGTAGACGCCGCGCACACTCCCGACGCTAGCAGCCCGTCCACATAGGTCCGGTATTGGGCTTGTTAATGGGCCATAGCTTGCTCCAGCGACGATTGCGTGCTTGGCTCGGGACCGGCTGTGCGGGAGAGCGCTACTCGGCCCGATTAACTTGCGCCATCATCGCTGTGCGGCTCCTCGGCGAGCCGCATAGCCATCGCCCTTTGATCTTTGCCGAGAGCCGGGACCAAGCTGCGAAGAACACCTACGGTGTTATTGCCGTTGCGTTTTACAGCATTGCCATTAATCAGGGCCTCCTCAAGTCCCGAGACAGGGGAAATCCTCGGAGTAAAGAGGCTGCTTCCGGCGCCCTGTTGAACACGCGTGACTGCTTTTCGTCCTCGAGCCGGGCCTCGAGATGGAGGCCATCAGCGCGGATGTAGACGTAGCGTTTCGCCGACGCGCTTCTGGCACGCGGTGTGCTCGTCGAGCTAGCCATCCCTAGGCGACCGATCGCCGAGGCCGACAATCCGGCAGCATCCTTGCCGAGCAGCGCAGCCAGCGCTTCCGAGGCGTCGCCAGTCGAGATCCCCTTCAGGTAAAGGATAGGCAGCAGCGTCTCGATCAACTTCGAACGGCGTATGTAGGGTGGAAGGATCATCGACGGTGAGAACCGGATGCGGTCGGGAATCGGAGGCGACCCCCTGGCGATCGCGCACGCGCGGCTGGCGGATAGCGACCGGACCGATACTGGTCGTCACCTCCCCCTCTGGCAGGTGACCGTGCCGGGCGATGCGCTGGTGGCCGGCCGCGGTCCTTCAAATCGGGATGCTTGCCGAGATAGTCCGCGACCTCGGCTTCGATCGCCTGAGCGAGATGGACGTGCCCAGTTGCGCAAGACTTTTGTGAGTTGATCGGCGACGGTTCCTGGCGGAATCAACTTGATAATGTTGTCTTTGGATAGGGCATATCGGTCCTTCGGTGAAGAAGTGGAGGCGTCAAGCACCCACGATATGCCGCCTTTTCGATTCCCGCCGTCACCAACTTTCGGCGATCTCGACCGAAACTGCTACCTCCATCTAAGTCATATCGTTCATCATGTGTGAACGCCTTCACGTCGCACTTGATCCGAGACAAGTCGTAGACCAAAGCTCGTTTACGCAAGCCGGCGAGGCGTTTCGGACTTCCTGCCGGCCTAAATTGACGATCGCAGCACCAAATCTATGCCTTAGCTGATCCAAGCCTTCACGGCCGATCCGGCCACCCGGCCGGGGTCATAGGCCCGTCTGGCCTCGGGCGAGGGATCAATTTCACGAGGCGTTTGCTTGTCCCCGTCTGCGGCGGTGAGGATAGATGAACGCCGCATCGAAAGATGCCTCGGCCAGTGGCACAGGGCGTGCAGTGCGTTTGTTGCGTGGGAAATTTCAGTGTCCCGGCTCAGGCATAAAGGGCGCGGCGTATTTTCGTGACACGAGTGTCGTCTTTCCTTGGGACACCCGACGCGATTTCGTAACAGGTCAATGTAGGAGGAACTGTTGATCCACGAATTACCTCCGCAACAGTCCAGGTTCCTCGTTCGAAGGGGGACCACCGGCTGGATGGTTTATGATCGAGAACGCAAGGGGCCGGCGCTGTTAAAGGACCACAGCTTGGCCGAGAAGCTGTCCAAGGAACGGGCCGAACAAATAAGGCAGGCACTGGTCGATGGTTCGATTAACTGCTGGCCGTGATCCCTTGAGGTGAGCCTTATTTAGGAAAATGAAAGTCTATCCTGCGTTCAGCTCCGCTCTGGGGTCTCCACGCGGAGAACATAGCCATTCGTTCATGCCCCCCAGCCGGGCCTGGTGAGTTTGGCGATGATCTTGAGAAAATCGGCCTACGAACAGCTGGGGCGTCGGACAAACCCACAGGCTTGTCCTTGCTTTCTGGCAGCATCAGCCGTTTTGCAAAGGCCTGTCCGTCACCCGCTAAGCACCAGACCGAGATGCTGGACCATGGAGTCCAGCCGCGCCGTGCGTCGCGCGGATGACGCCAATATCCCGTCGGCGAAACGCTCAGTGAAGATCTGGCGTCCGCACGACGGCGTCGCAGCGGAAGCGTTCGATGATCACCACGAGCTCTACGAACGCGGCGCCAGCGACAGATCGGTCACGCGTCGGCGTTTTTGGATACGCCGTGGAATCGTCCCGCACCTGCCACTCAACTTTCATCCAGCAGCGCTTACAGTCTCGGGTTGATGCAGCGAGGCCGACCTTTGGACCATCCGGGCTGGATGCGCCGACGTGGTTTTGCAGCAAAATCGGCGATCTGCTGCCGATGGCGCCATGGGGCCGTTCTTCGTTGTAGTCTCCACTTTTTCTTGGGCGTCCGCAAGGCTGAGGAACCGGTGCGTGTTGAGGCATTCGACCCGGAAGGCGCAGTCTTCGATGAACGCGTTGTCGGTTGGCTTACCGGGCTGGAGAAGTCCAGCGTGACACCGCGTTGGTAGGTCCAGAGGTCCAGATCGCGCGACACGAACTCGCTGCCTTCATCGACGCGGATCGTTGCCGGGAACCCCAATTCCTTGCAGGCGCTTTCCAGGATCGCCACGACGTCGCTGCCGCGGAAGGTGAACCGTGGCGCCAGTCCTGCAGCATCTCCTCGTGGAGCGACAGCCGAGATCCTCATCGGTAGCAGCCGCTACCGAAAGGGATGCACAGATTGAAAAAAAATCGAGGTTGTGACCGAGACGCGATTAAACGACCCCACCAATTTATGCAGGAGATTGCACGGCTCAGGTTAGTTAGCTTGCAGGGTGCTAGCGACTTTGGGGAGATATGTCAGTGTTGATCGTTGAAACTATTTTGAAGCCAGACCAGTTTGGCGGTATTGGACTTTTCTCCGCTACTCTTTTGCCTAAAGGTGCATTGATTTGGATTCATAACCCAATCGTTGACATTGCCGTGACACCTGAACAGTACGCAACTTTACCTCGAACATTTCAAGCTTTACTTGATAAGCACGCCTATCCAAGAGACCTCGACGTTGATGATGGTGTTTTAGAGTACAATGCTGACAACGCTCGTTTCATGAATCACAGCAATCAACCAAACACATACCAAGACGATCATTGCCGAATTTTCACAGCCCGAGACGTACAGCCGGGTGAAGAACTAACTTGCGATTACTTGTCTTTCGATCCAAGGTGCGACTTATCGTGGGTTAAAGTGCTATCGCCGAATGTTGGTGCCGGAGCGGGCTAGGCGACAGTGGATTGAGTCGGGTCTGCGACTTCGATTCCCGTTGGCTAATTTAACGCGGGAGAGTTGCGTCAACTGGTTGTGGCCATCGACGCGACGCAGCTTTTCTCGGCGGCCTCGGCGAGCTTGAGGATCGTAGCGAGCCTTGTTCGAAAGACATCCCTTGAACGGTGCGCCGGAACGCGCTGGCCAACGCGCTTTCAATGAGGTTGGTAGTCCCCTCATGTGGAGTCCTCTAAATGTGTAGCGCCAGTCAAAGACTTCGTTACCGGCGCGCTTTTCCGCGAATGTCGGCAACGAGTCCTGGCAGTGACAACACTGGGCTGCTGTTATGTTCTCCTGTGATTTTCCGGGGTAATTGATGAGGCGCTTCATGAAGAAGTAGATCCTGGAAAGCGAACGCTTAGCCCGAATACTTCGATGACGCCATTGACGAGAGCGGCCCTGTTCGGGTGATCGACGTATTTCTCGATTCGCTCGGTTTGGCTGAGATGCGCTTCGAGGTTGCGGAGCCAGCGGGCAGCGTCGCGCCCCCACTTTGCTCCTCGAACTCTGCCAAGAGATGGACTTATTGGCAACGACGAGGCGCCGCCACCGATGGCAGCAAGTTCAATGCCGTGAACAGCCGGGACAGGAACTTCACGTGCACGAAGATGGAGCGACGGCGTGCTCAGTTGGAGGAGAGCGTCGCGCGCTGAGTCAATTCGACGCGACCAAGCGCCAGGAGCCGGTGGAGGCGCTGGCCGCGAAGGAGACAAGGCTTGCCCAGAAGCTGACAAAGCTGACAAGCTTGTTGGCTACGAGGAAGCGCCTGCTGCTTGGTGATCTTCGCGGTCAGGGCCAGACCTAAATCGTAGGCGGCAGTTCCGCTTATGGCAACAATTCTCGTGCCATCAGCAGATCTCTCAGCAACGATCTGCTGGCCCCACACGGGAATTCCTTTGCTGCTGCTCAAGGCGGAGAGTGGCGCCGGAACGGTTAGGCAGCGCCTTAAGCGACGAAGAAGTATCGAGCTCGAGCAATCCGGCAACGGAGGCCTCAGGTGATCTTCCTTGAGCTATTTCAGCTAGGGGACTGGTTTGAGGTACAACCTTGTTCACCTCACGGATCTCGGCGGCGGTAGCTGACCCTAAAATGCTCGATCCGCGTGGTCGGAATCATGGAATTGCTCCGGAAGCATTGCTGGAGCGGAGACACCACCGGGTGATGCAGCGGGAGAGGAAGTCACGGCCCTTATCGACGTGATACCAAGTAAACGACCTCAATGGCGCCTAACGACAAACGCGCAGCCCCGCTGGAATTCGGAGCCGCCGGCTCGCATCCTAACCCGACATAATCCGATCATCTGAACGATGCTTGGCAGCCTTGCCGCCGTCTCACGGGAGCACCCGATCACGCCTAAGCCTGATCAACGAAAGGTGTGATCTCTCGCTTGCGCAGAGCAAGCACCGCCCCCCGACCGGCCTTTCGAACCGGTTCACTGCTCCGTGGTATCTCCGCCTACGCACCTCTTGATGAAACTCCTCCTGGACTCCCCAACGACCTTCTGATCGATCGCCTGCTTCAGGCAGTCGCGTCGATCCGCGTTGCATCGAATCGTGCTTGCACTCCGAGGTAAGTCATTTCGCTTTGTGGTTGGAATTTTCGTCGCGGTCCGGCGCCCTTAAGTTGTTTGACGAAGTCTTGCTGAAACACAGTGCCGCTAAACTTCCTGTTAGGTAATTAGCCCTGTTCTTTTTTATCGCACAGACAATCAAGTCAACCAAACGGCCATTGAGCTTTGGAATTGGCGCAGTCTGTGAACGGGCTCATATCGAAGAGCCATCTGACGGGCGACGATCACCTCGAAAATCCGCGGTGGAATATCTGTCAATTCAAAGTCAATCGATGGGGGTGATCATGCCCATCATACTGGACTTGCTCTATCGCGAATATTGCCGCGCCCGTCTCGCTGAAATGCGCAAGCAGCTTCTGATCGCAGCTGAACGCTTTGAAGCACTCGAAGCGGACTACCTTATTTCGGATCAGAGTGACGACGAGAGGGCGGCGGCATACCGCAAGACCGATCGCGGCGCGCCGCATTGAAGCAGCCAAGACCGGCAATCTCTCCCGCGTGGTAGTGGCCAAGCAATTCAACAGTCTGGGAGACAGCGATGAACACACCCGAATGCTATACCTTCACGGTGACCTGCGTCTCGTGCCTGACCATCATAGGAATGATGGTCGTTGGGGTGTGGTGAGCATGACTGTCTGCTGAAGCGGTAGCTTTAGCGAGTGCGAAACGAAGTTGGTCGGCACGCCTCGCTTTGCCCACCGGACGAGATCAGCGTCTGGAAAAACGCCGCTCGCGGGCCTTGTAGAGATGGTCGCTGATCAGTTGCCGCAGCTTGGCCCGGTCGTCGAATTCGAGCTGGACAGCGAATGGGACGATGCCGGTAGGGCACGCCATCGCTGCGATGCAGGCGCGCAAGATCATTTTCGTCGTCACCAGCGTGAGCTGCTCGCGCTGTGCCTCCGCTGCAAGCGCGGCGAGTTCCTCGCGCGAGAACATGTGATGATTGTCGAAGCGGCGCGTGCGCGCGACTTCGATGCCGCTGGCCTCCAATGTGCGGAGGAAGTGCTGGGGATCGCCGATTCCGGCGAAGGCGAAGACCCGCTCGCCGAGCAGCTGCGCGAGCGAGGCCGCATCCGGCTTCAGGCGCGCGCGCAGCTTGGGCTCGTTGCGTTTGGCGACCTCGGCGGCGACATCGTTGGCGGCGAGTCTGGCTCTCGTCTTGCCAAATTCATAAAAAGGTCCGGCCGCGCCGACGTCCTCTCGAGAGGAAGCACTGCTTGAAGCCGGAAAACTCGCTTAGGCTGGATTCCATCAACTCGCCACGCGGGAGTGTCGTCGGGACTGCCGTGCTCTACCCAGTTTCGTTCGGAAATCTCGCGAATTTTCGTGCCACAAAAGCGCTCGCTGCCGACCCTCGAGACCCGGAGTCAGCCGTCATGACGTCATCGGGCACCGTATCCCAGAATGTGCGCAGCAGTTTTTGCTTGAGTGTGCCTTCGTCGTGCTCCGGCTTGAAGAACCAGCGCGGCATCTTCAGTCGAAGTCCTGGCGTTAGGCCGAGGGGCACCGTACCCGACCAAAGACCTCGGCGAATCTTGCTCAATCTCGCAGTTACTCACCCAGCAAACGCTCGACCAACTCCCAATCCCTGCAAAGATGGCCTGCGAACTGATTCTGATATTGTCTGATCATACGCAGATTGTGCCGCTTGACGTCGGAGCCGCAGATGTGCTGTTCACCAACGCACTTGATGACGATCGCCTGCGGCTCGATCTTTGCCCCTCGGTTCACTTTCGCACGTAACGAGGAGGTAGAAAGCCGCAATGTTGTGAGACCGCGCGCCGCAGCGTAATCGAGGGGCTCGTAATAGCATAAGACGAAATATCTGTAATCCTTGAGATCGCGACTGTAGTCTGCCCCGAAGTAGCGCAAGTGAAGTGCCGTTCCAAAGCGATAGAAAACAGCAAGCCCGGTTATCTCGTTGTTGCACTCGGAAATTGCTGCGGCACCGAACTGCGACACACCCGCCTTTCTCTGCCCGGCGAGTATCCTTTCCATCCAGTCGCGACCCTGGGTGCTTCCGTGTCGAGACCTGTTTTGGGTTATGAGATCAGCGACTATGGAGTCATCGAGTTCTTCGGCTGAGGCCCATCCGATCTTCCCCCCGGCTCGCCGGAACGCCGCGACTTCAGACTTGCTTTGATTACGATCATGCGCGCACGAGGCCGCCATCATCCCGGCTACCCCTGTATCCGGCACTTCTAGATACGCTTCGGCAGAATGCAAAACGACCGTACCCCCAATGTGCTCCGCGAATTCCACCGCCGCCGGGTAGGGCATGTACGGCACTACAACGCCGGCATATCCCCGCTCCTGAGCATAGTTTAGAGCGCTGCGTCCCAACTCGCCTAAAGCCTCATACCTTCGCCTGCCCTGAATGCAGGGTATCTCGTTGTGGGTGTTGCGCCGACCACCCAGCCAGAGAAAACTTTGTTGCCAAGGGCCGGGAATTCCAGCCATGCAATCTGGCAGGAAGAACAAACCAGGTGATTGGTCTCCCTCCCAAAGCGTGCACGCAGCCACGACTCCGGCCGCCCCGCGGACCGCAAGCACGTCCGTTGCGCCGAGCGAATGTTCGAGCGCTCGCAGCCACCGGTAGCTGTTATAAAAATTGTTATCACCGACGAGGGCATCCCATTCATGCTCGTCAAAGCCGCATAGACCTTCCGCGACCGCTGAGGAGAACGGGACTAACAACTTGCTCCTGAATGGTACAAACGTCATGGGTGTCGCCCCGCATGGCGTGGGACACGGACGCCTTCAATGATGATCGCGTGCGGGCTTTGGAGATATGCATGTAGCTCCGTGGGAAGCTGATCTATACGGGCGCATGTGGGCACAAACAGTTCTCTCCATTTCAATGATCGGAACCCGGCTTGTGCTAATGAACTCTCCAAAGAGGGAGCGGGCCAATGCCATGCAAATACGCCGCCTTGTTCTCCATTTTTGCAGAACTCGACCTTAATACGCCCACCTTCTAAATATGGGTTCTCAGGATCGTCTACGACGAGCCTGAAGCCACAGGGTTCGTACCAGTTTGGATGTGGATTGTAAGCTGGATGAGTGGACAACGATATCAAGCGCCCGCCAGGACGCAACAGTTCGGCCATTTCGGCGCACATGCTGTCCAGCTCACTTTTGGTGGCGGCATAGGGCAGCACATAGGATGCAAGTACCAAGTCGAATTGGGCTGCCATGTTGGCATGGAGATGAGTGACGAAGGAGAGATTGATCCCCTCTTTTTCTGCGCGACGCCGCGCGTAGTTTAGCATGCCTGGCGCCGGATCATATCCTACAACAGAGGCTGCTCCGCGTTGCTTAAGTATTCGCGAATATGCCCCCGCGCCGCACCCAAAACCGAGGATGGAGAAGCCATCAACGTCACCCATCACCTCTAGTACGCTCGGCACTTCGATGTATTTTTGAAGGGGCCATTCAGTCATATTCTCGTGCAGACTTGCAAATTCATCGAATTGGGCCGCGCTGTCGGACACGGACGCGCCTCTCGAGGCGCCGTCCCCGTGTTGGCACGAACCCAGTGTTTTTTCTTCGGGTGACGGGCAAGAACCGCCGGACAACGCAACTTTGGCTGGGAACGGTGAGGATGCGAGACTCATGCTTCGATCCGTTCTGACCAGACCGAAACTGTCTTAGATCTGTCGAGATATTTTTCGTAGAGTTCTTCGAGCATTTTCTTGCCGACGACGGCGAGCTCAGCTTGATAGGCTTTGCGATCGGTCACCTCAATGCGCTCGATATAGTCCCACGGCCCGCCTGATATGCCGACGCCGGTTTCCGTGATGCGGTGCGTCGAATAGCTGACGATAGTCTTCAATTTACTGGCGACGACATAGTCGACCTCGCGTTCGAAGCGTTCATACTCCGCTGCGCTGACACCCGGCTTCAGTGCGGCAAATACAAATCGGACAACAGCCATTTTCGATCCTTCTCGTGTCGCGGCATATCAAAATCCAAGTGGCCAGCTCTGAGCCAAGAGAGTCGGCAACGATCGCCTCAGTGCATTCCAGGGCGCACTTGCGCTGGCCCCTTAGCTGATGGACATCGCTCGGCGAAAATGCTCACACCAAACGCGCAGAGCGCCTCGTGCCCTAAGGGAACACATCGGTGAGGGTGCTCCGAGAACATGAGCGATGGTGGGCACGCGTTCGATGATTGCCGATTGCCGTCCGTGATGCTCGGCGCACTCCTAAGCATCGCTACCACTCTCAGGGCGTGAATAAGGGCCAAGTGCTGTACAGCACGAACGACAAAGGCAATCGCGCCGCACCCGGCGGGCTTTCAATTCACGGCCTGTCGATGGCCTTGATGTGATTAGCCGAGCAAGGGCCATATGAACTCCGGGCTGCGCTATCTGCCAGACGGCCACATTGAAACGAGTTTGCGCAGGACCTCAGCAAAGTGCGTGCCACAAACGGCTTATGCCACTTGCGTAGCAGGCGGACAAAACAACCACTTCACGCCGTACGGCGGAATACTTGCGGTCTTGTCGAATTTCGCACATGCACGTCTTGATCCACACACGGCTGAATATGATCAGCCGGCGACTGCGCGGCAGCGCCCTCTTCGCGGGCTTCCACCACGCCGATAAAATAACAAGGCGAAATGGGTGGACCGAATGTATCACACGATGAATGTGAATTCCTCTCGGCTACTCACCACACCGGAGCGATGTTAGATCGGGCAACGAGGTCGATGGGGAATGTCAGTATCTGGCCGAGTGAGCGAACATTCTGGGCCCCGCGGCTCCATTTAGGCGCCGAGCCATCGTCAGCAGAAGTCCCCCGGAATGCTTGATCAGCGTGATGATATACGTCTAGCAGCGTGTCCGGGAACCGGCCCAAATAGCTTGTAAAGTCGTTCGGTACTGGCATGCAAATTGCCAGCTCCGTGGCTAGCCAAATGGGGGGATTCATTGACCTGCCAACCCCTCTAGCTTGCCGCCTGACTCGAAAGACGATGTGGTTCAACGCTAGTTGCGGAGCATATTGACCTGCATGTGCGGAATTGTCGGCATTGTGGGACGCCGTCCGGTCTCCGAGCAATTAATCGTTTCCCTGAAGCAGCTAGAATATTGTGGCTATGACTCTGCAGGCGTGGCAACGCTGGAAGGCGGTCATTTCTACCGACAGCGTGCCGAGGGCAAGCTCAAGGCGTTAGAGAACCGCCTGCGCGCCGCGCCGGTGTGGGGGCATACCGGCATCGGGCATACCCGCTGGACCAGCCACAGAAAGGCGAGCGCGAAGAACGCCCATCTGCATGCGACTGACAATGTGTCGGTCGTTCATAACGGCGTAATCGAAAATTATCCTGAGCTGCGCGCCGAGTTGGAACGAAAGGGTGCACAATTCGCCTCCGAGACGGATACAGAGGTAGTCGCTCACATAGTCGAATCCCATTTGATCAAGGGCTATTCGCCTCAGGACGCGGTGAAGGCTTCGCTGCCCAAACTGGGTGGTCCGTTCGCGCTGGTTTTTCTGTTCAAGGGCTACGACGATTTATTGATCGGGGCCTGCAATGGGTCGCCGCTTGCTATCGGCCATGGCGACGGAGAAATGTATCTGGCGTCGGATGAGATTGCACTTGCGCCTTTCACGGAGCGCATTACCCATTTGGAAGACGGCGACTGGGCCGTTCTGACCCGCAACTCCTTCACGATCTACGACATGCAAGGCGTCATTGCCCATCGCGAGGTACTGAAATGCAGAGCCTCGCCGGCTCTCATCCGAAAGGCAAATTATCGTCCTTTCATGCTCAAGGAGATCCACAGGCAACCGAAAGTCGCCGGCCATACGCTGGCGCGCTATGTCGACGCGTCGGCCGATCGCGTCGCATTCCCTCAGACGCTGCCATTCGACTTCAATGACATTGGCCGAATATTGATCACCGGCTGCGGCACCGCACGCCATGCCGGCCACATCGGCAAATACTGGTTCGAGCGGCTGGCCCGCATCCCCGTCGAGGTCGATGTCGCTTCCGAATTACGCTACCGGGAACCGCCCTTGCGCGAGCGCGATCTCGCCATCCTCATTTCGCAATCCGGCGAGACGGCTGATACGCTGGCTGCGCTGCGTTTTGCCAAATCTCAGGGACTGCGCACGCTCTCCGTAGTCAACGTGCCGAGCTCGACAATTGCGCGAGAGAGCGAGACCGTGCTGCAGACGCTGGCCGGCCCCGAAATGGGCGTCCCCTCGACCAAAGCCTTCTCGTGCCAGTTGATCGTGCTCGCGGCTCTTGCGATCGCCAACGGGAGAGCGCGTGGTGAATTATCCCGGGCCACCGAGGCCACGCTCGTACAGGAGTTGCTCGAAGTTCCTCGCCTGATGACAGCTGCACTTGCAACCGAACCGCAAATCGAGAAGCTCGCGCGGGAGGTCGCCAAGTCGCGTGGCGTGCTATGTCTCGGTCGCGGCAGCTCCTTTCCGCTGGCGCTGGAAGGAGCGCTGAAGCTGAAAGAAATCGCCTATATCCACGCCGACGGCTATGCTGCGGGCGAGCTTAAACACGGTCCGCTTGCGTTGATAAGCGATGGTGTGCCTGTCGTGGTGATCGCCCCTTCCGACTCGCTGTTCCAAAAGACGGTCTCAAACATGCAGGAAGTTGCAGCAAGAGGTGGCAACATCATCCTAATAACCGATCCAAAGGGAGCCGAGGCGGCCTCTGTGAACTCGCTCGCGACCATCGTATTGCCTGACATGGGGGCAAGCTTTACTCCGATAGTTTATGACATTCCGATGCAGCTCTTGGCGTATCATACTGGGTTGCTGATGGGCACAGATGTTGACCAGCCACGCAATCTCGCTAGGTCTAAGTCGGTCATTGTCGAATAGGTTGCCTTGATTATCGCCGACCCGACGCTCACCACCAGAATATCGGCGTACTTCGAGCGGGTTGGTGACATCGGTCAAGTTGCGTCGAGCGCGCCGCAGCTTGACTCTCCCTTTGAACCTAAGCTGAACTGCAAGACGCCGGCCTTGGGCGATACCCCGCTCAGCACTTTACGTGACGCAATCAGCATCGCGCCAACCCTTCTTGGCGTGACCATCCCGCATAACGACCAACGCTTCATGGCATCGGGGCGCCGTCTTTCAAACGGCGCTCAAGATCTTCCGGTTTTCTTCCCAAATGCAGGAACTTGCCGGCGCCGCGGCTGTGGCGTGCTCATCTGGGCGGCGACGACCTCCCCGTCATTCATTGGCTGCACGATCGACCTGTTGGTAAGTGTGAGGAGCAGCCAGAGCGCAAGTTCAAGAAGACAGAATTGACGTGCCGACTGACGTCAATGAGATTGTCGATCACGTCAGCTGCGCCGGACCCTTTCGCTTCATTCTGCGTGTGCAGTGTTTTGCGAAAAGATCATGCTCAAACAATTACCTAAAGCGCAATGACGATTTCTTCCTAATCTCATCGCCCTTTCAGGCGGTGTTCCTAAATAACCATGCAGCGAGCGTTGTGGCCGCAAGGGCCCCAATCAGTTGCGCGATGATGAAGGGAACAACGCTACTCGGAGCGATACCGGCAAAGGTGTCGGACAGCGATCGTGCGATCGTCACCGCGGGATTGGCGAACGAAGTGGATGCGGTGAACCAGTAGGCGGACGTTACGTACAAGCCAACGGCGTAAGGAACCACAGCGGGAGTTCGGCTCGCGCAGCCGAAGATCGTGACGAGCAAACCGAACGTTGCGGCGGCTTCTGCGATCCACTGTCCTGCTCCGGTTCGTTGTGTGAGCGAGACTTGCCAGAGCGGAATATCGAACATCAAATGTGCCGCAAAGACCCCCGTGAGCGAACCGGCAATCTGCGCGAGAATATAGGCCCACAGGGCTCGCCACGTCAGTTCGCCTCGCAAGGTCAAGGCCAGACTCAGCGCGGGATTGAAGTGCGCTCCCGACAGCGGCCCGAAGACCAGGATCAGGACGACCAGGATCGCACCAGTGGAGATGGTGTTGCAGAGAAGCGCGAGCGCGACGTTGCCGCCGGCGAGCCGCTGCGCCATGATACCGGACCCGACCACGGCAGCGAGAAGGAACGCCGTGCCGAGCCCCTCCGACACAATGCGTCGTCCCATGGACGGCATCAGAATTGTCCGAGCGGCGCATTTCGTAGGACCGATCTCCTCAAGTCCGCTCTTTCGCGCCATTTCATCTCGCCGGTCATCGGGTTGCATTGAGTGTTCCTGCACAAGGGACATTTTGGCTGCTCGACCGCTTGGGCCGCTCACGCTCGTCGCAAGGATGCAATGAAGCGGCTCAATTCAGCGGTCAACTCAGAACTGCTCTTGGACAGCGCCTGCGCCGACTGCAGGACGCCGCCTGCCGCTGTATCCGTGGTTGCGGCGCCATGGGCGACCTGGCTCATTCCGCTCGCAACCTCCGAGGTTCGCGCGGCGGTCTGCTGGATGTTGTGCGCAATCTCGCGCGTTGCCAACAGCTGCTGTTCAACAGACTCCGACACAGCACCCGAAATCTGCGAGATGCGGTCGATCGTTGCGCTAATGGAAACGATTTCAATCACCGATTTGCGGGCGACCGACTGCATCGCGCCGATTTGCGCAGCAATCTGCGAGGTGGCATCAGAAGTCTGATCCGCCAAAGCCTTGACTTCCTGCGCGACCACCGCAAAGCCGGTGCCGTATTCGCCCGCACGTGCGGCTTCAATCGTGGCGTTGAGCGCAAGCAAGTTGGTCTGGCGTGCCACTTGCGCAATGAGCCGAACGACGTCGCCGATCCGTTCGGCCGCATCAGTGAGCTCGGAGATCTGCCTGTCAGTCTGCGCCGCCTGGCGGACCGCCTCCAGCGCAATCTTCGAGGATTCCTGCACCTGCCGCCCAATTTCGGAGGCAGAGGTCATCATCTGTTCCGTCGCGGCAGCAATGAGCTGGATATTGGAAGAGGCGCTGTCGGATGCTGCCGAGACGTGGCTCGAAACGCCGGTCGTGTGCTTGGCCGACTGAGTGAGGCCAAGAGCCGCACTTTCAAGCTGGCGGGAGGCGTTAGCCACCGTCTGAATGACGTTACCGACGGCCGCCTCGAACGCATCAGCAAGCCGCTCTAGCTCCGCGCGGCTTCGCTCGCCCTGCAGGCGGTCGCGTTCCAACTGTTCGGCAAGGTCGCGCTCAGCCTTCAGGCGCATGCCCTGCTTGAAGTCCTCGACCGCCCGTCCCATGTCCCCGATCTCATCTTTACGATCAAGACCCGGCAGAACAATCTCGAACTGACCGGCACCAAGCTGACGCATCGCCACCGTCATACGTGAAATGGCACCGCCAATGCGACGGCCGAACAGCAGCGCAAACGTCGCGACCAGGCCCATCGCCCCAACCACCAGCCAAAACAGGAGATCGCGGGCATTTGCCGCGCGCAAGCCAGCCGCGGCGCTTCGGCGATCGGCTTCTGCAATTGCCTGTGCCAATGCCGGTCGATGGCTGCCATAAACCTTGGCAATATCCTCCATCTCCTCGTTCAGCGACTGCTGGACCAACATGAAGGCAGAAAATGCGGCTTGATAGGACTTGAGAAGCCTCTCAAGTTCGGGGCGAATACCCGGTGAGAGATCTGAGGTGGCCAGCAGCCCGGCGAATTCGGCGCCAGACTTGTCAAAATCCTGGCCGTATTTTTCTTCGCCGTGCAGCATGAAATCCTTTTCATACCCGCGCATCCTCTCCATGAGAACGGTCAACCTTGGCTGGTCGAGCTCGGCAAGCCGCCCTTCCAGCTGAAGCTCGGCCGTGCGCAGCCCGCCCTGGAGCCCCTCCTCGGCGTTAAAACCAAGCGCGCGCTCGGCCGAGACGATGTTCTGAAAGCGAGCGGCGTAGAGGTCGATCCCGCTCCGCAGTCCGGAAGAGCTCTTGAGAGGATCGCCCTCAGGCAATCGCGCCGCAATGCCTTCGATGTCGCCGAGCATCGCCATTTCGTGCTTGAGCAGCTCGGCATGGCGCTCAATCATTGCCTCGTCGCGCCGACGCAGGAATTCGGTCGTCACATGTTGCGATTCCAGAAAGCTCTGGGAGAGCGCCGCAAACCGGTCACGAACGCGAGCGGCCTCGTCCGCATCACCCTGGACCTGCGCCGCGTGGTTCAACCCGACCAGGCAGATCGCGCCGGTCGCAATGACCGCGATGATGCCAAGCAGGCCGATCTTTAATCGCAAGGAGGCACTGAATGTTCGGCTGGCCGGAATCTGCAGCTTGAGCAAGCGCCACAATGGGGTGCGTTTGAACGAGAGCGCGCGAAGTGTGAGAGCTGAGAACAATGCTTTCTTTCCTTAAATGGCGCATGGCTTGCCAATCCTGCGGCCGATGAAAAACTGTAAGACGTGAGACTATCACTCAACGCTAAACATGCCGCTGCCGTTTGTCGGCGACGGCCCAGCTAAGTCTAGGGCGAACTGGCAGACAGACCGATCTGCCAGTGGATTGGGTGCATTTGTGCTCGCCAAGGAGACCATCAGGACGAGCGCACAGGTCAGTTGGGGCTCATCATTCAAGTGGCTCGTTAGCGGCAGCATAGGGGGCCTACGGCGGCTCCACGCGAGGGAAGAACTAGGTTTTTACGGGAACAGGCCGCGTGTTTCCTTGGCACCGCGAACACGCTCGACGCCTATTGCCATGGCCGCGGTGCGATTGAACAGATTTTCGCCTTTGCTTCGCGCCAGGACACGCTCGAAAGCACGATCCAGGAGTTGATACTCCCGGCGCATGACTTCCTCCTCCTCCCAGAACAATCGCTGAAGGTCCTGCACCCATTCAAAGTAACTGACGACAACACCTCCCGAATTGCAGAGAATATCGGGAATGACGAACACCTCGTCCTGGCGTCCTTCCAGAATTCGGTCAGCTTCCGGCGTGGTCGGTCCGTTGGCGCCTTCGGCAAGGATCCGGCAGCGCAGTTTAGCGGCCATTCCAGCGTCGATGACCCGTTCGACGGCAGCCGGAACAAGCACGTCGCACGGCACGGTCAGGATCTCTGCAGGATCCAGAGCGAGCTCATTGGAGTAGCCATCAAGGCTTCCTTGCGAGGCTGCGTGCCGGACCAGTTGTGGTATGTCGAGCCCACGAGGGCGGTAGAGCGCGCCGGTGTGATCGCTGACCGCGATCACTTTCACTCCCATGTTATGCAGCTCAAGCGCGGCGATCGAACCGACGTTTCCAAATCCTTGAACAACCGCCGTTGAGCCATTGAGACGGATTTTGAGCTCGTCTGCAGCGCGCCTGACCAGATGAGCCACACCCCGGCCTGTCGCTTCACGACGGCCGAGCGTTCCACCAGCGCTGACGGGCTTGCCCGTCACGATCTCGGTGACGGTTTGGCCCTGGTACATCGAATAAGTATCCATGAACCAGGCCATGATCTGCTCGTTCGTACCGAGGTCAGGAGCCATAACATCGGTGTGTGGCCCAACGAAGGGGATCATTTCCTGCATATAACGGCGCGAAAGCGCCTCAAGCTCGCGCTTCGACAAGGTCGAGGGGTCGACATTGATGCCGCCCTTGGCCCCGCCATACGGCAATCCGACCAGGGCACATTTCCAGCTCATCCAAATGGCGAGCGCTGCAACTTCGCCGAGGTCGACTGTGGGCGCGAACCTGGTGCCCCCTTTTGTCGGGCCAAGCGTCAAATGATGCTGTACCCGGTAGCCCTCGAACACCGCGGTGGTGCCATCATCCCGGTGAATTGGACACGATACTGTGACAGATCGCTTCGGCAACAACAGGCGCGGTCTCGCATCATCCGGTATGCTCAGGTAATTCGCGATCACCTCGAATTGCTTTACGGCCATCTCAAACACTGGCCCACGATATGCAGTCACGCTAGCTCCTCAAGCTGGATATGAAAAATTGAACGCTCATGCGTCGGGACGCTTTGGGCCCTGAACAGGTGATGCGATTTCGGGACGTGGAGATGGTCGCCGTTACCGCAAGAGCGCAGCTTGCGCTCACGCCGAATAGAGGACCAATGCCACGAAAGCGAGATTGACGAGGGCGGCCACGATCGCCAGCAACCAAGTGGTCGCAGGCGAAATGTCTGGAGTATCTTGCGAGTCTGGGATCCAAAGGGGCGGCGGCGGCATCTCAATGTCTCCGAAAGCTTGCATTACAGCGAATCGAGCAAGCAAGATGAAATTGCCTCATGGCCATCAGGCGAGCCAGTTGTTCAAATCTATGGCGCGGCCGCGCTGATCTTGATCAAGAGTAGAGAGGCTCTGAACCATGTTTAGCTCGTGGCGTTCACATCGCCTTGACGATGTTCTCGGTAACCTTCTTGGCGTCGCCGAGCAGCATCATGGTGTTGTCGCGGTAGAACAACGGGTTGTCGATGCCCGCGTAACCCGAAGCCAGCGAGCGCTTGATGAACATCACCGTTCCGGCCTTCCAGACCTGCAGCACCGGCATGCCGTAGATCGGCGAGGACTTGTCCTCTTCGGCCGCCGGATTGGTCACGTCGTTGGCGCCGATCACGAAGGCGATGTCGGCCTGCGCGAACTCGGAGTTGATGTCCTCGAGCTCGAACACCTCGTCATAGGGCACGTTGGCTTCGGCCAGCAGCACGTTCATGTGGCCGGGCATGCGGCCCGCGACCGGGTGAATGGCGTATTTCACCTCGACGCCTTCCTTCTTCAGGATGTCGGCCATCTCGCGCAGCGCGTGCTGGGCCTGCGCCACCGCCATGCCGTAGCCGGGCACGATGATGACCTTGGAGGCGTTCTTCATGATGAAGGCGGCATCGTCGGCCGAGCCGAGCTTGGCGGGCTTCTGCTCGCCCGTACCGCCGCCGGCCGCAGCGGTCTCACCGCCAAAGCCGCCGAGGATGACCGAGATGAAGGACCGGTTCATCGCATGGCACATGATGTAGGACAGGATCGCGCCCGAGGAGCCGACCAGCGCGCCGGTGATGATCAGCGCGGAATTGCCGAGCGTGAAGCCGATGCCCGCGGCCGCCCAACCCGAATAGGAGTTCAGCATCGAGATCACGACCGGCATGTCGGCGCCGCCGATCGGGATGATCATGAGCACGCCGAGCAGAAGCGCCAGGATGACGTTGAGCCAGAAGAACACCAGGCTGCCGGTGACGACGAGGCCGACGATGCAGGCGACCAGCGCCACCGCGAGGGCGACGTTGATCACGTGGCGGGCCGGCAGGATGATCGGAGCGCCGCTCATGCGCGCCGAGAGCTTGAGGAATGCGATCACCGAGCCGGTGAAGGTCAGCGCGCCGATGGCGACGCCGAGCGACATTTCGACCAGGCTCTGGGTGTGGATATTGCCGGGCGTACCGATGTCGAAAGCCTCGGGCGCGTAGAACGCGCCGGCGGCGACCAGCACCGCGGCCATGCCGACCAGCGAGTGGAAGGCGGCAACCAGCTCCGGCATCGACGTCATCGGCACGCGCCGGGCGATCACCGCGCCGATCGCGGCGCCGATCGCGATGCCGACGATCACCAGCACCCAGGCGAGCCCGTCGGCCGGCGGATGGTTGGCAAGCGTGGTGGCGACCGCGATCGCCATGCCGATCATGCCGAACAAATTGCCCTGGCGCGATGAAGCCGGGCTCGACAACCCGCGCAGCGACAGGATGAACAGCACTCCCGCCACGAGATACAGAAATGCAGAGAGGTTGGCGCTCATCTCAGGTCCCCATTGATCCCATCAGCCCGAGGTGGCCGCTTACTTCGACTTCTTCTTGTACATCGCCAGCATGCGCTGGGTGACAAGGAAGCCGCCGAAGATGTTGATGCAGGCAAAGATCAGCGCGACAAAGCCGAAGGCACGGGCCCAGCCCGAGCCGCTCGAGACATTCGCGACGCCGCCGGCAAGCAGCGCGCCGACCACGATCACCGAGGAGATCGCGTTGGTCACGCTCATCAGCGGCGTGTGCAGCGCCGGCGTCACCGACCACACCACGAAATAGCCGACGAAGACGGCGAGAACGAAGATCGACAGCCGGAAGATGAAGGGGTCGACGACCTGTGCAGCATGCTCCATGGCGGCTCTCCTTAAACCCGATTTAAGATGATTTGGGCTGGAAGTTCGGGTGGATGACGGCGCCGTCTTTCGTCAGCGCCGTGGCCTTGACCAGCTCATCGTCCCAGTTCACGGCGAGCTTCTTCTCTTTCTTGTCGACCATGGTCTCGATGAAGGAGAACAGGTTGCGGGCATAGAGGCTGGAGGCCGAGGCCGCGACGCGGCCGGCGACGTTGGTGTAGCCGACGATCTTGATGCCATCGAGGTCGACGACCTCACCGGCCTTGGCACCCTCGACATTGCCGCCGCGCTCGACGGCGAGATCGACCAGTACCGACCCCGGCTTCATCGACTTGACCATGTCGGCGCTGACGAGCTTCGGCGCCGGCCGGCCCGGGATCAGCGCGGTGGTGATCACGATGTCCTGCTTCTTGATGTGTTCGGCGGTGAGCGCGGCCTGCTTGGCCTGGTACTCCCTAGACATTTCCTTGGCGTAACCACCAGCGGTCTGCGCGTTCTTGAACTCCTCGTCCTCGACGGCGAGGAATTTCGCACCGAGCGATTCCACCTGCTCCTTCGTCGCGGGCCGGACGTCGGTCGCGGTGACCACCGCGCCGAGGCGGCGCGCGGTCGCGATCGCCTGGAGGCCCGCAACGCCGACGCCCATCACGAACACCTTGGCAGCGGGCACGGTGCCGGCCGCGGTCATCATCATCGGAAAGGCGCGGCCGAACGCCTCGGCGCCCTCGATCACGGCGCGGTAACCGGCGAGGTTGGCCTGCGAGGACAGCACGTCCATCACCTGCGCGCGGGTGATGCGCGGCATCAGTTCCATCGCGAAGGCGGAGACGCCGGCATCGGCTATCGTCTTCAGCGCGGCCTCGTTGCCGTAAGGGTCCATGATGGCGATGACGAGCGCGCCGCGCTTGTACTGCGCCAGCTCGGACGCCTCGGGACGCTTCACCTTGATGATGATATCGGCGTCCTTGAGCGCGTCAGTGCTGACGGTGGCGCCGGCCGCGGTGAATTCGGAATCCGGCAGGCCCGACTTGATGCCGGCGCCCGCCTCCACGGCGATTTCGGCGCCCAGCGCCCTAAACTTCTTCACCGTATCAGGCGAAGCGGCGACACGCGGCTCCGACGGATCGATTTCCTTGGCAACGGCGATCTTCATGACACCTCCCGGCGAGCGCCGCCTGTCTTCGTAGCAGTATTCCGAGCGCACCGGCCTGCAGAACGCCCGAATTGGTTCGTAGTGATGACTTGTTCGCACTGGATATAAGGCTCGTTTGGCAGACTCTATCAGATGCCCTGCGCCGTTCTTTGGCTGTCTCTTATACA
>NZ_JADYVR010000169.1:0-469 GCF_020193935.1 Bradyrhizobium sp. NBAIM08 | reverse complement strand
CAGTTGGTGGAATATCAAAAGTATCAGGGCGTGTTACTAACCGAGAAAGGTTCGCTTGCCGCAAAAATGATTGTCCGAAAACATCGATTGTGGGAAGTTTTTTTGGTGGAGAAACTAGGATTTCCGTGGGATGAGGTGCATGATCTTGCCGAAGAACTCGAGCACATACAATCGGAAAAGTTGATTGATAAACTCGATGCATTTCTCAATTTCCCATCGCGTGATCCGCATGGCGATCCAATCCCGAATGCAAAAGGCGAGTTGATGAAAGAGGATAATAAATTATTATCGGAACTGGAAACCGACCAAAGATCAATTTGTGTCGGCGTAAAAGATACCTCATCCGAATTTTTGCAATACCTTGACAAACAGAAAATTGCGCTTGGTTCTGAATTTCGAATTATTGAAAGGGAAAGCTTTGACGCTTCCTTACGAATTTTCGTAAATGGTACCGAAATGACAATATCAA
>NZ_JADYVR010000168.1:0-470 GCF_020193935.1 Bradyrhizobium sp. NBAIM08 | reverse complement strand
GTCTTGGTCAGGGTCATGTACTGGTTGAAGTCGACGAACATGATGTCGCCGAGATCGCCCACGGTTTCGGTGACCTGGTGCGGGATCACCGGACGGCCGAGCAGGCTGCCGTAGGGATTGTCACGCAGCCCGCCGGCGGCGATGTAGACCGGCTGCTGGCCGATCACCATCAACGGCAGCTGCACCTCGGCATCCGGGTTGACCAGCCACACCGCGCTTTGGCGCGACTGGATCGGCATGCGCGAGAACATCTTGACGACGTTGGTGGCGTTGATCGTATCGGCGGTCTGGGAGCCCTCCGCCGCTACGGTGACCAGGCACGGCGAGTTGAGGAAGCCCAAGGGCTGGCCGACGCCGTTGCCGCGGACGATGGCGTCGGAGATCTTGAAGTCCATCTTCTCCGGGGCCTTGCGGCGCAGGTAACCGTCGAGAGCCGGCGAGTCCTCGAGCAGCTCCTCGGTGACCGGAAT
>NZ_JADYVR010000167.1:0-470 GCF_020193935.1 Bradyrhizobium sp. NBAIM08 | reverse complement strand
GTGTGATATATTTCATTACGAACAGGTTGTTGCAGCAATGAATCAAATAGATATTGCTGTATTCTTTATCGACCCAACAAAGAATTCTGCCAAAATAACACAATCATCAGCAAGAGATTTAACATTAATCGCAGCAGATAATTTTGGTCGAGCAGCCGCTATCAATCAAGTAAAAAAAGTAATCTACATACCTGGGAGTCGTTATGATAATGAAACAATTGAACGCCTAGGTGCATATGGTACAACTGTAGAAACAACAAATTTAGTTTTTAAACGTTCTTTAGTTAATGTAGAATTACAAGTTTCAAAGTATGATGATGTTAGATCAACGATGAAGGTAGTTTTACCAAAGGGATGGACATTAAAGAACGTTGTAAACCACTTTATTGCATGGATGGGTTACACTAAAGGAACTTTTGTGAAAACAGAAAAATCACATGATCAATTTAAGATATATATTAAGAATAAGG
>NZ_JADYVR010000166.1:0-470 GCF_020193935.1 Bradyrhizobium sp. NBAIM08 | reverse complement strand
GAGCACGCCGTCGGCCTGCGCGCCGAGGGCGGCCAGGACACCCGCGCCGCCGTCGTTGGTGCCGGTCCCACCCAGGCCGACCACGACGGTCGTCGCGCCACCGCCCACCGCGGCCAGCACCAGCTCACCCACGCCCGCGCTCGAGGCGGTCTCGACCGGACCCGAGGACAGGTGCAGGCCGGCGGCCTGCGCGCTCTCGACGTACGCCGTCGTGCCCACCCGGAGCACCACCGCGGGCACCGGGTCCCCGTGCGGCCCGCTGACCGTCACGGCGTCGAGGGATCCGCCGAGGGCGGCGTGCAGGACGTCCACGAAACCGGGGCCGCCGTCGGCCATGGGAGCGAGGTCGAGCTCGTCGTCCGGCGCGTGCCGGCGCCAGCCGGCGGCGACCGCCTCCGCGGCCTGGACCGCGGTGAGGGTGCCGGCGAACTTGTCCGGGGCGATGAGCACGCGCATGGCTGCATCCTTGC
>NZ_JADYVR010000165.1:0-470 GCF_020193935.1 Bradyrhizobium sp. NBAIM08 | reverse complement strand
ATATTCCGCTGGCGCTGCAATCGGCGACGATCGACCTGACCCAGATCGGTTTCACGGCCTCCGTCGACAGCGGGCCGTGGACCTGGGCCAGCGCGGTGGTGCACGGTTTCGGCAACATCAATTCGCGCCGCGACACCGGCTTTGGGCTGGCGACCGCCGGTTACAATGCGAGGCTCGACGGCGTGCTGAGCGAGATCAGCTATTATTGGACCAGGGACCAGGGCCGCATCGTGCCCAAGGCGGCGTTCGAGTATGTCCAGGCGCGGACCGGTTCGCTGCAGGAGATCGGCGGCCTCGATCCCGTGACGGCGACGGGCGCCACCGTCCAGCGCGGCCGGCTATTGATCGGCGCGGAGATCGGCCATTACTGGATCTTCGACGGCAAGATTTTCGATTTGTCGGGCTACGGCAAGTACGTCGACAATGTCGTGCAGAATTTCTCCGACATCACGGTTAGCCAGGGCGTGCAG
>NZ_JADYVR010000164.1:0-470 GCF_020193935.1 Bradyrhizobium sp. NBAIM08 | reverse complement strand
GGATGATGATGGTGACGATGATGAAGCGTAGGCGGGTGAAACCGCGCCATCGCTCTCAGGAATGCTGTCGAGTTGGTGTGCCCCGCTTCGAGCAACGCGGCGAGTCGGTCTGAGGCCTCGGTCATGAGCCTCTTGAGATCCTCGGCGTTCGTGATGTGTCCTCCGTTGGGACGGGATGTCCGCCGTTCCGCCACTACCGAGGAGCCCCACAGGCCGTCAGAAGGATGCGCACCTCCGTCACTCGCTGACGACCGGAGAACGGTCCTGAGGTTAGTACCGGTGATCGGCAATGGCCGTGGAGTCGCCTCTCTACCGGAGGCTCAACGATCAGGCGTGAGACGTCGAGAAGCAGGATGCGCGATGAGACGCGCGTCTCGAGGGAGGCTGCCAGCCTCGCGCCCACTAAGGGCTACGCGGGTTGCCATGTGTTGGTATCGAAGTGCCGGCGCACTCCCTCCAAGCCAGCCGGG
>NZ_JADYVR010000163.1:0-471 GCF_020193935.1 Bradyrhizobium sp. NBAIM08 | reverse complement strand
CATCAAGGGCCGGGTTTCCACGCCATCAAAGGGCGTCAGCCGGTCGTCTCACCCGAGCTCCGGTTCGACAGCCGGTGGCGGTTCTGGGCTCCGCAGGCAGCAGATCTCGGACTCCGCTCTGTCTTGTCGCTGATGCTGTCCTACGGCGATCCGTTCGGTGCCCTCACGCTCTACTCCCGGCGCGCCTCCTTCTTCGGGACAGAGTCGCTGGCGCCGGGTCTCGCGTTCGCTCAGCGGGCCTCGATCGCGATCGTCCGTGCTCGACGAGAAGAGGCGCTTTCCGCCGGGTTCGATCATGGTCGCTAGCGTGGTTCTGGCTTCGTCGGCCGTCCAGGCCGAGGCCGAGGCCACGCGTGACCTTCTCGATGAGTTGTTGGTCGCGTCCGGGCGTGGCGACGAGCGGGCCTTTGCTCAGCTCTACCAGCTGACGAGCCCATGGATCTTCCACATCCTCAGCCGCCGGATGGGCTC
>NZ_JADYVR010000162.1:0-471 GCF_020193935.1 Bradyrhizobium sp. NBAIM08 | reverse complement strand
CCAAGCACATCGAATACAGCTGGCACCACAGCCTGGTCGGCAAGCCGGCGACGTTCTGGACGTTGGCGCAGCGCAGCCTCGACTACGCCATTGGTTCGATCGGTGGCGGTGTTGCGCCGGACCTGCGCGCCAAGCTGCTCGCCAGCTTCCGCGCGATGCAGGCCTATCCCGAGGTGCTGGAGGTGCTGTCCGCGCTCAAGGCGCGTGGCGACAAGCTGGCGATCTTGTCGAATGGCGATCCGGACATGCTGGAGGATGCCATTGGTGCCGCCAGGCTCGGCCCGGTTTTCGACGCGGTGCTGTCCGTCGCCTCGGCCGGCACCTTCAAGCCGAGCATGAAGGTCTATCAGCTCGTGCTCGATCGCTTTGGCGGAACGCCCGCTGACGTGTCGTTCCAGTCCTCCAACCGCTGGGACATCGCCGCCGCCAAGGCCTTCGGCTTCCGCTGCGTCTGGATCAACCGCACCGGCC
>NZ_JADYVR010000161.1:0-471 GCF_020193935.1 Bradyrhizobium sp. NBAIM08 | reverse complement strand
GAGCCGGAGTGCAACATCGTGTGCTTCCGCCACCGCGCCCCGGGCGGCGTCGACGCCGATGCGCACCAGGAGCGCATCCGCGGCGAGCTGAATGCGAGCGGGAGCTACTACCTCGTACAGACGCGGCTGCGGGGCGCGACCTGGCTGCGCAGTGCGCTGATGAACGCCGCGACGACGCGCGACGACCTGCTCGGGATGCTCGCGGCGCTACGCGCCGCCGCCGCGCGGGTCTGACGGCGCGGCGGCGGGCGTCGCGAGCCCGAGCAGCGGGGGCAGCTCGGCGAGCCCGCGGACGCGCTCGCCCGGGTAGTCCGGATGGCGGTCGCTGCGATCGACGAGCACGGCGCGCAGGCCGCTGGCGATGGCGCCCTCGATGTCGTCGGAGAGGTTGTCGCCCACCATCACCGCGTCGGCGGGCTGCGCGCCGCCGAGCGCGAGCGCGGCAGCGAAGATCGTCGCGCAGGGCTTGCG
>NZ_JADYVR010000160.1:0-471 GCF_020193935.1 Bradyrhizobium sp. NBAIM08 | reverse complement strand
CGCGAAGCCGGGCGGCAGCGTCCACTACGAGAAGCCCGAGGACGCGCGCCACGACGTGCTGGCGCAGGGCCTGTTCGCCGTCCCCGGTGTGACCACCCTGTTCTACTGCGACAACTTCGTCACCGTGACGATGACGGCCAAGGCCGATTGGCGCGCGGTGGCCGAGCAGATCACCCGCATGCTCGAGAGCCACATCGCCGACGACGAAGAGATGGCCGGTGCGCCCGCGGCAGCCAAGGCCAATCCGCTCGCGTCCCTGCCCCAGGGCGGCGACCCCGTGGTGCTGCAAAAGATCAACGCGCTGCTCGACGACCGCGTGCGACCGGCGCTCGCCGGTGACGGTGGCGGCCTCGAAGTGCTGGGCCTCGACGGCAAGACGCTGATGATCCGCTACCAGGGTGCGTGCGGCAGCTGCCCCAGTTCGATCGCCGGCACCATGATGGCGATCCAGAACCTGTTGCAGAGCGAGGT
>NZ_JADYVR010000016.1:0-129835 GCF_020193935.1 Bradyrhizobium sp. NBAIM08 | reverse complement strand
CGTTGCGGCCCAGGAACTCAAGATTGCCGTCCGGCAGATAACGTGCAAGGTCGCCGGTCCGGTACAGCCGATCGCCCTCGACAAAGGGACTGGCGATGAACCGCTCCGCGGTCAGCTCAGGGCGGTTGAGGTAGCCCCGTGCCACCCCCGCCCCGCCAATGTAAAGCTCGCCCACCGCGCCGAACGGCACAGGCGCGCCATAGCCATCCAGCAAGTACACCCGCGTGTTGGCGATTGGACGCCCGACGTGAGGCATCTGGGGCCAACATGACGGATCAGCTGCAAGGTGGTGCTCGGAAATGACGCTGATTTCCGTGGACCCATATTGATTGATCAATCTCGCGTTCGGATGTGCTTCGAAGAACGCCCTAAGCAGTGGAGTGGCCTGTAATCGCTCGCCGGCTGTATAAAGCTCTCTTAAAGCGCGCAGCTGCACCCGCTGCGTGCTCCAGACTTCCGCAAAATGATTCAATGCCACGAACGGGAGGAAAAGCCGCTCGATGGCCTCCCGCTCTACAAATTCCAGCAGGTCGGAGAAGCGCCTCCGGGTCTGTTCCCGCACGAGCACAAGCACTCCGCCGTCCTTCCAACAGATGAACAATTCCTGACAGGACACATCGAAGTTCAGGGTCGCGAATTGAAGTGTGCGCTGTTTTGACGTGCCAATGCCCGCAAGCGAATTCACAAGCGCGCCATGGGACATTTCAACGCCCTTGGGGATTCCGGTTGAGCCGGAGGTATAGATGACGTAGGCGAGATGGCGCGATGTGAGGCCAAGCGTGCCCGGGTCCGGGTTCGAAGGCGGCCGCTCGCCCCAAGCCGGGGTCGTCGTCTCCAGATCGACCACCGTCACATCGGCCACGGCATCGGCGCCCAATGCGGTTCGACCGGCGACATCGCAAAGCAGCAGTTTCGGTTTTGCATCGTCGACAATCTGCCGCAGCCGCGCTGACGGATAAGTCGGATCTAGCGGCAGATAGGCACCGCCAGCCTTCATGATCGCCAACACACCGACCACCATCGCTAGGCTGCGTTCCAGGCAGATCGCCACCGGCTGGTCCGGCTTGACCCCGAGCTCGATCAGATAATGCGCCAGGCGGTTGGCCCGCGCATTGAGTTCGCCATAGCTCAGTCTCTCCCTCTCATGGACCACTGCAACCGCTTCCGGCGCCCTTTGCACCTGCGCCTCGAACAACTCATGGATACATCGCTCAAACGAAAAAGGCGCCGCCGTCCGATTCAAATCCTCAAGCAGATACGCGCGTTCGTCGGTTGGCAGAATGCCGATTCGGCCGACAGACTGCCCCGCATCGTCCATCACGCCGCGTAACAAAACTTGCAAATGCTGCGTCATGCCGTCGATCTGCTTGGGCGCCAATCGAGCGGCATCAAAATGCCAGCGGAAGCTCCCATCCAGAGCGCGAACCTCAAAGGTCAGCAAATCGCCGCATAAGGCTTGGCCAGTCTTGTGGCTCGCCGACAGATCGTCGGCGACGGAACAGCTTTCTGTCGCGATTGCAATACCAATCGGCCAAGGGTGGCGCGCCCGTAGCGCCTCCACTCCTCGCAGGGTCGGGCAGCGCGCGATAAGATCTCGGGCAAAGCTGGCGTGTGCCCTCAGCTGAGCGACTTCGGCCGCTACGGTTTTGCGCACTTCTTCAAAATCATAAGCAAGCTCAATGCAAACCTCCATCGGCACGACGGAGGCGATTACGAGTTTGGAGCCAGTTTGCAATCCGTCCCATGCAGGCTTCCATCCCAGTTGAAACTCTTTTTGCCCGGTGACTCGAGCGAGATAGATCAGCCAAGCGGTCACCAAATATTCCGAGCGATCTTGTGGGGAAAGTTTAGCCAAACCGCTTGGGCTAAACCACGAACTCGACTGCCATCGGGAAGGCGCCGCAGCCACGGACGATGACAGAAAAGGAAGATGCAATCTGCTAAACTGCTCGAGCCGCCGTCGCCAAAACTCCTCCCCACGCGCTAGCAGTTCATGCGCGGCAGATATGCTCTGCACCTGTTCATCGCTCAAGCTCGGAAGGCGACTTTCTTGATTCACGCAAATCGCTCACATCGGTTCGTATCTGTTGTCGGGCTTAGGCTGGTCTGCATTGATGTGACGAAACCCTTCGCCGAAGCAGATCACTCAATCTTCGTGCCAACCTTGCGCATCACCAAATATGGTGCCGGCAGCATCGCAGCTGCCACTCAACCGCGTCAGAGTTTCTGGTAAGCGTCCTCATCGAACGACTTCTCCTCTATGGCGCCCTTTAGACGATTACGCATCTATCGTGCCAACGGTGAAATCGAATTCAATCAATGCGAAAGCCACAGCAGCGCTATGTCAGCTGTCCAACAGCGTCGCCAGACATCGTACAATTGAGCGCGCTATCAATCGGCACAAACCTCCGCCCGCCTGGTCTTTCCGGACAAGGGAAAATGGACCTGGAATGCCAAAGTATTTTGTCAGCTCCGCCGAAGCGCATCGCGTGCGCCTTTCGTAAAACCGGAACAAAGACTTTTTCTGAGGTCCGCGTGCGATACGAGGCAGCGCTGGATTGCTCGAGTAAATGTATCTCGCAATTAGCGGCAGTTCATGTTGTATTGGCGTTTCTTCGCATCACTCAATATGTGGAGCCCGCCGGGTCGTCGAGCTTGTGGCGCTCGGTTCCGGTAAGGGGCGGGTTGAAGATGCTTACGAGGATCATGTCGTTGTTCCGTCCCCCGCGCAGGAAATGCTTGTCATGCTTGTCAAGCACATACATGTCACCCCTGCGAATGGGAAAGACATTGCCGTCCATGTCCTCGACCTCGCCCTCTCCGCCGATGCAGTAGCAGGCTTCGAGATGATTCCGGTATTGCAGAAGCGAAACGGTGTTAGCGCGCACCACGGTGTGGCAGATGCTAAAACCCATGCCGTCCTTATCGGTCAGAAGGCGGTGGCTAGTACCATTGCCCCAATCGACGAAGTGATCGGTTGCTTCGACGTCGCGCAGGCTACGCACAATCATAGTGTTCGATCGCCCGGTGCAGGTTGAAGTGATTGATCCAAAAGCTGGAGGCCGTTGTTCTGCCCCGGAACTGCGACTTCCCTGTCGCGCTGCCGACTGCGGTCCGTCGAAACAACCAACCGTCGGTCGCGAAGAGCCCGTGCAGCAGTCCTATGGGATCGGCTACACGCAAAAGGCCTGCCATTTGCCCGACGGCGACTAGGGAAAATATCGGCGCGAGGGTATTTCGCAGCCGAGCCCGATCGACGCGTACCAATTTGATGTTCCACCTTTGGCGTGGTGCCGCCGCTTACCTTTGGATTCCCCAGAATGCTGCTGGAGATATTGCCGGCGACATAAACTGTCTCCAATCGCAGATTTGGCAAGTCGTTTCCCTCCTTGCTGTGCCTCTCGCCGCCAGTAGAGCAAATCTCATGCCGTGGTGGCAGGCCGATGAAAGATGAAGTTGTGGCTGTCTCAGCTGGCAAGCGAGTGAGAACGATTTGGCTGGGCGTGTAGCCAATCTAACAAATTGTCGAGATATGGCCGAATACAAACGGGTCCGGAGCGAGAACCGGTCGAATAGTTCGGCTTTCTAAGGCAAAAGCCGATATAGATTGAGCAGCTGATACCCGAGCCGAATGAACTCATGTGCAGGTCAGCAGATTAGGTCTTGGGGCTGGGCCGACAGCGGGCGGATATCATCGATTATTTGCCGGGTCGCGAGCCCATGATGATGCCGTCGGCGAGAAATCGCGTGGTCCCGAATGCGAGCGTCGTTCGCGGCTCCGCGCCTATCTTGCCGACATGTCCGTCCGCTTCGGAAGGCTGAACGCGAGCGGGAAGGTCTCGGCCGAAAGAGACTCGAGGGCCGCCTGCTCCTCGGTGAGGCGTCCTTCAATGAACTGACGTTCGACATCCGACAGGTTCGACTTCAGCAGGCGAGAATAGCGGTGGATGGTGTTACGGTGAGCACGAATGCGGGCCAAATATTCATCGAGCATCCTGGACGCTCCTGAGGTCGTCGCAATCTCTACGAAGAGATATTCAGGCGAGCATGTCGTCGATCAACGCGCCGCCTGCCATCGCATCTCGGAAGCCGTTCGGCAGGCGGATAAGACTATGCTAGTTCGTGATATCATTCCCTCCCCTAGCCTAGCAACCCTCGCGACGATCCGCAGCGTTTTTGGCTCGCCATAGCCGTCCTTCTGCTCGGCTAGTCGCTCAAACAGAGCTGGATGCTTGTAAGGCGCAAGGAATAGTCGGTCACGCCCCCGGCGCCGGACGCTTGTCGCTAACAAGCTCGCCCGTCAGTATTCTCTCCCGACGAGCTGAACATCGTTTGTCGATGTGCTATACGCATCTACGTTGAGAACAGCTTTGGTTGAGAGTTTCGATGTCTCTTTCGATTGGATTGATCGTCGACGGCTATGTGAAACTAAGCAACCGCAGCGCGCTGGAGACCCTTCTGGCGCATCGGCGGGAGCTACTGCAGCAGTTGAAGTGCGTTACCGGAGTTGATCCGAAGCCAGCGATCGCTCAGGTCAGTCAAGACATCACAGTGATTGAAAGGGCACTTGCGGGGCTCGCACAGGAGTAGACAGCAATGGCGCACCCGCTCGCTTGAGTGATGGCGCTCCGGCGCCGAACACTGAGTTCGCCCTCGTTTCCGGACGAAGGTTATTAGCGTGACGCCTCACCGGCATCGTGGCGCGCAAGGGTGCGTGCGCCAAGGCTTGGATGCGCTGCCTGTTGTGCGAGCAGCTCGTTTCAACGATCGGCCTCGCAGCGAGCAACGCGCCAACCGATTCACATCGGATAACGCCGCGTCTTGGGTGACGTTAGGCCGCCATCGATTTGCGACCACGATACACCTCTGCGAGCTGGCCGGATCGCTATGCCGCAGGCGACGCGACGGCGCGCGCGAATCTGGATAGCAGGCCAGGACCTTCAGCACTGTGACTTGGAAATTCGCCTCAATGACAAGCCATGTCCTAGATCTAATCGCCACATCGTTGGTGCTCTGGAAGAGCTTCCTGACCGATCTGTTTAAGCAGATTGGGGCACGTCTCATCTCTGATGGCGGCCTTCAGGATTTTGGAGGCAACGTAGGCGCGGACGCCGGCGTCATACGGTGAGGCGCTTTCGCAGACCTCCCTATCGGCTCCAAACCCGACCGCTTGGCATCCTGCACTGTAGAGGGACTTCAATTCATGCGTTGAAGCATATCTTTGCGTCAAAAACCAGCGCCCGCCCCGCGTCTGGCGACGAAATCGGGCCAGGATCCGGCGCCCGCGCTAAGTGCCCCCTTGACTCGCCCTCCTGGCCGCTCTTGAGGGAACTTCGGCTTTATGCAGCTTAGGAGGTCGTCTGCGCGATCGTGAAGTAGTTTCATGGTCATGGGCGTGTGGTTAGTGATCCATAATTGCAGGTATTGGCAGCACACGATTTTGAGCAAACCTCCTTTGGCATGCCCGCTTGCAGGCGGATGATTTCGGTAGCGACTTGCGTTTTGGACATATAAGCCTGCTGAAGGACCCCAGCACGGAGACGCGAACGTCGCGTGAAAATTCATCGGAGGCGCTGCCGCAATGCAGGATTTGAGCGCGAGAGCGCGGCTCGTTGCATTAATCGATATTGCCATTTTGTTACCAGTCTGCGCCCAGAGCAATCACATGCAGCCGGAGGGCGGCATATTCCGCGGCCACATTGTTGGGGGTCATTACTGCAACTGAGCTTGAGCGACGAGCGAGATGGCGTCGCCGAAAGTGCCGTCGAATCTACGACCTGGGCGAAGGCCCTTTGCAGGGAGTGAGCTAGCAACCAGCCCACCGCGGGCTGCGTGTGAAACGCTCTGATCTGACGCCGAGGCGCCTCGTTCAGGGAAGAGAAGCAACTGGGCTGTTCAGATTATCTGCTGTGTTTGTCGAATCGGAAAGGGAGCTACATGAATCATCTCGGCAGCAGCTATCGTCGCACACCATCTGTGATGACAGACGAACAGCACGAGCTGAAGCGGTGCAAGCAGGAGATTGCGCGCCTCAAACAGCTGGTTGTACGACTTTCTGAAATTGTTTTGCGCGACGTCGTAAAAAGCGCGCAAAGCGGTCGGAACGCCCCGGAGTGTCCAAGCGAGCCGCCGAAATCATAAAACGGAAAGCGAACTCGCACTTGGCTGCTCTCGGCAGCGCGGCAGCGGCCCCGCCTCGCTCCACCCCGTCAGCCGGCAGAGCCGATCTCAGCCGACATCATGAGGTTGAGCGGGGGGGCAGTTGTTCAGCACGCAAAGGGCAGTTCCGGGTCGCCTTCGAGAGATGTTGAGGATTTCAGGGCCAACCCATCCGGTTCGACTGTTTGTGAGCGCAATCACTTGCGGATCTAGCTACGATGGCGACCGGGATAGGACTACATTGTCGATCAACCGAGTGGAGCCGACGTACGCTGCGACACAGAGTGCCGCCGGGTAGCGCAGAGGGCTCTCGGCAATCCTTAGGGTCCCAGTGTCGACAAGCTCAAGGTACTGCAGTCGATCGACCATTTCCAAATGCTTTCTTGCAAGCGCAATCAGCGTTGCCGCATCGCGCTCCCCTGAGGCAAACTCATGCGCTGCGGCGAACAAGCCACGGCTGATCGCAAGGCTCCGACCACGTTCTTCCGAGCTGAGATAACGGTTGCGACTGCTCATTGCCAGCCCATCTGGCTCCCGCACGGTTGGCACAGTGACAATCTCGATCGGAAGATTCAGATCAACCGTCACGCGGCGTATCACAGCGCATTGCTGAAAATCCTTCTGTCCAAAGTACGCGACGTTCGGCTGCACCATGTTGAATAGCTTGCAGACGACAGTCGCTACACCACGAAAATGTCCAGGCCTGAAAGCACCGCAGAGCGGTTTTGCGAGTTCGCCCGGCTCGACAAAGCTCTCAAATTGAGCCGGATAGATCTCCTCTGCACTTGGCGCGAAGATGATGGTGACCCCGGCACTGCGGCACCACGCTTCATCGCGCGCGAAGTCGCGAGGGTACCTGCTGAGATCCTCATTTGGGCCGAACTGAGTGGGGTTGACGAAGATGCTGACGACAGTGACGTCGCAGTGTCCCCGGCTTGCCGAGATCAGGGCCAGGTGGCCGTCGTGCAAGTATCCCATCGCCGGAACGAATCCGATGCGCTTATCGGCATTGCGAACGTCTGCAAGGGCGCGACGCAGCTCAGCGACCTTCGTAATGACTTGCATTTCTTACCTTGAGGTTGAATTGGAGGGCACCCAGTTGGCGACGGCATGCCGAAGCTGATCAGGAAGCCGATAGCACTCCTCCGAGCCCGGGAATGCACCTTTGCGGATATCGGCAGCCCAGCGCGACAGCGCCTCCTGGAACAGCTGGAATCCATTTGTATAGGCACGAACGAATTTGGGGCGATGACCTTCGGTTAGCCCCAAGACATCATGAAACACGAGCACTTGGCCCGAGCAATCAGGTCCTGCTCCGATCCCGATGGTGGGTATCGTGAGACATTCGGTCGCTCGCGACGCGAGCTCGGCAGGAATGCCCTCCAGGACCAGCGCGAAGCAGCCGGCTTCCTGCAGACGGTGGGCGTCATCGAGCAGCCGCAAGGCGGTATCCGTTGTCCGTCCCTGCACCTTGAATCCACCCATGACGTTGACGCTCTGCGGGGTCAGACCGAGATGTCCCATCACAGGAATTTCGCAATCGACCAAGGCGCGTACCATATCGATGCGTTTGGCACCACCCTCGAGTTTCACAGCATCGGCGCCACGCTGCAGAAAACCTCCTGCGTTGCGAATCGTATCCTCAGAACCGACATGAAAGCTCAGAAAGGGCATGTCGGCCACAAGCAGGGCATGAGGCTTCGTGCGCGCAACAGCCTCCAGGTGATGATTCATCATGGCCACGCTGACGGGCAGCGTGTTGTCGAATCCCAGGCAGACGTTTCCAACGCTATCGCCGACCAGGATGATATCGACAATGGGATCCGCGATGCGCGTCGCAACCGCATCGTAGGCGGTGGTCATCACGACACGCCGTCCTTTATCCTTCCACTGCTGCAGTGCCGGAATCGTGACACGCTCTAGAGGCTGCTCTGAACTGTGGCTCATATTGAATCCGCTCCCCACACACCGTCGGCGCTTCCTAGAGAAGGCAGGAGAAACCTGTCAATGGTATGGAGGATGGAGATCCCAGTTTCTCTAGAACTGGAGAACAGAGCAAAAACAGCCCAATGGTCGCGCAACCATGAGACAAGACCTTCCTCATCGCGATTTCACCTCCCGATGGCTCGTCTTCCCGTGCAGTTTCAGCGGCTATGCCAGCCGCGGCCTCAATCGAGGAGCGGCGCTCGCGACGAGCCACCATCTGCACGCGTTTCTGGGCTAGTTGCAGTCTCTCCAAACGGTGACGGCTCGACCGGACCGAGCTGCAGATGCACGCGTGGGGACTTCGTCTTTAGGCACATCTGCGTGTCTGCCCCCTAGGGGTACTCGTTAGCCTCCCGCTTTCGCGCTGGCGCACCGAGCAAAGCAAACGGATGGCAGGCCAGGAACGTCCAAAAGTCACAGGCCGCCGTAAGCGCAGCGAGAGTCGCGGTCGAGTAGATGTCGTCGCGAAGGCGCTCAGACCGAGCCAGCCTGCTGGCCCTGTAGGCTCTGAAGTCGATTATTTTTGCCGATGTTTCTGTCACTTGATTTCCACGCGCTCTAGAGGGCCACTTGAATTCTCTGACCAGGGTCGTACCGGCACAACTCAGTCCATTCCTAAGCGGCTCGCCCCCGTCGCAACCAATTCTGATCGGCCTCCCGCCGCGCCTTAAAGCGGTTGACGCATTTCTTGGAGCAAAGGGCCGTTCGCCAGCAGTAATGGCGGATCAGCCCAAACTTTCCGCCGCATATCGCGCAGCATGTGGCTGAATGGTCGGGGGAATTACGGAATCCAATGTGCATTCTCGCCTCCTGTCAGACGTTTACTTGGGGAAGCCCCGCTGCCCTCTGACCACAGCACCACGCGCGCACCAAAGGTGCGGTCGCCCGGCGGTCCATTTCCCTGGTTCTTGCAGCCATCAAGAGTCTTGACTCTGATGTGCGGCTGCCTCGCGAAGCAGTACTTTCCGCAGAAAGCCTCGCCGAGAATTTGCTCAAGATAATGGATTTCTCTATCGTGGTTAACGCAATTCGCCCGACATTTCGGCCAAATGCTGCGCCTTTCATGGCTAGCCCGCAGGATTGCTGCGGCAGCGGGGTCGGGAGCGCTTAAGTGCTTAAAGCACGATCAGCCTGCGAGCCTTGGGTGCTGCATTCTCGTTGCACTATCAAGCGGCAGCAATACGGACACTTTCGCCTTCCAAGATGCTGTCGCTGCAGATGATTGCACAGCCTCGTGCATCTCACATCAGCAAGTCAGCAGCGTCGCGGATGGCAGTATAGATTTCATCAAGGTCGGCCGCCGTAACGCAGTAAGGCGGCATCACGTAGATCGTGTTACCGAGTGGGCGTAGCAGCAGATTCCGCGCTTGGAAGAAAGCCAAAAGCCTCGGACCGATGTCCGCCAGATAGCCGGCATCGCTCGTGTTGAGTTCAAGCGCTGTGACTGTTCCCGTGCGTCGGACGTTTGCGAACCGTGAATCGGCGCGGAATGGCACGAGTGCCTGCTCTTGCATCCTGGCCAAGGATGCCAGCCGCCAGCGATATTCCTGATCCTGCCATAGGTCCAGATTAGCCTTGGCCGCGGCACAGGCCACTGGATTGGCCGTATATGAGCTCGAATGAAAAAACGTACGTGTGCGATCTTCAGAATAATGCGCATCGAAAATATCGGCACGACAGAGTGTGACGGCGAGCGGCAGCGCCCCACCCGTGAGGCCTTTCGAATAGCAGGCAATATCGGGCATGACATCGGCCTGCTCACACGCAAACAAGGTACCCGTCCGGCCCCAGCCGGTCATGACCTCGTCCGCAATGAACAAGACGTCGAAGGCTTCGCAGATCCGCTTCATCTCTCTTAGGGTCGAGGGAGAATACATCAGCATTCCACCGGCACCCAATATCAGGGGTTCCACGATAAAGGCTGCGGGATGTTCGTTTCTACACGCGTTTTCAAGCGCATCGAGCGCTCTTTGCTCACGATCTCTTGCCGGGAACGGAATCGAGGTCACCTCGAACATCAGCGCCCCGTAGGCCGCATTGAAGACGCCTCGGCTACCTACCGACATCGCCCCGATCGTGTCGCCATGGTACGAGTGCTGCATCACCACAATTTGGGTTCGCTGTCTTCCGGTATTGCGCCAGTAGCCGAGCGCCATTTTCAGCGCGACTTCGACGCTGGTTGACCCGCTATCGGAGAAGAACACATGTTCGAGCGCCGGGGAGGTGACCTTCAATAGTTCCGTCGCAACTTGCTCAGCCGGGTCGTGAGTGTATCCGGCGAAGATGACCTGGTTGAGCTTGCCTGCCTGCTCTCGGATCGCGTTCACGATGCATGGATGGCAATGGCCGTGGGTCACGACCCACCAGGAGGAGATTGCATCGATAAGGCGTCGGCCATCTTCGGTGTAGAGATAAGCCCCCTCTCCCCGCAGCACCTTCGTCATGTCCCGCTGTAGAGCATGCTGCGTGAACGGGTGCCAGATCGGCGACCTCCTGGCTATCTTCATAGGTTCAGGAAATCGCTGCTAACAAAGGAGTCTTTGAAAGCCGCCTGCAGCCTATCGTCCGTGAGGGGAACAACCCACGGGAGCCGTCCCAACCAACGCACTCTCCCGATCTCGCAAATCGCGCTTTCAGTTTCGGCGTTTCTTTCGCCAATGAACGCAATTCCAAGGATTCGAATCTGACGCTTCCGCAGAGCCTCTATGGAGAGCAGGGAGTGATTGATTGTGCCCAGTCCCGTCCTTGCGCAAAGCACGACGGGGAGCTGCCAGCGCTCGAAGATGTCGATGTAAAGAGTGCGCGCTGTCAGCGGCACCATGAGTCCGCCGGCGCCCTCGATCACGAGTTGCCGCTCGCCGCTGTCCGGCAGTCGAAGCGTCTCTGTATCTATGCGAACACCGTCGATCTCCGCGGAGTAATGGGGCGACGCAGGCGTCCGAAGTCGGTAGAGCTCCGGGACAATCCGATCGGACGAGAGGCCACCGAGGCGGCGGATGCACTCGGAATCGGTCTCTTGTTCGAGTCCAGCCTGGACCGGCTTCCAGTAATTCGCGCCGAGAAGGCCGGCGAGCCCTGCGGAAAATACCGTTTTGCCGACCCCGGTGTCCGTACCAGCCACGACGATCCGCTTATTCATCAAAACGAGCCCTCGTCACCTCAACCAGCGCATCGAGCATTGCGCGCACGTCCTCTTCCCCAACATTGAGTGTCAACGAAATTCGCAACCGGGCGGTGCCTGCAGGGACGGTTGGCGGCCGAATTCCGCGGATGTCGAAGCCGCGCGCCTGCAGAGCAGAGGCAAGTCGCATTGCATGAGCATTATCACCTACGATGTACGGCACGATCTGAGAGGTCGATGGTGTGCGCAAACCAAGCAAGGTGATCTGCCGATGGGCGAACGCAACGAGATTGGCCAGCCGCTGCTGCCGCTCCGGCTCTTTCTGCAGGGTGAGAAGTGCCTCTCGAACGGCAACGGCCATCAATGGTGATGGGGCGGTGGCAAAAATAAACGGACGGCAGCGGTTGACCATGAAATCGCGCAAGATGCCGGAGGCCGTAACCAGTGCACCCGCCGCACCGAGCGCTTTGCCGCAGGTATGAACGACGATGAGATTTTCGCGCCTGTCATAAGGGGCCGTGAGCCCTCGTCCCTGATGCCCGTAAGCGCCTGTGGCATGAGCCTCATCCACGATCAGAAACGCGTCGTGGCGATCGGCGATTGCCACCAGCTCTTCGAGTGGAGCGAAATCGCCGTCCATACTGTAGAGACTTTCGGCCACAATCCAGACGCGGCCCGCCCCACCTTTGTTTCGCCAGTCGCGAATTTCGTCTTCGAGTGACTGGGGATCATTGTGCGCGTGAATTCGACACTCTGCGCGGCCGGCCCGTGCCCCCTCGTGAATACTGGCGTGCACGAGCGAATCGAGAACGAGCAGATCGCCGTGCTGCGGCAGCGTTGTCAGGAGGGCAAAATTTGCGATGTAGCCGCCTCCAAAGAAAAGCGCTGCCTCCGCGCCAAAGAACTGAGCCGCTTCCGTCTCGAGCCGTTCATGCTCCTCGCAATTGCCGCGCAGAAGCCGCGACCCGCCGGCTCCAATCGGAGTGCCCGCATCGAGCGCGGCGACCATCGCCTTTTTGATGTGCGAGTCGTTGCCGAGCGCCAGATAGTCGTTCGATGCGAAATCGATCCCCACGCGGGGCTTGAGGCAGCGCAGCCGTTTATCTTCGTTCAACGCATTCAACGCTGCGACGTAGGGACCAAGTCTAGCTGTTTGGATTGACCGCATTCATCACTCCGAGGCTCGCATCAAATCACGCAAAAAATGCGTTGGCCGTTTAAGAAGGAAGGATGGCCGGAGGTTCAACTTGCCAGGATGCGATTGTCTCTGTCCACACGCACAATGCGTGGCTTGAATATCTTTGCTTCGGCCTCGTCGAATGAGGCATATGCAACGATAATGATCTTGTCTCCGGGCATCGCCAGTCGGGCGGCCGCACCGTTCAGGCTTATCGTGCCAGACATCGGCGGCGCCTCGATCACGTAGGTGGCAAAGCGCATCCCTGTTTCGACATTGTAGATTTCGACGCGCTCGTTGATCACCATTCCTGCCGCGTCCAGGAGCGTACGATCTATCGAGATCGAGCCTTCATAGTGAAGATCAGCTTCGGTCACTGAGGCGCGATGGATTTTGCCCTTCATCAAAGTTATCTGCATTTCTCACCTAGGCTGGATGTAGGGGGCAACATATTGCGCGCACTGCTTCCGTCAGGAGAGCCCGGACGTGATGCCGAGCCGGGCCAGCAGATCCGCGTCGCGATCAACTTTCGGGTTTTTGGTGGTCAAGAGCACGTCGCCGACGAAGATTGAATTTGCGCCGGCCAAGAAGCAAAGCGCCTGCAATTCATCGGTCATGTATTGCCGCCCGGCGGACAAGCGAACCACACTCCTCGGCATCATGATCCGCGCGGTCGCCAGCAGCCGGACCAGCGCGATCGGATCGGGAGGCCCCGCGGTGTCTTCCACCGGCACGCCCTCGATCTTGTTCCACAGGTTGATCGGCACGCTTTCGGGATGGTTGGGAAGATTGGCGAGCAGCACGAGCATACCCAGGCGGTCCTCGACGCGCTCGCCCATGCCGATAATCCCGCCGCAGCAGATCTTGATGCCGGCATCGCGCACATGCGCCAGCGTATCGATGCGGTCCTGCAGGCTGCGGGTGGTGATGATCTTGCTGTAAAACTCGGGCGATGTGTCGACGTTGTGATTGTAGAAGTCAAGGCCGGCCTCGGCGAGGCGCGCGGCCTGCTTCGTTGTCAGCATGCCGAGCGTGACGCACGTTTCCATGCCGAATCCCTTGACCGCCTTGACCATGTCGCAGACGGAATCAAGATCGCGATCTTTTGGCGTGCGCCAGGCCGCGGCCATGCAGAAGCGCGTGGCGCCGGCACCCTTCGCGCGCTGCGCGGTCGCAACCACATCGGCGCAACGCATCAGACGAGTGGCTTTCAGGCCGGTCTCGTAATGCGCGCTTTGCGAGCAGTAGCCGCAGTCTTCCGGACAGCCGCCGGTCTTGATGCTGAGCAGGCTCGCAGTTTCGACGTGGTTTGGATCGAAGTTCTTGCGATGAGCGTGCTGCGCCTGAAGCATCAGGTCGGCAAAAGGACGGTCGTAGAGCGCCTTAGCCTCTTCGACATTCCAATGATAACGAACCTGCGTCCCGTTGCCTGCTTCCTTCCGCTGGACTTGCGCAGCAGCATCCATAAGCCAATCCCGCTCAATTGTAGATAATCGCGTCAATTATCTATAGTCATTGCCCTCGAAGAGATGCTAATCGAGCTGTCTCGCAAATGCACCGGTTATTGCGGTAGATAATCTATGATCACTAGTGACAACATGACGACGGTCGCGCGCATCGCGGACTCAATTGCTGAGCGCATTATCAGCGGCGCCTTAGAGCCAGGCGCGCCACTCCGTCAGGATCACGTGGCACGAGAATTCAATTCCAGCCACGTCCCCGTGCGCGAGGCCTTTCGGCAGTTGCAGGCACAACATCTTGTTGTCGCGGTGCCGCGTCGCGGTGTTCGGGTTTCCCCGCTCGATACCCGTTCAGTGAAGGAGATCGCCGAAATGCGCGCCGCGCTCGAAGTGGTGGCATTGCGCCATTCGGGGCCAAGGCTCACAACAGCTCATTTGGCTCAGATCGAGCTCGCCCTGATCGAAGGAGACAATGCAAAGACGATCGAGGAGTTTGAGACAGCCAACCGCGCCTTTCACCAAGCCTTGGTCGCGCCGTGCGGAATGCCGCGTCTGCTCGCGAGCCTCGATGGACTGCAGCTTGCCAATTCTCGATTGGTGTTCGCGATGGCGCGATCGGTGGGCTGGCGACCGCGCTCCAATCAAGATCACCGCCTGATTCTGCAAGCCTTGCGAACGCGCAACGTCGATCAAGCCTGTAATCTGCTCACGCGGCACATTCAAACCATTGAGCGCCTTGCCCTTCCGGCGCCCTGAGCAAATCTGGCAAGCTTCATTGCGGATCGCCGACGATCGCAAGCGACGATCATGCGGCAAGCGACTAGCCTCATTGCAACGGGCTCTATTCCCAGATAGTTATGCCACCCACTAGCGACATCTCCACGGACGGCCATGATTCGTCACATCGTCTTCTTCAGCGCCAAGGACGAGGCGCATATCGACCATATCATCGAAGGTCTTTCGCTTCTCACCACGATACCACATGCGCGCCGGCTTGAGGTTGCCCGCAACCGCAAGACCGATCAGCTCGGCAACGATATCGATGTCGTGGTCTATGGTGAGTTCGACAGCGAGGCGGAGCTCGCAGCGTACAAGGCGCACGATCTCTACCGGGAGTCGATTAAGCGGGTCCGACCGCTCCGCGAGCTGCGGTTCGCGGCCGACTACGATGCATAGATACCCCTTGCGCCTCCACGGCAGGATGATCCAGGTGCTGTCGCAGCAAAAAGTCCACCGCCTGGTTAACTTGGCAATGGGCCTCAAGTTTCGGCCCATCGCAGGCAAGCGTCGTTCTCATCGGGGGGGCCAACAGATGGAACGGCACTTTCACGACGTCAGCCGCCGGTGACCGATAACCACGATGTACGTTCGCGAGTTGCAGTGGGTTGACCCTGTCATAGCGATGCGACGTCTCGGGCATCGATCGCATCTCACGTTTCTCGATAGCGTAGCAAGGCACGAGCTGCTTGGGCGCTACTCATATCTAACGTGCGACCCGTTCAGCACCTATAGGGTCGCGAACGGCCAAGTCAGTTGGAACGGACTGACTCTCGAGGCCGATCCATGGAAGGTCCTTCGCACGCTACTCGCGAAGTACCCGCAAGAGCATCGTCCCGATCTCCCGCCGTTCCAGGGAGGAGCGGCGGGCTACCTTGCCTACGACATGAACAGGACATTGGAGCGATTGTCTGCGCCGGCAATTGCCGGTCTGGGTTTGCCCCAATCCATCCTGCATTTCTATGATGTGGTCATCAGCTTCGACCACCGGGATAACAAATGCTGGATCGTCTCGACCGGATGGCCGGAGCAGGATCGGGTGCGACGGAGCGAACGAGCGCGTCGTCGAGCCGACCAGTTTGCAGCATTGCTTGCCGGTCCAAAGGCGCCACAGAAGGGTTGTCCCAGCAAAGCGGGCGCATGGCGCTCGAACTTCAGCCGCGAGGGCTACGTTGCGGCGGTACAACGCGTGATCGACTTGATCCTGGCGGGTGACGTGTTCCAGGCGAATATTGCGCAGCGTTTCAGCGCCCGCCTGTCGACCTCGTTTGATCCACTCGCCTTCTATTGCCAGCTACGATCATTGAATCCAGCGCCTTTTGCGGCCCTGCTGCGATGGGGAAAGCTGACCATCGCATCAAGTTCGCCGGAACGATTCCTGAAGCTTGAGGGACGACAAGTCGAGACACGACCTATCAAGGGCACGATCGCGCGTTCTCCTGATTTCAAGGAAGACCAGCGCCGTGCGGCTGTTCTCCTCGCTTCCGAAAAGGATCATGCCGAGAACACGATGATTGTTGACCTTTTGCGCAACGATCTGTCACGCGTTTGCACCGCGCATTCGGTCGAGGTTCCGGCCCTGTGCAATCTCGAGTCCTATGCCTCAGTGCACCATCTCGTGTCGATCGTTACGGGGAAACTTGCCGGAGGCGAAGACGCCGTTAGCCTGCTCCGTGCTTGCTTCCCCGGCGGCTCCATTACGGGAGCGCCAAAGCTGCGGTCGATGGAAATTATTACAGAAATCGAGCGCATAGCGCGAGAGGTCTATTGTGGGGCGATCGGCTTCATCGGCTTCAACGGGCACATGGACACAAGTATTGCGATCCGCACGGTCACGATCGACGGCGACCTGGCTGTGTTTCATGCGGGCAGCGGTATAACGGCCCTGTCGGAGCCCGAGGCCGAATACGAGGAAACGCTCGCCAAGGCAGAGCGAATCTTTGATGCATTTGGTTCTGAACCAGCTGGTGCATTTTGATTGTCATCATCGATAATTACGATTCCTTCGTGTTCAACATTGCCCGCTATTTCCACAAGCTCAGTGAAGCAACGGAAGTGATCCGAAACGATGCTATCAGCATCAGCGAGCTCGTTGGTCTCAACCCGCGCGCGGTGGTCATATCGCCCGGCCCCTGCACCCCAAATGAGGCAGGAATATCGACAGCAGTGGTTCGCGAACTTTCAGGACGCGTACCAATTCTCGGCATCTGCCTTGGACATCAATGTATTGGAAGCGTTTTCGGAGGACGGGTGGCGCGTGCGCATCGGCCCATGCACGGTCGGCGCTCGTACATTGCGCATGACGGCCGAGGGTTATTCAAGGGGCTGCCAACCCCGCTTGACGTCGGACGCTACCATTCTCTTATCGTCGAGCTTGATCAGTCATGTGCGCAGAATCTCATAGTGACAGCGCGTTCGGAGGAAGGCGAGATCATGGCCTTCACGCACGGCTATTATCCCACTTATGGGGTCCAGTTCCATCCCGAGTCGATACTTACGTCACAGGGGCACGTCCTGCTTATGAACTTCTTGCGACTCACAGAGGATTTTCGAAACCACGCGGAGCAATGAGAGGCGGCTCGCCTGCCGATCAAGATGGTGGACTGTTGGTTTCCGACGTGGTTGGAAGGCGCAGCGCCATATGGCAGGCATTTTGTGGTAATCAGCGCTGTTCCGTGCTCGGCTCCGCAGTCAGCGGCGCGCCTCCGACAGAAACCGGACCTTGCGGTTTCGTGAGCGTCATCGAGGCACCACGCGCTGAGGGCTGATCTAGTCGGTTAGAAAGATCTCGTGGAATGGTTCGTCACGAGATCACCATGTCAAAGGATAGTCGTAAGGATGGCGATAAGGATAGGCATACGTCTATCCTCAAGGACGGCTCGGACACGCTGCAGCGTGTCGAGATCATTACCGGGACGGGCCGGCGACGGCGCTGGTCGACCGATGCGAAGGCGGCGATTGTCGCGGAGAGTTTTGCGCCGGGTGCAAGCGTGTCCGCGATGGCGCGACAACACGACATCAGCCCAAGCCTGTTGTTTCTGTGGCGTCGTCGGACAATGCGGGCGAAGGTGGTGGAGCGCGGGTACGGAGACGTGCCAGCTGGCTTTTGCCGGTCGCGATCACCGGCTGCGGGGGCAAATTGCCCTCGTGCGAAGAGCAGGCGGCAATCGAGATCGAGGTCGGCGCGGTTTGTATCCGTGTCAGGGGGACGGTCGACCGCCGGGCGCGGTGCGAGGTGCTGGCCGCAGTAGGGACGGTTGGCCGATGATCGGGCTCCGACCAGGGTTGTCGATCTGGATCGCGACGCAGCCGATCGATTTCCGTCACGGCATGGACTAGCTAGCGATGCTGGTGAGCGAGGCGTTTGGGGCCGATCCGTACGACGGCGGACTTTGTGTCTTCCGCTCCAAGCGCCGAGATCGCGTGAAGAAGTCCGGTCTTGGCAAGGCCATCAGCTACACTCTCAACCATTGGGAAGGTCTGACGCGCTTCATCGATGACGGGCGCATCGAGATCGACAGCAATACGGTCGAACGCAGCATCAAGCCGATAGGCCTGGGAAAGAAGAACTACTTGTTCGCCGGCAGTGAAGGCGGGGCCGAGACATGGGCCATTCTCGCGTCGCTCATCAACACGGCGAAGCTGAACGACATCGATCCGCGGCACTATCTGACCAATGTTCTCGAGCGCATCGTCTCCGGACGTACAAAGATCAATCGGCTGCACATGCTGTTGCCGTGGAATTGGAAAGCCGAGCGCGATGGTTCTGAGGCAAAGCTCGCCGCCTGATCAGTTCGACGGCAGGGCATCTGTAACTTCCTGCGCATCGCGGGTGTCGTCCGTCATAGACTCGTCGCGGATCACGCGCGGCGTCACCTCGTGCAGATAGACTTGCAGCGACCTCGCCAGCTCGGTGAACTCCGGCAGCAGCACCTTGTCGACGAAGCCCAGTGACGCACGGATCATCACCGTGTTGCGTCGCTGGCGGTGATAACGAAATGGCCGGAGCCCGTATCGACGGCAAAGCGCTAAAACAAGCGTAAGCGCGTAGGTCACCCCATGTAGCGGATGATGTTCGATTGTCAGAGAATCTCCTGGCGATTTGTCCCAGGAGTTCATGTGAGGGAACATATGTCTGATACCAAGAATTTCGAAGTTATCACGGCTGCAGCCGAGCGGCTTAAATAGAACTGCTGTGTCTATCATTTTGCGGACAATAGCGCGCTCTTGGATCGAGAGACGGCTCGGCAATATGGTCATGTTCACGAGGAATGTCTAGCCAGCTAGACCGCTACTGTGTAAGCGGTGCGACGTATTTGGTCCGGACGCGCCTGATGCGTGATCCAAATGGTAAACTCTCCTCCTCGAAGACCCGCCCGAAGCCGGATGTCGTAACCGGCGATCAGTCATAAAGCTTGCAGTGGACTAGGCTGACCGCCCCTCCGGTCCGTCGCGCCGCTGTAGCGGCCGCTGATCGTAAGCGCGCCGAACGGCCTTTTGTCTGGACCTGAACGTCCTGACGTCTAGTGGCAAGCTGCCCTGGGGCCCCTTCCATTTGTGATTTGTCGCGCAGGTCTGTCAGCTTTCAGTAAGCTCCCCCGGATACAGAGCCGTTGAGGTTGGCGGGATGTGGCAGGGACAGTGCTAGCGTACCAGAACGGTCGGCGCCGAGTCATGTTTCTCGTCAGCCTCATCAGCAGTGCGGATGCGGCAGGAACCTTTCGTCAACTCAGCCCCCCGCCGGTAGGATCCGGACCGCGCCCGCACTGCTTCATTGGGCGGCTCGGCGTACAAATCAAGCACATCCTCGATGCGCCGGAGGCAGACAGGCGGTGCGCAAGCTAAAGGCGCAGATGCCGCCGATGCCGGGATGAGTGGTGACGATATCGCCAGCAGCGTGGACGTCGGCCACTCGATGGTCTATCGAACCCGTCGGCGTTTTGTCGCAAGGCAACCCGGTGGCCGCCCAGAGCGGAGAGCCCGTGCAGGGGCAGAGCGCGAGCTCAACGACAAAGAAGAGGTCCTTCTGGTGGCCACCTCCTGCTTCAGCCCTCCGACCGCGCGCGCTGGACACTGGAGCTGCTGGCCGACGAGACGGTCAGACTGACGTCGCAGGAGAGCCTGTCGCGCGAGACGGCGCCTGGCCGAGAACGATCTCAAGCCATGGCGCAGAAGCATGTGGTGCACTCCAAAGGTACAAATGGGGTATGTGGCCAGTGAAGGCCATCTAGCACCGGCCGCCGTCGACTTTGCCGAGCGCATGCGCGAATTTCATTGCCCCCGAAGCATGCCAATTGGCTCAACATCATCGAGATCGAGATTAGCGCGCTCGCCCGTCAGTGTCTCGACCGGCGCATCGACAGTTATGCCCATCTCGTCAGAGAGACCGCTGCATGGGAGAACGCCGCAACGCCGAGCGCGCACCCATCAATTGGATGTTCGCGATCGAGAAGGCGCGCACCAAATTAGGCCGCTCTCTATTCTAAAATATCTACCAGAGTGCCGAAAGCAAAAAGACTCAAAATCTCTGTGCCGAAACACTAGGTGCCCACGAGCCCCGTTCAGCCAAGTTGCGGCCGATGGAAGAGAAGAACGCGGCCTCCCGGTAGGCTCTCGGCCGTGTAGGGCTGACCGTGGACTAAGAAACGGGTCATTGGGACATCCCGGCTCGGCAGAAGACCTAGGCTCTGCAATATGTCGATCACGACAGGCGAAGCCTCTTGGGGGCCGTGCGTCCAGTGATCGCCGAACAACTCTCTCAGTTCAGGCACTTGCGGGAGTGGCTGATGGCCTGATGCCGGTGCGGCAGACGGCAGGGAAAGGTTTGGCGCCAGCGCCGAAGGAGCGTCCTCACGCCATTCGAAAAGTGCCGGCGAATCAAACCCTGGCGCAAGACCGCCATAGATATCTGAGGAAGTCCTTGGTGCCGCAGCTTCACTCGGCAAAGTTGGCCGAGGGTGATGAATGAGTTGAACGTCGTTGGGGCCTTTCGGTCCCAAGATGGCCGTGTAGCGTTCGCCGCCATCGCTCTCTCATGAACTTAATGGACCCAAGGTGACTGGGACCTCTTCCCTGATGGGATTTCAGAGCGCCGCGCCAAGAGTATAAGTCAGCACCGATCAACGCCAGCCTCGTTGTGGCCGGCGGCGGCTAAGCCATCGTCTGGTCGCGCTGCCCCCATTAATGGTGAGCCTCGCGTCCTGCGTGGCTCTGCGGCTCGGCTACAGCGTCGCGCATCACGGGCCTCTTCGGCTCGTGCTCTGAGCATAATCGACCATGCCTTCCCGCTTGAAGAAGTCGAGAACGTCTTCATTGATGCGAATGGAAATGGTGTTGTTCGTTGCTAGAACGGAGCAATCGCGGTTGCTGCCATAGAGCAGATAATAGCAGACCTCCTCACCGTTCCCAAGGTCCTCACTTAACGAGTAACGCACACTTGCTCTGTATGAAGCTCAACATCAGCGGCACAGACAGCCGCGATGGTCGCGCCGGCACCGGCCAACGGAAGGAGGTTCAGAACTAGCGAAGAGCTCAAGCTAAATGATCTCGAAGTATCTCCGACGTTCAAAGTCGGTGACCCGATGTTGAACGGATTCCCACTCCCAACGGCGCGAGCAAGCGAACGCTTCAACAAACCTTTCTCCGAAGACATCACTGGCCGCTGCAGACTCTGCAAACCGAGATGTTGCCTCTGATAGGCTTTGAGGCAGCCTCGCGGACGGACGACACATTTCCAGGCTTGCATCACCGACGATCGAAGCCGGTAGTTCCGGACCTGTCTCGACGCCCAATATTCCTGAACCAATCGCACATGCGAGCGCGAGATACGGGTTCACGTCTGCGCCAGGCAGCCTATATTCCAGGCGATGCGCAGATGGCTCTCCCGGAATGGCGCGAACCGCGCAGGAGCGGTTGTCAAGGCCCCAGCTTGGACAGATTGGTGCCCAGCAGCCAGGTACCAATCTCTTGTAGCTGTTGACGTTCGGCGCAGCGAGCACACAGAACTCATTCATGTATTCTAGTTGTCCGGCGATGAATTGCCTCATAAGATCGGAGACGTTGCCTAACGCATCACCGTCGTAGAATACATTTTTACTATCCGAGGACATCGAGATGTGAATATGGCCGGACTGGCCGGGCCATTTCTCGGAAACCTTGGCCATGAATGTAGCCATCATGCCTCGCGTTTGCGCCCAGGCTTTTATCATCGACTTGAATATGATTGCTCGATCGGCGGCTTCCAGCGCATCACAATGACGAAGTGACGCTTCGACAACGGCAGGTCCCGTTTCAAAGTGTAGTCCGCTGAGAGGTATTCTAGCCTTCTCACAAATCGCCAAGATCTCATCGAACAGCTCATGTTGTGCGACAGAGCGCGCAATCGAGTAGCCGAACGGGCCGCGCGTTAAAGGAGCCCATTCGCCGAACGGCTTGTCTTCAATCGTGTCTGCGTTCTCCTTAAACAGCATAAATTCAAACTCGAACCCGGCAGTGCAGTCGTATCCGTGGTCAGCAGTCCTTCGCAGGACCTTACGCAGAACACCGCGCGGACAGATGTTCTCATGTGCGCCCGCGAACTCCGCGAGATAGAGATATTGATCGCCGAGATGAGACACCGAACGGCCGGTGCCTGACAAAATCCGCAGGTCAGCATCTCCGAACGCCGATAGCGGCTTTTGCGTGAAACTGGCCGGAATGACCCGGTCCGTACAATCCCACGCCAGCACCGCTTCAGAGAACTTGATAACTTTATCTTCACCCGCGAGATCTTCACCTAAGACGTGTTTGCCTCGCAGAACGCCATCGAAGTCGCTTAAGCCGACCATCGCCGCGCGGGCTGGATTCGCTCCGGTCAACCTGGGATCAGTTGGCATCAGTCGCGATCCTGCATCACCAAATCGAACACCTGGTCCATCCGCATTGCTCGCAACTTGCGATAGTCATTCTCAAGCTGAGTCAAGTCGCTATTCACGAGATAAACGATGCCTGGTGTCGACACTAAGTCGATCGTGGGAACTAGCTCTTGACCAATCGGGACGAATGCAATGGCATCCGCGAAGCTCGGGAGCTTGCGGATTGCTTCGAGTCCCGGGTAACCGGCAACGACACCGCTCATATCTGAGATCAGCGAGACGCAAAGTGCGTGAGCCTGCCGCTTGTAGGGCCCGCGCAGCCTCATATATTCACCAAAGCCCTTGGGATCTGCGTAACGCCAGGCCGTCAAGGTCATATGGTTGTGCCCCAACGCCATCGTTCGTGCTTTTGCCGACATGGTCCCTTGAAGCCTCGCTCCGAAGTCCACCAGAACCGGTCCCCGATGATCGACGATGATCTCAGCATGAGCCGGTCCGTCGACGATCTGTAGTGCCTGCAACGCACGCACCAAGTAGTCGGACAGTTCCTGAACGATTGGTTCGTTGCCCCCCAACAATCTCTCAAGTGAGCAGACCGATGATGCCCTCTCAATCGGAACCGTGTCATAGGTCCACGCCTCCGTAACGAAGGCTTCCCCTTCGATCGAGACGGCATTTACGGTATATTGCTGGCCGTTTATTTTTTCTTGCCCAAGGGCAAAACGATTCAACGCTCCGACACGGTTCGTCTTCCCGACAATTGCGCTCACAGCCCGCTGAATATCAGCGTCTGTCGAGCAAAAGAATACATCCTCGGTACCCGTACTGTTCAGCGGCTTGATCACGATCTGATCGAACTTCGCTTCACGCTTCCAGCTCGCGATCTCTACAGGACTGTCGGACACGACTTGTCTGATCGATCGCACGCCTGCAAAGGTCAGCGCGCAAGACAATCGCGCTTTGTCACGCCGAGCAGCGGATAGCGCAGTCCCATTTGATGGTAAGCCAAGCCGCTCCGACAGAGAATCGGCGAGTTCAACTCCGGTCTCGCAGCCCGCGACAACGAACTCCAATTCCCGGCCATGGAGAGCCTGAAGATGATAATCAACGATGTCGTCATATCCCATGCGCTCGGTGGGGCGAATGACTTCATCATAAAGATCCGCATTGAAATGCGATTGGAATATGGACGGAATCTGTGCAGCCGACATCACATGCACCGTTCCAATTCCATAGCGCTTGAATTCTTCCGGTAGGTATCGGCCGGTAGAATATGCGTCTACGATTACACAACTCCGTTCTTTCATGCGGATCTCCGATACTGCAAGTAGATGTTTCCGACAGCGACAGCCGTAATGAGAGCATTTCCTATGAACGTATGTAACGAAGGCACGATGCGAGAATCGAAGTACTGGAACAGGAAGGTGATGATAGGGGCGGTGGACAGGACCATGTTGACGGTGAAGGGCTCTACCCGGCGAATGCCCTGCTGGATCAAGAGCAAAGGAACAATGATCGTCGACAGCCCAATTGCCGCGATCGCAAACCAATGCTGCGAGATCTCAGGCACGATAGATGAATGGTCGACCAGTCCCAGCAGCAAGAGAATCGTTCCATAAAAGCGATGCGCCAGGACTTGTCGGCCAGAAAACCCACGATCGAACAGCAGTTTGACAAGTATATTTGTAAGGGCCAGCGATAGGCCGGCCACGATCGCCAAGACGATGCCGAAGGACGATCGAGCCCCCCACTCCACGCCTGCGTTGCCGCTGGCCGAGATCCAAATCATGTAACTCCCGATCGTTGCGATCGTAACGCTCACGACAATATCGGATGCTGGAGGGGCACCCTGGCGCCTGATCAGTGCGTTTAACCACACTGTTGCGGTGGGCCCCAGCGCCACCATGAAGGCGATGACGATCGCAGGTTCAGCGTATTTCAGTCCGATAAATAGGCCGATCCAGCTGATTGCTGTCACGACATTGAGCGCGACGAAGACGAGGAGCGACCATTTCGCCACCGTTGCCTCGCGTCCTTCCTGGCGAGCCAGGAGATTGAACATCAGACAAACCACAGCGAAGGTCAGCAGGAGCGCGACGAACACATCCGCTTGCTGAAAATACGACGCCGCATAAACCTCGCCTGCCGCGCTCACGACGACATAAAGCGCCACAAATAGGACTCCCAGAACGAAGCGATTCGCCAATCCTCCAGTCTTCCTGTGCCCGCGAGGCGGCGCACGGCCCTCGCAGGACCGGACGCGTGCTTCGGCTCCGAGGGAGTGTCCTTTCGACGTGCACGGACCACGTTTGGTTTGAAATGTCACAACCTGCCTCTAGTTCTTCTTAGTTCGGTAGTACCCAACACACGCCTCTCCAAATGCCTTGAACAGTTGCTTGCTGAGGAGATCGGTTGAGACGTGCCATTCGGGGTGCCATTGCACACCGATTTGGAGCGTCGGGGCGCCAATGACCGAAGCCGCCTCGACCAAACCGTCAGGCGCCCACGCCTCGCGCCTCAGCGCCGGGGCAAGCGCCTCGATGCCTTGATTGTGCAGCGAGTTGACTTGCGCTTCGATCGTCCGCGCGATTGGAAAGAGCGCGCCATCGGAGCATATCCTGACGGTGTGCGCGGCGTCGTACTGACGGTCTCTTGGACGATCTGGCTTCTCGGCATGCATCGCGCCACTTTCCGGCTTCCACTCCGCAAGCGATGAGCGGAGCGTGCCGCCGAAATAGACGTTGAGTTCCTGAAGCCCACGGCAGATGCCCAGAATAGGCATTCCGAGCGCGATGGCGCTCTCTATAGTTACGGCAGAGAGCCTGTCCCGCGGACGGTCAAGGATCCCAAGCTCAACGTCCTGCCGATCAGCCTGCGTCAAGGACGCAGGCGCTCTCAGGACGGCGGGGTCGATGTTCGATTCATCACCTGTCAACACTAAGCCGTCGAGCCGGCGCATGATCGCCGGGGCGATCTCCTCCCTCGCATCTTCGGCGTCGATCGTCGGCAATATGACGCAAGCCACTCCCGCATGACGATGGAGTGCCTGCAAGTACTTGCGCCGCAACCAGTCGCGATGCACACCATCGACCAGAAGACGGTTCGAAGTGACGCCGACCACGGCTCGGGTGCTCTCTGGCCGTAGAAACGTCACGCGAGCTGCCCTCGCGCGCGAACCTCGGCAACGGCCTGCTCATACAAGCGTCGATTTCGCTCTTTTAACTGACCTATGACGCTAGGTTGACCTTGAGGTCCCTTGACAAAGAGACCACCCCAGGTCGCGGCAACCTTCGCATAGTTCGGATCCTGCATTCGGATTTTCTGAGCTTTGCGCAACAGCCAAAACGGGATGCCCGGCGAAAGATGATGCTCAAGGTGGTACTCATCCAGATTCTGTCCGAGGATGGCTCGTTCGAGGAAGTTTCCTTTCCGATTCCTGGTGAGATAGACGTTCTGCGTCTCGGTTTCGCACATAGGTGAGTGCTCGGCTAGCTCGATAAACCATCCGAGGACCTGAAACGTGGTGAGATAGGGCACGATCCAAAACAGGACGACGATATGGAGCAGCCCAACAGCATATGACCCGGCCAGGATGCTGATCCAGAAGAGATAGAAGCCATACTTGTCGATAAGTATGCCTGAGCGGCTCTGCTCCTCGACATCTGTGATCGAAAATCGATTGGCCCAAAGATACTTCAGATACGCTACTGTCGCGCCGCCGAAGATCGGCTTCCAGATCATGTTGAAAGCGTACCGCTCCGGAGGCTGCACGTTGTAAACGCCGCTGGCCAGAAAGAACTTCAGGTCGGGATCCTTGTCCGGATCTCCGAGATAGGGATGATGCAAATAGACGTGCGAGATCCGGTAGGCCCAGTGGCGCTGGAACAAGGGATAGGAAGCGAACAGAATGCCCAGGACGTAGTTCCAGGTCGTGTTCTTCGCGAGCGTGCGGTGAGCCGCATCATGAGCAATGGTTGTCAATCCGCGCTGATAGGCGCCAATCAGAAGGACGGCCAGCGGGTAGAGCCACCATGAGACCGACACAGTCGCGAGCGTACACGCTGTGATGACAGCGTAATCTTTGGCAATATAAGCCGCTCCCGTTATGTTGTCGGGCCTGAGCTCGGAGAGCTGCTTATTGATTTCTCGGCTGAATTGAACGGCCTCATAGCGTGATGACCTCAATTTCCAAGCGTCTGCCTGATTCATGAGAACCTCCTCCTGATCGCCTTGCAGGTTGTCAGATTGCGGAAAGCGCCTTGTCCAGATCGCGCAGGATGTCGTTGACATCTTCGATGCCGACGCAAAGCCGGATCGAGCCGCCAAATATGCCGGCGGCTTCGCGCTTTTCCCGCGGGACGGTGGTGTGGGTCGTCGAGACAGGATGGGTCACGAGCGTGCGGGCATCGCCTACATTCGAAACGTGATACATCAAGTCGACGTTCTGGATGAACTTGCGCCCGGCTTGTTCGTCCTCCACCTCGAACATGACCATCGCCCCGTGTCCGTATGCAGCATTGAGTGTCTGTTCAACGGTTTCCCGATCGGCGCCTTCGAAGAGCCCGGGGTAGAAGACACGGCGCACTTTTGGATGCTCCTTGAGAACGTCGGCCACGATCCTGGCATTCGCGCAGTGCTGCTTCATGCGAAGTGGCAGCGTTTCAAGCCCTTGGATCAGTTGAAAGCTCGCAAACGGGGCGATGGCTGCGCCGGTATCGCGCAACCAGGTCATGCGAGCCTTGAGAAGAAACTCGCTCCTTCCAAGATCGTCGACATCGCGCACCGCATTATGCCAAACAACTCCGCCATGCGCATCGTCGGGACGGTTGAACAAGGGAAAGCGAGAGGCTCCCCGGTAGCTAAACTCGCCGTTGTCAACGATCAGTCCACCGAGCGTCGTACCGTGGCCGCATATATATTTCGTTGCGGAGTACGTCGTAATAGCAGCGCCGAGATCTGACGGCCGGCATACCAGTGGCGTCGTCGTATTGTCCACGACCAAAGGCACGCCGTACTTTCGGCCGATCTCGGCCAGCTGTTTGACGGGGAGCGGAATCAGACAAGGATTCGAAATCACCTCTCCGAACAGGCATATCGTGCGATCATCAATGGCACGTTCAAATGTCTCGGGCTTTCGAGGATCGGCCGTCCTCACGCTGATCCCAAGACGCTTTAATGTGTTGTGGAGCAGGTTCCAGGTATTGCCATATAGATACGGAGAGGCGACGACATTGTCCCCCACTTCGCCACTTGACAGGTTGACGATCGCAAGGAACGTCGCTGCTTGACCTGACGCAACGGCGAGCGAGTCGCTCCCCATATCGACGGCGGCGTAGCGCCTTTCCAGCGCGCGGGTCGTTGGATTGATGATCCTTGTGTAGGTGAACCCATCGGCCTTGACGTTGTAGACGTCAGCGATGTGGTTGAGATCGCCATCGAGTTCATAAGCCGTATTCTGGTAAATCGGCACTGCGACGGCTTTCGTCGCCGGGTCTCGCCGATAGCCCGCATGCAGAACAGCAGTCTCGGCCGAAAACGGCAGCCGCGGGTCCCCAGCCACTCGAGCCGGCATCTTTATGCGAGCCCCGCATGCCTCTTGGCCCGACATCGGCTTTGCTAACCGAGCCTGACCGGACCGGAAATATGTACGAAAAGCGCACCCCAACTGCTCGATCCAGCTGGATTGGATTTCCCCAATGCAACCGACGCGAAAACTCCGCGTGGCAAGATGCAGCTTTGAGTAGATGTAAAGGTTGTGGGCCGCCAAGTGGCGATAAAGCCCATCGAATCCTGCCTGGTCCACGATTCCCGACGGCGCACTGAACGCGACGCAGACCGGCGACTGCAAGTCCGCGGACAGCAGCGGAGACACCAGTCCTTCGAGTTCCTTGACGAGATCGTCCCTGACCTTTTCGTACCTGCAGCGTCTGGCATCGATGCCCTCCTCGTGCAGAATCTTCAGGGCCTTTGTCGTTGCCTGAACGATGTGGGTGGGAGGGGTCGACCGCCACTCACCGGTGCGCTCGAGCGAGAGCCATTGATCTCTCACGTCGAGGACAAACGACCTCGGTTCTTGAACCGCATTCTCCAGCAGCTCGCGGGACGCGATGACAAACGCCACTCCCGGCGGCCCTTCTATGCACTTGTTGCTCGACGTGACCAGGACGTCAGGTCCACGCTGGCTCAGGTCGATATTAAGGCCGCCGAAGGAACTCATCCCATCGACGATGGTCTTTACGCCACGTCTTCTCGCCTCCTCCACGATCGCGTCCAGCGGATTGACGATTCCGGTTGTCGTCTCACAATGCACGAAGCACAGGTGCGTAACGCCAGGATTTCGGCTCAGATGCTCGCCAATTTCTTGAGGATCCAAAGGATCGGTCGCTCGCTTCACAAGCTTCAGTGCTTCGACGCCCCACAGCCGCAAGATTTGCAAAATACGCTCGCCATAGATGCCGTTTATGCAAACGAGCGGCCTGTGGGCTCGGGACACAAATGAAGAGAGAGCGGCCTCCATCGCAAAGGAGCCCCCTCCCTGAATAGGCACGACCGAATAGTCGTCAGCATTTCCCAGCAAGTTGAGCATCAGCCGCCTCATGCAGGCGGTCACTTCCTTGAACTCGCAATCGCGCGATGCGAGATCAAGCTGCATCTGGCTCCTGACCGCCAGCGATAACGACAATGGACCAGGCGTCAGCAAAGAGCGCTGTCTTATCAAACCATTCCTCCTCAAGTTGTATTCTTCAATAGACCTGGAGTACGCCCACCCCACCAGGGAGCCCCTGTGGCGAGTGTCGACTTCCTCCGTTCAACAGCTTCGGGTCAGATGCCCATAGATTGCGGGCGCGCTTCGCGTCTGTGTCCGAAACCCTGCCGGATGACAACCTCCACATCTCATCGCAGATGCAGAGCGATCTTTCACAAAGCTGCTCACCGATACCATTCATCACCTCCAAGATATTGGCCTTGCGACCGCGCCCTCGAACGCAACCGGCGGCGACGCGCGCTGTCATCTAGCCATCACGCATGCGCAGGCGTGAGCGCGGTCGCCTTCTTGCGTCGCGAAGCGGCAGGTCGACCGACCGACTTACGTGCGAACCTGCGTCATTCAGGCAAACCTGACATTAGGAAAGCGATGCAGCCGGATCATCGCGCCGGGATGCAGATTAAGGCATGGCACACTTGATGACGTCGCAGGCAGCGGGAGTCTGATGCATGGGCTTGAGACTTGATGCATTCGCACTTCGTAGCTCGTTGGAGGTTTGGGACGCTGATGACTGTCGCTGTCCATTTCGAGATCGTACAACTTGACGTTAGGGGCGTTTCAACCCTCTCCGGGGATTTTCTCGTGAGATTTTTTTCCTGACGTACTCCCATCTGGCGGCGACAAGCCGACGTAGGCAGCGGAGTGCGGAGGTTCACAGCGAGCTGAAGTATTTTGAGAGTTCGACATCAGGACATTCGGCATTCCGCCTGCGGCCGCATACCAGCAGGTAAGGATGGCCAGCCTTTCCGTTCACGTATTCCTCGCCATACCGCAGATGGAGGTACCGAGCTTCTCCGCCATGCCGCCGAGATCCTCCTGGATAGCTGGCACCTGGAAAGTGTACGCCTCGTCGCACATGACCGCCGCTGTCAGGTGTCGTTGCGCTGAATGAAGCGCCCTTGGCAGGCTGTGGTCGAATCCGGCTTGAAGGTAATCTGAGCGACCTTGCGATTGCTGTCGCTTTAGCAACGAACAGTTCGACCTTTCGGCGAGGCGCCGTGACGCAGAACCTGTCGTCCTGCTTTGCTAGGACCAGGTCGACTCGACTCCAGATGAGTGGCACGTGTCCCTCTGTGAGCGCGATCGTTAGGCTGGCAGCATCTCTCGGGCCTGCACTCCGCTTCGTGGCGAGAAAGTCTCACGAACGATCATCGCCGTGGCGAGCGTGCCGCGGTTGACGGGCTGGTCCAAATCGTAAGGCCCAAAGTGAAAGGAGTTCCATCGCGTCCAACACTCAATGGAGCGCAAGTACCTCGGCGGTAAGGCGCTCTGATTCGACGGATCGCATCTCGCAGCCGTTCTGCTCGCGTTGGCCCCTCTGCAGCGCCTGCTCGTTGATGGCGAGCTCGCGTTCGACGCGGTCTACCGCGCGGTCGAACAGGTTGACGGTTGACCAGAGCAGATCATCAAGAGATCGTCCTTGTCGCTTGCCATGGATGAGCTCCCTTGCCTTTTCGGCCGCGCCATGGCCGCCTTCATGACGATCAACGACGGCAGGCGGTACGGAGCAGAACCCGAAGCGCGGAAGTCCGTAGCGCAGCACGGGATGGCTAAGGTTCGCGGCTGCTTTGTCTCGCAATGCCAAGGCGCGGGTGTAGGCAGGCGTTGTCCGCCGTCGAGCGGCGGGCCACCGAAGCAAGCTTGCCGAAAGCCGGCATGGCCGCGACAGGAGGGAGTCGTGGTCGACTGCCAAATTCGGGTCCTGAAAACAAGTGCCCGCTCGCCGGATGCGGCCAAGCCCGGAAACCGAGGCCCCTCATACTGCGCGAGAGATCGAAGCCGGCCGAGACGCTGTCCGGCTCGGCTTTAACGGGAGCTCGGCGTGTCGCTGGCCGTACGCGCAGCAAGAAGCGCCAAGCGAAAAGTCAACTTACTGGAAGTCGGACTTCCTCTCTGGACTTTGTTGTCACATCGTAGATTCTGATCTGGAGCATGGGACGGCGTTTCTTGAGCTCCTCCGCTCCCGCCCATGCTCCATCTCTGCTCGCGTACTCGGTTTTGAGTTGGCCATCCACTTCGAGCACATAACCGGAAGCGGGCAATCGACGAGTGGGTGCGACCATTTTGTTCCTTTAGAGCCAAAAGTCCGATCGCAGGCTCGCCAGAGCTGGATCGCCTTGGCCGGCTTGCGGGATATCGTGCGAATCGATGGTGCGACGCGAGGGACCTCTAACCATCAAGAATTGACCGCGCCATCAAGACATCCACTACCGCTTCCGCTGAATGCTCTAGGGTCTGCTCCATGGTCCTGAGATGAACCTCCGGTGTCGTTGGTGCTTCGTAGCACGAATCGATCCCGGTGAAGTTCTTGATCTTGCCGGATCTCACCTTTGAATACAGGCCTTTTGGGTCTCGCCGCGCGCATTCCTCGAGCGGCGTATCGACAAAGACTTCTATGAACTCATCCTTGCCAACCAGGCTGCGCACCCTGTCCCGTTCGGCCCTAGTGGGCGAGATGAACGAGCAGATCACGATCAAGCCGCTGTCCGCCATCAACTTGGCAACTTCGCCGACACGCCGGATGTTCGCCACGCGATCCGTCTCCGAGAAACCGAGGTCCGCGTTCAATCCGTGCCGGAGGTTGTCGCCATCCAGCAGCATGGTATGCCGCGACATCGCAAACAGCTTTTGATCAACAAGGTTGGCAATCGTCGACTTTCCCGCGCCAGACAAGCCAGTGAACCAGATGACGCAAGGCTTCTGATTCTTGAGCGCGGCGCGCTCCCTCCTGTCCACGGATAGCGCTTGCCTAGCAATATTGGTGGCCCGCCGTAGCGGAAAGGCAATCATGCCGGCCCCGACCGTACGATTCGTGTAACGATCGATGACGATAAATGATCCGGTCTTTCGATTGAGGTCGTAAGGATCGAATACGGCGGGCGTTGCGGTCACAACATCGCAGAAGGCGATCTCGTTGAGGGAAAGCGTCCCGGCGGCCAGATGCTCACAAGTGTTGACGTCGATTCGATGCCTAATTGTGGTAATGCTGCCAGAAATCGTCTGCGATCCAATCCGCAGGACGTAATTGCGTCCGGGAGCGAGCGGCTCCTTGTCCATCCAGATCACATAAGCAGCAAGCTGGTCGGCCACCTTCGGTCGGTCGTCCGGTCGCGACAGAATGTCGCCACGACTGATATCGATTTCGTCTTCCAGTGTAATGGTAACCGCATCCCCGGCTTCGGCGGCGACGAGGTCACCATCGTGGGTCACGATCCGCTTGACGCGCGTGGTCCGCCCCGACGCAGCGACAACGATCTCGTCTCCTGTCGAGATCCTCCCGGAAGCCACCGACCCGGCATAGCCCCGAAAATCCGGGTTTGGCCGGTTTACCCATTGGACCGGAAAGCGGAAAGCCTGGCTTGCGGTGCCGGACTGGATGTCAATGCTCTCCAAATGCTCGAGCAGGCAGGGACCATGATACCAGTTGGCATGAGCGGAGCGGTCCACGACGTTGTCGCCGTAGCGGGCCGAGATCGGGATCGGAACAATCGAGGTGAAGCTGAGACCGGCGGCAAAGGCCAGATAGTCACGGGCGATCCGATCGAAGCACTCCTTGTTATATGCCACAAGATCGATCTTGTTCACTGCCAGCACGACATGGCGAATACCGAGCAGCGAGCAGATAAAGGAGTGGCGGCGGGTCTGAACCATCACGCCTTTGCGGGCATCGATCAGGATGATGGCGAGCTGGGCATGCGAGGCGCCGGTAGCCATATTGCGGGTATACTGCTCGTGGCCGGGAGTGTCGGCCACCATGAAGGAGCGCCGCGGCGTCGTGAAGAAGCGGTAGGCGACATCGATTGTGATGCCCTGCTCCCGTTCGGCCTCCAGCCCGTCCACGAGCAGCGCGAAGTCGATGTCATTGCCGGTGCTACCATGCTTGATGCTGTCGCGTTCCAGCGCCGTGAGCTGATCGTGGTAGATCATCTTGCTGTCGTGCAGCAATCGGCCGATCAGCGTCGATTTGCCGTCGTCCACCGAGCCACATGTGATGAATCGCAGCTGATCCTTCGTCCTGGCCGGGACCAGTTCTGTTGCCGGATTCGTAAACATCAAAAGTAGCCTTCCCGCTTCTTCTTCTCCATTGAAGCGGCTTCGTCGGCATCAATTAGGCGTCCCTGGCGCTCCGACACAGTCGTAGTCTGCATTTCCGCGACGATATCTTCGATCGTCGTCGCATCGGATTCAATAGCTCCGCTCAAAGGATAACATCCAAGCGTGCGAAAGCGGATCATGCGCATTTCCGGCGTCTCGTCGCCGTTAAGCGGCAATCGCTGGTCATCGACCATGATCATCGCACCATTTCGACGCACTATCGGTCTTTGGTTCGCGAAGTAGAGCGGAACCACCGGAATCTTCTCGAGCATGATGTATTCCCACACCTCGAGCTCGGTCCAGTTTGACATCGCAAACACGCGCATGGTTTCGCCCTGGCGGATCCGTGTGTTGAACAGGTTCCAGAGCTCCGGCCGCTGATTACGGGGGTCCCATACGTGTCCGGCCGAACGGAAGGAGAGTATCCGTTCTTTTGCGCGACTCTTTTCCTCATCGCGCCGCGCTCCGCCAAAGGCAGCATCAAATCCGTGGAGGTCGAGCGCCTGCTTCAGCGCGTCGGTCTTCATCACCTGGGTATGGAGCGCGGAGCCGGAATCGATCGGATTGATCCCGCGCGCGAGGCCCTCCTTGTTGACATGGACGATCAGGTCGAGGCCGAGCCGCCTGGCTGTCGCGTCCCGGAAGCTGATCATCTCGCGGAACTTCCAGGTCGTGTCAACGTGAAGCAGGGGAAACGGCAATTTTGCCGGATAGAACGCCTTGATTGCAATGTGCAGCATTACGCTTGAGTCTTTTCCGATCGAGTAAAGCATGACCGGCCTTTTGAACTCGGCGACCACATCACGCATGATTTCAATCGATTCAGCTTCGAGGCGGCGCAGATGTTTCGGTAGCATGTGCCTTCTTTTCGATGCAGGATCTCTGTTCTTCGCCGTTCTATGGCTCCAGCCTAGAGTGGGAATATCCGCGGCGGAAACGGCTGGCCAAGACGCATGGCTCGTCGATGAGCTCAAGCCCCACTGGAGAGGAGACTTGCAGACGCGGGAGCATATCGCATTCCGCCGCTGGTGCGGTCGGCGCCTGGGTCACACCTGATCGGGAGATCAGCTCGTGCGGGTTAAGGATAATGGCTAAATCAGCCAGCGTGTTTTATTCGCAAGCATTCAGATCCGTTAGCGGATATTGAGGATCCGCTCAAGCCGCGCGACTTCGCCTCGCAGCATCTCGATAGCCGCTTCGCTGTTGCGAATGCCATCCAGCCCCGCAGCTCGATCAGCTTCTGACGCCAACAGCGTCTGTTGCAACTGGGCAGCCATCGTGTGGACCGGCTCTCCAGCGTGAGGTGGGCCGGATAATGCTCCCGCCTTGGAGCTTCGCAAATCCCACCAGGTTCGGAATACCTGACGATAAGGTTCAGTTACCTCCCCTCCCCTATCCAGGACTCCGGCTTGCTGTGCATGTACCAGTTCCTGCTCATATCCGAGTTCTAGCAGAAGCTCGGCGCCGACCAGATCGGTCACGGTTTGCATCTCTTCGACGCTCAATTGAGATTGCCATGCCTTGACAGAGCTTTGGTCGACGGCGTTTCGTTCCAAGATTTTTCGGTCTCCGAAGCTACTCGATCGAAGATAATCTGCTTGTCTCATCCCCGCCGATGCGACGGCCGCTGGATCACAGCCGAGGCCCCTCAACAGACGCCGGATTTCCTCGTCCGGATGCGCCACGAACAGTTCGTATTGCACGAACTGTGTGCGCGGGCGAGTGCGGTGGGCGGCGAGCTTGGGAAGGCCCAGAACCAAATCGGCGAGTGACGTTATGATGCCGTCGGGCAGACGGAGCATGAGATCGACGAGACTGGAGACGCTGACCGGATGCGAGCTTTCTGCCCGCAGTGGGACCCCCCACGTCGATTTCAGTGAAGCCGCGATGGCATAGGGATTGCGCATCAGAAGGATGTGTGGCGCCTCTGGATAGACAGATTCAAGAAACTCAAGCGCCGTCCAATAGCGTGGTGTCTTGTCTAGGATGATGCGCTTGCCCGCTTGTGCCAGATACTGATCATAGGCTGCATCGGCAAAAGCGCGGCTAGGGATCGTGCTATCTATCCGACCCAAGAATTCAGAGGTCGCGGCCTCAATCAGCGAGCCACCCGCCGGATGGCGCTGATCCACCCTGCCAAATGCTTCAACCGCCAGCATCAACCAGGGTTCAGGCGGAGCCACAATGTCTGGATGGTGCTGCAGCAAATGCGCCAGGAGTGTCGTCCCGGATCGTGGAAGACCGAGGAGAAAGCACACCGCAGGCGAACGGCCAAAACATCCGCTCATCGTTCAGACGCCTCGTCCTTGAAAAGCGAACCCTGTCGGCGCTCGCTCGATTGATCGACAGAAAGCCAGCCGCAAAGCGCTAAAACGACCAGAATTTTGTCTGCCACTCATGACTTGAGAACCGTTCAGTTCGATCGATCGGCTGGATACAGAAAGACACCGCAATCGCGTCCTCGATTACTCGACAGTTGAAACGAAGTCACGAGCCAGCTCAACTACACGAAGATTGATTGCGGATATGGGAAGGTTGGAACGAACTATACAGACGTTTGCCGAAGACCGCCAAGGCACATGGGAAGGTTATTACGTATAATCACAGCTCCCTGTTGCTGAGGTATTGAAGACGTAAATGCGACATGCAACCTCGCTGATGCTCGGCATACACCAAAGAAGTTCGGCAAAAGAGCGGACGGCTCGGCGAGCTCGGCAAAGAAGCAGACCATGTCGCGGACATCTCACGTGGCAAGGTGCAGCAATCTTGTCAGCGCGCATCGCTGCCGACGCAAGCGTGAATGCTGCCCTTGGTCCGCCAAGACACTCCATAGTCCGGCCAGCCTGTTGTTCGCCAGCCTATCCTTCCGAGTTATACCAAGTAATTGATTTTCCTGCTCTTGGAGAGTTGCCCCTCCCTTAATCGGCGCAAGGAGACTTGTAAACGATGGAACCTGACTTAAGATGCCTCCGGATCTACCTGATCCAGCAAGCGCGCTTGGCCGCATCTCTACTGACGGAGACGAGCTTGTCCGGTCATTTATGTGGGAGATCAGATCGATTCGTGCGTCGAAGAACTTGCCAAATTAAATGTGCTGGGCATCACTCGGCCACGGTGGACGATCCTGATGGCTGTGAACTATTTGGGCAAAGAAATGCGTGTACCGGTCAACCTGGTGTCACGATTGATGCTCGTCGACCCCTCCTTCGTGACAACCCACTCAAAGCTGCTAGAGAAAAACGGTTTGCTGCGGCATAAGTCCTCCGCAGACGATGCCCGGATCGGGCAGATGTCGCTGACGGCCAAAACGCGCAAGCATCTCCGACTTTGGAGCCACGACAGGCAGCCCTGGTTGAGCTCGCTTTTGATGAAAGCGGCGTTGACCGATCAAGCGAGTTCATTGCCAAGGCTGCTACAGTGAGGCTTCGCCTGGAAAGGGCCCGCTCTGGCGTTCAGAAGATCAAACGCACGACTGTCAGAAATGGAGCTCGCTAACATGAGTCTCCCATCCTTCGAATATGTTTTGAAGCAGCGCGGTCGAAGGTGGTTGGGTCGTGTCCCCAGTGATGGTGTAGCTCGGTAGAGCAAAGCCGTCCGCACGCGCGCCCTCCCATAGCGCCGTAGCGGGCGGGCGGCTTTGCGGTGGTCACCGGCAGTTCGCCGGTAGGGTCGGGTTGCTGACACCAACCTGATTCGAGGAACCACCGATGACCGATGAGATGATGAACCTCCGCACGCTCGTGGAGAAGACCCCTGATGCGGATCTGCTGCGCGAGATGATCGGCTTTGCTGCCCAGCGCCTGATGGAGCTGGAAGTGGAAGGCCAGACCGGGGCCGCCTACGGCGAGAAGAGCCCCGAGCGTCTGGCGCAGCGCAACGGCTACCGCGACCGGACCTGGGAGACCCGCGCCGGCACGGTCGAGCTGCGCATTCCCAAGCTGCGCAAGGGCTCCTACTTCCCCGGCTTTCTGGAGCCGCGCCGGATGGCCGAGAAGGCGCTCACCGCCGTGGTGCAGGAAGCTTATGTGCAGGGCGTCTCGACCCGCTCGGTCGACGATCTGGTGCAGGCGATGGGCATGAGCGGCATCTCCAAGAGCCAGGTCTCGCGGCTGTGCGCGGAGATCGATGACAAGGTGAAGGCGTTCCTCGCTCGCCCGATCGAGGGCGATTGGCCGTATCTGTGGATCGACGCCACCTACGTGAAGGTGCGCCAGCAGGGGCGCATCGTGTCGGTCGCGGTGATCGTCGCGGTCGGCGTCAACAGCGACGGCCGGCGCGAAGTTCTCGGCATGGACATTGGTCCCTCGGAGGCCGAGACATTCTGGACGGCGTTCCTGCGCAAGCTCGCCCGCCGCGGCCTGCGCGGCGTCAAGCTGGTCGTCTCCGACGCCCACGAGGGCATCAAGGCGACTGTCGCCAAGGTGCTCAACGCCACCTGGCAGCGCTGCCGCGTGCACTTCATGCGCAACGCGCTGGCCCATGCCGGCAAAAGCGGACGGCGTGTCGTCTCCGCCTTCATCGCCACTGCGTTTGCCCAGGATGATGCCGAGGCCGCACGAGCGCAATGGCGGAAGGTCGCCGATCAGCTCCGCCCCAAGCTACCCAAGCTCGCCGGCTTCCTCGACGAGGCCGAGACCGATGTGCTGGCCTACATGACGTTCCCGCCGCAGCACCGCACCAAGCTGCACTCGACCAACCCGATCGAGCGCCTCAACGGCGAGATCAAGCGCCGGACCGAGGTCGTCGGCATCTTCCCCAATGAGGAGGCCATCGTCCGCCTCATCGGCGCGATCCTGCTCGAACAGAACGATGAATGGGCCGTCCAGCGCGCCCGTTACATGACGCTGGAAACCATCGCGCCGTTGAGTAATGATCCAACCGTCAGCCTCCCGGCCATCGCCAGCTGACCAGTCCGGCTCTTGCCGGCGAACGCGGTGTCCCACCGCCAGTTACACCACGCTCAGGGACACGATCAGGTGGTTGTGGTCCGTTCACAACGCCGAGGGCGCTCAGGTGATGACGGGTTCAGGATGTAACCGCCGCGCCGCCACCTATCAAGCTAACAGAGCGCTTTTTCAATTGCTGTTGAGCGCGCCATATTGCCTCGGAGCTCGAGCTAGCCAACAGGCTCGGCGAGGTTCGCTTACGCCCAAACTTTAGTCTGGCACGAGCTTCGAGGATGCCCCATTCGCGAGTTGTTTCCATTTCGCTAAAGCGATCAGCCGATGTGTTCGGCCCAGCGCGGCCAAGACTGCCTCGCCGAAGCTGAAGAAGCTGCTGGCCGAACGGATGCTAGATTCGGCCCCTACAGGAGTTCCTCTGAGACTGGTCAGCTTCTCGAACTAACGCGCCAAGGACTGGGCGTAGTGGCACCATCGCATGCGTTCCGGGGCCGAGTGTCTTGGGGTTTTATCTTCGAGACAGGGCTATGGCTAAGACTATCTCTTCACTCGCGATCATACATCGCAAGCGGCTGTCGAAACCGCCTTCCAAGAAACTTGATCAAAGCGCTGGAGCACGTTCCGCGACATTGAAGGCATCCAGTACGTGCCTGAAAACTTCTCTCAGCGCGGGTCGGCCACGCTAATGTGCGACAAAGTCTGTATGGCCAAAGAGGGCGGCCCGCGAGCCGCCCTACCGGCCACTAGCCAGCGTTGCTCACAATTACCGCTGATGTCCGAGTCCGATTCCGAGATTTAAGGCCTTCTGGCGTAGCGCACCTTCGCTGCGTTTGGTCATTTTTGCTATTTTTATGACCGGGGTCCGAGCCTTCGAATGGACTTTGAGCTCTTTGATATCTGCCTTCGTCCACTCGCGCCGCTTAACGCGTTTCTTGGTTGCTTTTTTCACGATGAATGCTCCTTCTGAGAGGAGCGCCTGTAACACATTTTTTTCGGAGCGACGACCGTAAAAAAGAGGCACTCATCGGAACTCGCGCCAGCGTATAAGTTCGGTCATGCTTTCTGCCCATAGTGTTTCGAAGAAAGGGTCAGCGGAGATAGCCGCCTTGGCTACGTTTGTGACGAGGTCTCAACTGCCGTCTCCGACCGATTTGAGGTCAAACTACGTCGGTGGTAACCGCGCCGTTGGACATCTTGGCGAATGGCATCGCTCACTAAACGCACCGCCCGCTTCTTTCGCTTCCAATTGCCGTCCAACCCCGCGGGGATCGCAATGCCTCGCGGAACGACCAAAAGATCGCGCCTTCCGTTCAAATAAACATCAAACATGTCGTCCCTCGTCAGGCACGAGCGTAGATCGCGGGTTCATACATTTGGTGACATCGAAGCAACAGTCGCGATTAAGAACTCTACGCGAGTTTTCTCCGGATGTTGCCGCACTTGAGGGTGCATGGCGCAATCCCGCTTCTCCTTCAGGTGCTCCGCATCGCCGAGAACACAGGAGGCTTCTCACGCCTTATTGTCGCTAACGTATCCACTTATCGGGGCTTCGTCAGATCGACACGATAATGACCATCCGCGTTTTTAAGAATATTGCCGCCCTTGTCACGAATATACGCCCGAGCAGGTGGAGCGCACTCTTTTGTGTTGAGCGTCTGGATGCAACACGCCTTGCCCTTTGAGACTGATTTCCCTTATCCAGCGGCCACCTCGCCGTCGCTGAGGCGAATCTGATCGGACCGAGTTGTAGTTCGGCCGAACTTTGATCTCCGCCGGGGGTAGTCGCGCCGGCGGTTCATAGCGGCGATTGAGGACGACGACGGCGGCGGCGGCCAGGCTGGCGACGAAAGCCAGCAATACGCAGAACGTAAACGCCGGATCGTGTCCCATCGCTGCGGCAAAGAAGAAGACGTAGGCAGAAACAGCGAATATAGACATAAGGGCTGCTTCACTATGTCGTGGACTTCGAGGCGGCGATGGGCTTGTCCTGTATCGGCCTTCTTTGAATGCGGGCATGCTCAGGAGTCAAGATCTTCGGTGAGGAACTGATTGAGCGAGATGATCGCGAAAGAGCAGCCGGAGGATATCTCACGACCGATCGCGCCGGGTCTGTTCGTTCGGGCAGTCTTTGAGCGGACTTGCATGGTGTTGGCTCTCGAGGTCGGCGGCGCAGCGGACTTTGGTCTGACACAGGCCACACACGCGTTGCAGATCGCAGTCTCGATTGCGGCAGCAAGCGCATTCTCGGAAACACCGCCAAGTGCGAGGCGCTTGCTCAAGAGTTCAGGAGAGCCCGGTCTTTGCGCCATGGTTCGAAAGGCGGATACGGACAGACTAAGGTCACGTGCGATCGCATCGATGTCCTGCGAGCTCAACTAAGCCGGTTCGGATGTCTGGGACAGGCCCGCGCGTAACCGGCTGAGGAGATGTCTAAACCGTCAAGGATATGTGTGCAGATTGGACAACCAAGCCTAACCCTTCGAAACAGCCATAGCTGCCGGAGGCAGACTTGTTTTTGACATTGGATCAAACAAGACCGACTTGTGGGAGCAGGTCCTTCGATCCGGATGGCCCTGCCGGTACGATGCTTGGCGGAGCGCTGCAGACCCCATTGAACGGCAGGCGGCAAACCGTCCAGCGAGGTCCGCTTAGGTGTGGTGAGACAACAGGGTGCCCGCCGAATTGACGAAAGCATCACCAGTTGTTCTCTCGAATCGACGGTCGACACGACCCTGTCCGGGATCACGCTTAGATTACAGATTGACCCCACAACTCAATTCGCAGACTTCTCGCCAAACTCAAGCTAACCAGCCTATGCCGGCGGCAATGCAGGCGGGGTTCGAAGCTCGATCACATCGGCGAAGACTGTCCAATCGCGGACACTCTTTTGCTTGCAGAAATCGGTCTCCGCCTGCTGTGCAGCAGCACTTAGCGAGGCGGCATCGATCTTAAACGCTGCCTGACAGGCACGATGTTCGTGACCGGTATCGTCACAAACGGTCTTAATGAACCGAACGTTAAATGAAGGCATGGCCCCCTCTTCTTGTGGGTTTGCTTATCCACCATCCTGCCATTGGCGCCTCAAGAGTATTTGATCTGCCTCAAGCAGCACCCCCAAGAGGTTTGGTTGTCCGCTGCTCCGTCGAGATAAAGTCGAGACTTTGGCAGCGCGGCCCGCGCGCTCCTGTTGTCCCGCAAGCCGCGCTATCTCTATCTGTCTAGCTTTGCAGATCGCACTCTGTTTGAGCCGAGGGACAGCGTCTTCTGGTCTGCTCAAGCCCTCGACCAACAAATTGGGGTGACGATGAATTGGGGAATGTCTCGAAGAGAGGATCGAGAGCAGCATGCGCCGTCACGCCCGAGATGCCGGCTATTGATCTCTATCGATCGCGATCTCGGGGGAGCGTTACAATTTTGCACCTTGAACTCCCATACTCAACCGCTGGCAATATGGAGGCTCGAGACGCCGCGAACCTTACACGCGATATTTGGTGGTCTCACGAGGCATTGCCGCAAACACCAGGTCATTGCGCCAATGACCGGGCAGAGGCATTTCTGAGGCGTGCCGGCGGCCAGGACTATCGACGGCGAGACTACGCGCACGTGATCGCGGGCCAATGAGGCGAACCGCCCCGACCTTCTGACGGTCCGCCCTGCCGCCCCGACAGCAAAGCCGATGATCAGGCTTGTCGCAGCCAACGTTTGATAAGGCCAAGATTCCGGACTTCAGCGCCAAAGATTATCTGGGATCAGCGCCGGCAAGGCTGCCGACAATGCGAAGCGAGCGATCAATTGACTATCTGCTTGCTGGCTATCGCAGCATTGAGGACAGATGCTGTCGTGGCCCATCGCGAGGGATGCGCCTCAAATCAACTCGGCTACACGCTGGCGTGTTGCAGACCAACGCGGGACCCTGGCGGATCGCCCGAGTTGAGACATGTCGCCTGCCAACGCGGGCCTGTCGGGCTCGCAGCAGCCGCTCGAGCTTGGCCGTTTTGGACGCGCATCAGCTCTTTTTGACCTGTATCAATTCTGCGGCGACTGCCTACTGATAGAAGTGAGCTTCCAGTCCAAGGTCACACACATGGCAGACAGAAAGACTTGGCGCCCCATCATCTTTTCATGTCCAGATACCGGCGACCGAGTTCAAGGACTGCTGCCGGACGCACCCGAACCGCGTGCCGATGACCTGCACAGAATAACCTGCGCTGCGTGCGATGGCGTCCACTTCATCGACCTGCGGACGGGCGCGATGATCAGCGCCGAGCGCAACTAGGCCCATCCGAATGGTGTCAAGAAAATTCCCGCGCCTTCCCGTTCTCGATTGGGGATGCCGCTCCGCTCGTAAGGGCGCGGCTGACGTCATCACAACCCAACGCCCCGCGCTGACGTCGTGGGACAAGGAGATTTTCACCAACGGAGGATGTTTCGGCATGACAGACTACGGCGACATTTGTCGCGGCGCCGGCCAGATCGTCGCAGCGCAGTCCAGTTTAACTTCTGCAGAACAGCGATGAATACCAACCGCCGCGGGCTTGAGCTGATTCAGATCGATTCGACCGAAGCCCGGGAGTTGTTTCGCAGCGCCAATCCTAATATTTCGGTTAGCGAGCGGATCATGTCCCGGCACGATAGGTTCAACGGCGCCACGGCCGATAAAATCCCGGCCGCGGCCGACCCCATCGAGAGCACGCGCCGCCTAGGTTATACCGAGTTGAGCCTGTTCGCGCGGCACACCAAGCGATCTCGTCCGTAGTGTTCAGAAGGTTGCCTGAATTTGTCAGCCCGCAGCGATGAACTCCGTCCAGGATCTAGTGGCGACCTGACCTGGGAGCGGCTCGAAACTGCGCCGCCCTTTGATCGGGATCTGGAGATTGCCGTGATCGAGGGTAACACCATTCACCGGGTGGTCTTTCCTTGCCGCCGGATCTTCGACGGCTGGATTAAGGCAAAGACCGGAGAACGCGTCGCCGTGCAGCCGACGCACTGGCGCATCTGGCCCGGATAGCGGCGACCATCCTGCGCAATAGATTGGCGTGAGTTGAGGCCGGGACTGCCTCGGGGTGGCCTCTCGTGGTAAACAATTTAGAGTTGATCAATGAGAGGGCCTGCCAGAAACATGTCGGACCACATCAGGTACGGCTATGGGCCTGGCGCGGCAGACGCCGCGTTGGCTCTCGTGCTGCGACGGGCGTTAGTCCGCATCTTCAGGACCGCACGGGCACGATCATCTACCTTCCGGTCGTTTTTCCCGCTTTCGCCGCGGCCGCGGACTGGGGGAGCTTCGCTACCCTGCTCTGCATCAGCGACGGCCGGTTCCAGCCCATTGTCACGTCTAACACGCATGGCATGGGTGTGGGGCTATCGATCTGCTGGACGATCATCGAGCCACGAGGAATCCGGGCGGCGACAGGATCTTTCAGTTCACCGCGCGATTGCGGAGCTTAGTGAAGACACATGACTGGGCGGCGCATTCTCGTGATCGACGATGACGCCGCTATGCGGGACTCGCTCGCGTTTCTGCTTGATGTTAATGGTTTCTACGTAGCAACCTATGAGACGGCGACCGCGTTTCTCAATGACGTCGCAAGCGGTCCGGTTGACTGCATTGTGTCAGACATCTGTCTGCCGGCTATGAGCGGTCTCGAACTCGTCAGAAAAGTGAAAGCCGATCGCGCCGACTGCCCCGTCCTCTTAATAACTGGTCATGGCGACGTATCGCTCGCAGTGGAAGCGATGAAAGCGGGTGCGGTCGACTTCATCGAGAAGCCGTTCGAGGAGGAGGTGCTATTGCGTGCGATCAATAGTGCTTTGGAAGCGCGGCCAACAAAGCCAGCCGACGCAGCGAAACTGCAGGCGGAAGCCCGCCTCGCGGATCTCTCGTCCCGCGAACGCGACGTCCTGCAGGGACTATTAGCCGGCAAGATTAACAAAGTGATAGCCCATGATCTCGGCATCAGTCCGCGGACAGTCGAGGTTTACCGTGCGAACCTGATGGCCAAGACTAATGTCCGCAGCATGTCCGAGTTGATGCGGATCGCCATTACCGCGGGACTCTAGCAGCAGCGCAAAATAGCGTGAATGGCTTATTCATGCATCAAGCTGACGAACGGCAGGTTTCGCGCGCACCGAGCCGATCATGTTTTCGGTGACGCCTGCCGATGCAACACACCCAGGCCGGCCGTTGCGCCAGGTCAATATGTCACGCGAGCCGAGACCTATGATCCGGGCTAGACCCCAACTCGGTCCACATGCGTACTTATCGCATGATCATCAAGCACGTCACCACGCCAGCGTACATCGATCAGGATGCCGTCAACATCGGCCCCGTCACCTCCGCGGCCGACCGATGCTGACGAGGATCAAAGTCAAGGCGCCGAACAAGACTTCCTGCGGCGAGCCGAAAGTGGCGATGGACGACAACGTTTCGGCTGGCTGGAGCTCTTCAGGGGTACGGCAGTGCGCGGCCGACGAAGCCAGCATGCAGCTTCGTAATCCGATTTGAGCATGTTTGAGCAACCAAGTGACCGCGTCGCCCCATACACGCCCCGCTCATGGACTTACGTGTAAATACTTAGGGGCTTCTACCTAGGGAAAACATCCAAATTTCCAATTCGTCAGGAGCAGCCAATCTGCGTCGAATCGACGTTGGTAAGATAGGGTCCGCCATGCACGCCCAGGCCGCCAGTTCTAGCGAGACGAGACGCCATCCGACCAGCGTCTTGCGTGGGCGACCTCATCGTCGTGAACCATTTGGCATAATTCCGAGACCGAAGCGTCTCACTCCCAATAGCGAGATCTACCGCGAAGACCAGGCAGCCCAATACCTCTATCAGGTGGTTTCGTGCGCTGTGCGGTCGTGCTGCGTAACGACGGACTGCCCAGGAGCTTTGTGCAACACTTCAGCTAAGTTGATTTACGCCAGCTCAAATTGAAGCGCGCTACTTTTTGCGTCGAATGGCGCGGACAAATCGCAGCCCCGCGAAGGACACCGAATTCGGCTTGGGCAGTCTTGCAAATGGCAGAAATCGCTTCCAGCCTAGATTGTGCCTCCAGGAACACCGCAATGATCATCGATCTTCTGCTTCGAGAGCATCGCAACATTGATCTTCTTCTGGTCGCTCTTCAACGCGAATTGGAGATTTTTGAGAAGGGGATCCGGCCCGATTATGAGGTCATTCGCGCGATTATCAGCTATTTCGAGGTTTACCCCGAGGTGTACCATCATCCACAGGAAGACTTGATTTTTTTCAAGCTCAAGTCTCGCGATCCGGAGGCAGCTGCAATCGTCGGCGATCTCGCGCTTGAACACCAGGAAGTCGTCGACCGTTTGCACCACTTCGCGCGAGCTATTGACGCTATCCTCGCGGATCGTGACCTCTTTCGGCAAGACGTCGGCAATATCATACGCGACTTTATAGTACGCGAGCGGCACCACATGATGTGGGAAGAACGAGATTTCTTTCCCGCCGCTCTGAAGGCTCTCTCGGCTAAGGATTGGACCGAAATCGCTTCCGCCCTCACCAATGATGGAGATCCGCTGTTCAGCGAGACAGCGGCAGCGACTTCCGATGCGCTAAGAGCGCATATTCTGCAATTGGAGCAAGAAGCTGAGGCCGAACGGAGCTCGGTCGCGTTGTCGTCCGCCAAGGCCGGCAATCCGTGACACAGCGCCGAGACGGACGGGCCGTATTGACGCGGCCGTTTGACAGCAGGAAGTGGACCTCATGCTCATTCTGTCGAAAGAAAATGGGGGTGCTCGCGGGCACGTAGGCTGCCGCCCCCCCCCAAAATGGCTTCTGCGCAACGTGATCGCTTCCTCGACCACCGGCGCAAACAGCATGGCGGAGCCTAGCTGAGCTCTGGTTCCGGCACCACAATGTAAACCTCGCAGGTCTGTCAGTTGCGCAGTGATATCGCGCGAAACGGACGCCTCTCGTGTCCGCCGACCGATGAGGACGGACGATTGCCGCCGCGCGGGTGCGGCGAAGCACCCACTCCTTGAGCCCCGCCCCATACGCTCTGAGACATCCGGCCGCAGCCGGTCCTACTCACTGCACGCGAATGCGAGGCACTGCCAGTCCCGGGTACGTTCAGCACCAACAGCAAGGCGCTGGACGTGGATCGCCACGACCAGTTCTGGCGCAATTGGATTTCAACAACCTATGGGGATCCGCATCGTAAATGATGCTCGTTCCTGACGCGTGACCGCTTCACGCGATCCTACATACGTGTATGCGGCGTGCAGCATGCCCTCCCATTGGCCTTGGAGCGGCCATAGGCATCGGCGACACTCCGTAATCAGGTCCAGAAACCTCTGTTTGAGATCTATGAGCGGACCATGCGGAGGGTGTCACGAGCTTGATGATGCCGCGGTGCCGATAGGGTGCTCCTCAGCGCCCAAGCCGAAACCCGACTATCGGGTGGAACCGGTCGACCAAGGACTGCCTTAAGCAAGGTTCAAATTTAGCAACCGCTTATGCATTGGATAAGCTTGCGAGATCCATGGAGCCGGGCTTACGTCGCCCTGATCGAACATAAGGCTCCAGGCAGGAAAGCGCACCGAGTTTGCTGTCCTGCGGCGACCGCCCGGCATGCCCCCTCGCTGCTGTCGTAATCGTGCCGACGTGCTCATGAGCGACAAACCTTGGTGTAGATTCTAACTCTCAGGCTATACGGTCGCATACCACGGCATAATTGAGCTACGCTGATCTTGTGCTTCAACTCGGCTCAGATTTTCGGCGAATGTCCTCGCCGTGATCGAACTGGCGGCTTCGCCGATGGAAGTCCGCGCGAATGCGTCAGCTTCGCTCCTCCCAGACTTTCGCCCGGCCCGCTAAGCGGGGCGGGGCATTTTTTATGTTCCTAAGGCTCCCGCGCAAATGACCACAAGCGGATCAGCTTTGTCGAAAAGAGACCGAAGCCCGGATCAACGGCCTCGCGGATCGAATGCAGCGCGCAGTTCGCGGGCGGCAGTGACCATGTTCGCTAGCGCTGGCCGAACCTCCTCCCATTTGCGCGTCTTCAGGCCGCAGTCTGGATTGATCCAGAGCTGCGAATCCTGCAGCCGCGTCCGAGCCAACACCATCAGCTCCTTCATTTCGCTCGTCTCGGGAACGCGTGGAGAGTGGATGTCGTACACGCCCGGCCCGATCTGATTTGGATATTCGTAGTTCCTGAACGCGTCGAGTAGTTCCATTTTCGAGCGCGATGTCTCGATCGAGATGACATCCGCGTCCATTGCAGCGATCGCACCAATGATGTCGTTGAACTCCGAGTAGCACATATGCGTATGAATTTGCGTTTGATCGGCGACGCCCGATGAACAGATGCGGAAGCAATCGACGGCCCAGTCGAGATAAGCCGCCCACTCCGATCGACGCAACGGCAATCCTTCGCGGACTGCAGCTTCGTCGATCTGGATCATGGTCGCACCAGCATTCTCGAGATCGCGGACTTCGTCTCGGATCGCGAGCGCAATCTGGCGGCAGACCTCGCTTCTGGGAATATCATCCCGAACAAAGGACCAGTTCAAGATCGTCACCGGTCCGGTCAACATCGCTTTCATCGGCTTCCTTGTTAGTGATTGCGCGTAGCGCCACCAGTCCACGGTGATAGGCTTCGGCCGTGCTACATCGCCAAACAGGATCGGTGGCCTGACGCAGCGCGAGCCGTAGGACTGCACCCATCCGCTCTTGGTAAATACGAAGCCGGCGAGTTGCTCGCCGAAGTACTGCACCATGTCATTGCGCTCAAACTCGCCGTGCACGAGGACGTCAAGACCGATGTCCTCCTGCCAACGTACGGCGCGCGCAGTCTCCTCCTTGAGGAACTTGTCGTATTGCTCGTCGCTTATCGCACCTCGCGCATGCGCCGCACGGGCATTCCGGATCTCTGTGGTCTGCGGAAATGATCCGATCGTCGTGGTAGGAAAAGCCGGTAGTCCGAATCGATTGCTTTGGATCTCGGCCCGACGGGCAAATGGGCTCGCGCGCCGACACATGGTCTGGTCGATCGCTCTCATCCGGACAGCGACATTGGCATCACGGATTTTCGGCGAAGTCCGGCGGACAGTCGCGGCACCTTCCGACTCGGCAAGAGCTAACGCAACATTCTGGTCGCCTGCGAGTGCACGCGCTAGGATCGCAAGCTCCCGCATCTTCTGGACCGAGAAAGCAAGCCAGCTCTTGACGTCGGAAGCGAGGCCGGTCTCGAGTTCAACATCGACCGGCACATGAAGCAGCGAGCAGGATGGGGCGATCTGTACACGATCCTTGCCGAGCTTCGCAATCGCGGGTTCGAGCCGCTGGCGCAGCGACGACAAATTCGACCGCCATACATTCCGACCGTCGACGACACCGAGCGACATGACGAGATCACTTCGGCCGCCAGCGATGATCTGGTGCAACAACTGTGGCGCTCGAACCAGATCGAGGTGCAGCCCGGCAACTGGCAGGCTCAAGGCGGTGTCCAGATTGTCGCCGAGGTCGCCGAAATAGCTGGCAACCATGAGCTTGATCGCCGGCCCCTCCTTGGCGAGCCGGTCATAGGCATGTCGCAAAGATTTTCGCGTCCCCTCATCCAGATCAAGAACTAGGCTGGGCTCGTCGAACTGAACCCAATTTGCCCCACGTTTGGCCAATTCCTGCATAACCTCGATATAGGGCGGTATCAGTTCATCCAGCAGTGAGAGTGGCTGGAACGTGGGATCGGGACTCTTGCCGAGCTTTAGGAATGTGACCGGCCCGATCAGGACGGGGCGGGTCTGAAAGCCAAGGGCCTTGGCTTCCTCATACTCCTCGATCGGCTTGCGAGAGCATAGCCTGAAAGTCTGTCCCCTGTGAAACTCGGGGACCATATAGTGATAGTTGGTGTCGAACCACTTGGTCATCTCCTGCGCGGGTGCGCCAAATCCGCGCGGTCCGTGACCGCAACTCGCTTCCTGGTCGTCGCATTGTGAACCGCGGGCCATGGCGAAGTATGTCTTGAGCGAAACGGATTCGGCTTTCGAGGCGTAGATCTCCGGGATGGCGCCAACCATGACACTTGTGTCGAGCACCTGGTCATACAGCGAGAAATCGTTCGATGGAATGACCGTGACGCCGATAGATTTCTGACGGGCCCAATTCGCGGCACGCAGGCCAGCTGCGTCCTCGAGCAGCTGCTGTTCGCTGCTTTTTCCGGCCCAGTAGCTTTCTAGAGCGACTTTGAGCTCGCGCCTTGGACCGATGCGTGGCGTTCCGAGCGTGGCAACAGGGAGGGAGAGAAGAGACATAGCGTTAACCCATGTTGGGGGCAAAGGCCATGGCGGACGCAGGCAGGGGAAGTCGCGGTGCGACGGCTGCTTGGCGCACCACCGGGACACCCCGCCCGTGGACGAATATAGTGTCGGGGCAGGTCTCCTGGCTCGCAGGTCATCGCTGCTGTCCGGCCTTCCCGAAGCCGCGCAGGCTTCAGTGACGTCGTTGGACAGCGGCTCGCCGCTCACAGTTGCGGGGGCAGCGCCGGCATTTTCACCGGCTTCCCTCTTAGCTCCGGATCAAATGGAAACCGGAGAACCTCGACGACTTGGATTATCGGCAAGAGCAGTCTTCCGTCAACCTCTCAGATCATGTCTCAAGCTGATGCTGCGACATCTGCTACGCGAATGACCGTGCATCTCTAGCATTGAGATGATGTAGCAGTGCTCTCCAATCAGCGATACCGCAATGAGCATCGCAGTTGCCCGCGGGTTGCACGCCAGATCGGTGGAAAGGACAAATGCGGCTTGCGCGGTCGGGGCCGCTGCCTCGAGCAGAACGCATTTGTCGCCAGTCCCAGCTTCCCAGCGGTTTTTCGAGCACGCGCGCCATCCAGCCACCTTCTCGACCAACAGGATCAGTGTTGAATAGGCCAAGACACCTGGCTAAGCCAGCAACTTACAACTTACCCGGGCAGCACGTTTGATTTGCGGTGCCAGCCACACCCCAAATGCTCGGCGAAGATCGGCTTGCCGTCGTTCGCCATCGAGTACAAAGCGCGCCTGACTGAGGCTGTTCTCGACTTCCGGAGCGCCGGACGTCGCGAAAGGAGCGCCAAACGCGCCATGGCCCCTTGGCCGAAAGTGCCCGAAGGCATGGCAGCGATCAAAAGCCCACATTCCGGCAACGATAACCGAACCACACGGTTCAATGACGGCAAACGTGCTGCCACTTCTCATCAGGAACTTGGCACCGAGGCGTTCCGCTGTGCCGTCGAACATCCGGTGCGTGACGGGGATGCATAAGCCGTGCTGGAGAGGTTGAACGGAAACATCGAGACATGCGCCAGTCGGAAAGTCGACAAAGAGGACACAAAACCGGTGCGAATTGCCGTCTATTATCTGGCACGAAGAATGCACGTCCTCTGCCTGCCCAGTCCTCCTGCTGGGCATGTCCAGCACAGCAAATTGAGGCTGTCGGTGGCAGTGAAGTTAGCGGCGCGTGACATAGAGGGGAGCGCCTGCTCGCACGGGAAAACCAGTGGTCGCCCCGTCGCGTCGCCGCTAACTTCTTGCGCTCGCGCATAACAGGTTGAAGGTTGCCTGCTCTGGAATGACGTGTGGATGAGACCGGATAGGCCGACGGTTATGAAGAAAACGTCAGGAAGACGCGCGCTATGGCTTTGGCTCGGTCGATCCCTGATCTGCCTGGCCGGGCTGGCTGCGACGAGCAACACTGTTCGCGCTAACGACAGCCCCCTTGTCGAAAGAGTCAAGTCAACGTGGCGAGCGCAAGACGGTGAGACAATAGAACAAGTTATCTCCAACGTCTCGAAGGTGGCACAGTTCGTCCCTCGGATGTGGGGCGTCGCTGAACTTGACCAAAATGAATATGTTTTTGTTTCTTGGACCAGGCACCGGGATGATAAATCAGACGAAGAGTACGTTATCACCTGGAAGGTCGCGCTCGACGGGACGATTGAACTTGCGTCGACCTATGCGAAGCCAATGGAATTGGGCTGGCGCGCCTTCGCGCTCTCGTTGATCGCCAGTGAAGTCAAGGATGGCGAAAGGGACGCAAATCTTGGCTTTCTGCATGACCCGGCCAACTTCAACTTTGTGACGACCATGCAAGGTCGGCTCGGTGATCTTCTGCGGCAGGGCAGCTGCACTATCGTTGATCCTGTTGGAGTGGACTACTTGCCGAAGCAGAATGACAAGCCGACCGAGAAAGGTGATCTGTGGCGCGTTTTGCTTGTGGTGAACTGTAATATCCCAGGGCCCCGCTATTTTACATACAACGGGGTCATCACTTTCGAGAAGAGCGAAGGACAAGATTGGGAGCCGCAATCCTCCTTTGCCAAGCGTATCGCGGCTTTTCCTCCTGGCTCCTGGTTCGCTCGCATGGAGCCAAAGGAACGGGAGGATTAGAAGGGAGCTAAAGGCCTCGGTAAATGATCGCGCAGAGCAAGATCGCGCCGTAGCTCCTGCAGGGCCGAACGCCTCAGAGCAACGGCAAGACTATCAGCTCTAAACTCTCCGGTGTTTACACCTTGAACAGTCGCGAGCTTTCCCGCGGCCTTCAGCCGGCCATCGAGAAAATGGGGCAGCACGATTACCTCCGATTCTTTCTGCGAGGAGTCGAGCTCAGCGGCGCGTGCCGCCTTGCGAGAGGCGGCTTGACCTCGGCGCACCCCACGCAGTGGAAGGACACCATTTGCGAGAGAACCAGCTCTCCATGCCATTCTTCACGGGACTGGGCCTGCAGATGCCTCGGGCCCAAGCCCGATCCGGCGTGCGAACCGCGCATCGCGCGACTGACTGGCACCCGCAAGAGCGTGACCATTCCGAGGCCGAGGTGGCACGCGGGATCGACTGCTGCGACGAAACCGGTTAATAGGGTAATGGGGCAGTGTTAGCGGCCCCGGCTTGACCACCGGTCCTTCGAGTGCCCCCAACGAGGAGCCGGAGCCGTGCGCGAGGCATCGAAGACCGGACTGAGTCGCCCGCTAGATTTCCTCGCACGCATTCGTCTGCGCATCGTAGATCCGGATTTGAAGCATGGGAAAGCGCTTCTTTAGTTCTGCTCCACCTGCCCTGGCGCCGTCTTTGGTTGCGAATTCAGCTCTGAGTCGGCCATCCACTTCAAGCGCGTAAGAAGAGACGGGCAATTCCCGGGGGGCTGAAACCATTTCATTTCCATTGGGTAGTGAGGTGGCTCAGAATGATGTGTAGCTTGAGTCGGCCATACCACACCAGAGCTACCTGCTCGGATGCCGCGATGGGCCTTGTGGATTGACGCCTCGCACCGAATGGCATCAGGACGGCACTCGCGATCGTCCGAACACGCGGGCGGCTTACCCCTCGCCGGTGCGTATACGAAGTAGCCACGGCTCCACATGGTTGTCCTTAAATTTTCCCGGCGCAAACGCATGCCCTCATGCCGTGCTGGGTAACTCTCAACACGTGAGTACGGGGAAGCGCACAACGAAAGAGCGGCCGCCAGTCGCGCCGACCGGGTCATGAAAAATCCTGGCCTTCTCCGAACGGGGCCGCGGCACCACCCGACCATCCCGGCTGGCTCTCAAGAGAGCTCCTGGTTTTCCGCGGTTTGCGCAAACGATACCGATTCACTTGCGCTGCGAGCGTTGAGCTGGACTCCGTGGCGCCTTTCGTCCAAATCTCTGATAGGACGCGAGACCAGATTTCTTTCGAACGTCGGTCTTTCCGTGGCAAGAACTTAAAATGTCATCGCTCTCGCCGAAACCGTCGGCAGCCTTCTGTGTGCCGATGGGGGTTGGCACAAAGCATAGCCAGGTTGCTGTCCTCCACGCCTGACTTCCACTCGACTGTCACAATTCACAGGCGCTTTTCTTCTTCAATCGCGTGAGAAACAGCGTTCCGAGGCTCGGCTTTCTCCCGCATGCCGAGTTGGCGGCTGAGCGATGGGGATCTCCTCCTCAGGCCGAGAGAGGGTGCTGTGCGCGCCCACTGAGTGAGACCGGTGAGGCTCGAAGGATACCGCGATACGCACACCGGAAGAAATCGCTTGAACCTCACGCAGCGTCAGGTCGTAGCTTGGAAATGAGGGCCAAGCTTTCATAAAGCAAACGTCGAAAGATGCGGCCCGATAACGGACATAGTGCGTTTAAGCGTCGAACGCGGCGCCGGATCGCACGTGAACATGAATCAAGACGAAAGGCTATTGTCGGAATGAAACACCGCGTAATGATGGTCGCATTGTTGGCTGTCATCACATCTCCGGTCTGCGCGGCGAAGCTCAGCGGCCCTCCGCGCATCCTCGACGGCAATACGATCGAGCTCGAGAAAACCACGCTTCGGCTCTCAGGCATCGACGCTCCTGAGACTGACCAGATTTGCCTCGACGCCCACGGCCGGAAATGGGCTTGCGGCGTGGCTGCTCGCGACGAGCTTATCAAGCATTCGAACGGACGAACGTGGGATTGTCATACCACAGGAGTTGATGAATACGGCAGGTCGCGTGGCCGTTGCTTCATCGAAGGCGAGGACGTGAACGCCTGGATGGTACGCTCCGGCTGGGCACTATCGTCGCCTTCTGCCAATACGTACGTTATCTATGAGGTTGTGGCGAGCAAAGCCTATGCGGGGCTGTGGTCGGGGGCGTTCATCGCGCCCTGGGACTGGCGTCGCCGCAACAAGGGGACGATCATCATCGGCGCGAGCTCGGTTCCGATCGACGCTCAGGAGCTCCTGCTCGGATCCGCTTTGCTATCGGACCCGCCCTCGTCAGAGTGTCTGATAAAAGGCACCGTGGGCCACAACGGCGAGCGACTTTATCACTTGCCCGGGCAATTCGGTTACGAACAAATCGACATGACGAAGAAGCCCGGTGAACGCTGGCTCTGCAGCGAATCGGAAGCCGAAGCGACCGGGTGGCGCAAAGCCGCGCGATGAGGTGAGATGCATGCATGCAGGCCATTATCCGAATATGTCCTATCTGACCAAGATCGCGCCTTCGCGCCGCTCGCTGTTGCTGTTCGCTGTTTCGGCGGCTTGCCTGCGGCTTGACAACAACATTGTCGATGCGAAGGAAGCAAAAACGCCGCCCAAGCCGAATAACCTGCTCTCGCCGGATGCTGCCCTGAAGCGGCTGATGGAAGGTAACGATCGTTATGTCCATGGCGTATCACGAGGCGACGATTTCAAGCGCGAGCGCTCTGTTTTGGTGGATGGGCAAAATCCATATGCCGCGGTTCTGAGCTGCGCCGATTCTCGCGTGGCGCCTGAACTTGTCTTCGGCAGCGGACTCGGTGATCTGTTTGTCTGCCGCCTCGCCGGCAACTTCGCCAACGATGACACGGTCGCCAGTATGGAATATGCGGTCGCCGTGCTGAATACGCCGCTGATCCTGGTACTTGGCCACGATCATTGCGGTGCGATAGACGCCACGATCAAGTCGCTCCACGACGATAAGCCGCCGCCGGGGCACATTTCATCCCTCATCGCTGCGCTTGCGCCTGCAGTAACAGCATCTCGCCAGCAAACAGGTGACACGTTCGCAGAAGCAACCCGACGAAATGTAGTCGATAATGTCAACAAACTTAAATCGACGGGGCCGATTCTCAACGCGGCAGTTGAGCAGAACAGACTGAAGGTCGTCGGGGGGCTATATCGGCTCGACACCGGCAGGGTCGAATTGCTGAGCTGACGCTGGCACCTTCGCGCGGCCAGCTGGTCGTTTGCCGCCTGATACAGGGCTTCATCGAGTTCCGCGCAATTCGCTCGTGCATCGGCTGCATCAACTGCACCGAGTACAATCAGCTCCACAATTGTTATAGCTTCGGGAAGCTTTATGTTATGCGCGGCCTCTTAATCCTCCTTGTGTTCTACGCGCTCATGTTGGCAACGCGAGGCCAGCACCAAGAAACACTCATATCGCGGCCAACAGTATTCAAGCCTGCACCTTAATGCGCGAGGCGGGCCGAGGGGGGTCAAGCGGCAGATCGCGGTGCGAGGCATGCAGGGTCTGAGCTCTCGGCCCCCGGAACAAGCGACAATTCCGGCAGACTCTCACTCCCGATCCGGCAAGCCATCTATGGTCCTGCTTATGATCACCAGGCTCAGCCAGGGCCGAAGATCAAATAGAGCAGGATTACGACCGACATGACTAACCAGCCGACCGACGTAAAGAAAATAGCTACTCGCGTAGGCATCGGACGTCTCTCTGCATCAGCCATTTGGGAGACCACAAGTGTCGGAAAGCAGCCTTGTTGCATCTGTCTTGGGCCTAGCTTGGATCAGCATAAACAGAAACTTGTCGCGCGCACGACGATGGCGACCATCGGCTCGAGCGGAGAACAATCTTTTATGCCCGCGCCGGAGTTCGTGAAGCCTGACGGTCAACTATCGACAGACGCGTTGACGTGCCATCTAAAAGGCACTCGTGGCTCTGCGCAGGCGGGTCTTGTCATTGGAAGTTCCGAAGTGGCGCATCGGAAAGGAGCATCTTCGCGGCCGGCGTGCACCTTTGAAGTGCGTTTTTCCAATGCGGACATCAGCTTGATGATCGCGACTCGCGCGGTCATCGCACGTCGTCCATAGTCTCTTCAACCAACGCATCGTCGACCAGACTGATCAGGCGTTGCTGCCGCTCAGGCTCCGCGACCACGGTAAATTGCGCTGTTGGTAGTCTCAGGAGATCGCAGCGGGGCTGAAACTCCAGCAGGCAAGCCGAGCCCGACTGGTCCGCGGCCGAGGTCCACTTCAGTCGTTCTCCTCCCGCCTTGTTCGGTTGATGACTTCTTGTGCCTGGTATCAGACACGGGAGGCGCGAGCATCCTCCTGGCGCGGCACGGGTCACGTGATCTCGCTCGATTCAGCCACGACCGGCAGACATGATTGGTGGCACGTCGATTGCTGGGGATATGGAAACGAGCCGCAGGCTTGGGGTACCGGTCGCCAAGTCAGGTATTCACAACGTGGTTCGCGCCGGCCGAGCCCCAATTGTGACAACCTGTCCGTTGGATAAGACATGACAAAACGAGCGCTGCCATCAGCCGTCCGAAACATAGTGCAGCAGAGGCGGATCGATCTCGCCGCCTCATATCGGTTGCCTTGCCAGTTCAGCCTCAATGGCAACATCGAGGCCACATCTCGATCAGCCTTCCTGGCCCTCAACACCTTTTCTTTGAGCCAATCCGCTCGGGGTGCGGTTTGGACTGGCAACCGCCTGCAATCGCATCACAGCCGATTATCAACTGCGACAGTTTCGACGATCCCTCCGGCTGGGTATCAATCCGGCCGGCTTCGCCATGCGCGGGCAGTCCATATCAATGACACGCGCCGTCGACCGGCTCAACACCCGAGGAAAGTTTATGAACGCTCCACCAGAGAAGATCACTGCAGAAGCCGACGCTATGGCTGCGACCTGGGATAATCTGTCGCCGCTACTGGTCGATATCCGCGCGCGTCGAGACGAGTTCGCCCGAGCGCAGAAGATTCCCGACGAGATCATCGAGGGCTTCAAGCGCGTTGGCGTCTATCGGGCTATGGCGGCCAGGCGATTCGGCGGTGAGGAGCGAACGCCGGCCGATTTTTGTCGCCTGATCGAGCGCATTTCTGAAGCCGACGGCTCCGCCGGTTGGGTCGCCAGCTTCGGCGATGGGGCTCGCTACCTCGCTGCTCTTCCGGACGACACGCTTCGCAAGGTATACGCGAATGGACCTGATGTGGTGTTGGCAGGTGCGGTTTTCCCACTCCAGCCCGCCAGGCGAAGCACCGACGGATTTGTCGTGAACGGCGTATGGCCATTCGCCAGCGGCTCACCGGGCGCGGACCTGATAGGCGTTGGCATCACTGTGGAAGACGATTCGACCGGTGACCTTGTGCGCGTAGCCGTAATGCCGGCCGAGAAGGTGACAATCCGCCCCAATTGGGACGTCATCGGCCTGCAAGGCACCGGCAGCCACGACGTCGTTGTCAACGATGTCATTGTGCCGGAGGAATGGACCTTGATCCGCGGCGGTCCGCCGACACTCGACGGGCCGGTCTATCGTTATCCGTCCGTGGCTTTCGCTGCGCAGGTGCATGCAATTGTCGGCATCGGTATTGCGCGCTCGGCGCTAGACGAGGTGGTCGCCATGGCCGGAAGCCGCGCCTCGATCACTGGAGCGCCCGTGATGGCGGAGCGCGGCTATGTCCAACTGGAGATGGCCAGAGCCGAAGCCATGCTGCGTTCCGCCCGTTCCTTCTTCTATGAGGCCACCGAGGAGCTGTGGAAGGAAGCGCTCAAGGGTGCGGTAAACCGGAGCACGGCGACGCTGATGCGACTCGCCGCAACGAACGCCGCGCGGCAGAGCGCTGAGGTCTGTAGGATTGCGAGCGGTCTCGCTGGAAGTACGTCGCTCTATACCACCAGCAATCTGGCGCGCGCCATGTGCGACAGCTTCGTGGTTGCCCAACACGCAGCTCTAAACGAGGGAACGCTCCAGAGCGCCGGCCGACTCCTGCTCGGAAGTGCAGCACAGCCGGGCTTTCCATGAAGTGGTTCACCCACGTCCCCACACGCTCTGCAGCTACGAATTGCAGAGCCTGCGATATGATGCGGCCTGCGGTTGCAAGGACTTGGCGGCCTGCCGGCCTTGTTTAAAGGACAAGAAAGAGAGAGACCCTTGCGGTCAGGCGCTTCTCAAAAACACCACCGCATCTCCATAGAGCATCCCCTCCCCGCCGCACTTGCCCCATTTCCTCATACGACCGCGGCTATCGGCCCGGAGATCAACCGGCCCGCACATTCCGGACACGCGCCAGCACGCTCCAGAACATCTGCATCGTCAGGCTAAAAGGCCTTGAATCGCACGCGACGTCACGGTGTACCATGAGAAATAGATGACGAGGATGCCCCGAAAATCGGAGCGGACGGCGGCTTCCTGCCATCGGTGAGACGATGATGCCAATGCGGTCGTTGTGTGTGCAGCAGAGGGCCCTCGCGTGCGGGATCGCGCGAACGGGCAACGAGTGCTCGCATGCGAAAAATAACGTACTTCGTCCCAGCCCAGGGGAAGCTGGGTTGCTGCGCTCTGCGGCCGACACATTGACGCCATTCAGCTGCGGATCGTCTCTGTTCGGCAACGCTCACTTTATCACCATGGCTCGACGATCCTCAGGATAACGGACAATACACCCTTCAAGGTTTGTGCGAGCCAGCGTTGAGCCGCATTCGGTCAATATCGTCTGATAGAAAGGAAAAGGCGCGAGATTTCTCCGGTCATTAATCCTTTCGTAATTAGAATTTGCGGTGAACGTTTTGCCGCAAATAACCGTCGACAGTTCTCCCTCTGTCGACGACTGACTTCGGCCCGGCTATCGAAATGAGGCCGGGCTTTTTTTTGCCACCGATCGACGACAGTTTGGACTGTTCTGGCCCGTGGTATCTGATGATTGCGAAGCTTGGGGAGACAGAGACAAACGTCAGAATGATCGAGAGGATAGTTCATCACATCCTGAAGCCGATTGATCCGATCCTAGTGCCCGAGCTGCTCTGGCTGCTCGCCTCCATGGGCCATGGCGACCACCCTCGCGGCCCGGGCACCCACGACTCTGCTCGGAGCGCCTGATCCAGCTCCCGGGCATGAGTATGGAGAAGACTGTCCACGCCATCCTAACCTTCTACCCGCTTGAGATTTCGCCGATCCGCGCGCGTGATGATGCCGGTCGACGATCTCGACCGTGTGCCCGGACGCACGCACGGTGCAGACCGAGATCGAGCGCTGGGTCGGTCGCCCCATCAGTCGCAGCAAACTCTCATGTCCGGATCTTCTCGCGCTAAGGCTTAGGGCTGGCGCGGTGCAGGTGGGTGACAGCACCGGATATGCGTGCTTTCTGATCAGGAAGGGCGTGATCAGCTGAGAGAACAATTCTGCGCAAGATTGCGCAGGACTCTGCACCCAAATTTGAATAGCCTCCGCGCAACAGACCGACTATTGTCGATCCATGTCGCGCGCCTTGTGTGTCTAACTGCTACTATCATCCTGTCGCTGCTGTCGGTCGTCGCGAACGCTGCGCCAATCCAAAAGCGGCCCAAGCCGGTCTGGCAAGGTTACGGCTTCCTGCCCGGCTATCGCCAGCCGCTCAGCAACAGCATTCCGCTCTACGGGCATAAGGACGCGATGCGCCGGCTCTCGCGCGCCGACCGGCGCCACTGGTATATTGACCCGGTTCATCAGTACCACGGTTGGGATGGCGAATGGCACTATTTCGGCCGCCCCGGCTTCCGCCGGCGGCCGCTACAATGGCGGCGGTTTCGGGCCGTGCTGGACGCGGACGCCGATCGGGCCGATCTGGAATTGCGGGTGATCGGGCGGCGCGGCTAGGAGAATCTTCGGCCATTGCGCCAGCATTACGTCAAGGCGTTTCCTGACATCCTCGCCGATCTTCGTCATCGCGCCGCAGCCGCACGGGCCGAGCGTGCTCGCAGATTCGATGATCAACTCCGCTTGCGACACATGAGCAGCAAGTAACCGCGATTACGATGGCGGTCTTGATCCGATCCGGCACGAGATCGGCCGCTGATGATCGCGGCCCCCTTCTCCTGCGCCGCACGCTTTGCTGGACAATCGGCTGCTGCAGTTATGCTGGACGCCTCACGGCGACCTTCATATGGCATAAACACATGCTTCAGCTCGCTTTCCGATTGAGACAAGGAACTACGAGAACCAGTTGCTTCGAAGCAGTGCACCAGCTTACCAGAGGTTCAGACCATCAGCTGCCGTTCAGATGATTCCACGCTTCGAGCCCCAGCTGGCAGTGTTGATTCAAACATATGAAACGGCTCGGCCTGCTGGCTGCAAAGTCCTCGGTCGTGCCGGCTCGCCAAATAAATGATTGTCAGAGACCCACCACCCGCCCGACGCCGACGTGATGCGTGTGGTCTGCAATGGCAGCCGGAAACCGGAGTGCCCGCTCGGCTACTGACATCCCCTCGCCTTCATGACGCCAATTGTGCAGCTTTGGGTGGCATGGAGCGCGCTGGTCAGGTCTCCCAGCAATGAATGAGGCGCTCGATACGAGCAGCCACTAGAAGCGCGTATTTTTGAGCAATACATCACCTTCCACTGTGCGCGGATAATGGGCCGCCACTTCGAATGATGGTAGCAAGTCCAGAATGGCTTGCAGGGACAACTGCCCTTCGTAGAGCTCACGGTCGCTATATTCCGTGTAGATGAAGCGCGTGTTGCTCAAGGTCCGCATGCCGCCGGCAATAACATCGGCTTCGGCTCCCTGGACATCCATCCAGATGAAATCGACCGTGTTCAGCTCCGCCTCGCCGCACCAGTCATCCAGCCGCCGCGTTTCAACCGAGACAGGGCGATCGAATCGGACCCAATCATACTCAGTGAGATGATTCTTTGGGCGGCGTATTGAGCCGGAGAGGTCCCATTCCTTCGCGTCACCATCTGCATTGCTTGGATGGAAGTCGATCATCCCGTTTCGATCACTGATCGCGATTTCAAGCAGCTTCACCTTATTGAGGGACGAGCCCAGCTTTTTCTTGAAGCGCGCGATCGCTCTGGGGTCCGGCTCAAAGCAGTAGAGCTGAGCTTGCGGGCAGAGGTTGAGAAACTGTTGCGTATCGGTCCCGTCATTGCAGCCGATATCCAGGATGACTGGATTCGGCTTCTGAAGAAGTGAGACGATGTACTGGTGGACTTCTACAGAGGACACAGGTGCTTTTCCCATTGGGCGCGGAGATCGCGTGAATTTCGAGCTTCGAAGCTGCAATCACACGCCAGATGCGCCGGCACAACGTATATCAACGTATATTATTCATATGCCCCTCAGTCCCCTTGATCCATGACGGCTATTTGGATGCCATCGACATAAAAAGGGAAACCTCTCGGACCGACAGGTGCAGCGACTGCCATGGCGGGCCTCTGCTGGGTTCGTACCAGCGTGCAATGACCTTATCGAGCTCGGTCCAGATCAATTCTTGAAGGTCCCGCGCTCAAGATAGTTGGCATAATCGTTATTATGCGCGAGGATCTCATATTGTTCGAACCCGCCCTTCGATGAATCTTGTGCGCCGCACGTTTCCCCGGCTCCTAGATGCTGCTGTAAGACGAACCAATTATGTGCAGCCAGGCCGCCGCCGTCGAAATACGCCGGCGCTTCGATCGGTGTAAGGGCCGCCAAGTTGAGGAACCCTGGGATCAACCGGGTGTTCCGACGAAACGCAATGTCATTTTCGCAACAGCTTGGCGGACTGTGTACCTGAGGGCGTTTGCTTCCGGACAAAGACACGCGCAGACCAGGCAGCGATTCAGCAGAACTGCAGGCATGATCGTTCAGCTCATTTTTGGCCTGACTCTTGCTGTAATTGGGCTCGTCACAATGTGACTATCTCCAACTTGTTCAGACGCTCAGGAGACTTGTATGAATTTCCGTCCGCTTCACGACCGCGTCGTGGTCAAGCGCATCGACGCCGATGAGAAGACCGCTGGCGGCATTATCATTCCCGACACAGCCAAGGAAAAGCCTTCGCAGGGCGAAGTCATTGCAATCGGCCCGGGCGGCCGCGATGAGACCGGCAAGCTGATTCCGATCGACATCGAGGTCGGCGACCGCGTGCTGTTCGGCAAGTGGTCCGGCACCGAGGTCAAAATCGACGGCCAGGACCTGCTGATCATGAAGGAGAGCGACGTGATGGGCGTTCTCACCGATGTGTTTTCCACGAAGAAAGCCGCCTAACCCAGCGCTCGCACAGCCCACCCCCTGACGAGCGCCCGGCGGGCGCGCTGAAGGAAGAGAAAATAAGAACTGAGGAATTCTTTATGTCAGCCAAAGAAGTCAAATTCGGAGTAGACGCGCGGGACCGCATGCTGCGCGGCGTCGACATCCTCGCCAATGCCGTGCAGGTCACGCTCGGTCCGAAGGGCCGCAACGTAGTGCTCGACAAGTCGTTCGGCGCGCCTCGCATCACCAAGGACGGCGTTGCCGTCGCCAAGGACATCGAACTCGACGACAAGTTCGAGAACATGGGCGCCCAAATGGTGCGCGAGGTGGCTTCGAAGGCGGCGGATGCTGCCGGCGACGGCACCACCACCGCGACCGTCCTGGCCGCCGCGATTGTCCGCGAGGGCGCCAAGTCGGTTGCCGCCGGCATGAACCCGATGGACCTCAAGCGCGGTATCGACCTCGCGGTCGAGGCCGTCGTTGCGGACCTGCAGAAGAACTCCAAGAAGGTCACCTCGAACGAGGAGATCGCCCAGGTCGGCACCATTTCGGCCAACGGCGACCAGGAGATCGGCAAGTTCCTCGCCGACGCCGTGAAGAAGATCGGCAACGAAGGCGTGATCACGGTCGAAGAGGCCAAGTCGCTGGAGACCGAGCTCGACGTCGTCGAGGGCATGCAGTTCGACCGCGGCTACATCTCGCCCTACTTCGTCACCAACGCCGACAAGATGCGGGTTGAAATGGAGGACCCTTACATCCTGATATACGAGAAGAAGCTCTCCTCGCTGAACGAGCTGCTGCCGCTGCTCGAGGCCGTGGTGCAGAGTGGCAAGCCGCTGGTCATCGTCGCCGAGGACGTCGAAGGCGAGGCCTTGGCCACGCTTGTGGTGAACCGTCTCCGTGGTGGTCTGAAGGTCGCGGCCGTCAAGGCTCCGGGCTTCGGCGATCGCCGCAAGGCCATGCTCCAGGACATCGCGATCCTGACCGGCGGCCAGGCGATCTCGGAAGATCTCGGCATCAAGCTCGAGAACGTCACGCTCAACATGCTCGGTCGCGCCAAGAAGGTGACGATCGACAAGGAGAACACCACGATCGTCAACGGCGCCGGCAAGAAGGCCGACATCGAGGCGCGCGTGGCCCAGATCAAGGCGCAGATCGAGGAGACCACCTCGGAATACGACCGTGAGAAGCTCCAGGAGCGTCTCGCCAAGCTCGCGGGCGGCGTCGCGGTGATCCGCGTCGGCGGCGCGACCGAGGTCGAGGTAAAGGAGCGCAAGGATCGCGTTGATGACGCGATGCACGCGACCCGCGCGGCAGTCGAGGAAGGCATCCTGCCGGGCGGCGGCGTCGCCCTGCTCCGGGCTTCCGAGCAGCTCAAGGGCCTGCGCACCAAGAACGACGACCAGAAGACCGGCGTCGAGATCGTCCGCAAGGCGCTGTCCTGGCCGGCCCGCCAGATCGCGATCAACGCCGGTGAAGACGGTTCGATCGTGGTCGGCAAAGTCCTCGACAACGAGCAGTACTCTTATGGCTTCGATGCGCAGACAGGCGAGTATAGCAACCTTGTCTCCAAAGGCATCATTGACCCGACCAAGGTCGTGCGCATCGCAGTCCAGAACGCCTCCTCGGTGGCGGCGCTGCTGATTACGACGGAAGCGATGGTTGCCGAGCTGCCGAAGAAGGCCGGGGCTGGTCCAGCAATGCCTCCAGGCGCCGGCATGGGCGGTATGGACTTCTGATCCACTCTCTCAAAGTATCGATGACATCAAAAACCCTGGCACGAATGCCAGGGTTTTGCTCGGGCGAGCTTGCAACGTAGCCCTTGCAAGCCGCGCCAAAGGCCCAACCCATCCGCCTATCCGTATGAACGGCGGTAGGGCCCAGACTTAATTTGCTTGTGACTTTTCCTTCGGCGGGGAAATGGCCTCGGTCGACGTTAAACGGGTCCAGCACTGCGATGGAAGTGGGCCTGTCGCTATTTCAGTCTCACGAACCTACCTCTGCTGAGTGTTTGAACCCTTCGTCTGGCGCTTATCCGGCGCCGCCTACCCGTTTTCGACCTTCTTGCCTACTTTCCTGTCCTGACGCGTGGTCCCAAGCGCCCAAATACCTTTCCTGCAGTTTCGCACTTACATCTCATGGCGAGAGCGCTTGTTTGAAACCCCTCAGGAGAAGTGCTCATTGTCAAGAGCCACAAGATGTCCCGTGGAAGTGCCATGATTTAGCGTGCGCTTCATTTTTGTCCTCGCGGATGGGCTCCGCTTCGCCTACTGGGCCCTGAACTCCGCCGCAGGGTCCTACCATGATATCTGTTTTAGAGAGAGTGTGTGTCAGCAGGTTGCGCAATTGAGGCTGTTGAGCATACGGCCAGGCAAATCACGGGGAATGACTTTTGAGGATGCAGCGGGACCGAAACTTTGGACTACCCAGAAGTAGAGTTTTACGACTCTGAACACTTTGGCGGGCTGGTTGCGCCACGTGAGTTCGCAGCAAAATCGGCGATCTATTGCCGATTGCCCTCCGGGAGCATTCTTTGTTGTAGAATTTGCGCCAAATCCCCACGTTTCCTGGGCGTCTGCATGGCTGAGGAACTGATCGGCGCTGAGATCGGCCGGGAAGCGGTAGGCGCAATAAACCCCCGTCCCCGACAACGTGCTTATACTGCGCTTGCATCCACACTATACCAATGTGTAGCCAAGCTAGCCACGCGGATGAATTGGCCCGAAGCGGGGCCGGGATCATTATGGGCCTTATGGCTATGTATACTCAGGTTAACGCCCAATTCGGTGAGGCGCAGGAACGCACAGCTGAGGGCCGTGCAGCTGCACTTTTCTCCAGTTTGATCGCTGACCTCAGTCAGCTGAATTTCGCAGACGCTGATGACCGCCGAGCATTCCCTCCAACCCTACACAGCATCTTGGCAAGGCATGGACTGTTCGGGCTCACCACACCAGGAGAGCACGGCGGATTAGCTCTTTCCTTGCAAGAGGCCATCGACCTCATCTCCGCCACTGCATCCTTCGACGTCTCCGCTGCCTCCACCCTCGTCATCCATAACTTCCTAGCCTTGCCCTGCATCGAAGCGGCACCGCACATCCCCGAACAAAAGCATATCATTCGGGGTGCAACACGCGGCGATCTCTGCGCTTTCGCTTTGACCGAGCCTGGAGCTGGCTCTGCCCCGAGGCATATAGAAGCTTCGGCTCTCATGCGCGAAGATAAAGTTCGGATCTCTGGCCGCAAGATCTGGATCGGCCTCGCTGACTGGGCTCGCTGGATCGTTTGCTTTGCTCGCGCGTCTGGTCCCGATGCGAAAGGTCGGCTCGTTGGTGTACTCGTTGACAGGCAGGCTCCAGGGCTAAAGGTCACGCACGAGCATCGCACACTCGGTCTACGTGGCATTATTCAGAATACTCTGGAGTTTCAGGATGTCGAGGTGCCGCGTGCTTACGTGCTCTCTCGCGATCAAGACGGCTGGGGCGCGGCGTCATCTAGTATGAACCGCGGCCGCATCGGTGTGGCTGCTATGGGTCTTGGAGCGCTTGAGCGCGCTATCCAGCTCGCAGCCTCTTATGCAAGCCATCGTCGACTCGGTAAACTGCGTATGATCGAGAACAGCTACATCGAGCAGTTATTTGGGCAGATGGTGCTGCGGCGGGAGGTCGTGAAGGCGATGCTGGCAGCATCCTGCCGACTTGTTTCAGCGCAGGGCGCGCCCAACGTCCACCTTGCGTCGGCAACGAAGGTTTTGTCCTCGGAATGGTGCGGTCTTGTCGCTGATCAATGCGTCCAGCTGTTAGGTGGCCGTGGTTACGATGAGGGAACGCCTTTAGCTAAAATCTATCGAGACGCTCGCATCCTCCGCATCTTCGAAGGTCCGACTGAGGCGCTCTTATCACACCTCGGCCGCTGCCTCCTCTCTAAAGCCACCCGTGATGAAATAGCCGATCTGTTTCGGTCAGTTGGTGCGGCTTCAGTCCATGCTGCTGCAGTTGAGGAACTCTCTGGGCTCCATGAGACAGACGGTGCCGTGCTGATCTATGCGGGTTGGCTCACCACATTGGGCTTGGCAAAAGCTGTCATGTCTGCTGGTTGCTTCTCTATCTCAGATTGCGCCGCAGCAGCGGCTGACCTGGTCAGTTCCGAGCTAGCAACTCTCCGTACTCGCGCGCCGGCACGGCAATCTGTCGAAGTCCGCAATCGGGCCAGTCGGACTCTGACCACCTTCCTTCAAGACGCGGCTTGTTCTATTCGCTCACCTGTTCTCACTGACGATTACCTTAAGCTAGTGCAGTATGTCTGAGAACTAGCGGATGCCGGACCTCTTTCCACCTGGTGGTCCCGCGCGCGACTATGCAACTCCGGAAAGCCGAAGACTCAACGGCGAGATCAATCGGCGGACCGAGGTGGTCGGCATCTTCCCCAACGAGGACGCCATCGTCCGCCTCATCGGTGCAATTCCTGCCCGATCAGAACCACGAATGGGCCGTCCAGCGCGCCCATTACATGACGCTGGAAGCCATCGCAACGTTGAGCGATGATCCCACCATCAAGCCTACCGGCGATCGCCAACTGACCTCCCGGCTCCAGCCGCTGGACGCCGTGACCCGCCGCCCGTTGCACTATGACATGGGACACGATCGCATCGTATCATCTACGTGACACCCGACCACAATGTCGAGAAAGAGGGGTCCGTGAAAGGCAAGCGTAGATCGGATCCCGTTTTGACTGGCCGTTCACGGCTATTTTGGCCCGCGTGAAGCGCTGATGCGCCTTCCATTTTCCGGACAATGCGGAGACAGCGGCCTCGAGCGCTATCCGGTCGATGAAGCGGCGATCGAATCTCTCTGGGCCGCACGGACGCATATGTCCGTGCTCGGGACGAGAGGGGTCACCTATGACATCGAGGTATTCCGACATAGTCCGGCACACCGCCGACATCCGGCGGCATCGAGTAAGAGTGGAAGGCCGTTCGTTCGCCTGTTGTCGGATCACTTTTCGCGCTTGATCGGATGGGCCCAGCTGTCGTCGAAGTCGCAGAGATAATGGATCGTCTTTCGTGAATGATGTCGCGGAGCCGCGCCTTGCAAACATCGATGGGCTTCTGATGACACTTTCTGCGACACATGGCACATGCGAGTTTCACGACCTCTTTGAAGAGATCGGCTTGTGTCTATGCTTGACCATACCCTTAAGTCGGACGTCCGCTGGACAGACGCGTGGGTTCCAGACAGGAGCATCGACCCACCCACACCGGCCGCTTTCGTTTTATAGATCGCGTCGGGTTCGTCAGCTTTCGGAAAGCTAGTCCGTGTACAATGCCGTTGAAGTTAGCGGCGCGTGGTAGGGACAGCGCTTGCTCCGTGTATGCGTGGGGCTTTTGGGCGCCGAGTCACGTTTCTGCTAACTTCAACCAGTGCGGGCGTGGCAGGGACAGCGTCTGATCCATCCAGCCCGACCAGCGCCGAGTCGCGCCCGCGCTGCTTCCGGTGTGAGACTGGAATCATATCTAAACCACGGGGCGACGTCTTCCAGATCAAGCTAATAGCCAGCTTGCGCGCATTCCGCGGAGAGGGCTCCGGGTCGCATGTCACCTGGCATTGTTCGGGAAGTGTCAAATGACCTTCTAGCCCAGCTCGATGCAAAGTTTGACCGTCAGGCTTGGAACGAACCTGCGTCGGTTCCGGGGCTGAGGTCTTCTCCAGAGCTGAACGTCAGCGGAAGTGCAGCGACGAGGACAAGGCGCGGATTGTTGCGGAGCTCGTGGCGAACGTCGACTCGGTCGTGCGCTGGTGCGACGGCATGCATTGTCGTCCACGGCAGCTGTCTGGCTGGCGAGTTCAGTAGAGAAGTGGCCGGCGACGATTCCGAAGCCGACGAAATACAGCTTGTGCCGCCTGTGTTGGATCCGTGATGCTTGCCCTTGGCCCTGAGCGTAAGGACGAAAAGCGCCGAACCCCACGCGAGGAGCTTAACCAGCTTTCATGCAAGCTCTAACGGGCCAACGGTCCTGCTTCAGTGCAAGCGAAGCCCATTCAGTCTTTGACGCGCGAGGGCACGAGCTCATGAACCCGAGTGACCGGCCAGCCTCTCTCTGAATATTCTCCCCCTCGCTGCACTACTTCCAGAGAGCTTCCGTCGAGCGTGCCCCTCCAACGTCCGAAGGGCGCCGGTGAGCTCCGCTACCACGTCGGGCGCACGTTCAGGGTGCCACAATCCGTCTTCCGTGCCGTGGTGTTGCACTGTCGGACGCGACGCGGCTGTCCGGCATTAATCGCGAAAGCATCCGCGCGTGGGATCGGCAAGGCCCGTTTTGGAACCTCCGCAACACTCACGTCATCCTCTGTGTGACGACCATCGATATATCAAGTCCGTTCGGCGGGTTGCGGTAGCGGTCGGCAAGACTTTTGAACAAATCACCCATCTGATCTGACCGAACTGTAAACTCTCCATAGTTAGGATCAAAGAGGGTCGTCATTCCGTTCGATGTAGACGTTGCGATCATGTGGGCGTCACCTTCGGCGAATCGCAAGCTGACCAAATAGATCGATGGATCGTGGGTGACCTCGCTCACGATCTGGTCAATGCGCGAAGATGTACCAAACCTATATCGCTTTTGCTCGGCGGACGGCTCTAGGCCAGCTTCGCGTAACATCGTGCTTCTTGCCTGAGGATTGTGAGAACTTTCCGCCGACTTGAGGCGTTCATACCGCTGCTGCAGCACTGCGGCTGAGCTGTGAGTTTCAGTACCCGGGCGGAGCGCCCTCATCCGGGATGAAGGACTGCTTGGGAGATTGCGGATCCACTCCGCTGCCAATCCAACGCAGATGCCGTTGACATTGGCCTCGGACAATTCAGCAGTCCTGTAACCGAACAGAGGAGGGATAGGCCTCGCTGGAGAGGATGGACTTGAGCTGGAGGACAAAGAGGTTATGCTGGAATCTGAGGTGCTTGGACTGTAAATGTTTGCATCGGAGGTATGTGGCCTGCTGCAGCAGAGCCCCATTTTGTCGGGCAATTCCCCAGGTGACGAGCTCTCCCGTCGAGCGAGATCCATCAGTGTTTGCGCAAATTCGCTGCTGTCTGCCGGCTGACGCGGTTCGTTAGTTTGATTAGGGCGTGTGGATTGACCACTAACTCGATTATACATGGCGGCTCGCCTGCCTCTTCAGCGTACGTTTCCTCAGAGCGAGGGCGGGCTGCTTACGCCCTGCCTGCGAATGCTATTGCGGCAAGCTGACGACGAGCTGACAACCAAATAGGCTTGGAGAAGCTACCGCCCGAGTTGGCTATTTGGCGACTCGACCGTCTCTGCTCATCAGCCCCGCTTCAGATGAGGAGTAGTGCCGACGAGCTACCGGCTCTTGCAGAGCGACCGGTAGGCCTAGCTTGAGCAATTCCGCATGCCGTCAGGGTGACCGGACCCCGGCTCGTGGCGTAGGCGGCGCCTGGACAGCGCCTTCGTCAAACTGAATTCGGCCTTCGCTTTGGCTTCGGTCTCAGCATTTCGCGTTATGCCATTCGGTCGGCACATGCTTTTCGCTTCGTCGGATCGTCCAGTGATTGACTCGTGACAAGTCGTCTGCCCGGTGAGACGTCGTTGTTGCTGCCGAACCGGCGTTCAGCACGGTACTGCAAACACTGGTTTGAATGCCACCAAGACCCGAACTCCAATTCGTTCCTTCGATAATAATTGGTCCCAAGCGCATACGAGACATCTCTTGAACCGGATCAGTGCACCATCAGCAGCTCCTTTGAAAACAGCGATTTCAGGCTCAGCACCCCTGCACAGTGCAACAGGCGATCGGCGACTATATCCGCTTGCGACGCCGCGTTCCGGCGGCGCCGAACCGGTGCTTCTGCACCCGCTCGGCCTCATCTTCCGCTCAGATGTCCTTTTAACTCAGCTCATCATGCTGTCGCGCTCATCTGGGCGAACAACTTTGCGGCTTCTGATGGCCCTAGCCCAACGATGCCCACAAAGCTCGGCGGCGGCATTGGGATGCCGCGATGAGTGGGTCTCCACAGGTGCAGGCAATATCGGCTGTTATTCACATACTGCGAATGTGGCGGATGCAATTGCATGACACACTCCTCTTCATCCCAGAACAGGTCTTTGACAAAGCACATCTCGTCCCAATTCGGACAGCGCCGCGGCGTCGAGACAGCGACATGCTCCCAGCCAGGACGGACGAATCCACTTATCTTTAGTTCACACCCGCAAGGCCCCTGCACGAGGAACACGCCGCAAGGGCCTGATCCCGGAACGGTAGCGAACCGGCCGTGTTGCACGCGGCCGGCCTCCAGCTTCTCTATCATCTGCGCCCGCACGCCCGCTCCTTTGCCTCTCGGATGGCCTTGAACTCGACGCAGATGACGTTGTCTCGCAACTCGTCAACCGGCTCGATCCTCGGCCCAGCGCTCCTATACCCCTTTTCAGCGCACCATCTGAGAAAGCCGCAGATGTTCATCATCACTCGTTCTCCTGTTATAGTCTTCTAACACTCGCATTGTGGGCGAAGGTCGCTCTCAAGGGCCACTGATTGCCTGAGCATGCGCGATAACACGATCTGCGCGATGGCGAATCAGTCCGCCGATTGCACCTTCCCGCTCGTAAGGCAGCTGTGCCATCAAGCCCCTCTCATGCGAATCATCTTACTTATCGATGCCAGCCAGTATTGGTCGCACGTCGCCGAACAGATCGCGCATCAGCAACAGCAATGTCCGCCATCGCTCTTGCCCACTTCAAGCAAGCGTTAGCGCCCATTCATGTTTCATGGTGACCTTCTTCACAAGAACTTGTCGGCTCTTGGCCGTCACCTCCTCTTCAATGAATTGGTCGGCATCATGGCATGCTCCCTATGGTGGCGTTTGACATCCACATTCTATGATGACTCGCAAAACCACTGCTGGCACCAGTTGATGCTTCGCGGCGATCTTACTGCTTGGTGAGATCGTAGTACTTGACCATTCGCAGCTTTCGGTCGAGTCTGAACGGTGCCAATGCGCCATCTACGTAAGCTCGATTGAATTGTACGGGACCAAATCAAACGGGCCTGCACCAGAGCCGCTGACGCCGAGCACGAACTGTTTTCGAGCTGATAGCATCCAGCGGATCGCCTGCCATCTCGGTGTCTCCTCGTAAGGTGATGGTCAGAAACAATGATTAATCGATCTCTATGAGTGCGACCGTCGGCCGCCTTCCCGCGCTACTACGATACAGCTCTTACGCATTTCTCACGGTATGACGCTCGCGAAGCGCTCACGCTTTTGCTGCTAATGCGGGTGTTGTCTTTCAGACATGGACGTCGCGAATCCGACCTTGGACAGCGGTTCCGTGTCGCCAACGCCCGACAGAGGCGTTTTTGCTTACATCAAAGCGGTGCCGACACTTCTCCGTCGTGGCATGTAGATTGCTGTGGCAACGGAACGCCGACCTTAAATGCACCGACGATACGACGAGCATACCATCGGCCGGATGCTCGCCGCGCTCAGACAAACGATTCTGACACTCTCCTTATGAAAGAGGACCGCGAACTTATGAGTAGTACGAGGCATGCAAAACCCGGCATTTTTCCGTGGACCAGCGCGACGTCTGATGAAATGACGCATTGGCGCGCACCAAAGCAACAACCGATCAAGCATTACGGCGCCGATTGTCGCTCCCGGCAGGTGCAAAGGAGGTGGAACCTTTGGCTGCTGGCTGCACTCCTCATAAATGCGCTGCTTTGGGCCGGTATCTACTGGATCATCGCAGCGCTCTTCTGAAATAATCTCGCGGATGCCAAAGGCGCGAGGAGCTTACCGACACCTCTCGCATGCCGCGGCCGCACCGTATGCGCACCATCAATCGGACGTGGAGACCTCTTCACAGACTTGGTTCCAGTGACACACTTCGCGCGACTACCTGGAAATCCGTCCCTCCGACCAGCGCAAAGTAAATATTGACCGATGCCGCAGAACTCTCGAATTTGCCAAACTGATATGCCATTGCAGCCGCGACGAAGTGCAAAACACTGACCTGTAACAGCTCAACATGTCCCCGCGCGGATGTCATCCGGGCTTCCGCTTTAACTGCGACGCATTGACTCGTCTGGATCCCGCATTTTTCGTCATATGAGAATTAGCTTTCGAGAAGCTGACTAAACAAGTAGACTTGAAGGAGCGTTGGGCAGGCGGCCTGCTCCGCCTTCACCTACGTGTCGCGATCAGGAGCGCGCCACAGGACCGTCAGGATGCCTTGGCCCACGGTGCCCCTCAACGTCCCTTCCAGGCACTGACTTGCAGCTGAGCGACATTTTGCGCGGACCATTAGGTCGGGTAGCGATCAACGGGCTGGGGGCCTTTTGATGATCCGCAGGGACGCTTTACAGCTCTTCCTCAGGCCACGTATCGTCCTCGTTTTTGTGCATCCGCCACACGTGGGCACGCCGAGCCAGCTTGTCGTATTCCACGGCAATTTTAAGCAGCCTGTCTTTGGCTTTTCCGTCAGCGAGCGCTTCCGCTTTCTTTCGCGTTGCTTCCGCACGGCCTCGCCAGTGGTCGGGCTGGTAGAGTTTACTTTTCGGATTCATGCCGAGAGCATGCAATTGGCAGATCAAAGAAATGCGACACCGGCGCTCCGTATAATCACGTAACAGCGACGCTCGTGGCCTCGGTTGCCGAAGCGGGCAGTCGCCATGCACAGCTGCTATTCTGAAACACCAAAGTGCGCCTTGCAGCCGAGGCTCGTACGAAGAATGCACAGCCCCGACATCCTCAGACGATGGGATGCACGAGGGGCTTGAATCGGACCTAGCGTTAGATTGTACGATCCTGGACAAGTGGGAACCACGTCCGACAATCCAGCGGTCCGGACACGTCATGAGAATTGCGAATGTTTGAAACATCTAAACTCACCTGGCGCGACTCGATCAGGACGATAAGATCTTCCAGGCGCATCGTTGTCCGCGCTTCGTCGGAGCTGTTCCTGTCGCGGCTGGACGAAATCGCGCGTTTCGAGATCTGCACGGCAGGCGCTTCCATCACCGTAGCCTCGCCGGAACGGACGCAAGACGGAGGCTCCGCCTCAGATACCCCACCCAACGAACACGGGCGCGACTACACCAAACACAGTCTCGGCCCGCGCCATCATGGTTCGCTCTGAACGATCGAATGCATCATCAACCGTGGCTTGAGCGCACCTGGCTTTTGCCCGATCTCTCTGCCTCGCGATAGTTGGCACGTGCCCTTCCCGCCGGCTACCGCGTCAATAGTCGCCTGGCGGATAGGCTCAGCCAGAGTACCTAAGCACATGTCACGCCCAAGCAATGCCTCGCAACATCCAAGCATGCACAACCGCACAATCACCGGAAGCTCCGAAATGATCACTTGTTTGGCCAGCTCACCCGCCAGTGCATCCCCTCTTCGCGGAGCTCCACCACTAGGGCAGGTGTCGTTTCGTCGTGCCGGACAGATGACCAGCACCGTACAGTCAGACCGCAAAAGTGAAAGGACGAGCTTGCCGGCACAGCACTTAAGCAGTTCCAGCTTGTTTCGCGGTTGACAGGTCATGTTGGCACTTCGCGCAGGAAGAACAATACCGCTGCCCGACCGACCTAAAGGGATATCATGACTCAAAATCAACGAACTCAGCTGCCTTCGCGCCTCACACTCTACTACTGCGCCGTCGCTCTTGCCGTCGCAATGACAGCTCTAATACCCAGGCTGGTCAACGCGCGCGATCAAGCGCCGACCGCAGAGGAGAAAGAGGCTTGCATGGAGGACGTGTTCCGCCTTTGTAGCAGCCACATACCAGATCGCACCGCTATCACTGCCTGCCTCAGATCCAAGCAAGCGAGCCTCAGTCAGCAATGTCGCTACGTGATCTCCGTGCGCGACACTGGCAAAAAAAGCAGCGACTCGAAGTGAAGATGTGCTGCCTGTTCGTTTGCCTCATCCACAGAAGTGGTCCAAGCCTGACCTGCAGGACGGTCACCCGAGGTCAGATGACGAGCATGGCCGCCTACAATTGACCGACGCTCTGGTTCAATCGCGCTTGTCCGGATAGGCGAATGCATAAATTACCCTTCGATACGGTTCTGATCGCCAATAGGGGTGAGATAGCCGCACGTATCATCAAAACCTTGAACAAGCTTGGGCTTCGGTCTGCAATTGCCTACCATGAGGTTGACGCGGGAACCCCGGCCGTCTCAATGGCCGACCTGGCTATTCCGATCAGCGGCCGCACGCCGATCGCAAGCTATCTGGATATCGAGCAGATCATCGCTGCCGCCCGCAAGGCGAACGCCGGCGCGATACATCCCGGTTATGGAATGCTTTCCGAGAATGCGGAATTCGCCAGTAGAGTGACAAAGGCCTGTATTGTATTCATCGGACCCGCTCCAGAAACCATCGAGCTAATGGGCGATAAGATCCGCGCCCGTGAGTTCGTTCAAAGCAACGGCTTTCCAGTCGCACCCTGCGCCATCGAGGAAGATGATCCGGCCACATTCGTTTCGAGAGCGCGGGCTATTGGAGTTCCTTTGCTCGTGAAGCCATCATCTGGCGGTGGCGGCAAGGGAATGCGGATTGTACGCGACCTCGCTACGTTGGAGGCAGCCATTGAGCAGGCGAGCAGTGAAGCGCGTCGCTACTTTGGAGATGGCCGACTTTATGTTGAACGATATATCGAAAGACCGCGACACATTGAAGTACAGGTGCTCGGTGACGCCTTCGGTAACTTGGTCCATCTCTTCGAGCGCGAATGCTCGGTGCAGCGCCGTTTCCAGAAGATCATCGAGGAAACGCCCTCGCCAGCGCTATCACCAGAATTGCGGACCCGGATTTGCGAAACCGCCGTCGGCATCGCCCGTGCAGCGAACTATCAGAATGCAGGAACGGTCGAGTTCATTTTCAGCGGCGGAGAGTTCTACTTTCTAGAAATGAATACACGCCTTCAGGTCGAACATCCGGTGACCGAGATGATCACCGGCGTCGATCTGATCGCCGAACAAGTCTATGCGGCAGCGGGCCGAAAACTTGCACTTTCGCAGTCCGACATTCTTTCAAATGGGCATGCAATCGAGCTCAGGCTTTGCGCCGAGGCTCCCGAACGCGGATACGTCCCGACCACCGGCAAAGTACTTCTTCTCGAGTATCCGGATGGCGCACGAATCGACAGCGGCATCATGCAAGGCCAGCACATCACGGCGGCATTCGATCCCATGCTCGCCAAGATCATTGTGCATTCACCGAGCCGCATAGAGGCTGCTCTGAAAGCCTACCGCGCCGTTCGCGAACTGGTTCTACTTGGGTGCGGGACCAACGCGAGCTTGCTCGCACGGATTCTTTGCGACGAGGCATTTCTTGGCGGTCAGTTCCATACGGGATACCTAGAAGAAAATCCACATCTCGCCGCCGACAACTTTGCTGCCGAAATGTCTGCGTTCCTGGCATCTGCGGCTCTCCTGACAAGACCGGTCCGCGAGTCGGCCGATGCCGTGCCCGAGTTTCACGCAGCGCTCGGTAGTTGGAGAAATTGACGTGTATCACTCATTCGAGGTCGACGGCGTATATCATGAATTGTGGCTTTCACCCAACCAGCGAGACTACCGGCTCCATCTTCGAGACCAGGTGATTGCCCCTGTCGCGTTCAGCCATTGCAATGACAGTAGCGGCATCTTGACCATTGCGGGCCAGAGCGAACCGGTCAGATTCGCCATCGAGGGGGAGCTAATTCACCTCCACATCCGCGGCAGGACGCGCATTTTGCGCTACAACGACCCGTTGCGAGCGTGCGCATCCGGCAATAACGAGACTCACGCTTTGGAGGCCCGGGCGCCGATGCCCGGCTTTGTTGTTGCGATCACAGTTTCGTCCGGTCAATCGGTCTCGGCGGGAATGGCACTGATGACGATTGAAAGCATGAAGCTGGAAACGATCATACGCTCACCACAGGATGGCATCGTCCATCGGATTCACGTCAAGGAAGGTGAGAGCTTCGAGCACGACGCTGTGCTGGTCACGCTCTCTAAAGAAGGGCGCTGAAATGCAGCGGATCGGTTCCGTGGCGAACGTGAACTCGCAGGAATTTCGTCGCAACGACCTGCACAACAGACAACTTGCCGCCGAATTGAAAGAGCGCCAACGCGTTGCCCGCTTCCACAGGCCTGAGCGGGACTTCGAGCGGCTGCGTCGGCAGAATAAACTTTTTGTTCGTGAGCGGCTCGCGGCCTTGCTCGATCCGGAAACTCCGTTCCTAGAGCTTTCGACGCTGGCGGCTAACAAGGCATACGACGGCGAGGTGCCCGGCGCCGCCCAGGTTGTCGGCATCGGCATTGTGGCGGGGCGAGAGGTTATTGTTCACGCCGACGATGCCAGCGTGAAGAGCGGCGCATGGTATCCACTCTCGGTCAAGAAGATCGTGCGGACACTGGATATAGCCATCGAAAACCGTCTGCCGGTGGTTCACCTGTGCGACTGCGCCGGCGGATTTCTGCCTTTGCAGGCGGAATTCTTTGCTGATCGCTACCATGCCGGTCGAATTCTCCGCAATCAATCCGTTCTCTCGAAGATGGGGGTGCCGCAGGTCGCCATCGTCATGGGCCACTGCACCGCGGCAGGGGCCTACGTCCCTGCGCTTAGTGAATACAACATTATCGTCGAAGGCACTGGAGCGATTTTTCTCGGCGGTCCTCCGGTCGTGAAGGCTGCCACCGGCGAACAAGTGTCCGCCGACGAACTTGGCGGCGCTCTCATGCATACCAGCGTGTCGGGCACCTGTGATTACTTCGCAAGCTCCGAAATCCATGCGATTGCGATTGCCCGCGACGTCGTTGCTCGCTTCCACCAACCGGCGAAGACCTCGATCGATCGAGTGGTCCCCGAGCCGCCCGCCTATAGTGCGTCCGAACTCTACGGTATCATTCCAAACGACGCGCGAGCGCAGTTCGACATGCGAGAGATCATCGCTCGTCTGGTCGATGGCAGCCGATTTCAAGAATACCAGCCGCGGTATGCGACATCACTCGTGTGCGGCTTTGCGCGGCTTTATGGATATCAAATCGGGATCATTGCCAATAATGGCGTGCTGTTCGGCGACAGCGCGCTAAAGGGGGCTCATTTCATTCAACTGTGCGACAAGAACCGGACGCCCCTGCTCTTCCTGCAGAACGTAACTGGCTTTATGGTTGGCCGCGAATATGAACGGCGTGGGATCACCAAGGACGGCGCCAAGCTGATCATGGCGGTGTCCGGAGCGTCCGTGCCGAAGTTTACGATCGTTTGCAATAGCTCGCACGGCGCAGGAACTTACGCTATGTCGGGACGCGCGTTTGATCCTCGATTCGTGTTCAGCTGGCCGAATTCTCAGATATCTGCGATGGGCGCCGAGCAGGCCGCCGGAGTTCTCACACACGTCAAGGCGAGACAATTGGCTCGCGCCGGAGGGCGCCTCTCGGAGCAGGAATTGGCAGCCATTCGAGCACCAATTCTTGAAGAATATCGCGAGCGGTCAAGTGCCTATTATGCGACCTCGGAAATCTGGGACGACGGCATTCTTGATCCTGTCGATACCAGAACTGCCCTCGCAATCGCATTGAGCGCTTCGCTCAATGCGCCGATCGATGCGCCGCAATACGGCGTATTCCGACTGTAAGGCAGGACCGAACACGGCTGGCTCACCGCTTCATGCGCGCGGATCAACGGGACGCGTCGATCGCTCTATGAAGGCCGTCCTGCGCACCTTCATTTACAATCCGGTGGCGTTATTTTGTAGAGCCCAGCTGAGATCGGGCTCCATCTCCCCAGCACCAATACTCGCGAAGCAGGTAGAGGAAGCCGCTTCAATGCTCCACGACGGCGGCGCCCGACGCTAAAAGGCTTTGGCGGTGATCCGGTCGGAACACCGCGGTAAAGAGGCCGCTGCGGGCGTGGCAAGCGGGCGCGAGAGAGTGCCATCGGTCCTGGCATCAAGAAACTACAGTGTTCTACTGGCCGACGACCTCCTCTCGACGGCACGAAATGGAGAGCTTGACCCTCACGTAGCGTCAGGTTGTAGCCTCGCCGAGGGCGCCCACACTCAACCGACTGCCGCCTCAAACGTCGCGGAAGAGATCGAGGTTTGAACAAGGAACGTGTAAAGTTCGATGGAAGAGCTTAGATCGATCATTGGCAAAGTTGCCAGCGGCGCCACTCTGACGCGCGAGGAAACTGCGTCAGCCTTCGACAGCGTGATGTCGGGTTACGCGACTCCCTCGCAAATCGGAGGCTTGTTGATGGGGATGCGGGTCCGGGGCGAGACGGTCGAAGAAGTCACCGGGGCCGCCTCCGCGATGCGGAATAGAATGCTGCGCGTGGAGGCGGCTTGCGACCCCGTCGGTATCGCTGGCACGAACGACACCCCTATATATTCGGTCAACGTGTCGACGTGTGCTTCCTTCATCGTCGCCGGGGTCGGCATTCCTGTCGCCAAGCATGCCAACCGCGCTGCGTCTTCGGGTTCAAGCACCGCAGACGTGTTGGCGCGCCTCGGCGTGAAGGTCGATCTCAAGCCTGAAGCTATTGCACGTTGTGTACAGGAAGCCAACATCGGCTTCATGTTTGCCTCGGCCCATTATCCGGCGATGCAGCGCGTCGGCCAGATCCGGACAGCACTTGGAATCCACACGATCTTCAATCTAATCGAGCCTCTGTCCAATCCGGCCAGGGTCAAGCGGCAGATCGTTGGGGTATTATCTCCCGAATGGGTCCAGCCTCTGGCGTACGTCTTGAAGAACCTCGGTGCCGAGTCGGTATGGGTTGTTCATGGCTCGGACGGGCTCGACGAAATAACCCTTACCGGTCCAACCTTTGTTGCTGCGCTTGAGGCGGGTATAGTCCGCACCTTCGAAGTGACGCCGGAAGAAGCCGGGCTCCCCCGCTGCCGCGACGCGCTGGAGAGCGGCGATGCAGAGGCTAATGCCGTTGCGCTGCAAAATGTGCTTGATGGCGTACCAGGTCGATTTCGCGACGCTGCGCTTTTGAACGCGGCAGCGGCATTGGTTGTGGCCGGGCGGGCCTCGACCCTGCGGGAAGGCGTAGCACTTGGACAAGAATCACTTGATGGCGGCGCCGCAGCCGCTCGACTGAAGCGCCTGATCGCGGTTTCGAACGCGTGACAGCCGAGCTGGCCGATGTTCCAGTATTCCGACCAAGACTGTTGCTCACGAGCGCGAAAGTATTGCAGGCGTGAATGCGCGTCACTTCTGCGGGATTTCAAGGAGCGTGCGCCGCCTGCGCTCGCCCTCATCAAAGCAAGTCGCGCTGAGCACGCGGCCCGAGCGCCAACTTTTTTTCGACGAGAGTCTGCTGCAGCCAGAGTTGCCGAGGTGAGGACCCACGAGGAAGCGCGCTGCGCGCCAAAGGAGAGAATCGATGATGTCCTGGCTGAAGGTTGAAGCACAAGGATCTATTGCAGTGTTAGAACACATCATTCGGAAGTTCCGAGAATTGATCGATACAGATGGCTCGATCCCGCCGGAGTTGCGGGGAGCGCTGCACGCGACGCTGGATAAGCATCTTCTCGAGGCAAAAAAACGTATTCTCCTAAAGGCGCTTTAGGTACGCCGATGCCGTCTACATGCGGAGAAACTCTGGTAGCCGCGCGCCGGTACCGAAATCGGCATCATCCCCTCCGCCCGGCGGCCCAGCGAGGTTCCAGCCCAGCTGGTCGGATCGCGACCACAACTCTGTGTGCACTGGCGCGTCGGCGGCCGCTCAGCGCGGTTCTGCTTGAGAAGGGTCCTATTGAAACTCCTGGCGGCGGCAATTCTCAGTTCTGCCGCTGCAATCGCCGATCCCGATAACAAGGTGAGATACTGCACGTCCGTCTGGTCATGACTTCAGCTAATCCAGAGGACATCGAAGTCATAGCCGAGCTCGACCTGAGCTTGCTCGTCACGTAATTCCGACACCGGATACCTTATTAGGGGCCGCCCAATACGGATAAAAGTCGGAATCGGGTACAAGTCCAGAGGCAGATCATGAGCCACCAGTTTGAAATGCCGTCTATCCGACCGACAGAGTTCCGTCAGACCATGCGCAATCTGGCCAGCGGGTGTCGCCATCGTGACGAGCGGAACGGCAGCCGGACGACGTGGACTGGCGGTGAGTTCTTTGACGTCCATCTGCATGGAGCCGCCGTGCCGCTGGCGGTCGGGAGGGGCCCAAGGGTGTTCACCGCTTCGATACAGCGCCCACCGCTATTGCCGAACGCATTTTGCGCGCTCGAATGCGTTTTGTATGACCACAAGGTGCTTGGCACACATACCATCTTTATCGGATGAATTTATCGCGACCCGACAAGGCCGTGGCAATCCATTGATCAACTTCCGGGGCGCGGAACCCTACTGCTTGACTGAGCGCGGTGGCATCGATCCCTGGCCGCTTCCAGCGACAGTCGTCGAACAATCGACCGGGCTGCAACTGTTTCACTGATTAGAGCTCGTATTGAGAGGTCCGTCCCCTCAGCTCAGGCGATTTCGGCGCTTCGCCGCTCGTACGATGCTGCCGCTGGCCGGCGACCTTCCGCGTTGAGAGGCGTGGGGGTCACCTGGTCAGGACAATGCGATTTGCGCGGATCTCGCAGGAAGGTCCTGATCAGAATAATTACAGCTCACCAGAACGACCAACTCCAGAAGGGCCTTCTTCTTAGGTCCGCATAATCCCGTCGAAAACTACCAGCTTTGGTAGCTCAAGTTAAGATCGACAGGCGCGTACATCGTTGCCGCAGCAAGATCGGATCCAGAGGCACGCCTGGGTCACAACGGCTGGCGACCCTTTAGATGTTCGGCCTCGATTCTGATGTGAGTACATGGTTGATGTCATGATCTTGCAGAACGATAACAATCGAATTCAAAGGCGTCAGACAACTATGTCCAGCAACGCGTTCGAAATCGCCCCGATTCTCGAGGGCATTCGCCGCTGGGTCATGATCGAATCTCCGACGGAGCGGCCGGATCAGATCAACAAACTGGCTGATGTCGTCGCAGCAGGCTATCGCGACCTGCCCGCCAGCGTCGAGCGCGTTGCGGGGCATGACGGCTGCGGCGATCATTTGGTTATCCGCTCTTCTTGGGGGCAGGGCGTACCGGGCCTTCTAATCTTGAGCCATCTCGACACAGTCCATCCGATGGGATCCATCGAACGGCTACCCTTCAAGATCGACGGCGACAGTGCGTTCGGCCCCGGCATCTACGACATGAAGGGCGGCGCCTACCTCGCCTATCACGCATTCCGGCAGATCTGCGCCGATGACGCACGCCCGCCGCTCGGCATCACCCAGCTCTACGTCTCGGACGAAGAGATTGGCAGCCCAACCTCGCGCGCGCTGATCGAGGCCGAGGGCCGCAAGGCCAAATACGTGCTCGTGACCGAGCCGGCGCGCGACGGCGGCAAGGTCATCACCGGGCGCAAGGGCGTTGCGCGCTTCGAGGTATTCATAAAGGGTGCGGCCGCGCATGCCGGCACGCGCCCCGAGGACGGCCGCAGCGCGATTCGGGAACTCGGCCATGTGATCCAGACGCTGGAGGCGATGAACGATCTCACGCGCGGTATCACCGTCAATGTCGGCGTCGTCCGCGGCGGCACCAGGCCAAACGTGATCGCGGAACTGGCCTACGCGCAAGTCGACATGCGCGTCCCGACCATGGCCCATGCCGACGAGCTGGTGCCGAAGATTCTGGGCATCAGCTCGCGCACCGAGGGCGTCAAGGTGAAGGTATCAGGCGAATTGAACCGTCCGCCATATGAGAAGACCAGCGCCGGCGCCGCGCTTTACGCACACGCCAAACAGCTTGCTGCCGAGCTTGGATTCGAGCTGCTCGACGCGTTCAGCGGCGGCGGCTCCGATAGCAATTTCACCGCGCCGCATACCGCGACCCTTGACGGCCTTGGCGTCGATGGCAAGGGCGCGCATACGCATTATGAGCAACTCTACATCTCGTCGATTGAACCTCGCGCGCGGCTGCTGTACCGCCTCTATCAGACACTGCGATAATCGCGAAGTCAGTGACCACGAGGTACGTTGGATGACGCCCGCCGGCACATTCGCGGGATCGTTTCTCCAACGCCGCAAGGGCTATAGGCTGGTGCCCCTATCAGGCCGACCTCATCGAAAACTATCGGTCGGCCGCATTTGGCATCGCACGGTCGGCGCCAGATAGACGTGACTGAGCTATTCAATGACGGCGCAGCGGACTTCACGCGCGCAATCGGCTGCAAGGGCAGCGAGCGCCTGGTCGAAGGGCAAGCGTTTCCGGCAATGGGCTCATCGGCAGGCGACCCTGATCTCGACGGGAGACGAACTTTCTTGGCTCACATCGCAGCGCTGAATGCTTGCGACAGCACACCGGCCGGCGGCCCTTTTCCGGCAGCCTGAGAGCTTGGCCACGTTGTCACAGGCCCAAAAAAGGGCTTGAATCTCACGTAACGTTAAGTTGTACGGTCTTGAGGTTAGCACCTATCTCGGTCTGTCGCCGGGATTGTGAAGGATTGAGAATGTCTCAGCTGGTCAGATCCAAGCCCCCATGGTCGGTCGTGATCCTCATCCCCGATGCTGGGTCGGTCGGAAGGGCTATGCAGCGAGTGCCGGTTGCGGAGCTACTGCTCGCACGTAGCTTTGAATGGTTCGGCATTCCGGAACCGAGACTATGTGACTGTGCTGGGCCGGGCCACCAGACAGGCGTTGAGGTCAGAATTGATGGACGTAGACCTCCATCCGAAGCCCCAGCGGAGGGTCGCTGCTTCCTGAATCTGAACCAAACCCCTCCTCTGGCGCGACACCGCGCCAAAATCAGTTGGCCGAACCGGCTTTCCGCTCTGTTCAAACTGCTTTCCCATGGCTGGCAAGGCAGACGGCGGGCCTGCGCAGGTTTTCAAAGAGCCTGAGCTGCAAGTGCCGCTCCGCGCAACCACCCGGCATCGCAGATATTGCTTGGCATTCTGGAGCAGCAAGTTGAAAGCGCCCGACGACGTCAAGAAGGTCCTGTTAATCGACCATATTGAAGGCCAATGCCGTTGCATCATCGGCTTCAAAGATGGAGATGCCAGAGCGGCCTATATGTGCGGCGAGCCTGTATATCAAAGACGCGGCAAGAAACTGTCTTCGTGGTGTGCCTATCACTACCGACAGATGCACACGACCGCCGCCGAGCAGAGAGTCAGTGATCAATCGCCCGAGATCCCTCAAGCAATATCCATTGTTCGCAACCCATGACATCCATCAAGAAGGCCTAGGCCGTGTCATCATAGCCTGTACAAGGGCCAACCGAAGCATGTGATCGGAGCCTCGCCAAGCAATTCCGGGTTGCGGCTGAAGCGCATCGGGACAAACGTAATTTGCGAGCCTGAGGCGCATGGATAACAAGTTGGATCTCTGCACACTGATCGAGCGAAACGCTGCGTATACTCCCGGCAAAACCGCGATCCGTTTCGAAGGGCAGAGTCTCAGCTACGCCAGCCTCAATCGACGGATCGAGCGGATCGCTCGCGCCTTCAAGAGCCAGCTCGGCGTCCAAAGGGGAGACCGGATCGCGATCCTCAGCCTCAACAGGCCTGATTATCTGGCGCTGCTCTATGCGTGCGCGAGGCTCGGCGCAATCCTCATACCATTGAATTGGCGTCTTGCGGCCGCCGAGCACGCTTTCATTTTGTCGGACTCCGGGGCAAAAGTGCTCGTTCTTGAGCAGTGCTTCGGCGCAGCTTTGCCTGTCCTGACGAAGCAAGTGCCCCATGCCTCTCTTGTCGGGTTGGACTTTACGCCTCTCGGCGGCTGCAAATTGGACGATCTCCTGGACGGAGACTGTGGCGACGGACGCAATCCTCGCGCGGAGCCGTCTTGCCCGCTTCTGATCGTCTATACTTCGGGCACCACAGGGCGACCGAAAGGCGCCGTGCTGCGTCAGGAAGCGTTGCTCTGGAACGGCATCATGAGTCAGCACATGCATGACCTCACCTCGGCCGATCATACGCTGGCTGTTTTGCCGTTCTTCCACGTTGGTGGCTTGAACATCCAGACGACGCCGACTTTGCATCACGGCGCGACGGTGAGTATCCACACCCGCTTTGGGGCGGAGACCATGCTTGATGCGTTCGAGCGTGACCGGCCGAGCTTGGCAGCCCTGGTGCCAGCCATGATGCAAGCCCTGGCCAGCAATGGTCGATGGGAAAGCACCGACCTATCCTCGCTCAGAGCAATCTGTACCGGATCGACGATGGTGCCTCAGCACCTTGTCGAGCGCTTTGTCGCGCGCGGCGTTCCAGTCCTGCAGGTTTACGGTTCAACGGAGACCTGCCCGATCGCTGTGTATACGAAGCTCGGCGGAAATCTCGTGCCTGAGGGCTCAAGCGGCTTGGCAGGTCTCTGCTGCGAAGCGGCGATCCTGGATGATTCGGGCCGCAAGTTGCCGCCCGGTAACCCAGGCGAAATCGCAGTCCGTGGACCCAACGTTTTCTGCGGATATTGGGGCAATCAACAGGCAACGCGTGAGGCTCTTAGCAATGGTTGGTATCGCACTGGGGACATTGGCCGCTGCGACGCAGATGGATATATTTGGGTCCACGACCGCAAGAAAAACCTGATCATTTCGGGCGGAGAGAATATCTATCCGGCAGAAGTAGAGCGTGTGCTTGCGGACCATCCGGATGTCGCGGAATGCGCCGTGGTCGGTCGACCCGATGCGCGCTGGGAAGAAGTACCGGTCGCTTATGTGATCAAGCGACCGGGCGCCCGGGTCGAGGCGGAAGCGCTGACGGCACATGTCCAGTCACAGCTCGCCCGTTTTAAGGTGCCGCGCGAAATCATTTTCACACAAGAACTACCGAAAACCGCGTTGGGCAAGATCCAGCATTTTTTGCTGAAGGATCGCCACGTGATCAGCCCGAAAGGAGCTATCAATTGAGATCGGCAGATTGGAGGCGCGCCGTACTCTCCCGCTACATCGCAGGTGATATCGAGACGGCGCAAAATCAACCTTCGCTCAGTGCCTCACCACGGCGCAGCAAGTTCAACATTGTGGCCTGACGATCCCTGTCTGATCGCGTCCAGATGCCCGGAGGTCGCGGATGCCGCGGATCTTGATCATGAATGCCGGTACGGCTCAAATGTCGGGCGCCGATCTGACATCAGCTCAACTTTCGCTGGCCGCCAACTCGGCATACCGTTCAGCGTGGTTTGCCCAGCACGGCGACCTAATAGTCTCCCCGGTAGTCATCCCGGCGGATCTGCTATCCTTCATTGGCGCGACGCTCGATTTCGACGCATCGAGTCTTTTTCTCCTTGTACCTGAAGGCGGCCGCCAATCGCCGGTCCTTGATGACTGCACATTGCTGTCCAAGACTGTCGTTGAGCGCATCAACCGACATATTCGTCAGAAATCAAACTGGCGATTGCATCCCTGCTACTCTACTGAAGGCGTCGCACGCCTGGCGGCCATGCTGGGCATACCGCAGACCGGCGACGACTTCGCTCTGCAGCGAGGGCCTGATCTGTTGAACCGCAAGAGCCACTTCCGTCAATTGGCGACAAGCGTCGCACTTCCGCTGCCCAATGGATCTGTCACGACGGACTCAAACGAACTATTCAGAGCGGTCACTTCCCTCAGATCCGAGACCGGCAGAGTCATTGTAAAGCTGGACAATGGAGCCGGTGGGGTCGGAAATGTCATCCTGACCGGCAAAGAAAGCGATCCACTACCTGGGGCAAGAGATACCCGGCTAATTTCATGGCCGTCGTTTGATCCTGACGCGCTTTGGTCTGAGATGACAACAGCGTCGTGTAGGACGCTGGTCGTGGAGTCGTACCACCTGGCCCGGTCTTTGTTCTATCTCGAGTATGAAATCGAGGATGATGGTTCAATCGTTTTCATCAACAGTGGAAACATACGTCTGCGTAAAAGCACAGATCGATCCGAAAGAGCTCTGATCTGGACAGGACTTGAGCTTCCAAGTGACCTGACGAACGAGCAATGGTTGACCGCCCAGGCACACGCCTACCGATTTGTGGCACTTGCGCGAGACCTGGGATATCGCGGAATGATCAACATTGACGCCATTTTCGCGAATCACGGTCGGTTGCTGTTTAATGAAGCGAACGGCCGCTGGGGTGGCGGCTCGGTGTTACACAGTATTGCGGTCCGACTGCTGGGCTTCGACTATTCCGGTTGCAACGTTATTTTATCCGTGAGAAATGTTCGATCACGATCCCTCCAAACAGCGCATGATCGTTTCGGCAAGGAAGGATTTCTATTCGACCGCACACGCAAGGAGGGCGTGATCCCGCTTGCTGCCGACGAAGAGGCTGGCACGGTGGAGTGCCTTGTGATCGCGCGCGACAGGCCCGCGGCCCGCGATCTGCAGCACCGCCTACTGAGAATTGCTTGATTGAGATCCCATCGACCATATCTTGGACCGTTCAATTGATCCGAACTTGCCCCTGCTTTCGATCGCACCTTGAAACCCGTACCTGAGGACGTGACGTGAATGTCTGCTCCGTCTCGCTCTGGCTCTGTCAGCCCAAATCGCGGCTACCCTTAAGTCGCTCGTGCGTGCCGATCGGCGGTAAGCCTCCGAGAAGAGACGCCTTGCAGCGGACTGGCCTGATAGTTGAGAAGATCAGTGCGCTGAATCGACTTGAGGTGGTGGAAACAGGCCGGCGGCGCTGGTCTGAGAGGATAAGGCTCGGATTGCTTTGGAAAGCATGTCCGAGCCACGCCTGGTTGCGGCGACAGCGCGGCGATATGGCTTGTCGCGTTCTCTGCTGGTGACTTGGCGAAGGGCCGTCGCGGCAGACCGGACCAAATCCGAGGCTGGCTTTGTCAAGGCAGTTGTGGCCGAGGGTGGGGCATGGCCCCGGTGGCGGCCTCATCGGAGAGCGCGACAGCACATTGGACGGAGCATCGGATTGAGATAGAGCTGGCTGGCGGGCGGCGCGTCATTGCCGATGCGAGGCTCGACGTTGAGGCGCTTCGTCGGACTATCGAGGCTCCGGATCCGGGGTGATTCCAATCCCTAGGGGAGTTCGGGTGTGGCTGGCGACGGGCCACACCGACATGCGCAAAGGCTTCGTCTCAATTTCGTTGCAGGTCCAAGAGGTGCTGCGCCGTGATCCCCTGAGCGGTCGCTTGTTCTGCTTCCGCGGGCGCCGGGGCGATCTATTGAAGGTGATCTGGCATAACGGCCAGGGAGCATGCCTGTTTACAAAGAAGTTGGAGAGAGGTCGTCTTATATGGCCGTCGCTGGCGGACGGCGTGGTGTCGATCTCGCAGGCACAGATGAGCTATCTTTTGTCCGGCATCGATTGGCGCAATCCCCAGGAGTCCTTGCGTCCAACCAGCGTGGGCTGAGAGTTTGTCGTTTGAATCCGGCGGCGAACATGATTCCATTTGGTCATGGACTCCGCCGGCGACGGACTGCCGCCCGATCTCGCTGCCGCGCATGCAATGATCCTGGCCGAGCGTGCGGCCAGGCTTGCGGCGGGGGGCCAAACTTGCTGAAGCGGCCAATGCCCAAGCAAAGCAATCGAGCAGCAAGCGCTGATCTCCCACCTCAAGCTCGAGATTGAGAAGCTGCGGCGGACATTTTATGGGACGCGCTCGGAGCGGTCGGCGCGACTGCTCGATCAATTGGAGCTGGAACTTGAGGAGCTCAGGCGGCCGCAACTGAAGATCTACAAAGGAAGCGCCAATCAGATCATGGCCTTCAAGATGGACGTTTCGGTGCTGTCCAGGCCAACGAAACCGCTGACCCGCTCTACTCTCCGAACTACCTGAACCTTAAGCTTGCGGAGTGATCCGCTCAAAACGCGCGGCCCTGAGAGCGGGCCGCGAGTTAGACCACCGCACCCGTATAGCTTTCGAGCAGTCCGCACCCGTTTGTTCGGGCGGCATTCGCACACAATCAACATCCACAACAGCACGACCGCTAGGGGGTCCGTCAGGCCAATCCAAGTGGGACCGCACAGAAGTTCAACGAGAAGGGGCGGCATGGTAGCAAACGCTTTTCTCCATGGGCCTCATTCATCAATGATACTCAGCCACCCCGGGCTCCAAGCGCCCACAGGCAAGCGACCGTGATTGCGGTGAAAACGAACACAGCGCCAATTGCTAGCGCAATTTCCATCGTCGGCTTCCTTCTATTGCGCGGACCACCCACCAGACGGTGTATGTGAAGGAATTCCTCCGCCAATCGACTATCTGGACACCATTGTCCGTCACTCTCACGGAGAAGTGGGTTGAGGTGCAATAATCAAGGCCGCTGTAGAGTCGTGGGCACTTGGGCCCCGGTAGCCAATGCGGCTCCGCACCGAAGTGATATATACTCGGTAGCGCACCGGCCATGGGACATTCACTTTCGAAGTCGTAACCGTTTGTTATGCTCGCGGTTACGCGGACTCTGATTCTGTTGTACCTGCGGCCTTCATGTTCGTACACGCTGAGGACTTCACGACCGAACGCATGAGCGAACGCGATAGCCGCTGAAGCCGCTCGAATACGTTGCTCCATGTTGCCTCGCGAGCAATAGCGGGGCGGACCCGAAATGGCACTGAAACATGTCAGGCCCGCCCCAGCATCACAGCCCCTGCAAGACCGGTGACGCTCACTGCACCCAAGCAAGCAACGTGCCTTTTTTCAAAAGGCTGCTGTACCTCGCCTGGCTGTGTGTACTTGTCCAGTTTGTCCTATTTTGTTCTGTCCCATAGTCCGTTAGGACGCAAAATGTTTGCAACCCGACATTCGCGTGTCAACGTTGAACTCAAGCGCAGGTAAGCTCGCAATCGCACAGAAGGGCGATCGCATCGCTCCGGAAGTAGCGCTGACGCTTGCAATCTACACCCTGCCGATCCCAAGCAGCGATGGGAATTACTCAAGAGTCCAGGTTTTATTCTGAGTATCGCCGACAATAAGCTGTGCATCGACAACAAAACCGCGTCACGAAAGATGGCAATCCTACTTGGCTCTACCAATTCAACGGGTCAGTTGCTCAGCAGTGGAATTTTGTACCCCTAATGGAGCTTAGTGTTCCAGAGTGACTGCCTCAAGGGGCGCGACGATTCGCGGCGCGCACAAACCGAATTCCGCTGATTACTCGCAAAGTGCGTCTGGTACGATCATCCTGCAGGCGCAAATCCGAGTCGTAAGGCAAGCACGAAAATGAGTTCATGGGACGGGCTTAGCCCTGGCCAGTTCTTGGCGCGAGTAGCGTTTTCACTCGCTGTAACGTCCGCCGTCGTCGCCGTGACTTTCTTCGTAATCCGCTACATGGCGGGCTTTCATCGATGATCACAGCAGGCGCAGTGATCAAACATCGCGCTCTGCCGGACAAACCGATAATACGCGCAGCAAAACCGCGAAAGAAGGCGATGGAATGCCGAATTTAGGCGCCCATGCGGGATTTGTTGCATTAGTCGGTTTTCATTGAGCATTGAGCGCTACGATTTCATCGCTGAACGAGTGGCCTCACGAGGCAATCTAGGCGGCCTGGAAGGAACACAACGGGAGTCTTTTGGCTATTTGCTGCACAGGAGCAGAACATCGGTAACCATTTGTACCGTATGGGCAGGTTCGGCGGATGAGGTGCTCGATGTGCAGCGGCTTCGTCTGGCCGCTCGCCCCTCGCGACAATCGTCTAATCAGCGCTCGCTTCGCGTCTACCACAAAGTACTCCGCAATTAGGCCGTTCTGCTGCCGGGCCATGCCGGCCGCTTGCAGACGGGAGCCGAGACGTGCTGCGAGCTGCTCTGCGACGGTGTTGTTGTGAGACCCAGCGGAGTCATAGTGATAGGCAACAGGGGCGGCGGGCACGCGGCGATCAACCAGCAGCAGCGACCAGTCGGCGCCGCCGCCAGTAACACCACCATCGTTCACAGTCACGAACAGGAAGTTGGCGGTACCTTTGTCATCCTGATCATTGACAATCTGCCGGAAGGTTTGTGCGTCGTCGCTCCGGCTCCGGATTAAGCGCACCAGCTGGGCTTGCTCGGGTTGAACGAATCGGGTCTGGGCGATGAGATCCGGATCGTTCCTGTGCAACTCGTCCACGAGGGCGTGGTCGGCCGGGCGTCTGCCGACGGGGAGACCGACAAGTTCTCTTTGCTGGCCCGCGCTGCCCGACTCATGGAGCTTCCCTCGAGTTGAGGTAAAGTCCATCCGTTCTCTCTTTCGAAATGAATACTCAGGACTCGGCTAATGCAGGACGATCGAGCAAAACACCGCGCGCGATTAGGGGCTTCAGACGAGACTTCTCTTCTGATGGACCCTGCAAAGGCCCAGTCCCCGCACATCCGTCGCAAATTAGCCCGAGCATTCGGCTGTTTGCTAGGTGTGTAGCTGTCGAGAACCTGACGACAACAGGGCCTTCCCGCGCGCGGCGCGATTACACCATCACGCGCCGACACGCCTCTCGGTTCGAGGCAGCGACGATGACTTACCACAACTACCCTGAGCAAACCTTTGCTCGGATTACGCGTGGTGGCCTTTATACAGGCAGCAAAGCTAGCTGTGGCTTCTGACCTGCATTGTGGCAGCCTTTGCGAGCGACAGTCTGACCACAAGATGGCCAAGCTACCAATCTCTCCTGAGAGCTCACCCGTTACCCAACTCATTCGAAGCCATTTCAGCCACCTCATTCAAGGGCCCTTGGTAGAGCTTTCGATGATCCGGCGGTTCGCGCCGCTGCGCTTTGAACAGAAGTAGACCAGCGATCGGCGCTCGCCGGTCAGCACAGGCATCACCTCATGCCGGAGCTTACATGTGGTGACAAGTACCGTACCAAATGGCGGTTGGAACACCTGCTGTTCGTACCCGCTTGGATATACCACGAACTCACCCCCCTCAAAGTCTCTCGCCAGCTGCACAATCACCGAGTACTCGAAATCCGGGTCGCTCGCAGCATCCAGATGAATGCCAACAAAGGAGCCAGGGGGCATCCGATGCATTTGGCATCGGCGAATCACGTAATCTGACGTGGCTCCCAAAATCTTTCTTAGCGCGAAGGTGCGGTCTTTCCTTTCAAGTAGTTCCATGATCTCCCTTGGAGCTGCACCACTCGCGTCGCTAGGAGCGCGGCCGGGCGGGTCTATCCTCACGCGTTTGACGAAAACATTGTGCGAGTCGCCGGCATCTCCCTCCCTCACTTCTTCTTCGGGAATCTCAGCCTGCAGCTGATCGATCTTGGCCAAGTCATCTTGGGTGAACAATACCTGGGGGCCAATCACGACCGTACCCTTCACCAACAGCTCTATGCGGTATTTTGTCAAAGCCTCTTCTGAAAGCAGACGGGATTTATGATTCATTGCGCGCGCCATTCGAGTTCACTCCAGGGTTTTATCTTCGACGCAGGGCTCCAGGTCCTGGTGCATCGAGCGGAACGCTTGGTCCCAATGCTCGCCATCGAAGTCGCTTATTGTTATGCGTTCGATGGTCCTGTTATCCAGACATCGAATATTTACGCTGAATCCGGACGGGTTCGACCGCGGCCTATAGAATGGCTTTACGCCACAAACCCGGCAAAACGTGTGCCGAGCGATGTTCTTGTTGAACTGGTACGCCGTGAGGAATTCTTCGCCGCACTCAATGCCAAGCTTTTTGCCAGGTACGAGCAAGTGCAGAAATCCAGACATTTGACAGATTGAGCAATTGCATCGAACTGCAGAGAGCTCTCGCGGCGCTTGGACGTAGAACTTGACAGAACCACAATGACAACGGCCATGGTGTTCGATCTCCGACCGATCATCATGAAGTGAGACAATTCGGAGCAGATCGCGGCACCACTGTAAGCTGAGCCGATAGGCTCGATCGAATTCATCCAAAAAGCGATCGTTACGGTCAGCCGGGACAAGTTCGCCAATCAGCCGGCTTGTCATTTTTCCGTGATACTTCTCCGCGGGATCTTCTCCGCCGACATGGCTGCGGAAGTACTCAAGATCGTCAGGCCGCGCCTTAAAGGTTTTGACCAGAGTGGTCCATAGCGACTGGATCATATCTGCAGCGTGTAGCTCAAAAGCGACCATGTAGGCGCAACGCACCAAAGGATCTTTGGATGACAATCCGGCATAGAGAGAATGCAGGTACCGCTTCGTCGTGGCGCTGTAGTTGGGCCGTATTGCTCTGCCGAGTAGTTGCGACGCATCCTTTCTAAACAGGTTCGAGTGGAAGTTTTCAGTCACCAGAATATCGGGTAGCGCCGCCTTTCCGCCCTGGAGAATTTGGCCATAACCACCCGTCTCATCCCAACAGATGAAATTTGCGACCACGCTGGTCAGTTCAACGTCCCTCGCAAGATCTCGATTGTGATTCATTGCATCGAATATGAGATCCTTTTGCGACCCCGCCTGCAGGTACGGGAACGCCTGTGACATCGCCAGATATTCAGGCAGCAGGCTAGCGACCTGGTCCTGGGACATCTCCGCAGCGAACGGGTGCGGGCCGAACAGGGCTCGCGCTTGCTCGGTCAAATACTCGCAGCATATCTGCGGAGGCTGACCGGGTGTAAATCGAGACGCTTGAGATGCCATTTGACCCCTGGCGATGAGGAGAGAACGGTCCTTGACGGAGCAACTTCGTATCCGGGCCAACTATTGGCTACCGCCATTTCGTTGGTTTCGATGAGCTTGTGATCGCGTTTACCATCCAGGCGAAATTCTTGGTGGCCAGCTTCGCGGTAGCAGACAGCGGCATGTTCAGTCCTGTTCGCGCGCATGGAAGGGAACGCGTTCATCAGCTGAGCGGCGGCGATCCAGACGAATTCCGGTGCACGAAAAGTCCGATGCCGCGAATTCCCGACACGGCCAGCATTCGCTTGCAGAGCCATGGCGAGATTTGCGCCGCGCAGGCCCTCTCGATTTCTGCTCCTGCCAGTTGGTCGAACCGCTATGATCTTCGTACAGCATTACAAGGACTATCCGCATCCACCTGACTCTTGGGGCCTTCGCCCGCAAGCCGCGCGAATGCCGGCTGCTGGCCGGCACGAGCTTTTCAAAGAGACCGCCGCTAGGTTTCGCGCTTCGCGAGCACCGCCCCGCCGCTTTCTTGCATGCTTACAGCAATCACCGTGCCAACTCTTGCACTCACCCCACAGGTTCTGAATACATTGAAACAAAGCGCTGGCGACCGATTTCTCATTGCAAGTGTATTGAACCTGATGGCGCTTGCACGGCCGTCAAAAACCAACCGGCGAAGAGCCAGCCGCCACTCACAATGGGTATAGGGCTGTTGAATCGCGGAGATTGGTCCAAAGGTGCCACATAGGTGGGCTTCGCACTTTCAACAGCGGGACAGTGCTTTGGGCGTTCGGGCGCTAGTATGGTGGTCCCGGTCGCGGACGTATTCCGTCCTTGCTCGTGACAACTACGCGCGAAACAGTCGCCTCAACGCCGTCGAACACGACCATGCAGTGGGATCTGGACGCATGCGCAGCCCTTTGTCGATCTGCCTGACAATCGCGGCCAACTCCGGACATCGATCGAGGCCATAACGTGGTCTACGGAACATGCGGTCCCAGGTGATCGCGAGCAATCGAGAACGGCATGCACCCCGAATGCGCTGGTCGCGGGCCCCGATGCCTAGCTACATCTTGCGCGCTCACTTGACTCGGGTGCCTCTTGGCGTTGGCACATCCTTGGACCGTTTCAATCTGTTGTTGCCAGGACTCTCCAGATCAAGCGTCACGGACAAGTGCCTTAAGATCGGCTTCGAGCTTCGGTTCACGCTTGAAAATCGCGTCTATCAGCGCTTGCGCCGGTTGTTCGGCGGCCTCAACCAACGCCGCCTTCTCAGCCCGCGCAGAGGGGGCGAACACTCGCTTGACGACGGTCGGCGATCCCTTGAGGCCGCATTTGGAGACGTCTTCGATACCGGCATCGTGCGCGCTCCATTTCACAATTTTAGCACGCGCGGCACGCAAGGCATCCACCATCGCGCCGCGCCGAATCTGATTCGTTGCCTCCAGCATGGTGATGAGACAGGGCAGCCTCGTGTGCAGCACCTGGACACCACCTTCGGAGCGTCGTTCCGCTTCAATTGTATGGTTGGCGAGATCTAAGGATCTGACCTTCGCAACGTAAGTTAGCTGCATTACGCCCAGCCGCTTTGCGATGCCGGGCCCAACCTGCGCCGTATCGCCGTCGATGGTCTGCTTTCCCGTGAAGATGAGCTTTGTCGGGCCATATTCCTTATCAATTTTTCGGATGGCTGTTGCAAGTGCATACGTTGTTGCCAGGGTGTCGGAGCCCGCAAAGCAGCGATCGGTGAGTAGGACGGCGCGATCGGCGCCATAAGTCAGCGCCTTTCGCAAAGACTCTTCCGCCGATGGCGGTCCCATTGTAAGCACGGTAATTTCGCCGCCGAACCGATCGCGCAGCTCGAGCGCGGCCTCGAGCGCGAAGAGGTCATATGGGTTGATGATGGTCGGCACTCCCTGACGCATGATTGTGTTGGTCACGGGGTGCACGCGGATCTGCGCCGAGTCCGGAACCTGTTTGATGCAGACGACATTGTGCACGGTGTTGCTCCAACAATTGCGACAGCTGCGAAGAGCAGAGCAAGTGTTGTACCATCACCCGCCCCTTTGGAATCGGCTTGCTATCACACAGGCTTAGATCGGGTGATGCGCCCCTCTAGCTCGCTCTTCCCAACGAACAATGCCAACATAAGTCAGGGCTGCGACAGCGCTGTTCCGCACGGCGCGCCAGCTGAGTGAGGCCAGCCTTTTGACAGATTACCGTCGCTAATCACCAGCGGGCGGCGGACCGATTGACGTTTTTTGAGCATTGCCGCTCACTAAAGCGCGATGAGATTAAGATGAATCATCATCGCGCTTTAGATCTTTGTTTGAGCATGATCTTTTCGGAAAACGCTTCACACTTTTCCGGGGATCGGCGGATAGGCATCATAGCTTGTTAGAGGTGAGCAACCGACGATTCGCGATTGCATGGCCCACAGGTGACGCTCGGTATGTCATGGCGCGCGAGTCCATCTCTCACCGAACCAGGTAAACCCGCCTTTCGACAGCAGTCCCGCAAGCGGGCGGGTGGTTTCGCTCGGGGCCAAGTTGCCGCCGAGGGCGGACCATTCCGTTCAGATTGCGATGAGATTGCCTATCGGAGATCGTCCTCATATAGCTATTTGGGAGTAGCAGTTCCGGCCGATGTCGTCGTTCAGAACCGCTTTATCTCGATTCCATATTTCCTCAGCGCGTAGCCAATCTGGCGCGGCGTTAGTCCGAGCAGGCGCGCTGCTTTTGCCTGCACCCAGCCAGATTTTTCCATGGCCGCAACGACCCGTTCGCGATCGGCCATCTTCGCGCCACTAACGAGAGCTGTGCCGGGAGGCCCCAGTGAGGCCAGTTCGTCGCCGACAGACTGGACCGGCTGGCTCGCTTCAGCTAGCGGAATGATGGGCTTTGCCGGCACCGCTGGCATGGGTACGGGCTGCTCTTTCCTCTCGTCCGACGTGCTTTTCCACAGCATCGCGGAAAGGCACTGGCCGTGGCAGCATGCAAAGTCACTTCTCACGATCGATGATCCGGCGCACAGCGTCGCTGTTCGCTCGATGCAGTTTTCGAGTTCGCGGACATTTCCCGGAAAGCCGCAGTTCATCAGTACATCGATCGCACTCGGCTCCAAAGTCAGAGTACGGCCATTCTCGTTATTGAAATTTCTGAGGAACTCCCTGGCAAGCGGAGGAATATCACTGCGTCTTTCGCGTAGCGGTGGCAACAGTAAGGGAACTACGCTGATGCGATAGTAAAGGTCCGCCCGGAACTCGCTCTTTGCGACAGCCTCTTCGAGGTTCTTGTTGGTCGCAGCTATCACTCGAACATCGACCTTAATAGTCTGGTTGCTCCCGACGCGCTCGAACTCCTGCTCTTGCAAAACGCGCAGCAACTTCGCCTGGAACGGAGCTGAGATCTCGCCGATCTCGTCAAGAAAAAGCGTTCCCTTGTCAGCAAGTTCGAAGCGTCCCTTGCGCGAGCTAAACGCACCGGTAAAGGCGCCTTTCTCATGACCAAATAATTCGGATTCCAGGACGGTCTCAGGAAGCGCCGCGCAATTCAGCTTAACGAACGGGCGCTTGGCGCGGGACGATGATTCGTGAATGGCCTTGGCTACGAGTTCCTTTCCGGTGCCGGATTCACCACGCAGCAGAACCGTGCTGTTCGATCTGGCTACAACGGCAATCTTCTCGAGCAGCCCGCGCAGCGCCGGACTGTCGCCAATGATCCCATGGGCGTGTAGCTTCTTGCGCTCCCGAGAGGGTTGCCTGAGCTCTAATACCTCCTTTTGTAGCCGGTCTTTCTCCGCCATCAGTCGTTCGCGATCGCAGGCGAACAAGCGGTGTAACTTCACTGTTTGACCCACCAGGTTGGCGATCATGGCGAGCAGTCGCGCATCGTACTCGAGCCGGAGACTCGACCTATCGTCCCGGATGCGGTCGACCGTCAGCGTGCCCACGACCTTACGGTCAATGCGAATGGGAACCCCGATGAACGACACTGGCATACTATCGGAGGCGCCGAGCACTTCCCGGTCGGCAGCGCTGAATACCAGCTCGGCGGCCACGTTCTCGGCGACAAGAGGCCTGTCCGTCGCGATGATCTGGTCGATTGCGTTCCGCGGCAGTCGCATCCGGTAACTTTCGTCGCTGCCTTCGTTCCAGCCGGCGCCCACCGTAATATCCGGCATGCCGTCCTCGTCGAACAGTGAGACGATGCCGTGTCGCATCTGCACAAACGATTGCAAAAGACCAACAACGTTGGCCAACGTGACTTCGAGCCGACAAGGAGCGGCAAGAATTTTCGATATTTCGAAGATGCCGGTGAGCGCGCTCTCACGCAACGGCTCCCCCGGGGGCTTACCCTCCGGCTCAGGTTGCGAGGCAGATCTTTCGTGTGAGAAAGGGATATCCAGCATGAGGCGGCCTCCGTTGTCTTGATCGTCCTCCCTGGTACCTTGTCCTGGTTGGCGAGCTTCGTTTTGCATGTCACTCTCGATCTAACGCCAAGTGTTGACGAGATGACATAGAACCGTGACACCTTTTCATGGCACGACGATAAACTTACAGTGTGCCTTCATTCATTTTTGCGGATTGCGTGCGCATCGTCAGCGGAGACCATAAGCGCCGCTGCTGCAGCTCAAGTTAGCTGTGTCGCCAAGGCCGGCCGATTCACAGATGTTGCCCACCATTGACCGGCACCTCGGCCCCCGTGACATAGCTCGCCGCATCCGAGCACAGGAAGAAGATGACCTTGGCCACTTCATCCGGGGTTCCCACTCTGCGCAGCGGGATGCTTGGCACGAGACGCGCTTCTGTGTCGGGCGATAACATGTCCGTCCTGATTTCGCCGGGCGCAATTGCATTCACACGAATGCCATGCGGCGCATAATCGTGCGCCATTTCGCGTGTGAGGCTCGCAAGCGCAGCTTTCGACGTCGCATAGGCACTGCCGGCAAACGGGTGCACCCGCGAGCCCGCGATCGAAGTCACGTTCACGATCGATCCTGACGCGGCTCTTAGCTCGTCAAACAAACCCTGCGCCAGCAGGATCGGGGCCACCAAATTGAGATGGAACACCCTCATCCAGGTCTCGGTAGACGTCGTCAACGACGTCATCCGATCGCCAGCGGGCGTTTTCGGCGAGACACCAGCATTGTTCACTAGTGCGTGCAAAGGTGCACCGGCCAAGCGCTTCTTGACCTCAGTGATCGCGCGCGGCAGCATTCGATGATTACTGAGGTCGATCTGGACATGATCCTCGTCCCCTGCGTGCCAGGGACATCGCTCGCCGTCGAACGGTTGACGCGCGCAAGAAATGATGCGCCAGCCCGCCTCCGAGAACAGCTTGGCAGTGGCATGACCAATTCCGCGCGATGCTCCGGTGAGCAGCATCGCCTTCTGTTCTCCGCCATGAACGCGGGCTTTATCGGCGTGAAAGGGGCAACCCAAATGTGTTTCGGGCAGCGAGCCTGTGATCAGATCGTCATTTGGCAGATCGAGATCCACGCCCGCCTCCCCTCCTGTTGCGCGCCGCACGCGTAGCAGGATTTGGGCCACCGCGATGCAGGTAAATCCGCTTCCGTTTTGCGTCCTAATGTCGCGCACGCGGAATGCTTGGCGTATTCAAGACACGGTGCGTTTGCTTTGTGACAGCGATGGTGCATCGGCTACGTAACGTCACGAGCACACTCGCCTGCGCCAAGACCCGGCGGCAAGACGCACGTTATCTCCTGACTGCACAGGAGGAAGAGCCAGCGGAGGCCAGTGCTCTCGTCGAAGCAACGATCGATCAGGATCGCGGCCACGGCCAGTAGCCGCGTCAACTCGAAAACTGACGTCACCAGCTTCGTACGTTAGATTCTGTGGCAGCTGATGCTGACTTCATCGCGCCCTTGTTCTGCTGTGTCCAGCACCGGCACATCGCCGGGCGGATTGATTCCAGACCACGACCTGGCGTGATTGTTTCGCCAAAATAGTGGATCTCGAGAGCGCCCGACCGCCACGACGGAACTCGCCGGCTGAACGGCGAACCTTTCGATATGTTCATCCGCGATCGACCGCCGATCAGCTTCGACTTGCGGGTCCGCCCGAGGAAGACGAAGACGTGTTCCACTTGTTTAACGCGGCTGCAGCGCATTGCCGCCATTGTTGTCGACGTCGAGCTTCTGCGGAAGGCATTCGCCCGCCGCATCGTTCTGTTCTCCGCTGGAAGTTCGCGGCAGCGCATCCCTTTGGACAGACAATTGCCGCCCCGAAAAGAACTGCCAGTACTGCTGGATGCAAAGAGCGGCTATCAGATCGATCAATCGAGCTACGACTTTCATGAAGCTACGAGATCTTTCGATTCTTCTTCAATCAAGATCAATCGGCTCGGATCATTCAAATCGAATTCTATAACGCGTGGGGCAAAGAGACGCGCATAGCGCGTGAAGGCGCTCGTCGGGGGAAAACGGATCACGGTGTCGCAGCACGCAAGGAGATACATTTCGATGAGAGCGGAAAAGCCGCCCTCGGCTCCGAGCGCCGAGTTGTGCAATGGGCCAGCCTGAGGCGCCTGGAATCGTTTTGGGATCGTGAAAACATCAGGGAATATAGTCGAAACCTTCTCAAGGACGAGCGCGCTGTCCGTGCACAGGAAAGCCCTCACGGGTTTTGCGTGGGGTAACCCCATGGCCTTATCAATGGCGTTACAGACCTGTCGCAAGGCGCGCTCCGGGTCAGCCCAGTAGGGAGCATGCCCCATGATATCCTCGCCGTTGCCATGCCGGACATGGATGCCGATTACGCTGTACGATTCAAAGTTCTCGCGGTAGATAGCATCAATCCGAGCCTGAATTTCAGGTCGTGGCTTGATGCTTCGAAAGATTTCTCGTTCGGCCTCCTGATCACAGCGCCACATCAGGCAGGCGTCACACACAACCGTGTTAGCCTCACTATCTTTCTGACTTTGGAACAGTTGATCGAGTTCGTCGCGTTCCCGGAAAATCTGCTCGTCCGGGCGATAGACGCAATCGATGGATGGCTTGTTCCACCATGCCGGGAAGAATGGTCCCGGAAATGAACACTGGTTAATCTCGTCACCGCAAATCACCCGCACGCCAGCAATGTCTTGAACCGGTTCGAAGAAGACTGGAAAGGCATTGGTGAATGGCTCATCGAGATAACAAGACCCCCGCCAATCAATGGCTAGCGTCCGTCCCGTCTGCTTTGCAAAACGCCAGGCTGCCGCCAGTGACCACAGGCAATCGCCGAACCCCGTACGTCGCCGGGAAACTACGAACCGGTCATTCCTCGAACCGCTAAGCATCTGCATTTCCTCTTCCCGGGCTCCTGGTTGGACAATAGACGTCATCGCAGACATCTCACGTATCATCTCGTCCGAGGCCATGGCCTGATTTCGCGGTGCCGGCGAGCTGCGTCGGTAGAACTTCATAGCAGCGCTATCCCTGGTGAGCCGCGTTCTTTCAACAGTTTGCGTATTTTCTTCAGCGGTGTTGCGTCGACGTACCCGATTTCAGGCGGATGCCCGATGCCACCCTCTGCGCTGGATAGCCTTGCCCCCTCACATGCAGGTATAGCCATGGCCATTGCTCATGAGTTCGGGCTATGTTTCGTTTTGCACTTTATTGTGCCCTCGAGCGCGCGGAGGATGCAGGCGAACGCCCCGCACCTCCCACACGAGCCGCAATTCCTTCACGAGATCTTCACGCTTGGCCTGGTCCAGCATGGTTGCGTCGAAAAGACAGCTGAGCGACGCCTCGCCCTCGATCCGCATCAAGATCTCGAAAAGCTCATGTGAGATACGCATACTATGGTGGGCGGAATGTCCCGTGCGGATCTCGCACACCGTTTCCTGGCGATCTGGCGCTGTGTAGGATCGAACACGATGAAGGGATGCATACGGCGGCAATGACACGCCCAGTGCACACCAATCCTGCAGTGAAGCTGGCCGCTTCCTGACGAGGAAAGGGCCAACAACAAGTCCGTCCAGGTCAGTCGTCAAGAATGTGGTGATCGCATCTGACACGGACTGCACGATCGGCTCGGCATTGTTGTTAAACGAGGTATTTAGAAGTATCGGAATGCCCGTTCGCTTCTTGAACGCACTAATTACATCCCAATAGGTGGGGTTTGTCCTTCGCGATACTGTCTGCAGCCGAGCGGTCCCATCAACGTGGGTAACCGCACCGAGCACGTTACGCTTGGCTTCACGCACACGAACCACGAAATTCATGAAGGGGAGCTGCCGCGTGCCGTCCGGCAGCTCAAAGAACTCGCTCGCATCCTCTTCCAGTACAGATGGCGCAAAGGGGCGATAGCCCTCGCGCTTCTTGACCATCGCGTTGATGCGGTCCTTGTTTTCCGCAGGCCTCGGATCCGCAAGAATGCTGCGGTTACCAAGCGCACGTGGGCCGAACTCAGAGCGGCCCTGCACCCAGCCGATTACAGCACCATTTGCCATCCAGTCTGCCGCACTGGATGCTATGTCATCACTTCGTTGAATGTCGAGGTGGCCTGACCATGCGTTGAGCTCATGCTCTACGGCTTGCTCGCTCCCGAGATCAGGCCCCCAATAAACGTCCGGCAGTCGCTCGCGCGGCGCTGGCCTCCCCAGTTCGTTTGAGACCATCAATGCAGCGCCGAGCGCGCAACCGGCGTCGTGCGCCGCGGGTTGAACAAAGATGTCATCAAATAGCCCGGAATAAAGCAGCTTACCGTTCAGCGTGCAATTATGGGCTACCCCGCCAGCCAGGCACAAGCGTCTCATGCCCGTCGCTTCACGATGGTGCCGCAGGATGTGAAACACGATCCGCTCAAGCGCTTCCTGCAGCGAAGCGCTGACATCTCGATGCTGTTGGGTGAATGGCATTCCTTTTCGCCGAACATCGATGTTGCGGACCAGGGCCGGACCGATTCGATCCAGGTGAACGCGATAGCCACCGTTGTCCAACAATTCGTAGAACTGCGCGAAGAGTTCGCGATAGGGAGTGGGATCACCGTATGGGGCAAGTCCCATCACTTTGTACTCATCGAACAACCCGTAGCCGAGATATCGAATCGTCTCGAGATAGAACAGTCCCAGGGAGTTATGTTCCGGGAAGCTTGCAAGTTGCGCAATTTCAGTGCCAGACCCCGCCGCCAATAAGCCCGAGAGAAAATCGCCACCGCCGTCGATCGTAAAAACGAGACTTTGCTCGAACCCGGACATGGAAAACGCGCTCACGGCATGTGCCTCGTGGTGATTCACGAAGGAAAGCCGAGACGGATCGATCTCGGCGCCGAACTCCCGTGCCAGCAGCTGCCGCAGCAACAGTTTGGGGTCCAAGGGAACGGGCTGAGAAACAGAAAGACGCTCGAGCATGGTTTTGCAGTAGGCTTCAGTCGCGTAGAACGCGATACGGTCGATCTCGCCGAGCGAGACTCCTGCGGTAGAAAGGCAGTATCGGATCGAATTGCTCGGGAACTTGTTAGAGTGCTTGACGCGGTTGAGGCGCTCCTCTTCGACAGCAGCAATTACGCGGCCATCCTGCACAAGAACCGCAGCGCCATCGTGAAGAAATGTAGTCGGCAGCTCCGGAGAGCTCTCATAGACTTTATCAAGACCGCCACTCACTCCCAGGCACAACATCCCGTTCTCCATTTGAACATGACAGGAAGGCTAACTGCCGCCCCACCGATCTAATCTGTACAGTCGCGCCCCGCCGGGCGCGCGTGCCAGACAGCACAACACAACTTTGCTGGGTCCATCTCGGCGCCTAGCGACAGGCGCTCAGAAGCAAGGCTGCTAGCCCCCGACACCGATCGACCGAACAGGCGGCCGTAGAACCGGCTCGATTGCGGCCTCTTAAGGCCATTGCAGAAGCTGCTCTAATAGACGAGGTCACCCCCGAGCTACCGCAGAAGCATCGTGACACTGCATCGATTTGACTTTGTCCGTTTCGCTCAACTCACGTCAACGCAGCAGGCGGCGCCGAAATAGTGCTGTCGACGCGAAAAAGGGCAAAACCGCGTAAACGCAGAGCGCACCTACGTGCAGGGCAGCACTGTCGGCACCGCGCTCAAGCATCGCTGGGCGAATAAGGTCGACCGAATGTGCGAGAGGCAATAAGCTGACGAAGTGCCGAAATGAGTCGGGCAGTTGGCTTGACGGAAAGACCACGCCGCACAGAAACACCATAGGAGTGAGGACAAGTGTCTGGTAAAACACGAAGTAATCGTAACTTGGCGCAAGGGATATGACGACCATCGCCAAGCTGGCGAAGACAAGGCCAGTAAGGGCGATTGTTGGCATCGCATAGAGAATGGATAGCCATGATGCGTAACCGAGAGCGGCGGCGACGATCGCGATCGCTGTTCCGGCCAGAACGGACTTACTGGCCGCCCACACCAGTTCACCTAGGACGATATCGCCAAGCGTTAGCTGAGTAGAGAGAATTGCTTCCCAGGTGCGCTTGGCGTCCATGCGTGCAAAGGCTGCATACATGGTTTCAAAGGTCGCCGACGTCATGGCGCTGGTCGCGACCATGCCTGCCGCCAGGAAGGCGATGTACGACGTCCCCTCAACGCGCCCCAGGATCAGTCCAAGGCCAAAGCCGAGGCCAAACAGATTGGTTAGAGGATCTGCGAGGTTGCCGAGAATCGATGCAAGTGCGACTTTCTTCCATGCGAGGAAGTTCCGACGCCATACCGCGATCCAGTTGTACGCGTTAGCGGGCATCACCGCCGCATAACTTTCACCCATCGCTCACTTCTCCATCTCGCGCCCGGTCAGCCGCAAAAACACGTCTTCGAGATTCGGGGGGCGCTGCAGAATACGAAGGCTCGCATGCCCATGCAGTTGCACGCGCACCTGCTCCGGATATGGCGCATAACAAAAGAGCGTTTCTCCACTCACTTCAACGCGCCGGGCATACGGCCTGATCAGCTCGCGGAGCTGATGTGGATCACCCCCATAGATTTCGATCACATTGCAGCCAATATGCTCGTCGATCAGGTCGTCTGGCTTGCCTTCAGCGATCTTGCGTCCACCCTCGAGGACACACAGCCGATCGCACAAGCGCTCGGCCTCTTCCATGAAGTGAGTGGTCAAGAGAATCGTCTTGCCCCGCGCAAGTAGAACTCGCAGACGTTCCCAAATCAGGTGGCGGGCGTGCGGATCCAAACCAGTCGTCGGCTCATCCATCACGAGCAAATGCGGGTCATTGATTAGCGCACGTGCCAGCGTCAGCCGCCGTTTCATGCCACCGGACAGCGCGGCAACGCGCGTGTCCGCTTTTCTCTCGAGGCGTGCGAACTCGAGCAGCGAGGGGGCGATCGCCTCGATCTCGCGAGCGCTCATGCCGAAGTAGCGGCCAAACACCAGCAAATTCTCTCGTACGGTGAACTCGAGTTCAAGATTATCGAATTGCGGCACCACGCCGATACGCACACGTGCGACACGAGCGCGTGCAGGCACAGGCTCATTGAGCACCGTAATCTTTCCTCCGTCCGGCGAGATCATGCCAAGCAGCATGCGCGCGATCGTGCTCTTGCCGGCTCCATTCGGCCCGAGAAGGCCAAAGCATTCTCCGCGCGCGACCGAGAACGACAGCTCATTGACGATGACCTTGTCGCCAAATGATTTTCTCACGCCGGCAAGGTCGATTGCTACGGTGGACATGATCACTCTTAGGCTGAGAGAAGTCGTTCGTCCGACAATGGCTTCCCTACCACCGTTTTGGTCCAGAGCAGGCCGTCGCACCACACATGCTCAACGCGTCCCCAGTGGCAGGCCGCGGCAGCATCCGGGAAGAATCCACGCCCGTGGAGGTTAGCACTGGTATTGCAGAGCAGCGGAATGCCGGTAAGCTTCTCAAATTCGACGAGAAGCTCGGCGATTTTGTGCGGAGAGTTGCGGGAGATTGTCTGCAGCCGCGCCGAACCGTCGAGATGGACGACAGCGGGGACCCTGTCGCGCCATTCCGCGCGGGTCTGGTGATCGAACAGCATGTAGGGATCTGGCGTACCTGGGCTGAAAATCTCCGGCGCCCGATCCTCCAGACAGATCGGCGCCACCGGTCGGAACTGCTCGCGACGCTTGATGTCGTTGAGATGATCCTTCATTGCCGGGGAGGTCGGGGCTGCAAGAATGCTTCTGCCGCCCAACGCCCGCGGACCAAGTTCGGCGCGCCCGGAAAGGAAGATGACCGGCTTGTCGTCCGCGAGAATCGCCGCAAGTTCACGCAGACTGCACGGCGCCGCCTCCCAATCCGGCGGAAGCTCGCTGTCGTGCAGGGCCGGACCACTGTAGACTGACCATTCCAATGGCCCGAAGCCATTTTGCGCCGCCATCGCGCCGCAAGCAGCGCCGATCGCCGAGCCGCTGTCATTCGGAAACGGCGGCACCCAAACATCATCGAACAATCCAGTCGCACGAAGCGCGCTGTTCCACTTGATATTGAGACCGCAGCCGCCGGCGATACATAGATTTCGCGCTCCCGGAAGCGACGAGTGTTGCAGCAGAACCATCGCCATTTCCTTGACAAGAAGACGTTCCACGAACACATGAAACGACGCAAGGACGTCCTCCGCTCGCTTGGCCGTCAGGCGCAAAGCGCTTGCCTCGAAGAAGTCGTGCAGAGCTGCAAGAGACGCTTCCGGATTGTTGATCTCAGCGCGGTACCGACGTGCCTGCTCCGTGTCAGCGGCGAAGCGCTTTTCATAGAGCTCCTGAAACACTGCGACGATGCTTTCGTCGACAGAGCCTAGCGCGATGTAAGCCATCAGCTTGCCGGCGATGCCCAAATCCCAACTGGAGCGGTTCGGCTGCCTGTATGGGCCGAAGTGAAGGCCCGCGGCAGCATAGGCATGTCCGATCATCGGAAACAGGCATGCAATGAGCCGTGCCCCCCGAGGTTCCACATAGTAAAGACGTGGAAAGATGCAGCCGTCCCATACCAGACAGAACGTGGGTTTTCCCGCACCTGCAAAGGGACTGGTGCTATATGCTGACGCGACGTGGCCTGTAACGTGCGGGTAGCTCTTATATGGAAACACCTTGTCTCCGAGGATCACGCCAAAGCCGTCGACGGAATCAAGAAGGCCCTCAGCATGGCGCTCGACATATGGCGCCCCCTTCAGCGCGATCGGCACAGCTCCACTTAGGACCTGGAACTGCGACTCAATCTCCCCATCCCAGCCGTCGATGACGAACTGATCGATATCCCGCGGATCCAGGCCATGCTCCGCCAAGGCGAGCACGACTGCATCGAGATTCTCGACGGATTGGTAGCGTGGACCGTTGCCGCACTTCTCTTGCTCGGTGCAAAAGACAAGTCGCCCGTCCTCGATGACAGCAATTGCCCCGTCATGGGTTAACTTGATGCCGCAGATGCGCATACGATCCCCTGGTCTAGTGGCCGACGTTTGATTGTTCTGACGAGTGACCCGGCTTCCGGAACCGGACTATCAAGGAGTCTTCGTTGATTGACTCGGTGTGGCAGTGCAGACGTTCGACCTCCGATAGGCTCTCGTTGAAGAGGGCGATCACCGTTTCGGCACCAGCAGCAAGCCCCCACCGTTGACATGTGGCATCACGTGCGGACCCGAATATCAGAGCCCCATTTGGCGCTAGGATCCTCACCAGGTTGCGGATAGCCGCTTGCATCTCGACAATGTCCTTGAGGTAGTAAAGAACCTCGGCCACGACGATCAAATCGAACTGTTCAGTGGTCGAGAACCGCTGAATGTCGCAGGTCACCCACGTGATATGTGACCACTTCCTGGTCCGTAGTCGCGCTCGCTCGATCGCCTGCGGCATGACATCGACCACGGTGAGTCGTTCGCATAGCGGAGCCAGCATGTCCGTGAATGCACCGGCTGCACATCCTACTTCGAGGCCACACGAAACATCTCCGTTGCAACCCGACATCCGGAGCATTTGAGCGTATCGCTCCTGCTCGAAGGCACTACTGTCGAGACGCCATGGATCGTCGGCAGCCAGCTCTCGCGCTAATTGCTGATGGTTTGCGTCCAGGGTCATGAGCCAATTACCTACTTGCAGGCAGTCGAACGATCGCTACCGCAAACACTCTTTGTTGCCGTCAGGCTCGATGGGCTCTGGGAAACCCTCGCCTTACGACTTATACTAGACATTCCCCATTTACTTGCAGCACTTCGTCCAGCGTTCGGGTGCAGAATGACAGATTGCTTTTCCCCATCGGCCGGCACGTTGGCGACCTTGCGCGAGAGCCAATCGCTGTTGCTCAATGTACAAAGCGCATAAGCCTTCAAAGGAAGTAAGAGAAAGATATTGATCGGTGTGTGGAGCGAGAAGCCGAGAAACCGCAGTTCGCGAGCACGAATGGCTGCCACACTGCACCGGACCATTGTCATTGCTGCAATCGTCAATACCGTCCACCAGGGTACAGAGCCTGCCATTAGGAGCTGCGCGAGCGCAGCGAGTGATGAAAAGGCGAGAAGCAACGGGCCGAGATTTTGCCCGATAACGTCTAGCGTCAGATAGCCATCGAGCTCTGGCAGCAGGCGCAATGCGAGGAACGTGTCCCGGAAGGTACTGCGGGCCCAGCGGAGTTGCTGACGTAGATATGGCCCAATGCGGTCCGGGACGACTGTTGCTGCGATCGCGTCCGAGACGTATTCGGTTCGAAAGCCCGCCTTGAGCATGAGGATCGTTAGATGGCGATCCTCGCCGAAATCGCTCGGCTTCCCTCGAAAGAATTGCGCTTCATATTGATCAAGAAGCAAGGCGAGCGCGGAGCGACGATACATGGCACATGGGCCGCAGCAGCACATGACCGCACCGAAACGCGCCTGCGCCGCGCGCTCTTCGTTGCATGCCAACCAGTATTCCATATCGATCAGCCTGGTCAGCCAGGTTTGGCTGCGATTGCTCGCTATCAACTGACCCATGGCCGCACCGATTTGCGGGTCATGCATCTTCAATACCAGCTTCGTGACAACGTCAGCGGCAAGTATCGTATCCGAGTCGACGTTGAGGACCAGGTCACCGGATGAGCTGCGTATCGCAGCGATCTGCGCCTTGCGTTTTCCAACGTTGTTTGCCAGCAAGATGATGCTGAACCTCGGATCGTTCGCATAGATTTTGTGCACAGGCGCGACAAGGTCGCGATTTGCAGATCCGTCGTCGACCACATAAACCTGTAGCTTTCCGGTGTAGTCTTGACTCGCAAGCGACTCCAGACATTCGGCGAGCGTGATTGGATCCTCGTTGAAGCACGGCACGATGACGTCTACACTAGGAAGGACAACCTCCGATCGTCCCAGGTTGTCCTGCAGCGATGAGTTAATCGCCGGTTGAGCATAAAGCGCTTGCGCGCTCTTGTAGATCGTCGAGAGCAGCGCATAAGACGAAACAGCGACAGCACTGGTTGTAGCGAGCAGGTCCATAGGGTGTCAGTTTTTGCTCAGTGAAGTTGAGGGAGTGGATGGATTACAAACCCGCGCCGTTGTAGTGCCGGGATCAGATGTGACAGGGCCATCGTGGTCTGATCGCGCAGCGTGGCATCAGTGCACGGTCGCTCCTCATCAGGAGGATATCCGTCGTGCAGGAGCACAATTGCACCCGGGCGAACGCTCGCGAGTACTGAATTCACAATTCTATCGACCCCGGGGCGGGACCAATCTCTCGGATCGACCGACCAGTGCACAGCTGTGAGACCGGCGCTCGCTGACACAGCGAGCACCTCGTGCGTCCACATGCCGTAAGGTGCTCGCATGTGCCTAGGTGAGGCCTGCGGGCACGCCGAACGGATCGCCTCGCTCGCCGTGAGAACTTCATCGCGTACCTCCGCTGGTCCGCATCTGGAAAGATCCGGATGGGTCATCGTGTGGTTCGCAACCTCGTGACCTTCCGCGATCATTCGTCGAATGAGTTCAGGTTGTTCGGCCGCGTACGTGCCGATCACAAAGAACGTCGCCGGAATCCCATGTTGCGCCAGCACCTCGAGCACCTCTGGCGTGCAAAATGGATTTGGCCCGTCATCGAACGTCAAATAGACGGGGCGACTTCCGGCCACGTCAGCATAGTCGCAACGGACAGCAGATAGGGGGAGATGTTCTTTCACAACTCAGGCCCATTCCGATCGATGACCGTCCCGGCCGGCCACTCGCCTATCGAGCGTCCAACCGGGAAAACCACCACGATCACGTCTTCGATGCGGGTCGGCGACAAATTGGGATAGACATCCGGATGCGTGGAGCGGACGCGAATGCCGGACATGAGGGTGGCGAGCCCCTGCCTTCCGAGCAGTCGGGTCATGTGTTTCTCAAGCGCAGGCCGAACCGTGCCAAAGCCGAATGGAATCCCGAGCTCCTGCAGTGTGGGATACATCACGCGCATTGCGTGGCTGATTCCCAGCCCTTCGAGATCCGGACGCACCGCATACAATCCCAGTTCGGCCACGAGGAGATCGACCCCACCAATCTTGATGAAGCGGCGTAGTAGCCCGAGGTGAGCAGCTATCCCGCGCGCGTCGTAACCAATTACGCGGAGCTCAGGTCTTGCCCCGGCCCAACTTCGGTTGCCCTCAAATGGCTGCGCATTGAACGCACCGGTCGGCCCGTAGCTCTTGCGGAAGAACTCGGCGAGTTCGGCATGATCGGTGAGCCGCAGTTCGTTTTCCCAGCGACGGCTCCACTGCACTTGAGTGCGTGTAGAAGGAGCTTCCGCAGTCCGGGATACGGCAATGTTCATGGCGAGCTTCCTTGTGCCCCAGTGGAATGAAGAGCGGAGATGGTCACTTGAACTCGCTAGTCGCCGAAGCGCTGGTCAACAGTGAAATGCGCTGCTATGACCCGTCGGAGCGCGGCACTCCTCGCCTGCACCGCGCCGTGCGCCTTCGCTCGCGATGAAGATATCGCATGGTTCGCGCTCGTGATCCGGCCAAAGCCCTGCGCGAGATATGCCGAAAGATGCCGACGAGGCGATTGGACTGGCGAGAGCCTGTCTGCACCACGAAGCTTTGCCGCCTCGTCTAGCATCGCTGTCGACGCTTTGGAGGGCAGGTCTTCGATGCGCGGGGCCTCATCGATGGCGCATCGGAACGCCATCAAATCACACTGGTTCTTATCCATCTTCGACACGCCCTGAATGCGGTGGATAGGCGAGCCATTTGCAGAGTCGCCTGAATTACTTGGCATCCGCAATCTGCGCCTGCCGTTATGTCGCGACACTAGAATGCGGCTGAACGCGCTCTCAAGTGTACGCGGGTAAACCTGCAATATGGAAAGGGATGGAACACGCATACCAAGGTTTATCGAGGTCCGCCTGACGTCTCGATCGAGCGAGCTTCGCACAGAGAAGAAGCGACGCGGCTCGCGCGGCGCGCCCATAGCCGCTCTCGAAACACATGCGGCGCCAGCTCGCACGTCCAGGAGTTGTTCTCTGAGTCCGCGTGAACGAGCAGCAGCCATGGTGATATACTCGATTATTTTTTCCAAACTGATGTTTGCTATCCAACATCCCGCTATTTGGTAAAATCGATAGTTCCGATGGAACACATCCACACGATGGATAGACTTACAAGATGCGGTTCAAGGGACTTGATCTAAACCTTCTCGTTGCGCTCGATGCTCTGATGACGGAGCGCAACCTCACAGCGGCGGCGCGCAAAATTAACCTGAGCCAGCCCGCTATGAGCGCTGCCATCGCTCGGCTGCGTACCTATTTCCGCGATGAACTATTTACCATGAGAGGTCGAGAGCTCGTCCCGACACCTGGCGCGGAGGCGCTTGCAGGCCCGGTTCGCGAGGCGCTGCTGCACATCCAACTCTCGATCATATCACGGGACGCGTTCGACCCGACTCAGTCGAGCCGACGCTTCAGGATCATTCTCTCCGATTTCATGACGATCGTCTTTTTGCGCAAGATTGTGGACCGTCTTGCACAGGAAGCTCCCGCGGTGCGCTTCGAATTGCTGCCATTTTCCGATGAACCCGATGAGCTGCTCCGCCGGGGCGAGGTCGACTTTCTCATTCTGCCGGAACTGTTCATGTCGAGCGCGCATCCTAAGGCGACGCTGTTCGACGAGACCCTCGTATGCGTGGGATGCCGCACGAACAAGCAGCTATCGCGGCAACTTACGTTCGAGAAATACATTTCGATGGGCCACGTTACGGCGAAATTCGGACGGGCGCTCAGACCAAACCTCGAAGAATGGTTCTTGCTCGAGCACGGCGTCAAGAGACGCATTGAGATCGTTGTGCAGGGCTTTAGCCTGATTCCGCCCATATTGTTAGATACGCGCCGTATCGGCACAATGCCCTTACGACTCGCCAAACACTTCGAACAGCGGATGCCACTGCGGATCGTCGAACCACCGCTCCCTCTGCCCACATTCACCGAGGCTGTGCAGTGGCCTGCGTTCCACAATACCGACCCGGCAAGCATTTGGATGCGGCGGATATTGCTGGAGGAAGCATCCAACATGGCATCTGGGCCTCAGGAGACTCCAACTCGCAGGCGCTGCTAGAATCATAAGCCGCTCTCGGCAAGTTCCAAATACGCTCCGAACCCTTGGACATGCTCGGCCGCTTTCGTCACTTCAACGTTTCTGGCGCGAAGCGGCCAGAGATGGCGATCGGTTGCGAAGAATTGCCGAGTGCCGAGCGGTGATCTCGCTGGTGAGGTTTGGTGCGCTTGCACCTCAAACCGGCGACGCCCGGCACTATCGCGTCAGAACTCGCCTCCACCAGTGCGACAATGTTTGGCTTGCCCGATAAAATCGCTTGAATCGCACCCCGCGTCAGGTTGTAGGTTGGCCGCCGTGCTAACGCTGCGCTACGCGACCGTCGACTGGGCGGTTTGGTGAACTGACGGCGCTGGCCGGACACTGGGTTGAACTGCCATTAACCAACTGATCGGGTCCTGTTGCGTGGCTCGCTGGAAGCGGCGAGACCGATCAGCTTCGGGACTCCTGACGGTTTCTGGCCGCCGCTGGGTGGCCGGCCGCCTTGCTCTCCATTGTTGCGGTCATTTTACGAGCGTCTTCTCGCGATCGCAGGATGGAAACGAAGTCCATTCGGGCGAGCCAATAGGACCTCTCCAGACGCAGCCGTCACCGCTCGTTGTATGCGCCGCAGTTACGTTCCTGCCGGATAAGAAGACATGCGTTTCAAAGGTCTAGATCTAAATCTTCTCGTCGCGCTGGATGCTCTCATGACTGAGCGCAACCTCAGCGCGGCGGCACGCAAGATTAACCTTAGTCAGCCGGCCATGAGCGCAGCCGTTGCCCGCCTGCGCTCCTATTTCGATGACGAGCTGTTTGGGATGAGGGGGCGGGAACTTGTCCCCACCTCACGCGCGGAAGGACTCGCAGCTCCTGTGCGCGAAGCTCTAACGCGCATTGAGCTCTCAATAATCGCGCGGGACGCGTTCGACCCAGCTCGATCGAACCGGCGATTCAGGATCGGCTTTTCTGATTTTATAACAGTCGTATTCTTTCGAAATATCGTGGAGCGCGTCGCGCGAGAAGCGCCTGCCGTCAGCTTCGAACTCGTGACGCTCACCGATGAGCACGATGAGCTTCTCCGCCGCGGCGAAGTCGATTTTGTTATCTTGCCGGAATTATTCATGTCCAGCGTGCACCCCAGGGCGGCCCTATTCGAGGAGAGACTCGTTTGTGTAGGTTGCTGCACGAACAGCCAACTACTACGGCGGCTTACATTTGATCGGTATATGTCGATGGGCCATGTTGCGGTTAAGCTCGGAGGTGCGCGCAAGACGCTGGTCGAGGAATCCTTTCTACTCGATCTCTGTCTCAATCGGCGGATCGACATTCTCGTGCAGAGCTTCAGCATGATCCCGCCCCTGCTGGTAGGCACGAACCGCATAGGGACGATGCCATTAGGGATTGTAAAGCATTTCCAAAGAACGATCCCCCTTCGGATTGCCGAGCTTCCGCAGCCATTCCCCGCCTTCACTGAGGCGGTCCAATGGCCCGTGCTTCACAATAGCGATCCGGAAAGCCAGTGGATGCGAGAGATATTGTTGCAGGAGGCTACCCGCATGGCAACTGGACAAGAGCCCTCCATCATCTGCACTTCGGAACGACCGGATACTGCCGGAGATTTCGCACGACCCGTCTCGCCGTTGTCGTAAGGACGATCTCAAGATCGTGCGAACCTCACATCCCAACGAATGTCTCAACGCACAATTTAGGCTCGCCTCTCTCGAATTCGTGGTCGCTCTATAAAGATCGTCGCAGGGGACGGCTATGATGACGACGTTGTGTAGGTCTTTCGCACGTTGGCATTAGGCTCGACGTGCGAGCGGCGGCTGGACCGTTGGCCTGCTTTTGGAGACAGGGACGCACGTTGCACCTGGCCGTCGGGCGCACCTGCCTCGATACAGCAGAATCGGCGCCGGGTTGTCGTCGTCAACTCTCCGAATCGGTAGTGGCTCCCGACGAGCGGAGACGGTTCTTTGCGGTTACCGAGTCGTACCACCACGCACAGTGAGCGTGGTGGTCATCGATCATGCACATGACCACGATCTCTTGCGCTGTCGAAGCAAGCATCGCGCACGCGTGTTGCCCTATCGCATCAGCCTGGAGTACATCGCATCTTCGTCGCTCCGTGCCGCGGGTCTGACTTCTTTTGGCCCTATCGCCGCCAAACGTCTTGACGACGTGCGCTGCCATTACGCAATGACAAACAAGGAGCTGACGTTGGAGCAATGCAGCGGCGTGTTCGATCCGGAAGAGCTTTCCGTCCTGGGAAGCCTTTATGATAGTGCGGTCACCGCGCTACCCCCATCGATGCGAAATCCGGAAAATCGCAAAGCAATCGCCAAACTCATCTTGGAGCGTACGGCGGCCGGCGATGCTCAACTGGCATGCCTGACGAGCTTGTTGACCGCCATTTCCCCTCAGGGTTGATCCCCCGCCATTCTGAGGATAGTCACCACTCTCGCGCTGGAATGGAAGACGATCCAGCTAGAGCTTTGAAATAACTTGAATCACACGTGACGTAAGGTTGTAGGCTTTGAAATTGAACAACATGAGCAAAGCTACACCACGAAGGCGTCGATGGCGCATTGGCGAACTTGCAGAGGCGACCGGAGTAACGGTACGCACGCTGCATCATTATGAACATACGGGACTCCTAGCAGCCTCAGAGCGTACTGACGGCGGCCACCGGATGTACGACCGCGAAAGTGTTCAACGGGTTCACCAGATTCGGGCGCTACGTGAGCTTGGCTTCTCCCTTGTCGAGATCCGCAAAGCTATGGAGGGCACGACCTCACTCACCGACCTGCTGCGCAAGCATCTAGAGCGCATAGAACTTCAGGTAGCTCGGGCAACTCTGTTGCGAGATCGCCTGCGCAACATGACCATCGACAGTGAGATCCAGGTAAGTGTGGATGACCTGCCAGCTACCTTGAATGCCATGTCGCGGGTCGAGACGCGTAGTCAGAAATCCCGATGCACCTGCAAGCTAGCTGCAGATCGCGAGGAGCGGTGGCGGCAGATCCGCGACGACCTGCGTGATTGTATGGATCGGGGCGAGCCCCCTTGCGGCGATCGAGCAAAAGCTGTCGCAGTTGCAGCCCGCCTGCTGATCAGCGAAATCGCCGGCGCCGATTCACGCGTTTCGATGATCCTGAAGGTACTTGCACGATTAAGCGCCCCCCGCAGTCTGGCTGGTTGGGATCCCTGCCTCATGCAATATCTCGATCTCGCCCTTGGCGGGTTGGAGGATCAGCCGTACTTTGGCTGATCGGCGGCTCTGATGCTGGCCGACAGTTTTACGGGTTCGAGCGGACAGATCGTCATGGCCTCGCCGATCCGGGGCTCCCTGACGCCTTGATCGAGACTCCCTTCAAACGGGGCTTGAACCGCACGTAACGTCAAATTGTAGGCTCTTACGTGGTCGCAATCTGGCCGACCTGACGCACGCTTCGCTTGGCTGGCGGCCTCGACCTGCAGGCACGTCTGATCACAGCTGTTGGCGGTTCACTTTAGGTGAGCATTGGGAGCTCTACAATGTTAAATGGGCATTACGCTTCTGCTGCGAGTGCAGCGCTTCTCTTCTGCGCCCTCGCCTCGGCTGCGCGCGGCTCCGAAGTCAAGATTGCCGTGGCTGGCCCAATGAGCGGAAGCAGCGCTGCGTTCGGCTTGCAAATGCGCGATGGTGCGGCTGCGGCGGTCGAGGCGCTGAACGCTTCGGGCCTACTTCCCGATACCAGGGTGGTTATGAGTGTCGCCGACGACGCCTGCGACCCGAAGCAAGCCGTCGCAGTCGCGAATAAGCTCACAACAGAGCGGGTACGGTTGGTCATTGGTCATTTTTGTTCCTCTTCGTCGATCCCGGCCTCCGACATCTATGCCGAAGCAGGCATCGTTCAGGTCTCCCCTGGCTCGACAAATCCTCAGCTAACAGAACGAGGCCTTCAGACCGTCTTTCGGATCTGCGGCCGCGACGACCAACAGGGCACCGCTGCCGCTGAGTACATTCACAGGAACTACCCTAACGCCAAGATCGCAGTGCTCGACGACAAGAGCACCGCAGGCAAGGGTATTGCCGACGTGGTTGAGGCACAGCTTCAGAGGTTCGGTGAACAAGTCATTCGGCAAAGCTACGTAGCCGGCGAAAAGGATTACAGGGCCCTGGTCTCAAGAATGAAGAAGGATGGGGTGCGCGTCGTCTATATCGGCGGCTATCATACCGAAATCGGCTTGTTTGTACGCCAGGCATCAGAGGCAGGAGCGGGCCTCGTCGTCATGGCGAACGATCCGTTGATGACCTCTGAATTCTGGGCCATTACCAGCACCGCTGGAAATGGCACGTTGTTTACCTTCATGCCGGATCCCGCCAGGAATGCCAATGCGGCCGGCGTGGTAGCCGGACTCAAAGCTTCCAACCTGTCCGCTGAAGGCTACACGCTTTACGCCTATGCTGCCGTGCAAGCATGGGCAGAGGCGGTGAACCGGACCGGCTCGCTCAATGCTGCGCGCGTCGCCAGCGCACTTCGTTCACGGGCGATCGATACCGTGATTGGGCCAGTGCGGTTCGATACAAAGGGAGATAATGCGGTTCCTGGTTTTCTGGTTTACCGCTGGCGCGACGGCCGTGTTGAAACTGTCGAGCAGAACTGATTGGCGTCAACGCCGCCTCCCCAAACCCAAAGTGACACGGATGATGAGACGCCCTCAGGACGTTGGAGCAGCGATACTCGCAAGCTCTCTTATTATTGCAGCTTTCGTAGCGTTCGTCGCGTTCGCTGCAGCCCTCGCAGAGCTACCTGATGTCGACCTGAACGAGACGCTGCGTCCGACCATAGACAAATAGTAGCCTGTCGCGCTGATCCGGCTCGCGGGCACATGACCTCTGAAGCGGCCATCTACAATGGTGCTAGGTTAGGTGGCATGGACATTTCTGCGGCCAAGCGTTGGGGCAGGCGAAGAAGAGGAGAACGCGAAGCTAACGGTGCTTCTGGTCGAGCACATGCTCGGTGAGGAGGCGCTTCGCCACCTCTTTTCAAAGTAACTGCCGGACCGCCATCTACGCATTCTCGTGACCCAATCACACGTGCAACCTCAGATCCACGCACCCAAAGAGAAACGCCCTAAGCCGTCAAATGAGGAACAACACCTCTTTGAGCGCGACGGCATGAAGCAACCAGGGCTCGCCGTCCCGGCCCATAATCGGAGATTGATCGAGTGAAGAGTGGCCTTCCTTCAAGACTAAGGTGCGGCATTTTCGACCATTTGGATGACGACGGTCGAGATGCCGCACGACAATATGAAGATCGTCTCAAGCTGGCGGAGACCTGTGATTCTCTGGGCTTCTACGCTTATCACCTGGCCGAACACCATTGCACACCTCATGGCAGAGGGCCCTCGCCGAACCTGTTTCTATCAAGCCTGGCGCAGCGCACCCGGCAATTGCGCTTTGGTCCGCTCGTCCTGTTGCTCAACCTTTATCACCCATTGCGCGCATTCGAAGAGATCTGCATGCTTGACCAGTTGAGCGGCGGCAGGCTCGAGCTCGGGATCGGCCGCGGCTCCCAGCCGATTGAATGGGGCTATTTCGGCATCAGTGCAGAAACCGCACCAGGCCGTTATACTGAAGCCAGCGAAATCCTGAATATTGCACTGAAGGGACATACGCTATCCTATCAGGGACACCACTTTGAGCTGAGCGAAATACCCTTAACCTTGAGGACTCATCAACGTCCATATCCGCCGACCTGGATCGCCAGCAATCGGGCCGAGTCGGCGCAGTGGGCCGCTGCAAATGGCGCCAATCTGGCGTGCATAGGCCCCGCCTCTGTTGTCCGGAAAGTTACGGAGGCCTACCGCTCCCAACGCGGCCACAATACAACCGCACATGGCCGCGAGCCATTTCTCGGCCTCGCCCGCATGGTCGTAATTGCTAAGTCTGACCAGGACGCTCATGCGGCGGCCAAAACTGCGTATGGACGATGGCTGGAGAGCTTCAAGTTTCTTTACGACCTGAACGCCATTCCGACGCCGCCCGCCCTTCCGCTGACCTTCGATGCAGCACTTGAGAGCGAATTGTGTGTCGTTGGAACGCCAGCTTCCGTCCGGCAGCTTCTTCTTCAGCAGATGGAAGAGGCAGGTGCCAACTACTTGCTTTGCCAGCTTGCATTTGGAAACCTTCCGCTGGAGGTCTCCCTGTACACGGCAACCGCAATCAAAGCTGAAATTCTCGATAGCTTTGGTGGCTAATGTCTACATTGGGGAATCATATGCTTGGCAAAGGAGACCGGCGCACTGAGGTTGTTCGAATCTGGTTGCGATTTTGGTTGTCGTTTGCCCTTTGCGCGAAGGCGATCGTCAGCCTCAATGGCAACGATCAAGCATTCACTTTTTCTGACTGCGCTTCTTCTTACTTCGGCACATGAAACTCTGCTTTCGAAGAGAATTCTTCGTTGTGAGCGCGCTTTACGCAATGGACTGTCTGCATGGGCGAACTGGCGGCGGTGCCGTCTACGTCGGCAACGGCAAGATTGTCGGGGTCGATGTTGGAAACCTTCGCTATAGTGGTACCTACATCGAGCAGGCGGCCGCATAAAGGGGACTGTCACTTATATGCGCCAACCGGCGGCACGCATGTAATTGGCGCTCAAGTACCGGCAGACAACAGATGGAGCCTGACGCTCGATTGGCCTGCCAACTTCTCAGATGGGAAGCCACAGGCGCTCATGGTTGAGGTAGTCCGGTACACGTTATACTGGAGAAAATCGGCGATATCTGACCCGCCTGGCGCTTCTATTTGGGAGCGAGCTTTGGCTAGGGAGTGTTTGCGAGCCTTTATCAACTCATCCGCAGGCGGACGCTCTTCGTCCGCTTCGATCTCGCGGGCCTTTTCAATGAAGGCCAGCGATTGCTCGGGGTCATCCTGCATCTGCGGGAGGCCGGAGCTGGTGGATAGTCGCCGTCGAGATTGCACGGCCTTCTCTTCTTACGCGCATCGGTGGAGTTTTTGTGGAACCCTCGTGACATCTGGAGTCCAATCTAGCCGTATTCGCTGCGATTTTTTGTCTTCTCTATCATGGCCGGTCATCAACGAATCAGCAGGCTCGCCTAAAGGCCCTCAAACTCACTGAACCAAGACTGCGGGAAAACACTAAATAACCCATTTTCGATGTACGCGATGAGATTACTCGTGTACGCGATCCACGAACTGGATGCGTCCCATCAACACTTTCGATTTTACCAATTTCAGCCAAATACCCATAAGTCGATCGCCGGTTTCCGGAAAGCACATTTCACGAATGTCGTGTGACCATGGATCCCTCTTGCTTTCAGCATAATCGCAGGCCGATTCAAGCTTCTCGTGGCTGCATCCCTAACGACACCCATCAATCTTTGGAATCGAGACGCGTGCGGCGCAAATCCAGTCGGATGGCCAATCGCAACGTCTGGCGCGCAACGTATCGCGCTGTCGCCTCCCCCTTTGCAATCTTACTAAGGCGCTCCAAGAAGATCGGCTCTCGCGCACACTGCTTGGCCAAAGTAAATGCGTGCGCTGCATAGAATTCGGGCAGTCGAACTGCCCTCTACACCGGTGCGGGCGGGACTTTCCGCCCTGACCAGGCGGGCAGCGTCGACAATCCGCCGCTGTCGCGGCCTTCAGGCAAAGCAGTGCGATCAGCTATCTGACCAGGCTAAGTGCAAGCGACATATCCTCCGGCCAGGACGATGCACTGATGTCGATCGGCGTGATGAGACCAGTCTGGCGATCTTGCTGCCCACGCCCATACGTCGTGTGATCGCGGATTCTCACTCCGCTCGCATGCACAGTACTCGTCGGCGGGCCGCCCCCACATCCACTGCTTACAGACTGACGCCACCCTATCTCATTCTATGCGCCGGCGCTCTTCGACCATATCCCGACGCGGTTATCCCTCGTCTGGCGAGGCCTCCGGTTACGTCTAGATCGCTATGTCAGGCGGCAAGCAATCCCGCAGCAGTTCGGGCCTCGCTTCTCGACTTGCCGTCATCAGCGGTGTCCCCGCTAGCTGGAGTCACTGCCACGGCCCAACGCGCTGGACCGGCTCGACGATCCAATCAAATGACGGGCCATCTACAAGCAGTTCGCAGCGCTCTATACCGTCGATTCCGCCTTTGCGGTCGTTTCGCGGCACATGCCTGCCATCCCCTGCCTTCGGCGACCGTGCGTGCGCACCTTGCCTTGTGCAGCAGCCATTTGTTCTATCGCCGTCTGCCACAACCGTTAATCAGCCTGCTGCCTGCATTTAACCACTTTGGAGCAACACCGTGGAACTTGACCCTTCCAATTCACGCGCAGAGGACCTTGAGGAACGCATCGACCTGCAACTCGACATCGTGGCCGCCCTCATAGGCGAAGAAGGCAACGAGCTCGAAGCGATCCGACTGCTGAACGCACTCACAAACCAAATGATTACGGCGGAAGTGGAGCTCGGCCAGCTAGGCGATACCAGTACCGGGGGCCGCGCCAGCGACCAGCGAACGACGCGACTGTCGCGAGACCGTGGCGTTTACTACCCAGAAGACCTTCAGGTTTTGGGACGCCTTCTCGATCAGGCCGTGGCAGCATTACCGGCAGTGCTTCGAACTCCCGCCAATCAACTGAAGATCGCGAAACTAATACTGTCACGTTCAGCAGCAGCCGACTGAACTTTTCATTTGCCTTTTTCTGCGGTTGATGGCGCGCTTATCGAACGTCCCTGGGCTGACTGCTGCGGCCGTACGTACCGGGGATCGACGACTTGGCGTCTATGCGCACACCGTCCCGTAAGCGCGCCGGTTCCGCTGGCTTTTCCATATCGCAACTGTTCGCCACCATGCTCGAAAGCTGGAGCCTGCACCGAGAGCAGGAGACCACGCGCAGGGCGGAGCAAAGGACGACGGGCCCCGGACACGTATCAGAAAGCAAACAAGCAGTGCTCGGAAAACGCCACACGCTTCCAGAAACGCTTCTTAGCTTGAGACTGCGAATGGAGCGGAACGATCCATTTTCATTGTGGCTTTAGTCGTGATTGGCATGGCGCCGATTTTCCGATTGCAGGAAGAGCCGCAGTTATTGACCGATGCCGAGCAACAAGAGCACTGCGGTAACGAAGTCGCGCGACGCGTGCTCGTTTCAGCCGCTTCAGAATTATTCGAATTGCGCCTGGCAATACGACTGCGGGGTCATCGGAACTTCAACAAACATCTATAGATTCATTGAAGCACCGAGAGCAGCTCGATGTCCGAGCGTCCTGCTGCTCTGATGTCTTACTTGCTGGGACAAGCCACAGGCTCTCGGTTAGTTTTTGCCAAAGTACCTCCTTGTATCAGGACGTCGTGGAGTGTTGAGATGGATCAGTTCTTACCGGAGCAAGTGCAGATGACAGATGCTATCGTGAGCGTCGCATTTGATAAGGCCTGGCGCTTTGTTGAGAAGGATCCGTTGCTGGCGCATAATCTCAAGACGGTCCTCCACAGCCGGTTGCGCACTTTCCTTGAGTCTTCGATAAGGAAAGGCGAACGGAATACTTTAAATCTGGCAAACGAGGCGATACGCAGCTTGCGGGCTGAACTGGCGCCGTCGACGGAGCAATAAGGCGCTTGAACCTCTACTGCCATATAAGTTCGCCTTCGTTAAGGCTCTTGGGGACCTTATGCGGCGGGAAAACAACCGGGGCAGAGCGTGCTCGAGCTGACCTTCCTCCACTCACGTTCAGCCCCGCTGAAGACGAGCACGTTCGCGACGACTGTTGCCTATGCAGCTCTTCTAGTGACCCCAGACCAGTAACCTGGAACCCAGAGCAAGTCGGCGACGGGACGGAACAGCCGCGCTAATATTCGCTCGCGCCAGGAAACGCCCTAGCGTTTTCTCTCCTGACCTTGGCTCGGCACGAGCTTGCTCAACTTCAAGCGAGAGCCTCGTCAGGCACAGCCGCATCGGCTTCTTGGCATCGTCGATCGAGGTCTTAGCAGAGGAAAATCGTGCTGCACTTATGATAGGTCGGGAGCCAAAGCGATCCAGGCCTGTGATCGATCATCGCCGCATCGCCCATGACTGCAAGCGGCAGCACGGCCCTCCTGCCGGAAGAATGAGCTTTTGCGCGCCCGAGACGTCTTCGATCAGCGGTCTTCATTTGCCGAACTCTCTGAACAGCGAGCATGCACGGGACGTGTTGGCGCAGACTGGCCTTGTCGCTAGTTAGCGAGAGGGAACGAAACACCTCGCAGCATTGCGTCCCATCACAAGCCATCACGAACGGCTCGTATTCAAAGAAGCATCTGCGCGAAGCGACCACTGTCAGGCCGCAGCATTTCGGCCGAGGCAGTGCATGGCAAGTTGCGCGCGCCACAATCTGACGCGGCGTGCGATTTGACCCTTTTCTTTCGAGGACATGTTGTGCGGCAGTTACAGCAATTCGCGATCATGTTGTTAAACGCACGGCGCTGGGGGCACCGAAAGGAACGACACTCGAATGAAGAATTTTCTGATTCTGACCGCAAGCATCGGCGCACTCAGTGCGGCCGCTCCCGCATTCGGCACGGACCTCGCCGGGCAGCCCGTCCAGGTCAAGGCGCCACCGCTCCGGGTCGCAGCCCCGATTATCGATTGGTCCGGCTACTATATCGGTGTCAATGGCGGCTGGGGAACGAGCCGCAACTGCTGGGATTTCAATGGAGTCACTCCCGAGGGTTGCCATAATTCGACTGGCGGTACCGTTGGCGGCCAGATTGGTTATCGTTGGCACATCTTCAACATGGTCTACGGGATCGAAGGCCAGGGCAATTGGGCCGACTTCAGCGGCTCCAATGTCAGCGCCGCCTTCCCAGCAAACACCATTGGCACCAAGACAGATGCGTTCGGTCTGCTCACCGGCCATATTGGCTACACGTTCAATGCCGTGCTGCTGTACGCCAAGGGCGGTGCTGCGGTGACCAGCAACACCTATCACTTGAACTCGGTGGCTACTGGCACCGAGATTGTAGACAATGATGTGCGTTGGGGTGGCGCGCTGGGCGCCGGTGCCGAAGTCAGCCTCGCGCCCAGCTGGTCAGCTGGCGTCGAGTATACCCACTTGTTCATGCAGCGCAGCAACGTAAGCTTCCCAGCGGCCGTTGCGGCCGATCGCGTCCACCAGGACGTCGATCTCATCACGGCACGGCTCAATTACAAGTTCGGCCCTGGGTTTGCCAAATAGTGATCTCGACGCGGTTGCGTGAATCGGGAGCCCCGACCGCGGTCGGGGTTCTTTCTTCACACGCTCCTACCCCTTCCGAAGCACCAGGTCCGAGTTCGTCTAAGCAGGGATCACCGGCTGGATGGAACGACGCCGCCTGACCTCAACACTGGCGGACGAGGTCCGTCGATTCAACATCTGATGGCACTTTCGGCGAAGCCGCAAATACAACACTCCTTGAGGCAAGTCCGAAACCTCTCGCCGCGTGAGGTTGCGGAGCTCCATAAGCATCGATTAACCTGCCAGAAGCTGAAGCAAGATTTAGCACTTGGTGCTCGTTCCGTTCGACTGATGAATTCGAAGAAGATTGAGGCGAATTGCTATAGTGACCGCCTGAATCCGGCTGGTCGCACCGAGCTTTCGCATCGCATTTTTGATATGAAAATTGACTGTATTCTCGCTGATGTTCATGATCTTCCCCATTTCCCAAGACAATTTCCCCCTTGCGAGCCACCTCAAGCAACTGATTTCCCGCTGCGATAGTGCAACGTTTCTTTCGCAATCATTATCGCGGGGCATCGATTAACCTGCCAGAAGCTGAAGCAAGATTGGCGCTTGGTGCTCGTTCCATTCGACTGATGAATTCAAAGAAGATTGAGGCGAACCGCCATAAGGACCGCTTGAATCCGGCTGGTCGCGCCCAGCTTTCGCATCGCATTTTTGATATGAAAATTGACTGTATTCTCGCTGATATTCAGGATCTTCCCAATTTCCCATGACGATTTCCCCTCTCCCACCCACCGCAAGCAATTGATCTCCCGCTGCGATAGTGCAATTTTTCTTTCGCAATCATTATCGCAGGGACGAGCGATGTCGCCATAGGCGGTGTGAAACTGCGACGCCAGCGCGTTGAGATGACCGATGTGATCCTGAGGATCAGCATCGTCGGACGCAGATGCAAACGACACCACGGATACCCGACCCAACGGGCCAAACAATGGCACGCTCATGCCATGCTTCAGGCCCGCCTCTCTCGCCTCGTCCAATACGCGTCTCTCGTCCGGTTGAAGTTGATAGCGGTCGGCGAGTTGGTCCCACAAAAACGGCCGCGATTGCATCGGCGTCCTCCGGATCACCGGATCGATAGTATGGTACTTGTGTTTGAAGTATCGGTCGCACCAGTCCGGCGGCCACTTCACAGCCACAGCCGGAGGTGGATACTCCGCCAGCCGAAGTGGCTCGACGAAGTTGAGAGCGCCGAAAGCGACTTCACTGAACCCTTCCTTGGTAGAACAGCTTACAAGAAGCTCGAACAACGCTCTGAGCGAATGCGTCTGTTTCGCGCATTCGGTGAAGCTAAAGAGATCCGTGATGGGCGCCTCAGAACCTCGATCAAGCTCCCTGTCATTGTGTTCGATTGCGCTTGTTTCAGGCGGAGCCAAATTCAAATCCATGACCTGAACCCTTTGGTTTGTTCTTCGTGAAGTCTGAGCGCCACACCCTGCGTCAGATGCCATTCCCGGATTCGTGCCCTGCCGCTGGCTGCGCCGGCATGATCGTCCCGTCAAACAGCCGAGATACCGCCATCATCCCTGGTCCGAGGCTGAACGGCACGGCGCAATCGAAGCGCCGTTGCACAGGCAAAGTGATTGGTCGAGCTCGCCGATAGCGTACTGGCGAAATCGGAGATCACCGGGCGGTCGTCCGTGTTGATGGCCTGGCGGTGATAGAAAGCCCGATGGCCCTGACGACTCAGCTGGCGAGACGAACCAAACAGCACGAGCGGTCACAGGCCCAGCTCTGTTTAGATTGGATGGCGAGAAACCATGGTCCTGTCCGAAAGACGGTTCGCTTTGTCTCGAGGCCAAGCACGAGGACATGCTGGGCACTAAACTCCGCGATACAGGTAAGGTAGAGCACGCCCATGCGGTTGGCGGTGCCGGACTCGACTTGCGCGTTGTAGGTATCGATTCTCTGCTTGCCGACGAAGACAACAGGAGCGTCATTTTTCTTCCCAATCTTGCGAATTGCCATCGCTAACCGTTGGCTGATGCTCCGCCCTATGACGGCGTCGGGGACGCGATCGATGAGCAACACGGAACAGCCGAAGCCATACTCCTCGCATCATCTCCCGGCGTCTCAGCGGGTCCGTCCGGCAGGTCCGGCGCAAATGAGTCGAAGGGGCAGAAAATGGCCACGTCAAAGACGCAATGGGAGATACTCGCAGTCGCGAGACCCGCTTGATGCAGAGGACACTTTGCATGCGCATCTCCAGAAGGGAGAGGACCCCGGATCGGATCGCACCAGTCCAGCAAGTGTCATACCAACTGCTGATTTCGCGAAAATCACCGCCGGGACAAGGGCTTGAAAGGCGGCCGGTTGGTCGCAAGGTAAGTGCATTGAAGCAATCATGACATTGGGAGGCAAAGGCGACAGCGCCATTTGCGCGAGCCGCAGCACGAGTAGGGGCCAGGAGATCTTTATCAGTATTCTGAAAAGGTGCGCCAATCTCGTTATCGGCTCGCGCATCGACTAAGTCTGCAAGCCATCTTAGTCCAAGTTCGGAGAAAGTTGGGTTAAGTCCGTCCTTGCAGCGCGCTGCTAATGGAGATTGTCAGGGAAGATGTGCTGAGCGCCAGAAAGTTGCAGTCAATTCGAAATGGGCAAGGATGCGGAGGCGCGGCAATGCGCCCCCTCCGCCACGAAGCTGCCACCATCGCGCCGCCCCTATGAAATCAAGCACGCCGAGAGAGTCATCCTTCACCGGTTCTCCGATGAGTTCGACGCCGTTTTACAACAGGAATGGCGCTTGCTGCCGCAATGGTGAGTCGACGCGGTCGTTCTTCGATCCCATCTCCATCTGAAACACGCCGAGACCCTCTCACGCGGTCTCGCTAAAGGCTGCTGATAGAGTCAGGCGGTTTGGGGGCGTGAAGTATTGACATTTGCCGCAAACGTTTCAACAGCGAACTGAAGGCGATGATCGCCACAGATCATATACTGACGTACGTAGCCGTCGCTGTGCTTGATTGTTGCTGCCAACCGTCTTGCGGGGAGTCGTCATCAGCTCTCATTCGCGGAAGATGAGCTTCAGACCCGATCGGCTTATGAAGCACAAACTTTCTCGATCCAGTGTGAATGGGCTGGAATGCCAGGGTGCGATCCCGCCGTCTAATGATCCCGTGCAAGATCTCCGAGCTGGCTTCTGCCTAGATGGCCTCCAGGCCGCCGCGCGAGAACGATTCCTTGTGACGGGATAATCGACGCTTCACCAGGCGGGCTATGTGAAACAGTGAGAGCTGCTGCTGGTGCACCGGATTGATCGCGAGGCCAATGAGGGGCAACTGCAATTGTGCGCGCTCTGCCGGTTCCGCTAGCCGCAAAGGCGATATCAAAAAACAAAAGACATCAAGCGCTGAAGTAATATTGCAGATAGTGTCACGTGTGAGGTTTCTGGCCGGGCTCGCGTTCGCTATAAGCAGGACCTGCAAGTTGTTGTGAGTTGGCGAGCTGCATTGGAGCCGGAACGAGACGCCGCCGAACCAAGGCGCACCCGACGCACTTTGCCGGGTGTGAAAGTGCGCCGGGCTCGCCCCAACATCATCAGTACATCCGTGATGATGCTCGCGGCAATGAGACAAGTAGCGTGGCGGAATTGAGGCTCATTGCGTTTTGTACTTGAACTTCGACAATGTTTTTCGTGAGCTGATCCAAAGGACTTGAATCGCACGCAGCGTCACATTGTACGATCGCGAACTTGGCGCTCTTCATCCAGCAAGCAACGTATTTTCCGTGACACGCCGGCCTTGGACGGGAGGCACCGGTCGAATGCTGCGAGCATGCACATCGATTTTTCCACGAAAAGCCAGTTTGAACGTCTCGGGACAGCCTGCCCGCTCTTGATGATGCCTTTAGATCCCTGTCTTCGTCACAAAACGGCTGCATGTCAGGGAGTACAGAAGCGACGCGCCCTCGGATGAATGATTGACACTGCACACAGCCTAGTCGGAGGACGTCTAGCCGCTTGGGCCGTACTCGTAAGACACGTTCATTCTACCCACAAGACTCCAGATAATCGCCAAGGAGCGACGCTCACTCCCACTGCCGGCCCTAAGGTGGGTTGGCAGCGACATCGAGAGCGGGATCAATCTCAAGAACAGTTAGGCGCGTTTGACATAACGCAAAGACACAAGAGAGGGCACCGGTCAGTTTCACGCTGTTTGCGCATGGGAAAGTTAAGCCTTGCAGACCTCCCTCATAAACAAGTATTGCGATGCTCGCCTGCCTTGGTACACCATCTACCCAACCGTACCGGATTTCTCCGCGATGGTCGGTCCCAAGATTTGTGAGACATGGTTGAGGCGGCTGCCGCCGAACGAACCCGTATCGCTCTACCTCCACGTTCCGTTCTGTCGCTCGATCTGCTGGTATTGCGGCTTCCCTACAGGCCTCACTCGCAGCGAGCGTCCGATCCGCAATTATTTGGCGGCGGTGCGGGATGAAATACGCTTGGTCGCAGAGCAAGCGCCGCCCGCTCTGCCGGTGAGCGACGTGCATTTCGGCGGCGGGACGCCGACCACCATTGCGCCGACTGATCTCCTGGGCTTGATGGAACTCCTGCGTCGCTGCTTCGCGTTCAGCAAATCAGCTACCATCGCCATAGAAATCGACCCGCGTGCGTTCACGGCCGAGATGGCCGAAACGTTAGAAGCGGCGGGGATCAGTCGCGCGAGCATAGGCGTGCAAAGCTTCGACCCCGTGGTTCAAAGGGCGGTCAACCGCGTCCAGAGTGAGGTGCAGACGGCTTCTGTCGTCGAAAGCCTTCGCCAGCATGGGATAAGGCGCATCAATTTCGACCTTCTCTTCGGACTGCCACATCAGACGGTGCGGTCCTGCGTGGACTCCGCGCGGACGGCCCTGGCCATGCGGCCAGACCGGCTTGCGGTTTTCGGCTATGCTCACGTCCCCTCCTATATGAAACGTCAGCGCCAGATCGATGAGACGGCGCTGCCGGATAATGTCGCCCGCGCCGAGCAAGCCGCGGCTATTGCAGATACGCTGGTCTCGGCCGGCTACCGCCTGATCGGGCTCGACCATTTCGCCCTGCCCAACGACGAGCTGGCGCTGGCGCAGAAAGCCGGTCAGCTGCGCCGCAACTCCCTGGGTTATTCAGCTGATACCTGCAAAACCGTAATCGGCTTAGGTCCGTCAGCCATCGGCCGTCTGCGTGACGGTTACGTCCAGAACGAGAGCGCAACCGCTTCCTATGGCCAACACATTCAGGCTGGTCGTCTGGCAACCTCAAAAGGCTACTGTCTCTCCCCCGAAGATCGGCTCCGCGCCGCAATTATCGAGCGTCTGATGTGCGATTTGCAGGCCGACGTACCAGCGATCTGTGCTGCTCACGGATTTGATCCGATTCCTCTTCTCAATTCGGCCGACCGGCTGGGAATGCTTGCCGAAGACGGGATAGTGGACATTGAAGAGGGATTCATTCGGGTCAAGCAGGAACACCGGTTTGTCATTCGTGCTGTTGCTGCCGCATTCGACACTTATCTCGACCGTACCCCCTATTAACTAAGCCGCGCATGTGAGCAGATCCCAAAGATCTAAGCTTTTCTCGACGTAATGATCTGAAGAGGCACCTCCGGCAGACAGGCCAGATTTCGAGGATGCAGCGGCGGTGTCATGACAACAATCTTTCAGATATGGCCTCAAACCGGGAGGGCTGACTAAAAGGAAGCTGATTTGAAGGAGAAGCGCAGCGGATTCCGCCGTTCAGGGCCACGGCTCGATCATGCCGAAAGGGCTCTGCCCCACCTCTCCTTGAGTGCTCTTGATAATGGTGACTGCCTCAGCGCGACGTGCCGTTGGAGACGCCGGCGTCCGCACCGGCTTCGGGAATTTTACGGCTGGAGGCAGCTTTGCGAAGCTATGGTCCACCTCCTCGAGCACAGTTGGACACTCGACCACGCCCGCAGCGTCTCAGACTCAAGGCTCGGCTGTCTTCGGTCCGGCAATCACTGGCGCGCCTCCGACGGAAACAGGTCCATGTGGTTTGGACCGCCCGAAGCGTTTCCTGGCGACGCTCGAAACAGCCCGGGGTGGCGACAAAGGAGGCTCGGAAGCAGCAGAAGGGACAGGTGTTGAACTCTGCAGCGCATCGATCCGCGAAGTCAGCATGGTGATCTGATCCAGGATCCCTTTGAGGACATCCCGCTGGGCATCGATCTGGCGGTTGAGTTCTGCGATCTCATCGCCAGCTTTCTGCTGTGCCCAATTTATCTCGAATAGGGATGCCCTGTCCTCCAGTGACAGGCTCATTGTTGAAGCGACATCCCTGCTTTCCGGCGTCTCGACAGGCTCTTCAAGGTTAGCCCAAAGCCAGGCGCCAGCAGCACACGAGCCGACGAGGACAAGCGGGAGCACCAAGACCGGGAGAATCCGTCTTGACGGCCCGTGCAAGAGCGGGCGCAAGTCTGAAGCGGCCGCATGTTCAATCAAGTCCATTGTTTCTCGCTCAAGATCCCATTCCAGCAGGCTTATTTTGTCGACGCGATCGCCCGCGATGCTCCCGCGCTCCAGGAGCTGCCAGCGTCGACAATAATCAATCTTGGCGAGCTTCCCGATCGGCTGCGCCTGCTCCTATGAAACGCTCCTTCTTGAGCAACGCAAGGCGACAATTTGCGCGCGTTCTCCATGATAGCGCCACCAGCGAGCAATGGTTCTCGTCTTCGTCGGCGATGGCGCAGCATTTTCTCATCATTCAGAAGAACCTTGCAGATCGTCTTTTCTTGCCCCGGCACGAATGCAAACCGTCCACTGATCCGGCAGTGTGTTCGATGGACTCCCGCCTCACGCCTTGCCTGACCAGCAACTTCATCTGGGACGGGCCACGTAAGCGCAACGGCTGATCGGCCGAGCCGCAATGGCCGATTGGACTGGCAACCATTGCACCTGATCAACTACCAGTTCCGGCAGGTTGTTCGAGATGACGGGCACGTGCCAAGCGTGACCAACGAACGCCGCGCACATCAAGGATTCGGATGCAAGATAAGTTTTGCCGCGCTGACGGCAACCAGCAACTGCTCGCCGATATCCGCCAGAGCTGCTCGATGGCTGATTCGTCCGGTCTCCTGGGCCATCACGTTGGATGTTGTGGTGTGGTTGCCGCGCGCGCAAATTCAAAGGCTCTTCGGCCTTCAAGCCCGCCGATTGTCTCGTGTTTCGCTGACAACGATACCAATGAAGCGCTTCGTGAAGCCACGCCTCTTGCACGGCGAGCCTTGCTTTCGGGTAGCTGCCGTTTGGCTCAGAAAGCCGCCTTCGATGCAGATGCGCGCCACCGCCTGACTCACAGTGAGCAAGGTGGACGTTCGCAATATTCTGGTGGCCAGGACAGCAAGCCCCGCGCGCTCGTCGTCAGCATATGCCGAGCCAGCGCTCTCCGCTGGCTCTCGGCGCACCGACGTCATGCACAAGCAAAGTTTCGGACCAGATCATCATCGCGCCGCGAGCTGAGAGGTTCAGGAAGCCTGAGTGGCTCTGTTCGGATAGATCGCGTTCTGGCTCGTCCCCAGAGCTGGCTCCGGAAATCTGGACAGGGCGGTAAGTGGAGTTTCTGCCTGACGGCGGGCAAGATTGTCCCGCGAATCAGGAGAGACGATGAGCAGACGAGCCCGCCGGCAACACGCACCGGCATTC
>NZ_JADYVR010000159.1:0-471 GCF_020193935.1 Bradyrhizobium sp. NBAIM08 | reverse complement strand
CCGCATGCGCATGTCGCGAAGCTTTCGGCGGAATCGCTGCAACATTCGATGATTCAGGCGGAACCAATTCGGCCCACCTGCGGGCTGACTCTTGGGATGGCGGATTTGCTGCGCTCGAAAAAGATTCTACTCGCCGTGAGCGGCGCGTCGAAAAAAGGTCCGCTAACGAAACTGCTTGCCGCCGAAATCACCACGCAGTTTCCGGCTTCGTTTCTTTGGTTGCACCCGGATGTGACGTTGATTTGCGATCGCGCCGCGTTTGGTTGACGGCGGGCGGAGCGGGCCTATAGTCGCGACCCACGAAATGTTTGGAGTTGCGCGATGAATGCGAAATTGATTTTTAAGACGATTTTCTTTTTGGCGGTGCTGTTTTTGCTGGTGCTGATGGGGCAATACAATCGGGGTTCGGTGACGTTCGTGCTGCCGCCGGTATTGCCGAAGATCACGCAGTCCGCGGCGATCATGTATTAC
>NZ_JADYVR010000158.1:0-472 GCF_020193935.1 Bradyrhizobium sp. NBAIM08 | reverse complement strand
CGGCATGCCGCCGGCGCTGCGCACCGCGCTCCTCGGCGAGCTGCGGCTCGACGCCGGCACCGAGCTTCCGCCGCTCGGCGACGACGAGGTGTTCGAGGTGGATGGCCCGCTCGATCTGACCATGCTGCGCGAGATCGTCGGCTTGCCGATCCCCGAGCTGCGGTTTCCCCCGGCCATCCCGCGGATGGCGTTCATTCCCGATCGCTCCGTGTTCTCGATCATCCGCGAGCGCGATCAGCTCGTGCATCATCCGTACGACGACTTCGCGAGCTCGGTACCCATGTACGCGGACCTCGCCCGCCGCATCGCCAACGACGACGAACTCCTGGCGCTGCTCGGTCATGCACCCGCCGAGCAACGTCTACCGGTGCTGTTGTTCGCGAGCGTCCATTCGCTCGTGCTCGCCGACCCGACGGTGGCGCTCGGCCAGTACTACGCCTCGGTGAACGCCGATCCGCGCCACGACTCGGCG
>NZ_JADYVR010000157.1:0-472 GCF_020193935.1 Bradyrhizobium sp. NBAIM08 | reverse complement strand
GGTGCTCGGCGTGCTCGTCGGCTGGATCACCAACGCGCTCGGCATGTGGCTGATCTTCGAGCCGCCGGAGCCGCGGCGGATCCTCGGCATCAAGGTGCACGGGCTGTTCCTGCGTCGCCAGGACCAGGCGGCCGAGGTGTACGCCCGGATCATCGCCGACGACGTCATCACGCTGGAGAACATCGGCAACTTCCTCATCGACGGGCCGCGCGGCGACCGCACCCAGCAGATGATCCAGACCGCCCTCGGGCCGGCGATCGACGGCGCGATGGGTCCGGCCCGCACCGCCGTCCGGGTCGCCATGGGGCCTGCGGAGTACGACTCCGTGCGCGAGTCCGTCGGCCGCGAGGCCGTCGGCCACACGCTGACGCCGTTCAAGGACCCGGAGTTCTCGCGCCAGCAATCCGAGCGCATCCGCACGCTGATCGCCGCCCGGACGAAGGAGCTGCCGCCGGCGGACTTCGTTGAGATG
>NZ_JADYVR010000156.1:0-472 GCF_020193935.1 Bradyrhizobium sp. NBAIM08 | reverse complement strand
GTGCTAAAGGCCGCGCTCGTCTGACCGTTTCTAAGTAATAAAGCTAACCCCTGAGTGGTTAAGCTCGCATTTCCCAGGGAGTTACGCTTGTTAACTCCCAGTCAATTCACATTCGTCTTCCAGCAGCCACAACGGGCTGGCACGCCGCAAATTACCATTCTCGGCCGCCTGAATTCGCTGGGGCATCCCCGTATCGGTCTTACAGTCGCCAAGAAAAACGTTCGACGCGCCCATGAACGCAATCGGATTAAACGTCTGACGCGTGAAAGCTTCCGTCTGCGCCAACATGAACTCCCGGCTATGGATTTCGTGGTGGTGGCGAAAAAAGGGGTTGCCGACCTCGATAACCGTGCTCTCTCGGAAGCGTTGGAAAAATTATGGCGCCGCCACTGTCGCCTGGCTCGCGGGTCCTGATAGCCCTCATTCGGGTCTATCAACGCCTGATTAGTCCGCTACTCGGGCCGCATTGTCG
>NZ_JADYVR010000155.1:0-473 GCF_020193935.1 Bradyrhizobium sp. NBAIM08 | reverse complement strand
ACCGCAGCGCCAACATGCATCAGTTTCATCAGTCGTCTCCCAGGTGCGGGTCGCGCAGCGATCGCCACAGCAGGATCGGCAGGATCGACGTGAAGACGATCACCTCCTTGAACGAGCTCGCCCAGAACGACCCGAACGATTCGAGCAGGCCGACGCCGACCGCCCCGACGGCGGCCAGCGGGTAGCTCGCGAGCCCGGCGAACACCGCGGCGACGAAGCCTTTGAGCCCGATGAGGAAGCCGCTGTCGTAGAAGACCGTCGTCGTCGACCCGATCAGCAAACCCGACAGGCCGCCGATCAGCGCGGCGATCGTGAACGAGACGCGGCCGGCGCGCGCCGACGATATTCCCATCAGCCGCGCGCCGAGCCGGTTGACCGCCGTGGCCTGCAGCGTCTTGCCCCACATCGTCCGCGAGAACACGATCCACAGCAGCACGATCAGCGCGGCCGACGCCGCGACGATGATGATCGAC
>NZ_JADYVR010000154.1:0-473 GCF_020193935.1 Bradyrhizobium sp. NBAIM08 | reverse complement strand
GTGCGGCCGAGCGACCGCGCCGTGATCCTGTCGAGCGGCGGCACCACCGGCACACCAAAGGGCGTCGTCGGCCTGCACGCGCACTATGTCGCCGCCGGACTGCAACTCTACGAGTGGACCAAATCGGCGTTGAAACCCTGGACCGACGTAATCATGCTGCCGCTACCGCTCTTTCACGTGTACGGCAACGTCGGCGTGCAGCCGCTGGCTTTTGTCGCGCCCAACCCGCTGTCGCTGGTGCCCAACCCGAGAGACCTGGACGACGTGCTGGCCACGATCAAGCAGGTGAAGCCCGCCTTCTTCAACGGTGTGCCCACGCTCTACACCGCCATCCTGAACCACCCGGCGGTGCGGAGCGGCCAGGTGGACCTGCGGTCGATCAAGCTGTGCTTCTCCGGTGCGGCGGCGCTAATGGCCACTACCAAGCGGGATTTCGAGGAGAAGACAGGCTCCACGATCGTGGAAGGCTATTC
>NZ_JADYVR010000153.1:0-474 GCF_020193935.1 Bradyrhizobium sp. NBAIM08 | reverse complement strand
GACCGGAGCCGTCGGGCTCGCGGGCTGGCCGGTCGGTGCGGAGGCCGCGACCCCGACGATCAAGGGCCGCATCCTCGAGACCTACCTCGCGGCGGGGGGCAAGCCCGTCTTGGGCAAGGCGGAGGCCAAGGAGGTCAAGCAGCGGATCGACGGGCACAACACCTACGCCCAGAGCTTCCAGCACGGCCGGGTCTGGTGGGGTTCCAAGGTCGGCAAGGTCGACCTCCCCGACGTCGCGCGCGTACGGCTCGACGGTGCGCAGAACTTCCGGCCGCTGGTCGGCGTACGCGACCTCTGGCGTTCGGACGACCTGGACGACTGCACCGCGCTGGACGAGCGGATCGTCCGCGACCTGGGCGTCCGGACCGTGATCGCCTTCAACGGGGGCAGCGACCCGAAGATCAGGAGCGTCGACCGCTACGCCTTCCCGATCAGCAACAGCGGCACCAAGCTCGAGTTCTACCAGGGCTACGT
>NZ_JADYVR010000152.1:0-475 GCF_020193935.1 Bradyrhizobium sp. NBAIM08 | reverse complement strand
GTCATGCCGTAGGCATCTCTCTCATTTTGTACTGCTATTCCACGCGCTTGAGCGCGTGCAGGGTGAAGCTCATGTACTGGATTGTGCCTGATTCATCGCGCAGAAAGGCCAGTTGGGTCACGGGTTCAGCCACTTGAGGCACGTAGACATCAAAGAGGTCTGTGCCCACCGCGCGCAACTCAAAGGTGACACCGGGCATCGTCGCAGTTAAGCCGCCTCCTTGCACCGCCACCGCTACTACCTCGGCTTCTTCCCCTGGCAACGCGCTCGACATGGCATACTGCCCCGCATAGCTCGCCAGTGTGGCCTCGTCCAGCGTTAGCTCTGGGCTGGGTTGTTGTTCATCTGGGGCAACAAAGAGGTCAAAGGCCGCTTGTGTGATACGCGCGGGATCATAGTTATTACGATTACTCAGGACAATTACCGCCACCTCTTGGCTGGGCATCAATTCCATTGTCGCCGCATAGCCATTGAT
>NZ_JADYVR010000151.1:0-475 GCF_020193935.1 Bradyrhizobium sp. NBAIM08 | reverse complement strand
TGTACTGCTGCGGCGTGCCCAGCAGCGCGGCGTTGATGAAGTCGCCGCAGGCCGGGATGAAGGTCAGCAGCGAGCCGGCGAAGATGCCCGGCAGCGCCAGCGGCAGCGTCACCTTGCGAAACGCCGTGGCGCGGCTCGCGTAGAGGTCGGTCGCGGCCTCCAGCAGGCGCCCGTCGATCTTCTCCAGCGCCACGTACAGCGGTAGCGCCATGAACGGCAGGAAGTTGTAGGTGATGCCCGCGATCACCGCCGTGCTTGTGGCCAGCAGCCGACCGTTCTCATCCAGGATGCCGATCGTGCGGAAGAAGCCCACGACCGCGCCGTCGTCGTTGAGGATCAACTGCCACGCCACCGTGCGCAGCACGTAGGACATGAAGAACGGCAGGATGATCAACAGCAGGATCAGCCCGCGCCAGCGGCCCGCGTGGAAGGCCGCGAAGTAGGCCAGCGGGAAGCCGATGATCAGGCACAGGAT
>NZ_JADYVR010000150.1:0-475 GCF_020193935.1 Bradyrhizobium sp. NBAIM08 | reverse complement strand
GGCGGATCCTGCGCGAGATCAGCGCCGGTGTCCGGGCTCGTCGCGAGGAGCTCGGCCGGCTGATCGCGCTCGAATCGGGCAAGCCGATCCGCGACGCGCTGGTCGAGGTCGACCGCGCGACGCTGACCTTCCGCCTGGGCGCGGAAGAGGCGGAACGGATGACCGGTGAGCTCATCCCGCTCGATCTCATGCCGGCGTCAAAGGACCGGATCGGGATCACCCGGCGCTTCCCGATCGGCCCGATCGCGGGCATCAGCCCGTTCAACTTCCCGCTCAACCTGGCCGCCCACAAGATCTCCCCGGCGATCGCGAGCGGCAATCCGATCGTCCTCAAGCCACCGTCCAAGGACCCGCTCACGATGCTGGCCGTGGCCGAGATCATCGAGGCCGCCGGCGTGCCGGCGGGGAGTGTCTCGATCCTGCCGATGACCCGTGAGCTGGGCGACCGGATGGTCGCGGACCCGCGCTTCAAGCT
>NZ_JADYVR010000015.1:0-136264 GCF_020193935.1 Bradyrhizobium sp. NBAIM08 | reverse complement strand
CACATGCCCACAACCTCAACAACAGACGCAGACAGAGGCCCTCGCGGCCTCATATCAGAAAATCGGAGCGGCGAGAGTTCCAACTAAGAAGGCGGCGTCAGTGGTCCTGCTCCCGGGGTCCACTTCACTGATACGTGTCATCAAATGGATTGTTAGATAACTGACATTCCCGCGCAAGGTGAGGGCCCAAAACCAAGTGCAGGGGGCGCCGCACCGGAAGGACGCGGCGCCCCTGGCTGTATATGCGGCAGGCGAGTACTATTGGCCACTGTCTGATCCAGCGACAGTCACCCGCTCGTATAGCAGGATGGACTAGCCTTGCGACGACGTGGGATTAGCACGACCGCCAAATCCGGTTGGTGGGCCAGCGATCGCATCGGGTTCCTTCCGCGGAGCTGCAGATCGGGTTGCCAGAAGAACCGGTCCTCATAATCGGCACGGGAATTGCTGCCCCCCTCGTCGAACGACTGCTGTCAACGCGCGTCTGGGAGTGTGGCGCCTTAGGGCAGCCTCACCATTTCTATCGTTTGAACCCTCGCACCGAGACTACGAGTGTGCAGCCGCAAAATCTCAGAGCCACAACCTCAACGACGCAATCGTGGTGAGGTGGCTTACTAGGCTCCGTTCGCCACACGGTGTCGCGCGGCGATCAGGATGGAAGGCAGCGTCAATCAAGGTGAGAGAGTTTCGCTGGGCTCGTGACGTAGGGAGGGCGTAGCCCGACCGGAGTTACGAGCCCAGTGTCGGCGCGATCCCGAGGAGGACCGCGCCGACTGGTGATCGCGGCCAGCGGGGTTATGCAAGTGGTTCTTCCGCCAAGAGCAATCACTCGCGTGCCCGGCCGACACATCACAGATCACCAGATGAGGCTCTACATGAAGTACCGTCAGACCGATAGCCCGCCAGTGGCGGCGGCCAAGGCATCATTCAGTGCGTCGACCGCCTATCTGATCGAGAGAGACCCCCGATTTCCATCGCAAAGGAAGGCGCCCCGCGGCCGGCGACCGCCGGACCCGTTGAGCGACGTGTTCGAGACCGAGATCGTCCCGATCCTGAAGGCGGCACCTGGCTTACGCCCGGTGGCGGTGTTCGAGGAGATGCTACGGCGTCATCCGGATCTCGGCAGCGGTATCCGTCGTACCCTGGAACGATCCGTGCATGGCGGGCGATCCACGGCGAGGAGCAGGAGGTGATCTTCCGCCAAACCCACGAGCCTGGCCAACTCGGCCTCTCCGACTTCACAGACATGGACGAGTTGGGTGTTACGATTGCGGGTGCACCGTTGGATCATCGTCTCTATCACTTCCGTTTGGCTTATTGCGGGTTCGAGCACGCCCACGTCGTGCTTGGCGGCGAGAGCTTCGTTGCCTTGGCCGAAGGCCTGCAGAATGCCCTCTGGTCGCTCGGTGGGGCGCCGCGGGAGCATCGGACCGACAGTCTGTCGGCCGCATTCTGCAATCTCGATCGTGATGCACGGGACGATCTGACGCAGCGATACGAGGCCCTTTGTGCCCATTACGGCATGCGGCCTTCCCGCAACAATCGAGGCGTTGCTCACGAGAATGGTTCGATCGAAGGGCCCCACGGTCATCTCAAGCGAGCAATCGCGGACGCCTTTCTGCTGCGCGGAACTGTCGACTTCGACGATCTTGCAACCTATCGCGGCTTCATCGACGAGATCGTCAGCCGCCGCAATGCCCGCAACGCCAAGCGGATCGATAGCGAGCGCGTGGTGTTGCAGGAGCTGCCCGATCGGCGCACCTCCGACTACGAAGAGGTGATCGTCCGCGTGACATCGTCCGGCGGCTTCACCCTGCGCAAGGTGTTCTACACGGTGCCATCGCGCCTGATCGGTCACCGGCTGCGGGTGCGCCTTTACGATGATCGTCTCGACGTGTTCGTCGGCGGCACCCATCTCGTCACCCTGCCGCGTGGGCGGCCGCATCCCAATGGCAAGTACGACCAGGTCGTCGATTATCGGCACGTGATCCATTCCCTGCGGCGCAAGCCGATGGCGCTTCTCAATCTGGTCTACCGAGATCGGCTGTTCCCGCGCGATGCCTATCGGAAGACCTTCGATCGCTTGCGCGAACGCTTGCCGGACAAAAAAGCCTGCCGGATCATGGTCGATCTCCTCGCGCTCGCTCATGAGCGCGGCTGCGAGACCGAACTCGCCGATCAGCTCACCGCCGACCTCGAGGCCGGCCGACTGCCCGACCTCAACCGGCTACGTGCTCACTTCGCCCCCGATCCCGCCAACCTGCCGAACGTCGTGGTGCAGCTCGTGCCGCTTGCCACCTACGAATGCCTCATCGGTACCGCCGAGACCGGAGGTGCCGCATGAGCGTAACGAACACGGTTGATGCCGCGCGCCTCAATCTGTTGCTCAATGAGCTCCGGCTGCCTGCCATCAAGGTGCTGTGGGCGCAATTTGCCGAACAGTCCGACAAGGAAGGCTGGCCGGCCGGCCGCTTCCTCGCGACCATCGCCGAGCACGAGATCGCCGAACGCGGCCGCCGTCGGATCGAACGACACCTTGTCGAAGCACGTTTGCCCGCCGGAAAGACCTTCGACAGCTTCGACTTCGAAGCCGTGCCGATGATCTCGAAGGCGCAGGTGATGGCGCTCGCCGCCGGTGACAGCTGGCTGGGCAAGGGCGCCAATTTGCTCCTGTTCGGCCCGCCCGGCGGCGGAAAGAGCCACTTGGCGGCAGCGATTGGCCTGGCCCTCATCGAGAACGGATGGCGCGTCCTCTTCACCCGCACCACCGATCTCGTGCAGAAGCTCCAGCTGGCGCGACGCGAGCTCAACCTCGAGGCGGCCATCAATCGTCTCGATCGCTTCGATCTCCTGATCCTTGATGATCTCGCTTACGTCACCAGGGATCAGGCCGAGACCAGCGTGCTGTTCGAGCTCATCAGTGCACGCTACGAGCGCCGCTCGATGCTGATCACCGCCAATCAGCCATTCGGCGAATGGAACAGAGTCTTCCCGGATCCCGCCATGACCCTCGCCGCTATCGATCGCCTCGTTCACCACGCCACCATCGTCGAGATGAACGTCGAGAGCTATCGCAGACGGACCGCCCTCGCACGAAAACGCGGACCCGGACGGCCGCCATCGCACGCGACACCTAAAACCGTCGCTGATTGACGCTGCGCGACAATCAGAGTTCAACAAAACTCTTGCGCGCGACAATCATCGCGGCAATCATCATCGGGCCGCGACACTGCCTCGCCATCCTGATCGCCGCGCACTTCCTACCCAGATTGGCGCGCTACAACACGGCAAGGAGGAACGAGAGAAATGTGGCCGAAGTCGATCTTCACAATCAAGAAGTCTTGGATCCGCTGATTGGGCAATGCCAGCAACTGGTCAGGGAAGTGGCAATTCCCTAGCAATGGGAGGTGCTAAACGATCGCAATCCCGGGGCGATACCGAGCCACGCGGTAGAGAACTTCCGCGTTGCCGCCGGACGTGCGAGGGGCGAGTTTCACGGCGCGGTCTTTCAGGACAGTGACGTCGCAAAATGGCTTGAGGCGGCTGCATGGTCGCTATGCCAGACACCAAATCCAGAGCAGGAGAAAGCGGCCGATGAGCTCATTGAATTGATGGCGGCCACCCAATGTGGCGACGGCTATCTCAACACCTATTTCATATGAACGCGCCTCAGGAGCGCTGGACCAACCTAGCGGAGTGCCACGAACTTTATTGCGCGGGGCACTTGATTGAAGCAGGTGTCGCGTTCTTTCAGGCAACTGGCAAACGGCGATTGCTGGAGGTCGTTTGCAGGCTTGCTGACCACCTCGGCACAGTTTTTGGCCCAGAGCGCGATCAGTTGTACGGCTAGGAACGTGGCACGGAGCCGCACTTCTACGACATTGAGTAAGAGAAGCGCCAGCAATCCCGCGTCGCCAAATCCCACGGCACGCCTTGGATGATAAAAAACAAAGCGTACAGCCAAGCGCAGTTGCCGCTTTCGGAGCAGAGGACTGCAATAGGTCATGCGGTTCGTTTTGTATACCTCATGACGGCAGTAGCTCATCTCGCGCGTCTGCGCCAGAACGACCAGCAGCGCCAAACTTGCCTACGGCTATGGCAAAACATGGTTCAGCGCAAGATCTATATTACCGGAGCCATCGGCTCGCAAAGTGCCGGCGAAGCGTACAGCAGCGATTACGATTTGCCGAATGATACGGCGTATGCGGAAAGTTGCGTGTCGATTGGCTTGATGATGTTCGCGCGCCGTATGCTGGAGTTGGAACTGGACAGTCGCTATGCAGACGTGATGGAGCGCGCGCTCTCGGCGGTATCGCGTTCGACGGGCGCCATTATTTTTATGTTAACGGCTCGAAATGCATCCAAAAACGCTGAGGTCTAATGGCATCTACAATCATGTCTCGCCGGTGCGACGACCTTGGTTTGGCTGCGCCTGCTGTCCACCGAACATCGCACGGCTTTTCACATCCATTGGTCATTACATCTACACGCCCAGCACCGATGCGCTCTATGTAAATTTCTACGTTGGTAATATAGTAGCAATATCGGTCGACGGACACGCGCTGCGTTAGCTGATAAGCGGCAGCTATCCCTGGAGAGAAGAGGTAGAAATCGCCGTCGAATCTGCGCCGCCAATTGCCCACACGCTCGCCCTGCGCTGCCAGAATGGTACAGCGTGCCGCAGGCGAGCCTGAACGGCGAGCCCATGAATTGCGAGCCGCGCAGGAGCTATTTGCACATTCGCCGAGCGTAGCAGCAGGGAGATCGCGTCAAATTATCGCTGCCGATGCAAGTGCGCCGCGTATACGGCCATCAACTTTCCAATTTGGCCGGCAAGGTGGCCATCCAGCGTGGCCCCTTAATTTATTGTCTGGAGGAGGCCGACAACGGGACCGAGTTAGACAACGTTTGGCTTCACTCAGACAGCCGGTTTTCCCTTATGGAAGGAACAGGTCTCTTTAACGGCAAGATTATGCTGCAGGCGGACGGGGCGCGGTTGCAACGCACGCATTCTGAAGAAGCGGCGCTTTATAACTACGACAAATCGCCTGGACAGCTAGAACCGCAGCGGCTGACATTCATTCCGTGGTTCAGCTGGGATAATCGTGGCGAAGGCGAAATGCGGATTTAAATAGAGGAGCGCTAACGCCGGACGAGCGGGTCGCGCTTCCACGAGTCGACGTTAGACGGCCTTTCTGGCGCAGGCGATATCGTTGGTCAAAGTCTGGAAATCGGCCAATCTATGGAAGGCGGTGCGCGAGCTCCACTCGAACGTTGAAAAAATCCGAATATGAAGCGGCGGAACTCCGAAAAGAGTACGATCCGATTGGCATCAGCAGGTCAACCAGCGATCGGCCCAATTCCCAATAAAGGAGCTTCCTCGGAGGTGTTCGCGGCCTCTCATCAAACCTGATGAATGCCAATGGCACGAGCGTGCCGCCGTGTAGTTCGAAAGGAAGCCCTATGACAAGCCAAACGTGAGGGCGGCCACGTCAGGTTTTGGTAAGCCAGGCTCCCTATCAGCGCCGCTGGGCCTAACAAGCCTAAACAGATGCGGAAATGTATGTCCGACGGGAGCACCAATCGCCATGTATAATCGGATCAATGGCTCGTCCTACTTCCAATCCTCTGACTATGCCGAAACTGATGAGCAAATGGACGCGGACATCTTTGCGGATGCGTTCGCAAATATGCGCTTAGCCGAATCTGGTTCCAGTAGCAGTTCATCTGCGGCAACAAGACCGTATTCGCTCGTTTCAACCCCTCCCATAATAGAGTTCAAGGATTGTCAGTCATTCCGAAAAGCCGCGGAGGCCTATCATGGTGACGAAATCATGAAAATCGCCAACAACCCCCAAGAGTACTCCGACTTCGTGTCCGGCAAGGCAAGGCGAACTGCCGAAGTTGCCAAAGACTACGGGCGAACCCGAGATTCCGAGAAGGCGCGATACTTCAGCTACCAATTGGGCAACAAGAGTGTCGGACTTCTAAGAACGGAAGGCGGCGACAGCATGACCGAGTTCGACGTCGAAAGGTGGAAGAAGCTATTTCCTGGACGCAACGGGACTACCTCTACTGTGGATCTTCAAGTCGTTCATCCGCTTGTCGAGAACGCTGGCGACATCCTGCTCGAGCACCAGCTTCGACTAGACGGAAAACAGCCGCTGCTCAATTTGCGTCCGGCTAATTCGGAAGCAAGAGCCCGTGCGGCAAAGATGGGATTCGTCGAGGTTGACGCCGACAACATGGTTCTTGACCCAGCGAAGTCAGATAAGTGGGTAAGGAATAGCGACGGCGAATGGCAGCGCAAAGGTACTGCTGCGCGGTATCTTTCCAAAGCTGACGACAGTGAAGGTAGTGATACCGAGATCTCAGCGAGCCCCTCAACATACGACTATGAGGATGATTTTATGTGACAATGGGATCACCGGTGATTTGGCCCGATGGAGTAGACCAATCTAGCGTGCTCCGGGCTCCTCTGTGTTTATCGCCTTTTCGGCTGAGAGTTCCTCTGAGTTGGCTCAGAATACTGTCCGCAGAGTGCTTCTTGGCTTAGCGGTTGCTGATTTGTTTGAGCCTTGGAAGTAGGGGCTCACTGCGGAAGGCAATTGCGACAATGCTCGCTGCGGAGAGGACCTGGATGGGGTGCCGCCAAAGTGCGCCCGGCCGCCGAGGGCCGGGCGTGTTGTGCCGAGTCGTTGGACGGCTTGGAGCCAGAAGTTGTCTACAGATGGCGCCTACGAAGTAGTAAGGGTGTGGGCGCCTGCCGCGAGTCGGTGGGCAAGGAAATGCACAGCGAAGCGGCGCCCGATGGGCAAGACGGCTGGCATGCGTCAACGGACATAACGACGCCGAGAGCACGATCATCGTGCAGAGCACTTTCACCAGAAAAGCCTCAACAGAAGACACGCGGCGGTTGTCCTGGGCGAAGCTCCGTTATCATCGTCACTGCAGTCGGCTGCGAACAGCCAAACTCTTGCTTTGTCGATCGCTCTCGGCCAGCTCCGCTCTGCAATAGAACATATAGAAACGATCCAGACGAGTTAAGAAGGGCTCAGGGTCGTCGATTGCTTTGGGTGAGCATTACATTGAACGTCGATCTGCAGAATGAGTCGAGCTGGCGTACCCTTCCAGCACTCGCAGCGATAAGGTTGTTCTGCACCAATGTAGCCGCCCGGCGATGGTCGCTAAAGTGTCGACAAGCGACAATTGGCCTCTCGCTCGCTTGATTTTAGAGCAAGTAGCATCTTTGACTCGAAGAGGTTGATCGGCGGCGAGATCGACGCGTGGAGCGTTTAGATCGGACACCAACCCAAGCCGCAGATGGATTGCATCAGATGTCGCGCCGGCCGTCATACGCGTTCAGTGCGGTGTCGAGGCATTCGATTAACGCTTGTCCTGCAAAGGGTTTGGCGAGGAAGCCAATCGCCCCGGCGTCCAGGGCTGACGCGCGCACGCGCTCGTTGGGGAAAGCTGTAATGAAAATGAATGGTGCGTCGTAACCACGCGTCCGCATCTCTGCCAGCAGCTCCAGCCCGCTCATAGCCGACATCTGCACATCGGTGATGACACAGGATGTCTCATTCAAGTACGGCGACCGCAGGAGTGCCTCGGCCGACGCAAATATCTGCACGACGTAGCCACGCGATTTCAGAAGGTTTTCTGTCGACGCACGGACGGAGACGTCGTCGTCAACGACGGAAATCAAAGGCGTGGACAAGATGAGCCCTCCAGACGCAGTACAGCGGCAGCCAAAGCGCTAGCCACTTTCGGCGAAAAGTGGGCTTAAGTGATGGAATTGTAAAATCATACTTGCGTTTGTTCGGAACGATCGACGCGAATTCCCAGCGTCTCGCTCATTCTGATCAGGTCGGCCAGCGACCGGGCACGCATCTTTTTCATTACGTGACCCCGGTAAATCTTCACCGTAATCTCGGCGAGCCCAAGTTCGCCGGCTACCTGCTTGTTCATTAGGCCGGCCGCGACCAGTTTCATCACTGCCTGCTCGCGCGGGCTTAAGGTCTCAAATAGAGACTGCAGATTCACGACGGTTCGCTGAGCTTCCCGTCTTTTGCGATCTCGTTCGGTCGCCGCAACCACGGCATCAAGCAGTTCCTGATCGCGGAACGGCTTGCTGAGAAAATCGACCGCACCTCCCTTCATGGCCTTGACGGTCATGGGAATGTCGCCATGGCCGGTGATGAAAATGATCGGGATGTGTATGTTCAACCTGGCCAGCTCGGTCTGGTAGTCAAGGCCGCTCAGGCCTGGCAGCCGGACATCAAGAACTAGACAGCTTGTGACGTCCGGAATTGTGCTCTGCAGCATTTCACGGGCCGATCCAAACGCCACGACCTCCAACCCTACCTGTTGAAAAAGGTTCGTAAGCGAGCGGCGCACCGAGATGTCATCCTCAACGACAAAAACGATGGCCTTCGTCGAGGCCTCGGCATTGCTACCCTCACCTGGCGAGTCAAATCGTCCTGTCACTGGAGGGCCTCCTTGTGTACGGGCAGGACAAACTGGAAGGTCGCGCCCGGTTCATTTTTCTGGAGAAGCGATAGCCGCCCTCCATGAGCTTCCACGATAGAACGGCAGATCGAAAGGCCCATTCCAAGGCCACTCGGCTTGGTGGTGAAGAAGGGATCCAAGACGTGGTCAGCGTCCTTCTCGGCGATCCCGACGCCGCAATCGGCCACTGCAAGCTGCACGTGCCCCAGATCGTCCTTGGATGATCGAATTAGAAGTTCGCGCGGCCGGTCGGTAACTGCGTCCATCGCCTCAATTCCGTTCATTACCAGATTGATGATCACCTGTTGTAGCTGAATTCGGTCACCGAGGATCCTCGGCGGCGCGGCCGCCAACTCGGTTCGCAACGTCACTCGGTGGCTCACCAGCTCTCGTGTTACCAGCGCAATGACCTCCCTAACGACCTCATTAATGTCGAGTGGCACCATCTGAATCTCGCCTTTCTTCGCGAGCGCGCGAACACTGCGGATCACCTCGCTTGCCCGGATTGCGTCTTCGATGATCCATTCCACTGAAGAGCGCGCGGCGGCAAGATTAGGAGCTTCCCGAGCCATCCAGCCGAGGCACGCATCGGCGTTGTTGAGAATAGCGGCGAGTGGTTGGTTTATCTCGTGAGCGATGGAAGTCGTCAGTTCTCCTAACGTCGTTACACGCGTGACATGTGCAAGCTCCGCTTGTGCCTTTCGCAGCTCTTGTTCGGCCTGATCAGCGCGAATGAGAGCCGTTATGTCAGTGCTGACGCCCCGATAGCCCAGAAAAGTTCCGTTTCCATCGAAGAATGGCTTGCCACTCGTACGGACATAGATCGGAGATCCCGTTCGATTCACGGTACGGTAGATGAGATCCCGAAACGGCAGATGCGCCTGCAACGTCGCCCGATGCTGACGCCACTTCTCGGGTTCCTCTTCCGTGTCGCAAGCAATGTCCCAGCGAAGCAGGCCCATCAATCCTGTCGCCAAGATTCCCGCAGCGCTGGTGTGCTCGGACAAGTGAGTGACCCGATGATCCGGCCCAGTTTCCCAGAGCCAGTCGGAAGCTGTCTCGGCGTAGTCGCGAAAGCGCTGCTCGCTTTCGCGCAGCGCGACAAGTGTGTTTTCCAGGCGTTCCCTAGCTGCGTGCTGCTCGGTGACATCCATATGTGTTCCGATCAGCTCGCTGACATTACCATCGCTGCCGAGGACAACGTGTGCAACGGAGTGTATGCGCCTTATCCCGCCATCTGGCAGAAGAATACGAAAATCATACTCGAACCGTTCTTCCACGTGTTCAATCGCCTGCCGCAGCACCTCCTGTAGCCGCGGCAAGTCGTCCGGATGGATGCGCGATCGAATGGTCTCGATCGATACCGGCTCTTGTGGGCTAAAGCCAAACAGACGATCGACCTCGGCGGAGCGATACACGAAATCTAGGCCGTAGACGTCCCAGGACCAGCTGCCTGTGTGAGTGAGATGCTGGGCCTCGGCCAGATAGGCCTCGCTGCGGCGCAGCTGCTGTTCTGCTCGCCTCGCCGCCGTAATATCCGTAGCTGCCCCAACAAACTCGATGTCACCAGAGGCTGTCCTCGTGGCTCGTGCCTGCGCATGAATGTGCTTTACCGAGCCGTCCGGTAGCAGAAGCCGGTATTCGTGCTCGAAATCGCTCGGGTCTCGCATCGCGCGATCGATAATTTCTTTAACCGAAGCCCTATCATCGGGATGAGTGCGCTCAACGACGAGCTGCGGCCCCGGTGGCACTGTCTCAGAATCTAATTGGAAAATCCGAAATGTTTCCTTTGACCAGAAGGCCTCGCCCGTAGCAGGGTTCCAGCTGAAGCTGCCTGTGTGACTCAACTCCTGCGCCTGGGCCAAATGTGCTTCGCTCCGCTGCAGGGCAAGTTCAGTCCGCCTTCGCTCCGTTATATCTTCGCAGGCGACAAGGATAATGGGCCGCTCATCCGCCCAGAGCATGGCTTTGGCGATTTCACGTACCCACAATACCGAGCCGTCCTTCCTGACCTTCTGGACGTCCCACGTGCGCGTTTGTCCGACATCCTCCAGGCACGTCCGAACGCATTCACGAACGAAGGCGCGATCCTCCTCGAGAAATACCTCCAGCACGGATTGACCAATCAGTTCAGCACGAGCATAGCCGAGTTGTGTCGCGCCGAATGTATTGACGTCGAGGACAGTGCCGGCTTCATCGACCATGAAGTACATGGCCGGATTGTGCTCGAAGATGGCGCGCCACCGCTTTTCCCGATCCTCCAAATCGGCCGCACTCCGCTGAAGCTTGGCCGCAGCCACACGCGCAGCCTCGCTTTCCTGGCGCAGCTTTCCGATCAGGTGCGCTCCCACAATCGAGGCAATAAAGAATGCAACAACCACGGGCAGATCTTGGGGGTCATCGATTCGCAGGCTGAACGCCGGCGGCGCAAAATAATAAGCGAGAGCAGCAACGGCTACGATGCAAAGCGCGGACGACGCGATGAAGCTGCCCATCAACGAAAACAGTAACACCACTAACAAATAGGCGAACGCCGTGGGGGCGAAATGCGCGTGAAGGTACAAGCAAGACAGTGTTACCACCGCCAGCGTTATGGAGCCGAAGGTAAACTGAGGGGCTGAGCGCTTTAAACTGCTGATCTGGCTACGCATTTTGATACTGTCCGGCCTGTTCTCCGGCGGGAGAGCTATAACATTTTAGGCAAAAATGGGGCAATACTCGGCACCAGCACCTGCTGTGAGCGGTTCCGAGATCGATTGCTTGCTGAACTGAGCACGCGCGAAGAAAAAACGCATCACAGACATACGTATAGTCGTCCTAAACCTTTCAATATGGCCACTATCGCGCGCTGACACGCCTAGAATCGAAGCTGAGATGTCTACTTTCCTCCGCTGCCGATAACCTCCAGGCAGGCGCTTGAGGCTGCAGCCGAGGACAACTCCCTTACGCCAGCCGGACGAGGACAGCGGCTGCAGTTCGGCCAAGACGTTGAGCCGAAACAATCAGGCGCGCCTCGCCGAACCGGAAAGAACAGGGACAAGCTGCCGGCCGATTCATCTCGCCGTTGCGATCGGCATGCGGAAGAAAGCGCAACCGTCTCGTGCCGAGATACGAAGGCGAAGTTACGCGACTGCCTTGCATGCCCGAGGGCCATCACGCCTAGGTGAGAGGACTTGTCTCCGGTCAGCCGTTGAGCGCGCGCGAACGACGCCGAACCGAACACTAGCCGTGTGCGAGCCGGCATGGCTCCGTCGAGGTGCCATCTAATCCATGCTGATCACACCCATCACGATCTAATGCGGCAGCACGGACCGTAACAAGGGATGACGAGTTGCGTCAGCAAGATCGCTACCACGTCGTTGGTTGGGCGAGGCCAGTGCAGTGACCGCGCGCATTGGCAATTGTAGGCGGAGCAACACCTAGGTCCGTCAGGCTGGACAAGTTCTGTCGCAGTCCTGTTATCTGGCACGGCAAAATGTCGCAGAAGCGTTCAGATGGCGGGAGCTTGACGCGAAAGACGCGCTTGATAATGACCGTTAAAAAGCTCCGGCTCTTTTGCCCGGCTGGCATCTTTTCAGGGCGGCTGCGGGGGGGGGGGCGAAGCGGGACAAGATCTGCGCACTGGAGATCGCCCTTGAAAGTTCCGGCTCGTGTCAAGTCGGCTGTGTCTTCGAACTACGAGAAATGTGGCTGCGCTTGCATTTGACGCGTCTTCGAATGGCTGTGGTTAAGATCCGGGACCTATCTCATCGTGCGTCGATAGTGGTGGAAACGTTGGGCTGGTTGAGCCGGGCCTGCAGCGTCGCGTGCTCCAGCTCGTCCTCCCACCAAGATATGAACACGGCCGCGATGCCATTGCCGGTGATGTTAGTAAGGGCGCGCACCTCGCTCATGAACTTATCGATCGAAAACACAATTGCCATGCCCGGCACCAGCGCTGGATTGACCACCGACAACGTCGCAGCGAGCGTGATGAAGCCCGCGCCGGTGACGCCGCTTGCTCCCTTCGACGTCAGCATTGCAACGAGCAGGATGGTGAGCTGCTGGCCAAAGGTGAGCTCGACCCCGAGTGCCTGGGCAATGAACAATGTCGCAAGTGTCATATAGATATTGGTGCCGTCGAGGTTGAAGGAGTAGCCAGTTGGCACCACCAGGCCGACCACGGGCTTGGAGCAGCCCAGCCGTTCGAGCTTCTCCATTAATTGCGGCAGAGCGCTTTCAGAGGACGAAGTGCCGAGCACGATCAGAATCTCATCCTTGATATAGACAATGAACTTGAAGATTGAAAAGCCGACGAGGCGCGCGATCAAACCGAGCACCACCACAACAAACAGCGCCGCAGTCGCGTAAAACAGAGCGATCAGACCGATCAAATTGCCGAGTGCTGCCGGCCCGAACTTGCCGACGGTGAAGGCCATGGCGCCGAAGGCGCCGATCGGAGCCGCTTTCATGATGATAGCGATTACGCCGAACACCGCGTGCGCGACGTCGTCGATCATGCCGCGCAGACGCTCCCCACGCTTTCCGAGCGCCATCAACGAAAAGCCGAATAGAATCGCGAACAAGAGAACCTGCAGAACATCGCCGCGAGCGAAGGCGCCCACCACGGTGTCGGGAATGATGTTGAGAAAGAAATCGACGGTCTTCGAGGCTTCCGCCTGCTTCACGTAATTGGCGACCGCCGCAGCATCCGGCTTGAGCGCAAGACCATGGCCGATTTGGACCAGATTGCCCATAACAAGGCCCAACAACAAGGCAAAGCTGGAGACGATCTCGAAATAGACCAGCGCCTTGACGCCGACGCGCCCGACTTTCTTCGCATCCTGAATATGCGCAATACCGGATGTAACGGTGCAGAAAATAATCGGCGCGATCACCATCTTGATTAGCTTGATGAATCCGTCACCAAGCGCCTTGACCCAGTCGTTGGTCGCGACGGACGGCCATAGGCAGCCGACCATGGCGCCAATCAAAATCGCAATCAGCACCTGCACGTAGAGAATCTTATACCAAGTTTGCGACGCGCGCGCGGGCGCCGCAGTTGACATGGTGGTCATGACGCTTCCTTCCCGAATATAGTCGAATGTGAGCCGCCGCGTCTTTGAGAGGCGACAGCGTCATACGAGACTCATTTTAGCCGTGTGCGATTGAAGACGGTTCCGAGAGTCGGCGCGTCGTTCCAAAGGCAGGCGAGTTGCGTTTATCCTTTCTCTTAAGCAAGATCTGCACCAGATGCCCAAAGTGCGCCGACTAAGCAGTGGCGGACAAACCGTCTGTCTCCGGCGGCATGGGTTTGAGTGCTCGGACCGCGTTCGCAAGGTCGAACAAAAAGTTCTAGCGTGACTCGTAACTTCATCGGCTGGGCGCATTAGCGGAGTCACGTCTCGGCCCCGAAGCTCTAGCGGGATCGATATACGCCGACTGCTGAGATGGATGCAACAGTACGTGACATCGGTAAAATTCATAGTTTGGATCGTAGGCATCCACGCGATGGAAGCCTGGCTTAGGAACTCGATTGCGCGGAAGAATCTTTGATCAATGCACTGCGCTGTCGCTAACGGCAAGGCTCGTTCACGGGGCATTGTCTCCAGGCCTGTGCTAGCGCTGCGCATTAGGCAGATTGGTCGGCAGGCGGCCTTCGCTCTCGGCTCCTCGTGCCTTTTGCCGCGTCGCAGAAGCAGCTTACAGCTAGATCGTTCCCGTTACTTACGGCAGTCTTGCTGAGATCCGTTCCATTGCCAGCGCGGCGAGTGCGGCGGTTGAGCCATCGACGAATCAAACAAGCATGTCTGGGGGCGTCAAAATCTGCCCTTCGTTGCGCGGCGTGTCGCTGTCTGCTCGGCAACAAAGATGCCAGAAATCTGACAGAGCGTTAGGTTCACGCCAGGGTGACGTCGCCGTCTATGCGAATTTCGCACGTTGAGCATAGAACGCGCCACAGTTCGCACGCGGCACAGCAATTGCTGATGACGAACGAGGAGCTTCCGCCGTCGGATGGATGGAAGTGACCCAGTCACAGGAGTTGCCGATGAGGCTTGCGATGCTGCTGTTGCTCGCAGAAACGACGCGCGATGTGGCGGCCGCCACGAAGTGCCGCGCGACTAAAGGGCGATCCGCGCCACATCCCTGGACGAGCCGGACGTGCAGGCGCTCACTCGGCCGACACGGCGACCTGCTCGCACTTTTGGGCTGATCCACATGGATGTCTTTTCGGCAGAGATTTCGCAGTCAGTTGCGCTCACGATTGAGCTCGCCAGCGTGACGACCGTGATCCTCCTCCTGATTGGTGTCCCCCTCGCTTGGTGGCTGGCGCGCTCAAAGACTCTTTTGAGCGAGGCGGTGGCGACGATGATCGCCCTGCCGCTAGTGCTACCGCCTACGGCTCTCGGTTTTTGCGTACTCGTGTTGCTCGGCCCCAACGGACCGGGTGGCGTCCTCGCCTCTTTGTGGGGCGAGCGCACGCTCGCTTTTACCTTCGCAGGAATCGTGGTCGGATCGGTCCTCTCGGCGCTGCCGTTGGTGGTGCAGCCGATCCGTAACGCCTTTGTTGCGATGGCGATTGCCCGTTGAAAACTACAGGGCGCGTTTCGTCGTTGTATGCCTTCATTACCATCAGCGGGCCGCTGGCGCGATTGGAGTTTGTTAAAGCTGCCGTGATTGGGTTTTCTCATACGATCGGCACATTCGGCGTCGTGATGATGATCGGCGGCAACATTCCTGGGCGCACCAAGGTCTTGTCAGCCCACGTCGTAGACTACGTCCAAGCGTCTCGCTGGCGCGAAGCGAGTGTGGTTGCCGGCGGTATGGTGATGTTCGCCTTTGCGGCTATCTTCACCTTAGCCCTCATCGACAGACACTGTGTCAAGAGAGGCATTGAACCGTCCTAGGCTTGCCCGCCGGACACATCCGATCACGACCGAGCAGCAGTATTGCAAGCCGGATCTGCAACCACCGCGCACAGAACGCTTTTACTGGCGGTCTCGCGAGCGAAGAACTCGTCTAGCGAGTTCACCTGGACCGGCGCCTACGGGACACAATTGTTCTGCGACCCAAAGGAGCATCTCGTCGTGGACGGCAGCGCCCGGCCGGATCGCGCTAGTGCTTCAATAACGAGATCGCCTCCGCTATCGAGAAGAAGCTCTTAGCGGGTTTGGTATCGCGATGCGCCAAGACGATCGCGCATTGCTATCGATCGGCTCGCGCGATGAACGCTCCTGTAATAGCTCTGAACATCCAGGCTCTCGCCTAAAATATGCAGCGATGCGGTGCGGCGAGCCGCTTTGAATGAAGGCAGATCGGGTCGATCAGACCTAAAAAGCGAACGCTGCGTGCGCCTCGGGGCTCACATTGCGGCTTCTCTTCGTCGCTCGACAGCCGCTTTGGTACGGGCTGCTTGCGCAGTTGCGACTATGAGCGGCTTTAAGCGCCCCAGGGGCAGTGCGGTCCCCGTCAACTGCACCAATTCTATTCAACAATCGGCATGAGGCATGAGTGTCGCGTCTGCAAGAGCGAGCAGGACGTAGTCACCGTGCAGTGATGAACCATCGTGTCGCTCTGTTGAACTGATCACATCGATGTCCAAAACCGGACACCATTAGCATGACAGATCAATGGCGCAGCTCGTGGCTCGCTGGCTGGTTTCGACTGTCATCAAATCCAGAAGCGGTGGCGTGCCATCTGTCAAGTGTTTCGCTGCTGTGGCTTGTTTCTTGCTGAACGTCAGTAATTCGTTTCGGTCGACGACAACTCACATGGAAGGCTTAATGGGTGGTGCAACAGAAACGTTCTACAGCGTGATCAGACGTCAGGGTATCACGCGTCGTAGTTTCCACAAATTCTGCAGTTTGACTGCCGCGAGCTTGGGACTCGGTCCGCTCGCCGCAGGCAGAATTGCCAACGCCCTAGAGACCAAACCGCGTGTGCCCGTCATCTGGCTGCACGGGCTCGAGTGTACCTGCTGCTCGGAAAGCTTTATCCGCTCGGCCCATCCATTGATCAAGGACGCGCTGCTGTCGATGATTTCGCTCGACTATGACGATACGATCATGGCGGCGGCAGGACACCAGGCCGAAGCCATCCTGGAGGAAACTCGTGCCAAGTACAAAGGCAGGTATGTGCTCGCCGTCGAAGGCAATCCGCCGCTGAACGAGGGTGGCATGTTCTGCATTGACGGCGGCAAGCCGTTCGTTGAAAAGCTCAGGTACATGGCGGAAGAGTCCATGGCGGTCATCGCTTGGGGCACGTGTGCGTCCTGGGGATGCGTGCAAGCGGCCAAGCCCAATCCGACTGGCGCGGCGCCGATCGATAAGGTGATCACCAACAAGCCGATCATCAAGGTGCCCGGGTGCCCTCCTATCGCAGAGGTTATGAGTGGCCTCCTGACTTTCATGACCACGTTCGGAAAGCTTCCGGAGCTCGATCGCCAAGGCCGTCCCAGTATGTTCTATTCCGAGCGGATTCACGACAAGTGCTATCGGCGTTCCCATTTCGACGCTGGCCAATTCGTCGAAGAGTGGGACGATGAGTACGCACGCAAGGGCTATTGCCTGTACAAGATGGGCTGCAAGGGGCCAACCACCTACAATGCTTGTTCGGCCATTCGGTGGAACGGCGGCATTTCATTTCCGATTCAATCCGGCCACGGCTGCTTCGGCTGCTCCGAAGACGGCTTCTGGGATAAGGGATCATTTTACGACCGCCTCACAACCATCAAGCAGTTCGGCATCGAGGCGAACGCCGACCAGATCGGCATGGCCGCTGCCGGCGTAGTTGGGCTAACCGTCGCTGCCCACGCGGCGCTCACCGCCGCGAAGCGGTTGACCCACAAGCGGGATCGCGCAGCCCACAAAAGCAAATCGACTTGAGGAGGGGGCGACGGTGGCCGTCCAGACACCGAATGGGTTCAATCTCGATCGTTCCGGCAGGCGAATCGTCATCGATCCGCTGACGCGGATCGAAGGCCACCTGCGTGTCGAAGCCAATCTCGATTCAGACAATGTGATCCGCAATGCGGTCTCAAGCGGCACGATGTGGCGTGGCATCGAAGTTATCCTGCGCGGGCGCGATCCGCGCGACGCCTGGGCGTTCACCGAGCGGATTTGCGGGGTATGCACCGGAACCCATGCGCTCACCTCCGTGCGCGCGGTTGAAAATGCACTAGGAATTGCGATTCCGGAGAATGCCAATTCGATCCGCAACATCATGCAGCTGTGCCTGCTCGTGCATGATCACCTCGTACATTTCTATCACCTGCACGCGCTGGATTGGGTCGACGTGGTCTCCGCGCTCAAGGCCGATCCCAAGTCGACCTCCGCGCTCGCGCAGTCTATCTCGCCCTGGCCGCTATCGTCCCCTGGCTATTTTAAGGATTTGCAGATCCGGCTCACCAAATTCTTCGGATCAGGCCAACTCGGTCCGTTCAAGAATGGCTATTGGGGGCATCCGGCCTACAAGCTGTCACCGGAAGCGAACTTGATGGCTGTAGCGCATTATCTAGAAGCGCTCGACTTTCAGAAGGAGATCGTCAAGATCCAGGCGATCTATGGTGGCAAGAACCCGCATCCGAACTGGTTGGTCGGCGGCGTGCCCTGCGCGATCAACGTCGACGGAACTGGTGCGGTGGGTGCGATCAATATGGAGCGATTGAACATCGTGTCCTCGATCGTCGACCGTTCGATCGAGTTTGTCGAGCAGGTCTACCTGCCCGACATTGCCGCGATCTGCTCGTTCTATAAGGACTGGCTCCATGGCGGCGGACTTTCGAGCAAAAGCGTGATGTCCTATGGCGACATCCCCGAAAACGCAAATGACTGTTCCGCCAAAAGCTTCAAGCTGCCGCGAGGGGTCATTCTTGGTGGCAATCTCAAGGAGATACTGCCGATCGACCATGGTGATCCCGAGCAGATCCAGGAATTCGTCCCGCATTCATGGTATAAATACCCCAGCGATTGCTGCGGACTGCATCCCTGGGACGGTCTCACCGAGCCGAGTTTTGAACTTGGGCCAAAACTCAAAGGCAGCAAGACAGATATTAAGGAACTCGACGAGGGCGGCAAGTATTCCTGGATCAAAGCGCCGCGCTGGCGCGGCCACGCCGTGGAGGTCGGGCCGTTAGCGCGATACATCATCGGTTATGCGCAAGACAAAGCCGAGTTCAAGGAGCCCGCCGAGAGACTGCTCAAGGGGCTCAATCTTCCCCTGAGTGCGCTGTTCTCGACGCTTGGCCGTACTGCGACGCGAGCGCTCGAATGCCAGTGGGCGGCGCATCAGATGCGTTATTTCCAGAATAAGCTGGTAATCCACATCAAGGCAGGCAATACGGCAACTGCCGATGTCAGCAGGTGGAAGCCGGAAACCTGGCGCAAGGAGGCCAAGGGCTACGGGTTCACTGAGGCGCCGCGCGGTGCGCTTGGGCACTGGATCAAGATCAGGGACGCCAAGATCGACAATTATCAATGTGTTGTGCCGACGACGTGGAATGGATCTCCTCGCGATCCCAAGGGCAATATTGGCGCCTTTGAAGCCTCCCTGATCGGTACCCCGATGGCCGATCCGCAGCGGCCCCTGGAGATCTTGCGCACGATCCATTCCTTTGATCCATGCTTGGCTTGCTCGACCCATGTGATGAGTCCTGATGGCCAGGAAATGGCTTCAGTCAATGTTCGTTAGGGGCATGCCGGACAGGGCTCGGAAGCTCCTTGCCGCCGTCGATGCGGCACCGACTGAAGGCAGGATCGGCGGTGGCATCGCCTCCGCGCCGGTGCGACTGTGGCATTGGGTCAATGCCGCGACCATTCTGATGCTGAGCTTAACCGGCTATCTCATTGGAACCGGGACACCGGCGATGTCGGGAGAGGCAACCGGCAATTTCCTGTTCGGCTACATCCGCTTTGCTCATTTCTCGGCGGGATATGTGCTCAGTACCGGCTTTCTTCTGCGAATCTACTGGGCTTTAATGGGAAATGCGCATGCCATGCAGATCTTTTGGGTGCCGCTCTGGCGCAGGTGCTTTTGGCGCGAGGTCTACCACGAGATTCGCTCGTATGCGTTCCTTACAGTTGAGCCCGAGAGGCGCGTCGGGCGCAACCGTCTTGCTCAGCTCGCAATGTTCTTTATGTTTACGCAGACGATCACGTTCATGGTTGTCACAGGATTTGCACTTTATGGGCAAGGTGCAGGCACTGACAGCTGGCAGTACAAGCTGTTCAGCTGGGTATTTTCAATTTGGCCGAACAGTCAGGACGTCCATACCTGGCATCATCTCGGCCTGTGGGTGATCGTGACCTTTGCGCTGGTCCACATCTACGCGGTGATCCGTGAAGACTCATGTCGCGCCGGAGCATCTAGTCCATCGGGTGAGCGCGGGTCTCGCGATTGACTGGGAGGCGGATGCTGAATCCGGAAACCAAGAAGAGGATTCTGGTGCTCGGCATCGGCAATATCTTGTGGGCCGATGAGGGATTTGGCGTGCGGGTGGTCGAGGAGTTTCATCGCCGCTATGCCATCGATGACAACGTCACCGTTCTCGATGGCGGCACACAGGGGCTCTACCTCATTAGTTTTCTTGAGCAGGCCGATTGCCTGATCGTGTTCGATGCTATCGACTATGGATTACTGCCCGGGCAGTTGAAGCTTGTGCGAGATGACGAAGTGCCAAAATTTACCGCCGCCAAGAAGGTGAGCCTGCATCAGACCGGCTTTCAGGAGGTCTTGAGTGCGGCCGACCTGCTTGGCCGCCGCCCGCGAGAGCTCGCTCTCATCGGCTGTCAGCCGCTGGACCTGGAGCATTGGGGCGGTCCGCTGACTGCCCCGGTACGCTTTCAGATTGCGCCTGCGATTGAACTGGCTTGCAAACTCCTGGCGCAGTGGGACTCGCCGGCAAAACCGCGGACCGCGCCGCTGCCTGCATCAGAACGACTATTGGCGAACAATATCGACCATGCAAATTATGAGATGAGGACGCAGCCGATCTAGCGGCCCGCGAGTGACCATGTGCCTTGGATTGCCAATGACGATTCTCGAGACCGACGGCATCACGGCGCTGTGCGAGTATGGCGATAAACAGCGGCGCGTCTCGGTCATGCTGCTCTCGGACGCCGTGGTCGGCGCAAAGGTGCTCGTTCATATCGACAGCGCGGTGCGGCTTTTGGATGAAAATGAAGCAACGCTGATCTCGCAAGCACTGGACGGGCTTGAGGCCAGCCTCAACGGCCAGGACTGCGATCCCTTCTTTGCGGACTTAATCGGTCATGAGCCGCAATTGCCGGAGCACCTACGCTAGCGATTCCGCTTGCGGATATTGCGCCGATTGCTTGCTCACACATTGGCTTCCAGTCGCACGTAACCTTTGCATGGAAAATGTCAGGCGCTTCGAGCCTCTGGTTCGAGGGGGAGACGCGGCCAGACGATGATTGGCATGCACCTTGCTAATAGCCTGTTAGCAGAAACCGAAGATTTTCAGAAGGCGTGTGATGAAGTTGCAGCCGGCGCAGCGTGGTCTTTCGCGGCCCGCTCCATCCGAGGTGGGGGGCGTCAGCGGAGGTGCGTGCCTAGTCGCACACGCTCCCGTGAGGGCGGACGTGATGCCGCAGTCACCGGCCGATCTCCTATATTTGCTCCGAATCATCAAGCCCGCGTACTTCCGTCCTGAAATGGTCAACTCGTTTCGGCGGCGCATGCAAGGCGCAGTGCCTGCGGGCGGCGTTGGTGGCGAACTGGTCGGCCGGCTCGGCCTGCGCGGCCCGTCGAGCCCGAGCCTGCGCCGTCGGCGCAATACACTCCGCGTGATCGGCAAGAGACCGGTCCGTTTGGTCAGGATCAGCCGTATCTCGGTACCGATCGTTCGGCCACACGCCGGCAGCACTTGTGTCGGCAAGGGCATTGCTCCTCGAGACAGCCAACGGAACATCGCATGATGAAAACAGCGCTCCGCGTTGCATCGGACGGCGACGAGCGGGTGGCGAGCAAGCTTGCCATGGGCTCTGGGAGCCTCGATGTATTCCATGGCGGGTCGAGGAGTGCGCTCGCCAGCGGTTGGCGCGATGGCGACGGGCTTGCAAGGAACTATCCAAATGCCACCGCGCTCTTATCGAATGCCGCTGCTGCCGTTGCCAGCCAGAGAAGGGGCGCTCGGACGCAACAGTACGGACTCGCGAATCTCAGCGATCCCGAGCGCAAGCTGATTGGCGAAGTGCTCGGAGAAGGTGAGATTGCTGGCGTGGTTGCGCTGCCAGATGGCACTTTGGCGCAAATCCGGGAGTCCGTGCTTGCGGGAATCTGGCGCGTGCGCATCGGGACCGATCCGGCGCACGAATATGTCGAGGTCGGAGCGATTCCGCAAATTGTCCGGCGCGCCGCAAGTGACCTGACGTCCGCCGATATTGTGATCCGCGCGGCGCCGGACGGCGCGATGAACGTGCAACCTTTGCTCGCGGAAATACGCGAGCGGTCGCGCGTCTGGCGGTTTGGCATGCGCGCTCACGTCATCAATCTCACGTTGCTGCCGATGAGCGTTATCGATCTGGCATTCCTGCAGCTCAGCCTGGGCAATGGCCCGGTCCAGCTCATCTTCCGCGGTTACGGAACGTGCCGAGTGCAGGCGACCGGGATCAGGAATGTCTGGTCGGTGCAGTTCTTCAATTCTACGGACAACATCATCCTTGATACGCTGGAGGTCGGCGGCGTGCCGATTGTTGCGTTGGCTGCCGACGAGGATTTCCAGGACTCTGCCGAACGCATGCAGGAAATTATTAAGGCGTACGTCACATGAAGAGCTTGGAGAACGTTCGGCGTCCGGGGGGATCCCGTAGACGGCGCGTGCGCAGCGACCGCCGGCATACCTTGCGCAGGATGTTTGCGGAGCGGTGCGCATGAGCCTTGCTGCCCACAACAAGATCGATGTCACCGTATCGCTTGCTGCCGACGTAGTCGCCGCGGTCGAGATCCTGCCGCGAGTCCGGCCGCCGCTGGGGCAGCTGTTCGCTGGCAAACAAGCTTCGTCGCTGCTTAAGGTGCTGCCGCGGCTCTTCGCATTGTGTGCCGCTGCGCAGCAAACCGCACTGCTGTCCGCGATCGAGACGGCGCGCGACGAAGTGATCACACGCACAACAAAACAGCATCGTATTGCGCTTATCGTTACCGAGCGCATCGCGGACTTGCTAAGGGGCCTCTTTGTCGGACATCTTGCGCAAGACGTCATCAGTGCGGCGGCAGTCCGCTCCGTGATGCGGGAAATCTCAGCGCTTGTCGGCACCACCCAGCCACCCTGGGGCTCCACTCAATGCGAAGCAACGGTGCGGATTGTGGCTGCGCTGGCCGCGCTCGGCATACCGAATGAGGGTGGCGCGCTGACATCCGGTAGCCCATTGGCGCTTCGCATTGCAGCGCTTGATGAGATCGACCTGAAGTCAATTCCGGCGGAGCACTCGTTCCTGTCCGTTGCTGACGACCGCAACATCATTAAACGGCTGCTCGTGGATGACGCTACATTTTGCCATTGTCCCGATCTTGACGGACATGCGCCCGAGACGGGTCCATGGGCGCGCCAAATGGCGCGTGATCAACTCTCGCCGAGCCCCTCCGGAGCGGCCGAGCGGCTGAGGGCCAGAATTGCTGAAATCCTCCGGCTATGCGCCTGGCTCAAGGCCGGTGCTCAGATTGAGTCGGCGGAGCATGGGATTATCGAAAGATATAGGCTAGGGCCCGGCCGTGCAGCGGCCGCGGTCGAATGCGCCAGGGGGCGTCTCTACCAAGCGGTTGAGCTTGATCCTCAGGGCCGGATATCCCGCTTCGAATTCCTTGCGCCGACGGAGTGGAATTTCCACCGCCGCGGACCGCTTGTCCGCAGCCTGCAGGGCGCGGTGCTGACGGCTAGACGGCGTCGGGATGCAGTCCATGCAGTGATTGCATCGCTCGATCCGTGCGTCGGATTCACCCTCAATTTTCGCGAAATTGGCGATGCATGAAATGGCGATTTGTCTTGGCATCATTCAAATCATCGAGGAGGAGGCACGTCACCGATCGTTTTCGCGCGTACGGAGCGTCTGTCTAGAGATGGGAGCGCTGGGCCATGCTGCGCCTGAAGCGATCAGGTTCTGCTTTGCTGTCGTTGCAACGCGGACCGTTGCCGAGGGCGCGGTCCTTAATATCGTCGAACGGCCAGGCATTGTCTGGTGCATGAGCTGTTCGAAAAGCGTTGAAATTGCACGGCGCGGTGAGTGCTGTCCTCGCTGCGGCAGCTATCAGTTGCAGGTAACCGCGGGCGAACAGATGCGCGTGAAAGAGCTGGAGATCGATTGATGTGTACCGTTTGCGGCTGCACCGACGGGACGCCGTCGACCGAACGCGCCAAGGCGCATGACGCGGAGAGCCACGCGCGTTACTATGTTGATATGCAGGACGATTTCGATCGCGGTTACCATCCGCATGGCGACCAAGGCCTGCAACGTTCATACCATGTTCGCGACAGTCATAGTCACGATCATCGCTTTGCCCATCACCAGGCTCATGGCGGGCAGGCGCTGCTGAGCGGCGGCGCCGGGCCGGCTGGCTTGAAGGCTGCGGGCATGAGCAGAGAGCGGGTCATTCAGATCGAGCGCGACATTCTTGGCAAGAATAATCGGATTGCGGCGGACAACCGCGCGCTCTTCGTAGCTGATGACCTGCTTGTATTTAATCTTCTGTCTAGTCCTGGTGCAGGTAAAACGACCCTGCTTGTCCGCGCCGTGTCCGAGCTCAAGCGCAGCCGTCCGGTCGGGGTCATCGAAGGCGACCAGCAGACCTCGAACGATGCCGAACGCATTCGGGCCGCCGGCGTGCCGTCCGTTCAAGTCAACACCGGCAAGGGTTGCCATCTCGATGCTGCAATGATTGGCGAGGCTCATCGGCGCTTGCCGCTGCTGATTGGCGGTATTCTCTTCATCGAGAACGTCGGTAATCTGATCTGTCCCGCAGCCTTCGATCTTGGTGAGGCCTGCAAGATCGTAGTCTTGTCGATTACCGAAGGTGAAGACAAGCCGCTCAAATATCCTGATATGTTTGCCGCTTCTTCGCTCATGGTGATCAACAAGATTGATCTAGCCCCGCTGCTCGATTTCGATTTGGGTAAGACGATCGAATACGCCAGACGCGTCAATCCGAAGATTGACGTGCTTGTAGTTTCGGCTCGTACCGGCGAGGGGTTTGGCGCGCTCTACGCCTGGATCGATAGACAGGCGAGGCCCAGAGGCCCATCGTAGAGGACACAAGGCGATGAACGCCGCAACCTCCTGCGACCGAACACGGCTACGCGTGCGCGTGAGTGGGGCCGTACAAGGGGTCGGCTTTCGTCCTTACGTCTATGGACTCGCTATGCGGTACGGATTGGCGGGATTTGTCATCAATGGCCCCGACGGTGTTACGATCGAGGTCGAGGGGCATCGGGCCTCGGAGTTTATCGCCACGTTGCCGCTCGAGGCGCCGCCATTGGCACGCATCGACCACATCTGCGTTCGGGAGACTGCGGCGCTCGCGGCGAAAGACTTTTCGATCGGCACGAGCGAAGGCGGCAAATTGTCAACGCAGATCGTCGCTGATGCTGCGGTCTGCCAGCAATGTCTCAGTGAGCTGTTCGATCCAGAAAATCGGCATTACCTTTACCCCTTCATCAGTTGCTGCCATTGCGGCCCACGCTACACCATCGCCGAACGGCTTCCCTACGATCGCCGCAACACCGTCATGAGGGTTTTTAGGCTGTGCGCAGCCTGCGCGGCCGAATATGGCGATCCGGAGAGCCGCAGGTTTCATGCGGAGGCGATCGCGTGTCCGACATGCGGTCCTCGGCTCAGCCATGAGATCAGCGCCATTGTCGCGGCAATCGCGGGTGGACAAATCGTGGCGATAAAGGGGCTGGGCGGATACCAGCTGCTTTGCGATGCGCGTAACCAGGACGCGGTGCAGCGTTTGCGCAGGAGAAAGCAGCGCCTTCAGAAGCCGTTCGCGGTTATGGTCGATTCGATAGAGCGCGTCAGCGAGATCGCGGAGGCGAACGTGCCCGAGCTTGCGCTGCTCGAATCCGTAGCACGTCCCATCGTCCTTCTGCCTTCGCGAAACAACCTGGCGCCCGACATAGCTCCTGGCTTGTCACGTGTGGGTGTCATGCTGCCTATAGTGCCGCTGCATCACCTCATCTTTCATGCGCTTCGCTCGGCAGGTGCATGGGCGGGGGCCGGCGCGGTCATCGTGGCTACCAGTGCCAATCTTGGCGGCGAACCGCTCCTGATCGACAACGCGCAGGCGCTGCGGCGGCTCGATGAGATCGCCGACCTTGTCGTGACCCATGACCGCGATATCCTGACGCGTGCTGATGACTCCGTGGTGTCAGTGGTGGCTGGCCGGCCACAATTCATTCGTCGTGCCCGTGGCTATGTTCCCGAACCCATCAGGCTTCCGAAGTCTGTGCCCCCCGTGCTCGCCGTCGGCGGCGCGCTGAAATCGACCATCACCATCACGCGGGACAACCAAGCGTTCGTCTCTCAGCATATTGGCGATCTGGATACGGCCGAAGGCGTTCGTGCGTTCGAGGAGACGATCCGACACCTCACATCGAGCCTTGACGTGGAGCCTGTCGTCGTCGCCCATGATCTGCATCCCGATATGGTTTCTACCCGGTTTGCGGAAGCAAATGGCCGCGAGCTGGTGGCTGTCCAACATCACCACGCACACGCTGCCGCAGTGATCGCCGAGCATGGCCATGCGGGACCTGCGCTTGCCCTGGTGCTCGATGGCCATGGCTTTGGTTCCGACGGCGGCAACTGGGGTGGCGAACTATTGTTGTGCGAAGGCCCGAGGTGCCGACGCATCGGGCACTTAGCGCCGCTGCAAATGCCTGGTGGAGATCGTGCAGCTCGCGAGCCCTGGCGCATGGCGAGCGCAGTACTACACGGGCTCGGCCGGGGTAATGAAATCGGGCCGCGCTTTGCGGCGCAAAGGCGGGCTGGATGTGTGTCGGCCTTGCTCGATCAGCCGGGCGGGCCCACCACGACCAGTGCGGGCCGGTTGTTCGACGCGGCAGCGGCGCTGCTGGGGATTGCGAGTTTGCAGAGCTATGAGGGCGAAGCGGCGATGAAGCTCGAGGCGCTGGTGGGGCGGACTGCGATTCTCGAAGCCGGCTGGACGATCGACGGCGGCGTGCTGTCGCTTCGTCCGCTGTTTGCGCAGCTGATTGCACATGACATTGACGCCGTGGGCGGAGCCGGGCTTTTTCATGGCACCTTCGCTGCCGCCTGCGTTGACTGGGTCACACGCTCTGCGCGGACAACCGGCGTTAATACTGTCGTTCTGAGCGGCGGCTGCTTCCTGAACGCGGTGCTGGCTGATGAGATCCCGCGCGGTTGCAGCGCTGCCGGCCTTACCCCGCTCGTGCCACGGCGGGTGCCGCCCAATGATGGCGGTTTGAGCCTTGGCCAGGCCTGGATTGCCGCTCTGCAGATTGCTCAACGGTCGTCCGCCAGGGAAGGAACAGCCTGATATGTGCCTTTCAGTGCCGGCAAGGATTGTGAAAATTCATCCCAACGACATGGCTACGGTGTCCATCGATGGCATCAGCCTGGAGATATCGATTGCTCTCATCGACGAGCTCGAGGTCGGCGATTGCGTCCTTGTCCATGTCGGCTATGCGCTGGCCAAGATCGATCCGACGGAAGCCAAGCGCACGCTGGAGCTCCTGCAGGAGCTAGGCAGTGCAGGAGAACGCCGATCATGAAATATGCCGACGAATTTCGCGACAAGGCCATCGCGCAGGGAATTGCGCGTGCGATTGGCGCCGAGGTCAGTTCGCAAAGAGCCTATCGGTTCATGGAATTCTGCGGCGGACACACTCATGCGATCTCCCGCTACGGCCTGGAGGATCTGCTGCCCGCGAACGTTCGCATGATCCACGGGCCCGGTTGTCCCGTCTGCGTTCTGCCCGCCAGCCGAATTGATATGGCGATCCGGCTCGTCGACCGACCAGAGGTCACTCTGTGCGTCTACGGCGACCTGATGCGCGCGCCTGGGTCGCAAGGACAGTCCCTGTTGCGAGCCAAAGCGCTCGGCGCAGACATTCGGATGGTCTACTCGACGCTCGACGCTATCCGGCTCGCCGAACAGGCGCCGAGCCGCGAGGTGGTCTTCTTTGCCATTGGATTTGAGACCACTACCCCTCCGACGGCGGTGATGATCCGGATTGCCGAGAAGAAGCGGTTGAAGGGCCTCAGCGTGTTCTGCAATCACGTGCTTACACCCTCTGCGATGCACAGCATTCTCGAGAACCCCAAAATCCGCGACACCGGCGGGGTTCCAATCGACGGCTTCATCGGGCCTGCACATGTGAGCACCATTATTGGCACGCAGCCTTACGAGCCTCTGGCGGAACAATTCGGCAAGCCGATCGTGATCGCGGGTTTTGAACCGCTCGATGTGATGCAGGCGATCCTGATGCTGGTGCGGCAGGTGAACGAAGATCGCTACGAGGTAGAGAACCAATACAGTCGTGCGGTGACGCGTGAAGGCAATCGGCGCGCCAAGGAGGAGGTATCGCAGATATTCGAACTGCGCGAGCAGTTTGAATGGCGAGGGCTCGGACTCGTCCCCAACAGCGGACTGAAGCTGAAGCAGGCTTACGCGCAATTCGACGCCGAGACGCGTTTTGCGATCCACGACCTGCGTATCGCAGACAATCCGGCATGCGAGTGCTGCGCGATCTTGCGTGGCGCCAAGCGGCCGGTCGACTGTAAGCTGTTTGGAACCGTCTGCACGCCGGAAACTCCCATAGGATCCTGCATGGTGTCATCAGAAGGCGCTTGTGCGGCGTATTGGGCCTACGGCCGAGTTCGCGATGAACAGTTGAGGCGGACGTCATGAGCGTAAAGGCTTATCAACGCAAGCTCGACATCGAGAACGGACGCGTTGATCTTTCCCATGGATCCGGGGGCCGTGCCATGGCACAGCTGATCTCCGGCCTTTTTCACCAAGCCTTTGGTAATGAATGGCTCGCCCGCTGCAATGATCAGTCCGCGTTTGACGTTGCGGCAGGCAGGATGGTGATGACGACCGACGGCTATGTGGTTTCCCCGCTGTTCTTTCCGGGCGGTAATATCGGGTCACTGGCTGTGCACGGCACGATCAATGATGTCGCGATGTCCGGCGCGCGTCCCCTCTATCTGTCGGCCAGTTTTATCATCGAGGAGGGCTTCCGGTTTTCGGATCTGAAGGCGATCGCGGATTCGATGGGCGCGGCAGCGCGCGGCGCTGGCGTTTACATCATTGCCGGAGACACCAAGGTGGTCGAGCGCGGCAAGGCCGATGGTTTGTTCATCTCTACGACCGGCATCGGGATTGTGGCCGATGGGCTCGATCTCTCCGCCGACAAGGCAAGGGTCGGGGACCGTGTGCTGGTGTCCGGTAGCGTCGGCGATCATGGGGTGGCGATCATGTCAAAACGTCAGAACGTCGCTTTTCAAACCGAGGTCGTCTCGGATTGCGCAGCGTTGCATAATCTCGTAGCGGTCATGGTTGCCGCCGGCGGTAGCAGCATCCGGGTGATGCGCGACCCGACGCGGGGTGGGCTTGCCGCGACCCTCAACGAGATTGCGCATCAATCTGACCTCGGGTTCCATCTGGAGGAAACATCCATTCCGGTGAAGCCCGCGGTTGCAGCTGCCTGCGAGCTCCTTGGTCTCGATCCGATCCATGTCGCCAATGAGGGCAAGCTCGTTGCGATCGTCGCGCCTGATTTGGCCGATGCCGTGCTTGCAGCCATGAAGGCGCACCCGCTCGGGTCCGATGCAGCTGATATTGGCGAGGCGGTGGCTGACGATCGGAAATTTGTGCAGATGGCGACCGGTTTCGGCGGCCGGCGAATCGTTGATTGGTTGTGGGGCGAACAATTGCCTCGGATCTGTTGAACACGTTGCGCATCGTCCAGTTTTTTGGAAACCAAATTTATGATCAATGGTCATTAGCCAAGCGCCATCAGCTTTGGAAACGATCCCTTCTATGGGCAAGTCTACCCAACCGGCACACTGCGACTCGGCTCTTCAAGAAGTTTCGGCGAGGCTGGATTTCGGTTGTTAGCTTTTTCACGAGCCGAGAACGCAATTCGAAACTTCATCGCGATCACGCATTTTCGACGGTTAAGCTCAGCGAGCATGGTCACTCGATCCGCTCGGCACCAGTGGGTTTGAAATCCTGCGAAGCTTGCCAAATATCGCTGAATTTCTGCGTCATTTTGACGGCTGCGTCGCAATATCCCTGCTCGCTTCCGATTAGAAAGGCGCTCCAGGTAGGGAGTTTTCAAATGAAGGTCGGAGTCCCCAAGGAAATCAAGGCGCACGAATATCGCGTCGGCCTTACCCCGGGAGCTGTCCGCGAATACGTGGCAGCGGGCCACCGCGTGATGATCGAGACCAATGCCGGCGCTGGCATTGGTGCAACCGACGACGATTATCGCAATGCTGGCGCAACGATTCTAACTTCCGCAGTTGAGGTATTCGCATCGAGCGAGATGATCGTAAAGGTTAAGGAGCCTCAGCCGTCCGAATGGTGTCAGCTGCGGGAAAATCAGATCCTTTTCACTTATCTGCATCTGGCCCCCGACCCGGATCAGGCCAAGGGCCTCCTGAAATCTGGATGCACCGCGATCGCCTATGAGACCGTAACTGATGCGCATGGTGGTCTTCCGCTGCTGGCGCCGATGAGCGAGGTCGCGGGTAGGCTTGCGATCGAAGCGGCGGGTAGCGCCCTGAAGCGGAGTGCAGGCGGACGAGGGCTGTTGATCGGTGGGGTGCCCGGTGTTCAGCCTGCCCGTATCGTGGTGATCGGAGGTGGTGTCGTTGGTACGCACGCGGCACGCATGGCGGTCGGTCTGGGCGCAGAAGTGACCATCATCGACCGTTCGATACGCCGGCTCCGCGAGCTGGACGAGCTATTCGAAGGACGCGTTCGCACCAGGTTTTCGACTATCGACTCCGTGGAGGAAGAGGTATTTGCGGCGGATGTGGTGATTGGTGCGGTGCTCGTTCCAGGTGCGAGCGCGCCGAAGCTGGTCCGCCGGAGCATGCTGAGCTCGATGCGCAAGAGGGGGGTGCTCGTGGATGTCGCTATCGATCAGGGCGGCTGCTTTGAGACATCGCACCCAACCACCCACGCTGATCCTACTTACGAAGTGGATGGCGTCATTCATTATTGCGTGGCCAATATGCCTGGGGCTGTACCGCTGACCTCGAGCCAGGCACTGAATAACGCGACGCTGCCGTTTGGTTTGGCTCTGGCCAACAAAGGTTTTTCCGCCGTGCTCGAAAATCCGCATTTGCGCGCGGGCCTCAACGTCCATCGGGGCCGACTAACTTACAAAGCGGTGGCCGAAAGCCTCGGGCTGCCCTTCTCACCGATCGAACAGGCTGCGGCCTGATCCCAGAGGCCCTTATGGGCGTTTCCTCCCTGACTTAGGCCACCCCTCGGGGTGGCTTTTTTTTGGCTCCATCGATCTGCTGACCGCCGTCGGCATAAGTGAAGGATCACCAGACGAGCGCCGGCTTCAGTCGCTCGCACGATGCGAGACAATGTACGTTCGCCCATACAGCGCATATGAATGCCGGTCTTGCCAGGTAATCGAAGGCAATTGAGAATGCGTCCCGCGGGTCCGCAGGGGACCCGCAATCACGGGCGACTTTATCTGGCGCGATCGCCGCGACCCTTTCTGGCTGGCTGTGGAACGCCGACCGGACCGGTGATGACTGCGCGGGCTGTTTATCGCGGTGCCGTCGCCGAGGCCGCCGGTGTCCCGTGACTGGGGCTTGGGGTCGACCTGATACACCGGCGGAGAACCTTGTGAAGTCGCGCGGCGCATCGATCATAGCCGCGGCACGACCACCTTAGGATGCATCGCAGGCTGGCTAACGCGGTTCACCTGATCGCTGACTGCCGAGAGATCGACCATGCGCAAACCACGGCATCGAGATCAAGCTGCTGTCATGCGCGTTGTAGGAATTGCGACACCGTGTCGAGGCGGCGACTTGCGTTATCGAAAATAGCCCAGACAAATCAAGGTTAACTGTCTGGCACAAGACTTGAAAGCAAGAAACTGTCGCGCAACTTTTGCTCATGGAATCGCAGTGATGGCCTACAAGATAATCGCATCCCAGTGCACCGTCTGCGGTGCGTGTGAGTTCGAATGTCCCAATGCCGCGATCAGCCTGAAGAACGATATATATGTGATCAATCCGACCCAGTGTACGCAATGTGAGGGGCATTTTGACGCGCCGCAATGCGTGGTCGTTTGCCCGGTGCCCGATACCTGCGTGCCGGCATAGGTGGGGTAGCCGATGAGAGGAGCTCCGGCGCGAAGCATGATGAAGAGGCTATCGTCAGCCGCCGCCGTTTGGATCCGTGTCCTGTTTCTCTCACTCGCTGGCCCAGAGTTGGCGGCGACTTGCACGATCCGCTCAGAGAGATTGCGGCGCTATCCTCGCCGGCGGGAGTTGTCGCTGCGTGAGTGGAGCGGGCAATGGTAGCCGTACAAGAGACGGTCGAGCGCGTGAAGCGCATCGACGTCGACCAGTATCGTTATGGGTTTGAGACCCTGATCGACACCGAGAAGGCTCCCAAGGGGCTGTCGGAAGAGATCGTAAAATTCATCTCACAGAAAAAGAACGAATCCGCCTGGATGCTCCAGTGGCGGCTGGAGGCCTATCGGCGCTGGCTGACCATGCAGGAGCCGACCTGGGCCCGCGTCGACTATCCCAAGATCGACTTCCAGGATCTCTATTATTACGCGGCGCCGAAGCCGAAGAAGACGGTCTCGTCTTTGGACGAGATCGATCCGGAGATCCTGAAAACCTACGAGAAGCTCGGCATCCCCTTGCGGGAAGTCGCCATGCTCGAAGGCGTCGAGCCGAAGGTCGGCGAGGAAGATCCGGCCCGGCGCAAGATCGCGGTCGATGCGGTGTTCGATTCGGTCTCGGTTGCCACCACGTTCAAGGCGGAGCTGAAGAAGGCCGGCGTGATCTTCATGCCGATCTCGGAGGCGATCCGCGAGCACTCTGAATTGGTGCAGAAATATCTCGGCTCGGTGGTTCCGACCTCGGACAATTTCTATGCGACGCTGAACTCGGCGGTGTTCTCGGACGGCTCATTCGTCTATGTGCCGCCGGGCGTGCGCTGCCCGATGGAGCTGTCGACCTATTTCCGCATCAACGAGCGCAACACCGGCCAGTTCGAGCGCACGCTGATCATCGCCGACAAGGGCTCCTACGTCTCCTATCTCGAAGGCTGCACCGCGCCGCAGCGCGACGAGAACCAGCTGCATGCCGCCGTGGTCGAGCTCGTCGCGCTTGACGATGCCGAGATCAAATATTCGACGGTGCAGAACTGGTACCCCGGCAATTCGGAAGGCAAGGGCGGCATCTACAATTTCGTCACCAAGCGGGGCGACTGCCGCGGCAACCACTCCAAGATCTCCTGGACCCAGGTCGAGACCGGCTCCGCCATCACCTGGAAATATCCGAGCTGCATCCTGCGCGGCGACAATTCCCGCGGCGAGTTCTATTCGATCGCGATCTCGAACGGCTTCCAGCAGGTCGATTCGGGCACCAAGATGATCCATCTCGGCAAGAACACGTCGAGCCGGATCATCTCCAAGGGCATCGCCGCCGGCAAGTCGCAGAACACCTATCGCGGTCTCGTCACCGCGCATCGCAAGGCGACCGGGGCGCGCAACTTCACGGCCTGCGACTCGCTGCTGATCGGCGACAAATGCGGCGCGCACACCGTGCCGTACATCGAGGCCAAGAACTCCTCGGCAACCTTCGAGCACGAGGCAACGACCTCGAAGATCTCCGAGGACGTGCTGTTCTACTGCATCCAGCGCGGGCTCAGCCAGGAAGAAGCGGTGGGCCTCGTCGTCAACGGCTTCGTCAAGCAAGTTCTGCAAAGACTGCCCATGGAGTTCGCAGTGGAGGCGCAGAAGCTAATCTCGATCTCGCTCGACGGATCCGTTGGATAACGAAACCTCCCGCGAGCCCCTCGAATGCGGCTCGCCAGACGACGCATTTCAGGGGGCAGATCAGAATGGCGCTACTCGAAATCCGAGATTTGCATCTTGGTGTCGAAGACCGCGAAATCATTCGCGGGCTGCATCTTAGCGTCCATGCCGGTGAAGTGCACGCGATCATGGGGCCGAACGGCTCCGGCAAATCGACGCTCTCGCACGTCATCGCCGGCAAGCCGGGCTATGAGATCACCGGCGGACAAATCTTGTTCAGGGGCGAGAACCTCTTGCGGATGGAGCCAAATGAACGCGCCGCCAAGGGCGTGTTCCTAGCATTCCAGTATCCAGTCGAGATCCCCGGCGTGACCACCATGAACTTCCTGCGCGCGGCACTGAACGCCCAGCGCAAGGCGCGCGACCAACAGGAATTCTCCACCCCCGAATTTCTGAAAAGAGTCCGCGAGGTGGCCGGTTCGCTCAACATTCCCCGGGACATGATCAAGCGCGGCGTCAATGTCGGCTTCTCCGGCGGCGAGAAGAAGCGCAACGAAATTTTGCAGATGGCGTTGTTCGAGCCGAGCCTGTGCATCCTTGACGAGATCGATTCCGGCCTCGATATCGACGCGCTGCGTATCGTCGCCAGTGGCATCAACGCCTTACGTTCGCCGGAACGAGCGATGATCGTGATCACTCATTATCGGCGGCTTCTCGAGCATATCGTGCCGGACATTGTGCACGTGATGTCGAAAGGGCGGGTCATGAAGAGTGGCGGCAAGGAACTCGCGCTGGAGCTCGAGGCTTGTGGCTACGCCCAATTCGAAGACGCGGCCTGACGGCTCTAGGGACTTCCCGATGAAGCAGGTTTTGGTCAAAGCCGACGCCGAACGCGCAATGGGCAATGTTTTCGCTGCGGCGCGTGGACGGCTGCCTGGTGCAGGCCCTGTCCCCCAAATACGGGCGAGAGCATTCGAGGTCTACGAGCGTACCGGCCTCCCGCATCGGCGCATGGAGGATTGGAAATACACAGATCTGCGCGCCCTGATCAGCGAGGTGCTGCCACTCGCTCCGCGGCCGGATGCGGAGGCGCTGGTGCGCGCAAAGGTCTCGGTCAAGCAAGTGGCTGCCGATCAGGCGGTCAAACTGGTTTTGGTGGATGGCATATTCGCGCCGGAGCTATCCGATCTCGGCAGGCTGGAAAACGAAGTCGTTGTGCGGTCGCTGCGAGAGGTTCTGGAGAACTCGGCTACTGGGGGCATGGCCGGTCTGGTGCTGTCGACGACGAGCGACTCGGCGATCGCGCTCAACGCCGCAATGGCGACAGATGGCTTGGTGATTACGGTCGCCGACGGCAATGCGGTGGAGCGTCCAATTCAAATCGTTCACGTCGCAACCGGACTGTCGGTGTCCACCTTTACACGTTGCTATCTGCAACTCGGTAAAGGAGCGCATGCGGCCATCGTAGAAAGTTTCGTCCCGGCTGAACGCGCGAGTGGCTATCAAGCCAACGATGCGATAATCGCCCTGGTTGGTGACGAGGCGAGCCTTTCGTATATCCGCGTGGCAGCTGCTGCCTCTGACGCCGTGAACATCTCGTCGGCGATCATCGCAGTCGGCGCCAGGGCTAAGCTCGACCTCTTCAGCATGACCTGCAGCGGCTCCATCAGCCGCTATCAGGGATTCATCACGCTGGCCGGCGAGGGAACCAAGCTCTCGGCGAATGGGGTTAATCTCATCAGGGACAAGCTCCACGCGGACACAACGGTCGTGGTCGACCACGCCATGCCACATTGCACCAGTCGGGAGAAGTTCCGCGCGGTCGTAGACGATTGCGGTCGCTCGGTGTTTCAGGGCCGAATTATCGTTCGTCCCGCCGCCCGGAAAACGGACGCCACCCTGACGACGCGAGCGTTGCTCCTATCCGACCAGGCCGAGGTCGACAACAAGCCGGAACTCGAAATCTTGGCCGACGACGTGACCTGCGGCCACGGAGCGACATCGGGTGCGCTGGACGACACTCTCGTGTTCTATCTGCGCGCCCGGGGGCTATCAGAGAAGGATGCGCAGATGTTGCTGATTAAAGCGTTCGTTGGCGAGTCGATTGAGGAGATCACTTCCGAGAATCTGCGCGATTTTGTGACGGCGCAAGCTGAACACTGGCTAAAGGCGGGGCGATGAGCGCACATACCGCCGTGAGCAATGGCATTTACGAGGTCAACCGTCTGCGTACAGACTTTCCTGCGCTCGCCATGACGGTGTACGGCAAGCCGCTTGTTTACCTCGATAACGCTGCATCCGCGCAAAAGCCCAACGCGGTGCTTGACCGTATGACGCAGGTGTACTCCAGCGAATATGCCAACGTTCATCGCGGCTTGCACTACCTCGCTAACGCGGCGACGGAGGCGTATGAAGACGCCCGTGCCAAGGTGGCGCGGTTTGTGAACGCGCATTTAAACGAAGAGATCATCTTCACCCGGAGCGCCACGGAGGCAATCAATCTGGTGGCGCAGACGTTTGGCCGTGAACGCATTAGCGCGGGTGATGAGATCGTTCTCTCGATTATGGAACACCACTCCAACATTGTGCCATGGCACCTTCTCAGGGAACGACTCGGTGCAGTGATCAAATGGGCCCCAGTGGATGATGACGGAAACTTTTTGCTCGATGATTTTGAGCGACTGCTGACCCCGCGCACCAAGATGGTTGCAATCACACAAATGTCGAACGTGCTCGGCACGGTGTTGCCGGTGAAAGACGTGGTGAGGATCGGGCATGCTCGTGGTATCCCGGTGCTGGTCGACGGCTCGCAAGGATGCGTCCATCTGAGCGCCGACGTCTGCGACATTGATTGCGATTTCTACGTCATGACGGGCCACAAGCTCTATGGTCCGACGGGGATCGGTGTGCTTTACGGCAAGTCTGAGCATCTGGCATGGATGCCGCCCTTCAATGGCGGCGGGGAGATGATCCGCGACGTCTCGCGTTCCGGCGTCATTTATGGTGATCCGCCACATCGCTTCGAAGCGGGTACGCCGCCGATCGTCGAAGCCATCGGTTTAGGGGCGGCTATCGATTACATCAACTCAATAGGCAAGGTGCAAATCCGCAGGCACGAGCGCGCACTGCTCGCTTACGCGCAGGAGAGGCTGACGGACATCAACTTCGTGCGCATGATCGGGACCCCGGCCGAGAAGGGGCCGATCATTTCCTTTGATATGAAGGGTACGCATGCCCATGATATTGCTACCGTCGTCGACCGCGCTGGTGTAGCGATGCGGGCGGGGGCCCATTGTGCGATGCCGCTGCTCAAGCGCTTCGGCGTGCTGGCGACGTGCCGTGCGTCACTCGGACTTTACAATACACGTGAAGAGATTGATGTGCTCGTGCGTGCGCTTATCAAGGCGCGGCAGCTGTTATCGTGATCGGCGAGCCTACGACGCCGGGTGGCGAGGCAGCTCGCATTGAGATCTGGAGCATGAGGTCATGCACCTCATCGTCATCGTAGCACGTAAGCACCTGTAGATCTCAGCAGGCATAGATAGCATTGGCGAGCCTGTGTAGGCCACTCGGCCTTGCAGCCGGTCTTCCTGTTCGGCCGCTTTCGGCGAGCGCCGATTGCAGAGTATTGCGATCGCGGACACGCTCGAGTATTGGGCGGGCAATTTCACCCATAACCAGCCCTTGTTCCATTTCGAACAGGGCCAAGCCAAGAGTTCTCTGCCCAAAGCGTGATGTCGGGTTCGCAACAACACCCCCTATCACCGCACGAGGCGCGCTAAGCGATTTTGATTGCTCTGTTTTTTGTGCTCACGAGATGCTGGCATGCTGGTTGCAGAAGTCTTGGCAAGAAGCCGCCCTCGCAACAGCTAACCTTTGAAGGACATCAGATGAGTCTCGCCACGACCCAGAGCATCGCAGAAATCAGGGCTCGCAACAAAGAGCTGATCGAGGAGGTGCTGAAGGTCTATCCGGAGAAAACCGCGAAACGGCGTGCCAAGCACCTCAACGTTCACCAAGCCGGCAAATCAGACTGCGGGGTGAAGTCCAACATCAAATCCATACCCGGCGTGATGACGATCAGAGGCTGCGCCTATGCAGGGTCAAAGGGGGTGGTCTGGGGACCGATCAAGGATATGGTTCATATCAGCCATGGCCCGGTCGGCTGCGGTCAGTATTCGTGGGGCTCGCGACGCAACTATTACGTTGGCACGACGGGCATCGATAGCTTCGTGACCCTGCAGTTCACCTCCGACTTCCAGGAAAAGGATATCGTATTCGGTGGCGACAAAAAGCTGGTCAAAATTCTTGACGAAATCCAGGAGCTGTTTCCACTCAACAACGGCATCACGATCCAATCGGAATGCCCGATCGGATTGATCGGTGACGACATCGAGGCCGTGTCAAGAGCGAAATCCAAGGAATATGGCGGCAAGACCATCGTGCCGGTCCGTTGTGAGGGCTTTCGGGGTGTGTCGCAGTCACTAGGCCACCACATTGCCAACGACGCGGTGCGCGATTGGATTTTCGACCAGCTCGAGCCGGATGGCAAACCAAAGTTTGAGCCGACGCCGTACGATGTTGCGATCATCGGAGACTACAATATCGGCGGCGACGCCTGGTCATCACGAATTCTGCTGGAGGAGATGGGCCTGCGGGTGATCGCGCAGTGGTCCGGCGACGGTTCTCTGGCTGAGCTCGAGGCAACCCCGAAAGCAAAGCTCAACATTCTGCATTGCTACCGTTCCATGAACTACATCTCACGCCACATGGAAGAGAAGTTCGGTATCCCTTGGTGCGAGTATAACTTCTTCGGACCTTCAAAGATCGCAGAGTCTCTGCGCAAGATTGCGGGCTATTTCGACGACAAGATTAAGGAAGGCGCCGAGCGGGTGATTGAAAAGTACCAGCCGCTGGTGAACGCTGTGATCGCAAAATATCGCCCGCGCCTGGAGGGCAAGACGGTGATGCTGTACGTCGGCGGGCTCCGTCCGCGTCATGTGATTGGTGCATACGAGGACCTCGGGATGGAAGTCATTGGCACCGGATACGAGTTCGGTCACAACGACGACTATCAGCGCACAGCTCAGCATTACGTAAAGGACAGCACGCTCATCTACGATGACGTCAATGGCTATGAGTTCGAGCGCTTCGTCGAAAAGCTCCAGCCTGACCTCGTCGGCTCGGGTATCAAGGAAAAGTACATTTTCCAAAAGATGGGTGTGCCGTTCCGGCAGATGCACTCCTGGGACTATTCGGGCCCATATCACGGCTATGACGGCTTTGCGATCTTTGCGCGCGACATGGACATGGCGATCAACTCGCCGGTCTGGAAGAAAACGAAGGCCCCCTGGAATCAAGCTTCGAGGGCGAAGCTCCTGGCTGCTGAATAAATCAACTTATCTCGCTCTTTGGGAAAGCCGGGGCGACACCAACCTCGATAGTGAAGGATTTCAACAATGGCGCAGAGTGCCGAACACGTGCTCGATCATCTCGAGCTGTTCCGCGGTCCAGAATACCAGCAGATGCTGGCTAAGAAGAAGATATTCGAGAATCCTCGCGATCCCGCCGAGGTCGAGCGTATCAAGGAATGGACAAAAACGGCCGAATATCGCGAGAAGAACTTTGCGCGGGAGGCGCTAGCGGTAAATCCGGCCAAGGCATGCCAGCCGCTTGGCGCCGTATTCGCCTCTGTTGGCTTTGAGGGCACGCTGCCCTTCGTCCACGGCTCTCAAGGTTGCGTGGCTTACTACCGCAGCCATCTGTCGCGGCACTTCAAGGAGCCTAGCTCCTGCGTCTCTTCGTCGATGACGGAAGACGCTGCCGTATTTGGCGGCCTGAACAACATGATCGACGGGCTCGCGAACAGCTACAACATGTACAAGCCCAAGATGATTGCGGTCTCGACGACCTGCATGGCCGAGGTGATCGGCGATGACCTCAACGCCTTCATCAAGACGTCGAAAGAAAAAGGCTCGGTTCCGGCAGACTTCGACGTGCCATTCGCCCACACGCCAGCGTTCGTCGGCAGCCACGTTACCGGTTATGACAATGCGCTCAAGGGCATTCTGGAGCATTTTTGGGACGGTAAGGCCGGAACAGCGCCGAAGCTGGAGCGCAAGCAGAACGGGGCGATCAACATCATTGGTGGGTTCGATGGCTATACCGTCGGAAACCTTCGCGAGATCAAGCGCATCTTGGCGTTAATGGACATCCAGCACACGATTCTAGCGGACAATTCTGACGTTTTCGATACTCCGACAGACGGCGAGTTCCGGATGTATGACGGAGGCACGACCCTGAAAGATGCGGCCAACGCGGTTCACGCCAAGGCGACAATCTCCATGCAGCAGTGGTGCACCGAAAAAACGCTGCCATTCGTGGCTGAGCATGGACAGGACGTCGTATCCTTCAACTACCCCGTGGGCTTATCGGCAACGGATGACTTTATCCTGGCGCTGTCACGCATCAGCGGCAAGGAGATTCCCGAGCAACTCGCGCGAGAACGTGGCCGCCTGGTCGACGCGATCGCTGACTCCAGCGCGCATATCCATGGCAAGAAGTTCGCGATCTATGGCGATCCGGATCTTTGCTATGGGTTGGCTGGGTTTCTGCTCGAACTCGGCGCCGAACCGACCCATGTGCTGTCCACCAACGGCAACAAGGCGTGGCACGAAAAAATGCAGGTGCTGCTTGCAAGCTCGCCATTTGGGCAGGGCTGCCAAGCCTATCCGGGCCGAGATCTCTGGCACATGCGCTCACTCCTGTTCACCGAGCCAGTCGATTTTCTGATTGGCAACACCTATGGCAAGTATCTGGAGCGCGATACTGGAACGCCACTGATCCGCATCGGCTTTCCCGTTTTTGATCGGCATCATCATCACCGCTCCCCCCTGTGGGGCTATCAGGGCGGCTTGAATGTGCTGGTGAAGATCCTGGACAAGATCTTCGATGAGATGGACAAGAAGACAAACGTTCTTGGCAAAACTGACTACAGTTTCGATATCATTCGTTGATGAGCGACCGTGCGCGTGCCATCGCCAAAGCACTTGAAATGACACAAGCACACGAGGGTTGACCACGCAATTAGTTTGCGCTGAGAGGAAAAAGGATGAATTCACTAGCGGCCACGCTCCAGAATATTTTCGACGAGCCGGGCTGCGCCAAGAACGGCAGTAAGTCGGAGGCTGAACGCAAGAACGGCTGCACCAAACAGCTGCAGCCGGGTAGCGCTGCCGGCGGCTGCGCTTTCGATGGCGCCAAGATTGCGTTGCAGCCGTTCACCGACGTCGCTCACTTGGTGCATGGTCCGATCGCGTGCGAAGGAAATTCCTGGGACAATCGCGGCGCGGCGTCGTCCGGCGCGAATCTGTGGCGCACTGCATTCACAACCGATTTGAGCGAAACCGATATTGTATTCGGAGGCGAGAAGCGGCTCTGCAAAGCGATCAAGGAGATCATCGAGAAGTGCGACCCGCCCGCCATCTTCGTCTATCAAACCTGTATTCCGGCGATGATCGGCGACGACATCAACGCAGTCTGTAAGGCAGCATCTCAAAGGTTCGCAAAGCCGGTGATCCCGATCAATTCGCCGGGCTTCGTCGGCTCGAAGAACCTCGGTAACAAGCTCGCCGGCGAGGCCTTGCTCGAGTATGTGATCGGGACGCAAGAACCGGACTATACCACGCCGTATGACATCAACCTGATCGGGGAATACAACCTTTCGGGAGAGCTCTGGCAAGTGAAGCCATTGCTAGACGAGCTTGGAGTACGGATTCTCTCCTGCATCTCCGGGGATGGCAAATATCGCGAAGTCGCGTCATCTCATCGCGCGCGGGCGGCGATGTTGGTGTGCTCAAAGTCCATGATCAACGTCGCACGCAAGATGGAGCAACGCTACGGGATCCCGTTCTTCGAGGGGTCGTTCTACGGTATTCAAGATTCGAGCGAATCGCTGCGTCAGCTTGCCCGCTTATTGGTTGAACGCGGCGCGCCGACAGATCTGCTCGGGCGCACCGAAGCAGTGATCGCGCGCGAGGAAGCGTGGGCGTGGGCTGCGATAGAGCCGTACAAGCCGCGATTCGAAGGTAAGAAGGCCTTGTTGATTACCGGCGGCGTCAAGTCGTGGTCGGTCGTTGCGGCACTCCAGGAAGCAGGGCTTGAATTAGTCGGAACCAGCGTCAAGAAATCAACCAGGAAGGACAAGGAGCGCATCAAGGAGCTCATGGGGCAGGATGCCCACATGATCGAGGACATGACGCCGCGCGAAATGTATAAGATGTTGAAGGACGCAAAAGCGGACATCATGCTATCGGGCGGCAAGTCGCAGTTCGTCGCGCTGAAAGCGGCGATGCCCTGGCTCGATATCAACCAGGAGCGTTGCCACGCCTATATGGGCTATGTCGGAATGGTCAAGCTGGTGGAGGAGATCGATAATTCGCTCTCCAGTCCGATGTGGGAGCAGCTACGTCGACCGGCACCATGGGAAGCATTGGCCAAGGCGATGGTGCAGATACAATCGCCGATGGCCGCGATCGCCCGCGATCCGGCGCTCGCCGAAACCGCGCGCCGCGCGAGGAAGATCTGCGTGTGTAACAGAGTCGATTTGGGCACGATTGAGGATGCAATCTATGCGCACGGCCTGAAGAGCGTCGCAGCGGTCAGAGAGCATACCAATGCGGTCGGTGGCTGCTGCCAAAGACGCATCGAAGATATCTTGGTGTCCGAACCATCTGCCATGCGACAGGCCGCAGAATAGCGAGGCGTCATGGCAATCGTCACGGCGCCGACAAAAGCGTGCGCTGTCAACCCGCTGAAGATGAGTCAGCCGATCGGCGGCGCATTCGCGTTCATGGGGCTGCGCGGGGCGATGCCGCTTCTGCACGGCTCCCAGGGGTGCACATCCTTCGGTCTCACGCTCTTTGTCCGGCATTTCAAAGAGGCAGTACCGCTGCAGACCACCGCGATGAGCGAGGTCGCGACCGTACTCGGCGGCTATGAGAATCTCGAGCACGCTATACTGAACATCTATAACCGAACCAAGCCAAAGATCATCGGAATCTGCTCGACCGGTATCACCGAGACCAACGGCGACGATGTGGATGCCTACCTCAAGCTAATCCGGAGCAATCATCCGCAACTCGCAAAGTTGCCACTGGTGTATGTCTCGACGCCGGATTTCAAGGGCGCGTTCCAGGACGGCTGGGAAAAGGCTGTGGCGCGCATTGTGGAGGTGCTGGTGGAAGGGCCCAACGCCAGCGGCCTGCGGGATCCATCGAAGGTGAATGTTCTGCCGGGATGTCACCTCACGCCCGGCGACCTTGATGAACTCCGTGTCATACTGGAGGATTTCGGGTTGATCCCGTCCTTCCTCCCTGATCTGGCGGGATCGCTCGATGGGCATATCCCCGATGAGTTTACGCCAACGACCATCGGCGGCATCAGCGTCGACGAAATTGCGAGCATGGGCCGCGCCGGGTGGACAATTGCGATCGGCGCGCAGATGCAGCGGGCGGCAGAGGTCATGCAGGGCAAGACCGGCGTGCCTTTTCGTGTCTTCGAGCGGTTGTGTGGCCTGTGTCCGAATGACGAATTCATGACGTTCTTGAGCGAGATCAGCGGTCGCCCCATACCGTTGAAGTATCGGCGCCAGCGCGGTCAGCTCGCCGATGCAATGCTGGACGCGCACTTCCATATTGGCGGTCGCAAAGTTGCGATCGGCGCTGAGCCAGACCTCCTGTTCGATCTATCCGGCATGCTCCACGATATGGGCGCGCAGGTGACGGCGGCCGTGACGACCACTCAGTCGGGGGTGATCGAGCGGATTAAGACCAAGGAGGTACTCATTGGCGATCTCGAGGATCTGGAAGGGCTTGCCAAAACAAAGCATTGCGACCTGCTGATCACGCACTCGCATGGCAGGCAAGCGGCTGCTCGGCTGAAAGTCCCGTTCTATCGTACGGGTTTTCCGATGTTCGACCGACTTGGTGCGGGACACCAACTATCCGTGGGCTATCGTGGTACCCGCAATCTGGTCTTCGATATCGCCAATCTCGTGATCGCGCATCGTGAGGAGAACGATCGGCCTACGCCCGACAAATGGCGAACTGCGGCCGGATCGCCGCGATGCTCGGGATATCGCAGTTCCACCGGCGCAGCTGAGAGGTCGAGTGCATGAAGGTCGCGTTTGCCACTCAGGACCTGAAACGCGTCGATGCCCATTTTGGTTGGGCAAAGAATATCGCGATCTACGATGTCACGCCTAGCGGGCACGTGTTTCTCAAAGCGGTTGAGTTTGAGGGCGATCTAAAGGAAGACGGCAACGACGACAAGTTGGCGCCCAAGATCGACGCAATCAAGGATTGCGCAATCCTTTACGTCGGCGCCATTGGCGGTGCTGGGGCTGCGCGAGTGGTCGCCAACAAGATCCATCCTATCAAGGTGAACAAGCCAGAAAGCATTCTGGTGTTGCTCGAGAAACTCGAGCGCGTACTGAAGGGCACGCCACCTCCCTGGCTACGCAAGGCTATGGCAAAAGACCGACGGCGAACCTTCGAGTTCGACGAATGAGGTGATATGACCGCTAAAATAGAGCAGCAGGGAAACGCCGCCGACGCGCCGTTCCTCGTGGAGTTGATCAAGGTTTGGCGTGCTCAGGACACCAACGGAGCCTTGGAGGCGAGGAGCGATCTCGATCTGCTCGAACTCTATATTCTGGACAAGGAGAAACGGCGCGCATTGCCGATTATCGGTGATCCTGATCCCGATCCACTGTGGCGGCTTAAGCTTTTCTTCGATGCGGTCGCGCTCTCGATCGAGAGGGAGACCGGCGCGATGACCCAGCCGATTCTGGATCTGCATCATGAAGGATTCGCCCGCATGGTGCTCATCTCAGGCCGTCTGATCGCCGTGAACAAGCAGCTGCGCGATGTGTATCGCTTCGGATTTGATAGTTTGGTGAAGCTCGCGCAGCAGGGCGACAAATGTGTCAGCGACGGAATCGGCCTGATTCGGAAATTTCCGGACGTGGCGAACTATTGGGGATATTCATGAGCGATCGTGAAACACTGAAGGCCGAACTAAGGAAAGTGTCCGCCAAGGCGATACAGGCCAAGCTGGATCTGCACGACCTTTCGGAAGAATTGCCCATCAACTGGACCTCGATCATGGTGGTCGCGCAGAAGGCGTACGATGCTTATGCCGAACTTGAGCGCGAGAGTCTCGCCTTGAAGGCGCTAGAGAATACTTAAAAGGGGCAATGCATGTCGTTCCAAACACGAGACGGACGCGACTGGACGCCACAATACTTGATCACGATCGATGCAAAGAAATGCATCGGCTGTGGCCGCTGTTTCAAGGTGTGCGGTCGAGATGTCATGACTTTGAAAGGAATCGGTGAGGGAGGCGAACTTGTCGACCTCGACGACGAGGACGATGAGATCGAAAAGAAAATTATGGTTCTGAATGATCAAGGCGCCTGCATCGGCTGCGGTGCATGCGCCAGGGTTTGCCCGGCCAACTGCCAGACGCACACTTTGGCGGTACCTGAAGCAGCGTGAGCGAACACACTCGTCCTGTTGTGGCAGGCGAGATATACGTGAGGCAAGGCGCAATTGTGATCAGGTGAACTCAGGTGAGGACGGCATGCCAGAAGGATGTCGACCAAGCATCGAATAGCAAGATCGAGCGGCGAAAGCGTAAGCATTACCGAGGCGATGGTTGGCGCCTCGGGCTATGTCATGCCGGCATAATATCCGTTGCTCACGAACCACTCGTCCCCAAGGTTCGCGTATTCGTAGGAGGCGAGCTGCGCCTCGCGCCGCACTAGGTGGATTGAAGCCTGTCATGATTGAGGCCGAGGAGTCTACTTTGAAAGGCAGTTAGCCACTACATCTGGCGATTTGATCCGAGCGGATCCTGTGCATGTCTGCTTGCGGATCAGGAGAAGCTTATGTTCCCGCCGCGCCGCCGATCGTGGACAATGGTGTCTGCCTAGATGGTCGATTCTACAGGGACGGGATGCGCCGGGAACACCTTAGTTGGTCTTTTGCACACGCCCAGCGGGGACGACATTTCGCTGCCCCACATGGGCATCGAGCGCACATCGCAAAATCAGGACGCGGAACAATTGGCACGCAGGTCTCTAATTCTCGTTGCGGGTTCATGGGTCGATGTACGTGGTCGGGCGGGGTAACCCATCTGCTAATAGGAACGTGCAAGTCATTATCATAAGCATCGGTTTCTTCGACGGATCGTAGCCGCCGATATTACGTGCGATTCCACCCACAGATCGCGGCTAGTCGCAGCTACGCGCAGACTGCGCGGGGTAGCCACGTGTAAACGCTGAGTGCTTTGGTCAGGTTGTGGTCAGCTAGGAATTCTATCCTCGCAGGCAGAGCCGCGCGTGGGCGAGCTCGATTGCGTGCAACTTTTCTCATAGGAGAGCGGTCTGATGTATGGCAGAATCGTTGGCTCATCCAGCCAGTTCACAACCGGTAATGACGATTCGTCAGAAGCGGGAGATAGTCCCCGATTTGCGGAAACAGTTGCAGGGATGGAGCCAAGTGGGTCGTCATCCGAACCAGCGGCGTCATACTCTCTCGTTTCCGAACCGCCCATTAGAGAGATCCCCGACCGCGAAACCTTCAGGAGAGGAGTCGAGAGGTTCTTGCGCAGCGATATCATGCAGATCGCCGAGAACCCACAGGAATACTCAGATTTCGTCTCCCAGAAGGCTGAGCGCGCAGCAACCGTTGCTGGAAGTTACGCCTACACCTACGACGATCCAAATAAGCCAGCACGATTTTACAGCTACCGGTTGGGCGACGAAATTGTCGGGCTATTAAGAGCAGGAGGCCCGGTTCGGATCAAAGGAGACCAATTTCAACAACAGTTTGGGCGGAACGATATCACGTCCGTGGTAGATCTTAGGGTAACTCATCCGCTTGTCGAGAACGCTGGCGACATCTTGCTACAACATCTACTGCGAGAGGACGGCGACCATCCGCTGATCATGTCGAGGCCGGCCTTACCAGGCATGGAACCCCGCCTTGCGGACATGGGTTTTGTTCACGTGGGCCGTAACCACTGGGTGCTTGATCCTCACCAAAATCCCGAAGTGTGGACGAAGAACGAGAATGACAAGTGGCAGCGTGTAGACAAGCCTACGAAGTATCTTTCCAAAGCTGGGGGCAGTGATGTCGGTCCTCAGAGAAGCTACGACTCGGATTCCTCGGACGACGGCGCTTCAATTTACCTGGAGCGCGCTCTTAGGCGAATGCCCCTCGAGTAAATTGGCTGCATAGCAGCACCGGGCCTGAAATGATGGGCTTTCGACCGTTCTATAGCGGACGCAATGGTCTTACTTCAAGGGGCGACGCTCGCAGCGTCGCCCCGGCGGCCGAAACGACCGTCTAGCCCCTCTCCGAGGCTCTTACGATGCTCGCGGGGGATAGGCGATCCGAGGGGCCCTAACGGGGTTGCCACGGCCGTGGCCATCAACGAGCAGCAACGACCAGCCACCGCATGTAGCTATCCGGCAAATCGTGCAGAATGCTTGAAGCCGAAAGCTGTAGCTGGGCGGGCTTCATGGAAGGGCAGCACGGCCCAATCGTCGAACGAACTGGCCTAATTGTGCGTTGGTAATGGGGTGAGCTGCAATAAGCTTGCGCATTGGATTACCACAGACACGATCCGCTCAGGCACTTGCACACTTCTTGCACGTTGATTGCACAACGCAATGAAAAGCGCCTTGCAATAAGCGAGTATGAATGCAGCCAAATCCCATCTATGCAATTTGCGGCTTTAACGACATTCCGAGCCGCCAAGCCATGGGATTCCATCTTATGGTCGTTGAAGATGACGGCAATCACCGGCCGTGGTCCATCATTGTGGTGCGCTGGGGCAAAAAAGTGCTTGGCTATGTCAATAAATGCCCGCACAACAGCGTCAAATTGGATTGGGAGCAGAACCAATTCCTGGATCCTTGCGGCATCCGGCTGATGTGCGGCAAGCACGGTTCGACCTTCGAACTCGGCACCGGGCGGTGCGTCGAAGGTCCATGTCAGGGTAGAGCGCTCACGCCGATCGCGTTGGCAGTTCTGGATGGTGATATCTGTGTCCTCGGCGTGCGTCTTGTCGAAGACGATGCATCGCCAAACAACTGAAGACCGCCTCAGACCGGGCGGTTCTCGTTGCGGTTTTTCACCGGCTCCATCCTCTTTAGCCCGCCGTCGTAAGAGATCTCCTCATAGGACAGATCGAGATCCTTTGCGGCATCGAGGAGGTAATCAAGCTTGCCGCCCGGATCGAGCTTCTTGATGTCGTCCTTGTTGAGCCCGACCAGCTCCATCATCTCCTTCCAAACGGTCGATTCATCGCAGGGCAAGACGTGAAAGTTGATATCACCGAACTTGATTCGATATTTCGCCAGCAAATCGATGTTGTTGCAAAACATGAAGTAGCTGCCGGTTGGGCTTAAGGCGCCGTCAAGGACGGTCGCGACGTCAGCAAGATACGCGAAGGAGTGTAGGTAGCCGGCCAGCACCGGAATAGTGCGTTCTCCGTCCTGCGCGATCGTCAGAACCTGCTCGATCGAATAGTCCGGCGGTCGCTTCTCGTCGGCGACCTGAGTCTGGAACTTCAGTGCGACGTCGCCACGAAAGCCGAACCGGCCCGGCTTGGTAGTCGCGCCTTTGAGTACGGCGTTGAGCAGGCGGCCCTCCTTCTCAAATCTGCCGAGTGCGGTGTTCTCGATTGCAGTCATTAAATTCGTCCTCGATCTAAGCTCTTCACCGACGCCTTGGCCGGTGCCAGATGCGATGCAAATTGCTTGCCGTTGCATGCGTAGCTGCCCGCGCGTAGCTTAGAAAGAAAACGCGTCAGGGGGCCGCGCCTAGTCGTGTCAGGAACCCAACACCGGTTCCAAAGTCAACAGGCGCGGTCCGAAAAAGTGCGCATCATCAAGCGCCTGCGCGCTGGCACGTGACTTGCCCTTAACAGCTAGATCCAAGCTGATGAGGGAAAGCCGTGATCAACCTGACGGACAGCGCAGTGAATGCAATCAAGAGCGCGATTTCATCGTCGGCGCACCCGACCGGCGGTCTGCGCGTCATGATCGAAGCAGGCGGCTGCAATGGATTTAAATACAAGATGGGCCTGGCCGAGGAACCGAAGCCTGACGACACCGTGATCGAATGCGACGGGTTGAAGGTGTTCGTCGATAACAAGAGCCGTGAGCATCTGGTCGGCACGACCATCGATTTCGTGATGGCACTGGAGAGTTCTGGCTTTACCTTTCACAACCCGAACGCCACCGCGAACTGCTCCTGCGGAAAATCGTTCAGCTGATGAAAAAAATCGTTCAGCTGATGAAGAGGACATATCGAAGCATGCCGGCCGAACAACTGAGGCAATCGTCGTCCACTGCGACAGACCTAAAGCGTCGCATTCGCGGGGCTCTCGAAGAGATACGCCCCAATCTGCCACGCGATGATGGCGACTGTCAGCTGATAGGCATCGATGGCAGCAGCAGGATCATGGTCACGCTGACCGGTGCCTGCACGGTTTGTAGACTTCGCGGGTGACGCTGGAAGGCATTCAGGCGCGGCTGGTTGATCAATTCGGCGAATTGAATCTGGTCCCCGTTGCTGCTGCAGGCGAGGCAATGGATGAGCGAGGAATAGAATGCCGATCTACCTCGATAACAATGCAACGACCCGGACCGATCCATCCGTTGTACAAGCCATGTTGCCGTTCTTCACCGAGCAATTCGGCAATGCCTCGTCGACGCATGCCTTTGGCGACGAGGTCGCGGTCGCTGTGAGGCAGGCCCGGCATAGCTTGCGGGGCCTGTTAGGGAACGCATACGATCAAGAAATCGTTTTCACTTCGGGAGGGACCGAGGCGAATAATGCCGCGATCCTCTCTGCGCTTGCGACGCAGGAAGACCGAGACGAGATTGTCACCACCTCGGTAGAGCACTCCGCCGTTCTTGCGTTAACCAAGCAATTGGCGGCAAGAGGAGTCAAGACGCACATCGTACCCGTAGATTCCCGCGGCCGGCTCGATATCGAGGCGTTTCGCTGCGCGCTCGGGCCACGCACAGCGATCGCCTCGGTTATGTGGGCCAACAACGAGACCGGAACGATATTCCCTGTGGAGTTTCTGGCCGGGTTGACCCGTGAGGCGGGCGCGCTGTTTCACACCGATGCAGTCCAGTCCATCGGTAAGGTGCGCGTAAACCTAAAGGACAGTGCGATCGACATGCTGTCGCTATCCGCGCACAAACTGCACGGCCCCAAGGGAATCGGCGCGCTATATTTGCGCAAAGGGACAAAATTCCGGCCGCTGATCTGCGGCGGATCACAGGAACGAGGACGCCGCGGCGGGACTGAGAATATTCCCGGCATCGTCGGCCTGGGAAAGGCTGCCGAGCTCGCGGCGGAGCGGCTCGAACCGGAGCGCGTTCGCATTGGCGCGTTGCGCGACCGCCTAGAGCAGGGAATTTTGCACAATGGCGAGTGCGTTGCGCTCGGCGATATCAGCAATCGGTTAGCGAACACGGCCACTATTGCCTTCGATCATCTCGAAGGCGAAGCCATCGCCCACCATCTCAATCGGGCCGGTATTGCCGTGTCGCTCGGATCAGCCTGCAACTCCGGCTCAATGCAGCCTTCGCATGTTCTGCGTGCCATGCAGGTGCCGGCGTGGCGGATGCGCGGCGCGGTGCGCTTTTCTCTGTCACGTGAAACCTCGTTCGCGGAGGTCGATGAGGTCGTGTGCGCAGTGTCCGACATCGTGGCTCGCCTGCGCGCCACCTCCTGCGTCACAGCCAAGGAGTTGACCACGTGAAAATCATGATCCGCCGGTCTCCGGACGCGGGCCTGTCGATATACGTGCCAAAAAAGGATCTCGAAGAGCCAATCGTGGAATCCGAGCACGAGACGCTATGGGGCGGCTGGATCAAAGTAGCTAATGGCTGGGTGCTCGATTTGCCCGAGATGGCGAGCGACACACGGCTACCGATCACAATCAACGCTAAAAAACGGGGCGAGAACGGGGACGATCCCTGAAGGCGCCCCCGAAGATCGACTTTGTCGATGCGGCCGATGCAAAAGCCACGCTCGTGGACGAGGGCCGCGAGCATTGTTCCCCATCTCGGTCCTGGCCTCGCCGAATTGTGCAGATCCGATATGTCGACCACGCCAGAGGCGTTGCCCGGCTTCTTCGAGCGAGGTTCCGCTGCCGCGGCCGGCTAGGGGCAATGCGTTGGCGTCGGCGCGACAAGTCGAGATCAGCAAAGATCGGTCCGCCGTGACGGCATTGATGGCGCGGGCTTTCGCTCGGCCAGTTCAGCCGACGCGGTCGCGCCATCATCTTGCGTCCCTGTCGCTGCGAGTCATAGTCGACATCTGGTATGATGCCGCCAGGCGCCCGGCGCTGGATAAGCGCGATGGATGGGTCGAAGTGCAGGGTATCACCCGCGTCGGCATTGGCGAAAATCGCTGGTATCGCCTTTACGATTCGCTTGCCGAGAGGTCGGCAGTGCGGTGGCCGTCAGCTGGGCGACGGGGGTGCTGTACAAGTCGCATGGCAGCGTGCAGCCGGCCAACACCTTCCTTATCTCCGACGCGGACTACGTCAGGCGTTGACCGAAATCGACATTCAGACGCCAGTTCCGGACATCCATCAAGGAAAGGCGAACAGACCTTTCTCTTGATCGGCTGTCGCTTCAACGAACAGCTGTTGCGTAGCTATGCGGCGGTAGATCATCAAGCGCTCGGCCAGCACCCACTATGCCATCGTTGATGGGGACGCGCTCTCTCGCAACGAGCTCCGCTTTCTACTCGAGCAACGCCTGACACCGCTTGCGATTGGGTTCCCTTGCACGGTTGAGATACTGCTCACCCATTAGTGGCCTTATGAAGCCCGGATCCCCCAGCTCCTATCGTGGGAGCCGCAACGCGAGAAAACCCGTTCAGATGGAGCCGGTTCCGGCGAGCTTAGCGCGAGCATGCGCAAGCCGTGGAGCTCTGCGTGAGAATGACGACGTATCTGTCGCATCGTCAACAAGCGCATCATTGCTCTTCTTTCGTGCGCCAGCGACGATGGTTTCCGCTAACTCCTTGGCGTATGGCTGCAATTTCATCGTCTGCGCCATGGCATGCAAGTTGCTATCCAGCTTCTTTGATCGTCCTGGGGGGCGATGATGCCAGCAGGGAAAAATGAAAATGAACGCGGAAAGTATGTCAAAGCTGCAGTGGATAGCGGCAAGATGATGCAGCCCGCCCCCGAGCATAAGCGCTGCCGCGCTTCGGCCAAGACCGGACAGGCGAGCTGCGGCTCGCACGCAGGCCAAGGCGATCTGCCGACCGAAATCTGGGAAAAGGTCAAGAACCATCCCTGCTACAGCGAAGAAGCGCATCATCATTACGCCCGTATGCATGTCGCGGTCGCGCCTGCCTGCAACCTCCAGTGCAATTACTGCAACCGAAAATACGACTGCGCCAATGAATCGCGTCCGGGTGTGGTGAGCGAGAAGCTCACGCCTGAGCAGGCGGTCAGAAAAGTGCTCGCGGTCGCGACCAGCATTCCGCAGATGACGGTGCTTGGCATCGCTGGACCGGGCGATGCTCTGGCCAATCCAGCAAAGACGTTCAAGACGTTCGAGCTGGTCGCCAAGGCCGCTCCCGAAATCAAACTGTGTCTGTCAACGAACGGACTCGCACTGCCGGACTATGTTGATACCATCGTCAAGTCCAAGGTTGACCACGTCACCATCACCATCAACATGGTTGATCCCGAAATCGGAGCCAAGATTTATCCGTGGATCTTCTTCAACCACAAGCGATACACGGGTATTGACGCGGCAAGAATACTCACCGATCGCCAACTGCAAGGTCTCGAGATGCTTAGCGAACGAGGTATCCTGTGCAAGGTCAACTCGGTGATGATCCCAAACATCAACGACGACCACCTGATCGAGGTCAACAAGGCGGTGAAGTCGCGCGGTGCCTTCCTTCACAATATCATGCCGCTGATCTCCGCGCCCGAACACGGCACAGTATTTGGCCTCAACGGTCAGCGCGGACCGACGGCGCAAGAATTGAAGGCGCTGCAAGATGCTTGTGAAGGAGAGATAAAAATTATGCGCCATTGTCGCCAGTGCCGGGCCGATGCGGTCGGTCTGCTCGGGCAGGACCGCAGCGCAGAGTTCACCACCGATCAGGTCATGAAAATGGACGTCGAATATGACCTAGAGATGCGCAAGGCATATCAGGGCAGGGTAGAGCATGAGCGTGCCGCCAGAGTCGCGGTCGCCCAAAAGGAGCTTGCGAAATTTGCCGGGGAGATGAGCGCGATCACTCTTCTAGTGGCCGTCGCAACCAAGGGCTCGGGGGTGATCAACGAGCACTTTGGGCATGCAAAGGAATTCCAGGTCTACGAACTTTCTACATCCGGCGCCAAATTCGTCGGCCACCGCCGCGTGGACGTTTACTGCCAGGGCGGTTATGGCGAGGAGGACAGGCTTTCCGCCATCATGCGTGGCATCCATGACTGCCATGCGGTCTTCGTCTCCAAGATAGGCGGCTGCCCGAAAAGCAATCTGATCAAGGCAGGGATCGAGCCGGTCGATCAATATGCCCATGAGTTCATTGAGAAGTCGGCGATCGCCTGGTTCAGATCCTATCTGGATAAGGTGAAACGCGGGGAGATCCAGCACGCGCAGCGCGGCGACGCCGCGATCCCGCAAGGATCTCTTTTCTCCGCAGGCTAAGGGGGATATATGCCATTCAAGATCATCGCCTCGCAGTGTACGAGCTGTTCAGCCTGCGAACCCTTATGCCCGAACGTTGCTATCTCGGAGAAGGGGGGCAGCTTTGTCATTGAAGCGGCGAAATGCACTGAATGTGTTGGCTATTTCGACGAGCCGCAATGCGTCGCCGCCTGTCCGGTCGACAATACCTGTGTGGTTGACACGTCCTTTCCTCGCTACCAGGCGCCAGTCTAAAGTGTGAACCCCATGAACGGCACGCCAAGAGCGGGTGCTGAAAACGTCGCAAGCTTCGTGCTGCGCGTTGGCGGCGGCGCGGACGCCGACGTTCGGTCCTCCATCACGGACGACGACTGCGCTGGCTTGCCCTGCGATCGTGCTGTTGCTGGTCGGCAGCACGGCCCTGGCGGGCATTTCATTCTGCGCGGCGGTCCAAGGCGTTTCGCGATTCCGAGAGCGGCCTTCCTACCCAGCGCTGCTGTCGTCGATGAGACTGACCACGCCGCGCGAGTATGAAGTGATGCAGGATCTCGCCTGCCGTGGGCGAGGCAGCTTCCTACATCTCTAGAGGGAGCGATGCATGAGGAGCGGTACATGAACAGCATTGTTCGCGACAGCGACGTCGTCGAGCTCAGCGACCCGCCCGTCTTCAGCTTTGGCCAAAAGCTGCGAGCCAATCGCACCATCCGCAATGATGGCACCTATCGCGGCAAGGAGATTGGCGACGTCTTAGTCAAGAAGGGGGAGGTCGGTTATGTCGTCTCGATCGGCACGTTCCTGCAGCAATTCTACATCTACGGCGTTGAGTTTTTGGAAAGCGGCTACCGCGTTGGCATGAAGCGCAAGGAGCTAGAGCCGGTGGACACGTGCGAGGAGATCGATGATCTGCCATTCCCGGAGGAGTCATGACTCAGCCCGGCGTTCCGAAATATCAGCGGGGCCAGCGGGTCAAAACCGCAGTCGACCTCATCAACGACCACTCATATCCCGACATGGAGCCCGAGGGAGTCTTGCTCGCGGCCGGAGCGACCGGCGAGATCATCAACGTCGCGATCCATACCGAAGCGAACGTGCCGATCTATATTGTCGATTTTGGTGAGCAGATGCTCATCGGCTGTCTTGAAGAAGAAATCACAGTGCTTTGAATGGAGGCTTCGCGATGAATGCCGCGCTGATGAGAACGGTAAAGGCCGGGCTGGTGCCTCACCCCAACGAACTCGATCGCAAACGGATCGAGCGCGGCTTGAGCTCGCGCAAGCGTTATCTCTACGTCTCGCCGAACGTGACGCCGGTGAGGGGCGGCTACCTCGTCGAGAGCCCCTGTTGCTCGCGCAACATCGACAAGGATGGCGCTCTCATCGATGTCGCACTGATTCATTATGATGCCGTGAGCGGGATCTGGAAGCTGTTTCGCAAGAACCACGCGCGAGGAACCTGGGAATTTTACAGCCTTTACCATCGGTTGACTTCTGCAATCGACGAATTGAATGCGGATCCGGAGCGTCTGTTCTGGCAATGACGCCGCGCCTTTGACGAGTCATAGAGGAGCCACGATGGCGCTCACCGCGGAGGAATTGATCGAAATCGAGCGGCTGCTTGCAGCCGATCGCGCCGAGATGGGTCCGTTTGTCGAGCTGCGGCACCGCTTTCCACAGCTTGCTTGGGTGCGCTGTGATGCGTCGGATGTGGCGGATCAGCCGTTCCGGCAGTTTCCGCGTTTCGACCTTCATCTGATCGATGGATCAGATCACTGCGTGCAGATTACGGCCGATCCGACGCGGGCGACCGGCATCGTATTGGCCAAAAGGAATGTGCGGCGGTGAGCACTGAACTAGCAGAGTATCGGCTTGATGGTGCGCACACTGTGGAGGAGAATACATCATTCATTCCACTGTTCGATTCCGATATCACCTTCTCTGAGCTCTCTGCCGTGGAGACGCTGCTGTGTTCGCCGCAAATTTCCAACGGGCGGATCACTGAGGCGTTTGAGCACGCTTTCGCCGCCTATCTTGGTCGCAAATATGTTGATGCGGTCTCGAGTGGTACCATCGGGCTCCTGCTTGCGCTGAAGGCGCTCGGCATCGGCCCGGGGCAGGAGGTTTTCGCCTCGCCCTACTCCTTTCGCGAAACCGCGCATGCCACCAGTCTCGCGGGCGCACGAGTGGTATTTGCAGATGTCGATTATTGGTCGGGAGCATTAGTCCCAGCGAAGGCCAAAGAGCGCATCACGGCCAACACGCGGGCGATTGTCGCCGGCAATCCTAACGGTCATCCCGCGCCGTGGTCGGAACTGCGTGCGGTCGCGCAGCGCCATCAGCTGCTGCTTTTGGAGGATTACACCGAGGCGATTGGATCGAGCTACAAGGACGGATTGAGCATACGTCGCTTGTGGCAGCGTTGCCTGGTGCGGATCGTGATCCACACAAATGCGGGAGCACGCCGTGCGGTTGGAGGCACGCACTCGTGTTAAGTCCGCGCGAGAAATGCTCCAAGCGGGTGAAGAATACCTGCTCGATAGTACAAAAGGCGCGGCGTCTAAGGCGCGGCTTGAGCCCCCACGCGCCAAGGTGCCCGAGTCGAGATCGTCGGTGTACGGTCGGGATCCTTAGAGTTGCCAAAACAGGGGATCGGTATGAGCTCGCAAGAAGTCATCATCCACGTCCGCTTCGGTCCGGACGGGAGGGTGATCCAGATCAGTGAGCGTCCGGCGAAGCTCACGCCGATCCAATGGTTTGATGTCCTGAACGCCCGTGCCAGCTCGGCTTATCGGCCGCTCGCTCGTGGCCGCGGGATTTTTCGGCTGAGCCGGACTGCGATCGAAGCCTTCAAGCAGGAAACTGCGAGGCCGGGATGAGCGAACCGATAATCGGCGACCTGATGAGCGATAAGACGGAGGTTTTTGCCGTCTGCCCGGCCGATGCCCTCGAGCGGAGTGGGGCCATGGGCTTCAGCCTGTCGCGGATCGATGATAGGGGCGAGAGCCGCCCGTTTCCAATTATTGTGGTGCGCACCTTCGGCAACGACTATTTTGGTTACGTCAATCGTTGTCCGCATGAGAGCGTCTGGCTTAACATCGGCACCGGTGCGTTTTTCTCGTCAGACCGTTCCTTTCTCAGATGCGGCCGGCACGGCGCAAGATTCGAGATCGACACTGGGATGTGCATCGACGGCCCCTGCGATGGACAATCGCTTGAGCCGGTACCGCTCGCCGTGATCGAAGGTGACGTCTGCCTGTGCGGCGTCAGGCTGCTGGAGGACGATCGGTCTGCCGACCCGTTCGCGGACAGCGACGAAACCATGGATATCACGATCCATCCGGACTAACGGGCCTATCGCTTTGTTATGCTCAAGCTGCTTGAGGCGCCTTGCCGTCGGATGAAGCCGTCGTACTCGTGAGCGTTGGCAGATGCGTGTCACGGCTGTTGATTTGTGAGACAAAACGGGCACCTTGCGCGGATTGCAGCCCTGCCACTCCGCGACCTCCGTCGCACCAAGAAGCTGCCCTTGCACTAGCTCGCCAAATCGAGCGGGCAGGCAGGACATGCTTCCTACTGCAGGCGATATGTTGGAGAGGGAAATGCCCCCGGCGGCTGGAAGTTCGCCGAGGGCATCGTCTGGGCTGGGAGAATGTGGGGCCCAGACTGACAGGACCGTTTGGGGAGGAGGAATGACGATCCTGTGTCAAAACTCTTTGGCCGGCGGACGCAGCTGGCGTTATTGCCTGCGCTGCAACTGCCATGCCACTCCGTTCGTGCGAGGCCCTTAGCGGATGTCAGCTAGGACCCGTTAGGAGCAAATGCATGTGAGCAGGTGCTCGTTGTTCGTCGCAAATTTGCCGCTGCAAGCGCGTCTTGACGTGTATCGTGGGAAGCCTGCGGGCCGCTGCGTTGCCGGTTTAACGTTCCTGCCAATCGGGATTGCGGCCGGCTTGGTCTGCAGCCTCAAAGGTGGCTCAGCAATCATCGCTGTCTCGTTGGGCTCTTGCGACAGGCGCTATCTGTTGAGCAAACGATAGATCGGCAGCGACGGAACACAGCAGCAGGCCGAGGCGGGAGGTCAAATGCTATGCGAGTTTTGTCGTGTCCGAAACAGAAGCGAACGACGTTGTCGCAACCTGCGCAATAATTGTGAGTCGCGCCGCGAAAAGGAAGGGATCGTTGGACAAACGAACGTTACGCATCTGGTGTGCAACTTGCTTTGGAGAAGTTGAATGATGAGCAAGTGATGCGGGAGTAAAAAGGTCGCGATGATGGCAGAAGAGGTTGGAATTGATCAAAGAGGCTGATCCGGACGCGAAGGTGTCTATCGCTGATCTTCAGCGATGACAACCACTATGGCACCCGCTCATTTCGCCAGCATTGGCAAGCGCGAGTGGGAATCAGTAGCATCAAAGTCTTCGATGCAGCGTTTAATCGTAAGAGATTGTGGGAGCGACGTGCTCGCACCTTGTCATCTTTTCAGATGAAGCCCATTGATCACAGGACAGGCGCATGAACTCAGAAGCCGAATTCGAACTTCCTCAACTTTATAGGCATCATGTCTTTGCCTGCAACATGCAGCGTCCGCCAACTCATCCGCACGGCAGCTGTGGCGCCTTTGGCGCGCAAGCCCTGTGGGATCGAATGAGCAAGGCGGTCGAAGCGCAAGGCCTCAACGATATTGGCTTCACGATGGCAGGCTGCCTTGGCTTTTGTAACGCTGGTCCCTTGATGGTAGTCTATCCCGATGGAGTGTGGTATCGCGCGACCACGCCTGAGGACGTTGACGAAATCGTAAACTCCCACCTCAAGCAGGGCAAACGTGTCGACCGCCTTGTGATGGTGCTAAAGCGAAGCTAGAGGCTTCGCCCAGCGGCCACGTGCCCGGGCTAGCAAGCATGGACGGCTTGTCAGTCCATGAGCTGGCCGCCCGGAGCTAGGATCGTCTGAGGTTGAGCGGAGGCCTCACGCTCTGGGTCTGCGAACAGCAGGTCATTGACCTCGGCGCGGGTGTTGCCTTTTTTCTCCGGGCCGATCGGCAAATGGCGCCTTTTGCAACGCGAACAAGAATATGAACACATGCTGGGTCGATCTGTTTGTGTACCGTCACTCCATGCCGCGCGATCCGTAGCTTACAGCGAGAGCAATGCTGCGAATGGCTCCCCGCTTCTCGTGAGATGACGCGTCCTTGACGCGTCATCTCGCTCCCTGCTTGCACAGCGGTGAGGTTAGGGGACGCGCTCGATGAGCTCGTACGTCCGGAATGATCAAACGGATTCCCCATTCTGCTCCTGTTCTAGCGTCAGAACCTGTAAGTGACGCCGCCGCTGACGAGCCATGGATCGATATTGGCGCGCCCGGTGACGGCAATCGCATTGTTTACGGTCGCGGAGTACTCCGGCCGCAGCCACAGCTTCTTCACGTCAAAGTTGAGGCCCCAGTGACGATCAAGCATGTAATCGAAGCCGAATTGGACCGCCGCGCCGAATTGGTTGCTGATGTGCAAATCCGTCACCGCAAGACCGGCGGGCGACGTATTGGCTGCCGATTGGTTGAAGAATGCGGTGTAGTTGATGCCCGCACCGATATAGGGTTTGAGCGCGCCGAATTCGGTGAAGTGATATTGCAGGGTCAGTGTTGGCGGCAACAGCCAGGCTTTGCCGATATCGAGGCCAGTGAGCGCGCCATTGCCGCTGATGTGATGGCTGGTCACGCCGAGAATGAGTTCGGCGGCAACGTTTTTTGTGAAGAAATAGGTGATGTCGAGCTCGGGTACGGCTTGATCGCTGATCGAAAGGCCAGAACTTGGTGAGGACAGCGAGGGGGCCCCGGCGATGCTGACCGAGCTGCCTGCGGTATCCGGCAAAACGCCAAGCACGCGCAGGCGGATCATCCATGGATTGAAGGGTTCGATCGGAGGCGCTTTATAGTAGACCGGCGTCCGACCCAGATCCGCAGCCTGTACCGAGATGCTGGCCAACGAGGTCGCGAGCGCGAGGAGCGATGCCCTCGTCAGAACTGTCCTTGTTCTCATCGAATTCTCCATTCCAAAATCGGCGCGAAGAGCCGCGCGAGATCTCTGTGACACTGGGGAATGGCGGAGGATTTGATACCGATCAAATGGGAGCGGCCATAGCGCAATTATGCCGCTAAGTTGCATAAGGATCACGGCCGCGAAGCGTTGTGATCTGTTCTGATCGTTATTCAATTGAATAGAGCAGAATGTCTTCAAGAAACCGCTTCTCGCCTTGGTGCTGTGATCCAATCCGTGCCGCGGAGGTCATGCGCGATAAAGGCGGCAACTGCGGCGGCCTCTCACACACTACACAGGCGAGAAGCGCGGCATTCGAGCGCAATAGAGGCGATGCCCCTTACGGAGCAGTCACTCGTGCGAGCGTCTCAGGGAAGGTCCCGTCGCTTACTACCGGTGAAGGAAGCCGGAAGTGGGAAACGGCATCTCTGCCTCGCTTGATAGCGGTGGGTACCCTCCGCCCGTTTCTCACGTCTGCGGACAACGCGTACGGTTTGCTTCGTGCAAGCATCCGCCGAGATCATCTTGCGTGTTGCCGCCAAGCAGGGACAGCACGGGCTCATGATCGAGTCCGGCACATCGTGCCCCGTCTACGTCGATCAGCGGTCGTCGTATCAGGAGCGGATCGACTATCATCAATGCGAGCGCGCTTGCCGGGTCGATAGTATCGGATTGACTTCGCCTGACTTGATACGGGGGGCAGCTCGGTTGAACCAGGCTTTGACCGGCACATTGCCGAAGAAGCCGCGCAATTTCTCCGCATCCCATGAATCTTTCAAGATGTCTCGGGCGATCACGTCGGACTTCAGCTTGAATCTGACGCGCGTTAGTGGCGCAGCCGGGCTTCTGATAAAAGATGATTGTCGCCACGACATACCTATGTAGGCGCGCTGAGCTGAACGATTGGCATGGCGCGGCTGCTTTCGGGAGCCCATTCGAATTTCTTGCCGATCATCTCCAATGTCAGCGCATCAAGCGCCGTACCGTATTTGCAACACTCGCGGCTGGTCCGCCAGGTTTCGAGCCCGACCGGCATATTCACTGTCCTAGGATCGCCCGGCTTGCGAGAAGAGGACAAAGTGCCGTTCCACACCAGAAGGCATCGGAACAGGTCTCGCCAAATCGGCTTTTCGCGTAGATTGTTGTGGTCGTTGTTAGTTTTCTGACAGTCGCGCAGATCCTGTCAGATCCAAAATAGCCAAGGCCTCACTCACCGGCTGGTGTTTTTTAGAAACGTAATCAGAAGCTTAAGGAGCGCGGTCAAGCGTTGGCACGGCGGTTGCTAATAAGCGACAGCAACACTGAGTGAGGGCTGAGTGCACGCCGACGCGTAACACGAGCGATGCGCTCCTTCCCTCGAACCCGTGTGCCCCCGTTTCTGAGAGAGAAACAAGCTCGCGCGCAAGAAGCGCGCAACTTTTGGCAAATCGGTTGATGGAGAGCAACATGTCTTCACTGAGACAAATCGCGTTCTACGGGAAGGGCGGCATCGGCAAGTCGACCACTTCGCAGAACACGCTGGCGGCGCTGGCCGAGATGGGTCAGAAAATTCTGATTGTAGGGTGCGATCCGAAAGCGGACTCGACCCGCTTGATTCTGCACGCCAAGGCGCAAGACACGATTTTGAGCCTTGCAGCGAGCGCCGGCAGCGTTGAGGACCTCGAGCTCGAGGACGTAATGAAGGTCGGCTACAAGGACATTCGCTGCGTGGAGTCCGGTGGTCCTGAGCCGGGTGTCGGCTGCGCCGGCCGCGGCGTCATCACCTCGATCAATTTCCTGGAGGAGAACGGAGCCTACGAGAACATTGACTATGTCTCATACGACGTGCTCGGCGACGTCGTTTGCGGTGGTTTTGCGATGCCAATCCGCGAGAACAAGGCGCAGGAAATCTATATCGTGATGTCCGGTGAGATGATGGCGATGTATGCTGCGAACAACATTTCCAAAGGCATCCTGAAATACGCGAACTCTGGCGGCGTGCGGCTGGGCGGTCTGATCTGCAACGAGCGGCAGACCGACAAGGAGCTGGAACTGGCGGAAGCGTTGGCCAAGAAGCTAGGCACTCAGCTGATCTACTTCGTGCCACGCGACAACGTGGTGCAGCATGCCGAGTTACGCCGCATGACGGTGCTTGAATATGCACCCGATTCCAAGCAGGCCGATCACTATCGCAATCTTGCGACCAAGGTTCATAACAATGGCGGCAAAGGCATCATCCCGACCCCAATCTCCATGGACGAGCTCGAGGACATGCTGATGGAGCATGGCATCATGAAGCCCGTGGATGAATCCATCATCGGCAAGACCGCCGCCGAACTCGCGGCCTCGTAAAGGTCGCGAGTCGCGGCCTTGTAAAGGCGCGCGACGGATGCCGGTCTCCCTCACCGCCCATCCCGGGAGGCCGGCATTCTGACGATCGACCCTGATCAAAACCAGGATGCGGCACGCAAACCTGACCATTGTGGAAACCCGCAAAATTATGTTCGAAGCGCACTTCCTTCCGTCGCCGGCTGCTTGTGCCGTTGATATCAACAGCCAGATGCACAGGGGAATTGCAACCTATCGCATGCTCACCGGTGTGCCTCCTACAGATGCCGATATTACCATTGACAGCGATCTCGATCGCCATGTCCTGGCGTCTATCCTGGCGGCTGCCACAATGGATGGTGGCTCTCTTCCCGAGAAGGCTGGCCTGTCCGGCCTTGAACTGGTGGCCTTGCTGGAGCAGTACTTTCCCTCGCTTGAGATCAAGCTCGCGGAGCAGCTCTCGGATTTCGAGTGCGAAGAGGACGACGAGATCGCAATGTTGCGCGATCTCTTGCTCGAGCAACGCTCGACGGAAGGGGATATCGGCCGCTGGCTGGCTGCGATGATCGCGCGCCGTGCCATTGAGCCAGACCACCTGTGGGAAGCGCTCGGCTTGCGCAATCGTGGCGAGCTCTCTCGGCTGCTGAGCCGCCATTTCGCGCCGCTCGCCGCGCGCAATGTCAACAATATGCGCTGGAAGCGTTTCTTCTACCGCATGCTTTGCGAGAATGAAGGGCTCGTGATGTGCACAACACCTGTGTGCAAGCAATGTGACGACTTCAACCTGTGCTTCGGCGAAGAAAGCGGTGAGAGCCGGATGGCCGAGCGCCGGCGCGATCTTCTGTTCCGGGCGGCTCGGCCGGTCGTTGCCGGAGACTGTCCATCTGAACTGCCAGGAGCGTCCGCTATCGCCCCGTCATCCGAGAAAGCCTCGCCGGATTTGGTAAGTCGCGCGGGAGGTTGAGGGCGCGGCCGACGCCGCTTCGATGTGAGCGAGTGACCATGTGTCCAAGGCGGCGGCGGGCCCAAGTGGACCGCGACAATTCTCACATCCTGGCGAGCCGCAATTGCTAACGTTCGAACTCGGCGTAGCAACAGGCAAGGCGTCCGCTTCATGACCTGTCGCATTTGCGACAATTCATTTGCTCAAGAAGGTCGAGGACGGAAGGGGTCATTCGTCAATGGGTTGGACGGGATGGCAGGCTGGCATGCTGGTTGCTGAAGCGTAGGTAGGTCAAACAATGAGGAGCTCTCGCGTGATTGCCGCCAGCACCGCCGCCAAATCGTCCTGGTCCGACCAGGTGCGCGCCAAGCCTACCGTGCTCAACGACACGACATTGCGCGACGGCGAGCAGGCACCTGGCGTTGCGTTCACCACAGAGGAAAAGCTGGCGATCGCGCAGGCGCTGGCGCGGGCCGGAGTCACGGAGATCGAAGCGGGAACGCCGGCGATGGGCAACGAGGAGATCGCCGCCATCCGCGCCATTGTCGAAGCAGATCTTCCGCTGACCACCATAGGCTGGTGCCGGATGCGGGAATCTGACGTCGACGCGGCGATCGAAGCAAAGGTGTCCATGATCAATATCTCGATCCCGACCTCCGATGTTCAGATCGCGGCCAAGCTAGGTGGTCATCGCGACCTGGCGCTAGAACGGGTGAAGCGAGTGGTAGGCTATGCCTGTGAGCGCGGACTTGAGGTCGCCGTCGGTGGTGAGGACTCCTCCCGCGCCGACATTGATTTTCTCATCAGGCTGATGGCGACTGCAGAAGCCGCGGGCGCGCGTCGTTTTCGTATTGCAGATACGCTCAGTGTGCTCGATCCCGACGCGACCTACGCGCTGGTCGGAAATTTGCGTGCGACAACCGATCTCGAACTCGAATTTCACGGTCACGATGATTTAGGACTCGCAACCGCGAACACGCTCTCCGCCATCAGGGCTGGCGCGAGCCACGCCTCAGTGACCGTCATCGGGCTGGGCGAGCGGGCCGGAAATGCACCGCTCGAGGAAATCGCGGTCGCACTCAAGCAGCTCTACGGGCGCGAGACCGGCATCATACTCCGGGAGCTCGAGAACGTCGCCACGGTGGTAGCAGCCGCGGCCGCACGTGCGATTCCTATGAACAAGGCGATCGTCGGACAGCATGTATTTACGCACGAATCCGGCATTCATGTCGCTGGCCTTTTGAAGGATCGACGCACCTATCAATCGCTTGATCCCGTTTTGCTTGGCCGCTGCAACCGCTTTGTGTTCGGCAAGCATTCCGGACTTGCGGCGATCACCGCGTTACTCGATGAACTGCAGCTCGTCGCCAGCGACGATCAAGCCAGGCAGATCCTGTCGCAAGTCCGCAAGTATGCGATCGAGCACAAGCTGCCAGTCGAGCGCGAAACCGTGGCGGCGATCTGGCGCGACGTGTGCGGATGCTTGGCAACCCAGCCCGCGTGAAAAGCCGTGCCCAGCAACGTTTGCGTCGACCCTTCGCAAACCGACGCGCCGCAAGGACAGTGTCCCATGTCGCTGATGGCGCAAGCGGCGCCCAGCTTTCGCACGTCAGATCCCTGGCGCGATCTCACCTCCAAATCTTAGTTCCCGTTCCGCCATACATGCTGTGATCTCCTACACAATGACGAGCCGTCCCCGGACTGCCAATCGGCATCTTCTCGCGCGGCTGATTTCCGGTCCGACGACCGTCCTGACGAGCGTCAACCTAGATCGTGGTTTGGCCATTGATCCCGGATCTTCATCGGGACTGGCTTCGTCACCGGCGGACCCGCCGATCTGGGCAGCGAAGTTGAGAGCACCGCTTTCCGGGTTGTGGCGTGCGCATCAGCTGTGCGAGGCAGGACGGCAGCAGTCAACAGGCGCAACCCCATCTCATTGACCGTCCAGAGCTAATCTGAAGGAGAAGTTTCGATGATCAACTCATCCCCGGCAGCCGGTATCCTGGTTCGGCTCAGCAAGGCCTCGTCGGCAGAGGATTTTTTTTCGCTGCTAGGCGTCGATTACGACCCTAAGATCGTGAATGTCGCGCGCCTTCACATCTTAAAGCGCATGGGACAGTATCTTGCCAAAGAGCAATTTGCTGGTGCCGCCGAGCCGGAAATCAGAGCTCGGTGCAAGGCGATGCTGGAGCAGGCCTATGCCGATTTCGTGGCATCGTCACCGATCGACCAGCGAGTGTTCAAGGTTTTGAAGGATGCCGTCGCAGACCCTAAGAAGGCCGCTGCCTTTGTCCCGTTGAGCGAGCTGAAGTGATCTCGCGGTCCACTGCAAGCAAGGTTTGCCGGCGGGGCGCCATGGCAACCCGATGTGCAGCCTTCGTCCTTATCCGGGTCAACTCTCTGCAACCACGACCCGAGCGGCGCCTGTCGTATTCCCGACCCATGTCTGGACTGGTCGTGTCCACGGTATCAGCGGCTATTTCAAGTGTCTCCCAAACCATTACTTTCGACTGACTTTCAAGGGTTTTTGCAACTGGTACGACACTTGCTGTTGTCCTGCCGGTATGATCATCGCTGCCGACAGATGCTAGTCGTCCGAGATGAGATTGAAGGAGACCCATGATGCTGCTTTTACTGCCTGCCGAGCGCTGCGGCATCATCTCGTGGCCTACGATCGCGCAGGTCCGTTCGAAATGGTCTTTGACGCGATCGAAGTTCCGTATCGACGGTCAGATGGTGGTCAATGGATAAGTCGCCCGTTCGCGCTACACCTGGAGAGGGTATGCACAGCGTCATCCCCATCAAATCGGCCCCCGATTCCGCTCAGATTTGTATCCATCTCATGGCGGACAGCACGTTAGGAAGAGGGCCAAGGTCGGCGCATGCGGGTTGTCGGCGCTGGAGGCTCGGGATGGATTGCGTGACAGGTGCGTTGCGGGGATCGCCCTCGCCGTCACAGTCAATGTGGAGCCGCTGGGCCGAAAGTGAGGCGCAGGTATTGCGCAGCGAACGGACACGCCAACTCAGGCATGGAAGCGACCGGTCAGAATCACCGCGGCCGCATTCGTCGAACCCGGCGCGCAAGGGTCCAGTGTGGAAGACCTCTCCAAATCCGGCCGGACCGGTACGTCTATCGCGACGACGGGTCTTGTTGTGCGGCCGGTCGGACCAGGCTGACGGGGCAGAGCAACCGGCCACCTGCTGACCAAAAGTGATCTTCAGTCAACGAAGCTAAAAAGCGACCTGTGGCGCGGGCGCGCCTATCTTTGAGGGGAATTTTGAGTATGAGCAATGTCACCAGAACGGCCATGCCGGCGGCGGCCGGCCGCGCAGCAGCAAAAAAGGAACTGCCGGAGCACTTTAAGGCGTACAAACACGTTTGGGTCTTTGTTGAGCTGGAGCGCGGCCAGGTGCATCCGGTTTCCTGGGAACTCATGGGGGCGGGGCGCAGGCTTGCCGACAGGCTAAAAGTGAATCTTGCCGCTGTCGTTATCGGTCCGGAGGGGCAGCACACACGTAACGCCGCGCTTGATGCCTTTTGCTATGGCGCCGACCTGGCCTATCTCGTGAGCGACAATGTTTTGTCGGATTACCGCAACGAATCCTATACAAAAGCGCTAACCGAACTCGTCAACACATACAAGCCCGAGATCCTGCTATTGGGGGCGACGACGCTCGGTCGCGATCTCGCAGGTTCCGTGGCGACGACCCTGTCGACCGGGCTCACTGCCGACTGCACCGCGCTGGACGTCGACGCCGATGGTTCGCTTGCGGCAACGCGTCCGACCTTTGGCGGCTCGCTGCTCTGCACAATCTATACTTTGAATTATCGTCCGCAGATGGCAACCGTCCGCCCGCGGGTCATGCCGATGCCTGAGCGCGTCGTACGCGATGCCGCTCGTATCATCGTCCATCCGCTCGGTCTTATCGAAGACGATATTGTCACAAAAATATTGTCGTTCCTACCCGACCGCGATGCAGAAACGTCCAATTTGGCCTATGCCGATGTCGTGGTTGCGGGCGGTCTGGGACTGGGATCGCCTGAGAACTTTCGGTTGGTGCGCGAGCTCGCAACGCTGCTTGGCGCTGAATATGGCTGCTCGCGTCCTCTGGTGCAAAAAGGCTGGGTCACGTCTGACCGGCAAATCGGCCAGACGGGCAAGACCATCCGGCCAAAGCTCTATATTGCCGCCGGCATTTCCGGCGCGATCCAGCACCGGGTTGGTGTGGAGGGCGCGGATCTGATCGTCGCCGTCAATACTGACAAGAACGCTCCGATCTTCGACTTCGCCCATCTCGCGATCGTCAGTGACGCCATGCAATTGCTACCCTCGCTCACGGCCGCATTTCGCGCCCGGCTTTTGCCGAATTCGCGCGCCCGGATCGCGACGGCCTAGAGGAGATGATGATGATTGAAGAGAGATTCGATGCGATCGTGGTCGGAGCCGGTATGGCCGGCAATGCGGCGGCATTGACCATGGCCAAACGCGGCATGAAGGTGCTGCAGCTCGAGCGGGGCGAATATCCCGGATCGAAGAATGTGCAGGGCGCCATCCTCTATGCCGACATGATGGAAAAGCTGGTCCCCGAGTTTCGAGAGGAGGCGCCGCTCGAACGTCATCTGATCGAGCAGCGGTTCTGGATGATGGACGATCGCTCCCATGTCGGCATGCATTACCGCTCAGACGACTTCAACGAGGAACGGCCGAACCGGTATACGATTATACGGGCCCAGTTTGACAAATGGTTCTCTTCCAAGGTGCGGGAGGCTGGCGCGACCGTGCTGTGCGAGACGACCGTCACCGAGCTTGTACGGGACGAGCGTGAAAGAATCGTCGGTGTTCGTACAGATCGCCGAGACGGCGAAATACATGCCGATGTCGTCGTGCTGGCCGAGGGGGTCAATGGCCTGCTCGGGACGCGCGCGGGCCTGCGCGCGCGGCCGAGACCCGATAACGTTGCGCTCGCGGTGAAGGAGATGCACTTCTTGCCTCGCGAGACTATCGAGGCGCGCTTCAATCTCAAGGGCGATGAAGGCGTCGTGATCGAGGCGGCCGGTACCATTTCCCACGGCATGACAGGGATGGGTTTCATCTATGCCAACAAAGAGTGCATTTCGCTCGGCATCGGTTGTCTCGTTGCCGACTTCCAGCGCACGGGCCGGACGCCCTACGGCCTGCTCGATCAATTCAAGAGGCATCCTTCTGTGGCGCCCCTGATAGCAGGGTCCGAAGTCAAGGAATATTCGGCGCATCTCATTCCTGAAGGCGGGTACAAGTCGATCCCGCAGCTTTATGGCGAAGGCTGGGTCGTCGTGGGCGATGCGGCCCAACTCAACAATGCCATTCATCGAGAGGGCTCCAATCTCGCGATGACTTCCGGCCGTATCGCCGCCGAAGCGATAGGTCTGGTGAAATCGCGCGGCGAGCCGATGAGTGCAACAAATCTGGCGATCTACAAGAAGATGCTGGACGACTCCTTCGTCATCAAAGATCTAAAGAAGTACAAGGATTTGCCGCCCCTGATGCATACGCACTCACAAAACTTCTTTCTCACCTATCCGCAGCTCATCTCCAAGGCGATGCAAAACTTTGTGCGCGTCGATGGTACGCCCAAGGCTGAGAAGGAGAAGGCGACCCTGAAATCCTTTGCCAAGGCGAGGTCATGGACAGGTCTGTTCGGCGATGCTTATCGTTTTGCACGGGCCTGGCGCTGACCGGGACAGCGTGAAGGCTAACAATGGAAGGTCAAAGCATGAATGTCGAACCCCCAGTGCGCGTCGAAGACAAGCTGTATTACAACCGCTATCTTGTCGACATCGGTCATCCTCACGTCAAGGTCCGTGCGCACACGACGCCATCGCCGCAGCTACTTGCACTTTTGAAAGCCTGCCCCGCGCGATGCTACGAGCTCAATGACGACGGCCAGGTCGAGATAACCGTTGACGGCTGCATCGAGTGCGGTACCTGCCGCGTGATCGCCGAGCCCACCGGCGACATCGAATGGAGCCATCCGCGCGGCGGATATGGAGTGCTGTTCAAGTTTGGGTGATGGTGGAAAAAAGGGCGGGCCGTGGTGCGACCGAGGTTAGGCGATAGGATCTCACCGCATGTGTGGCGCATTCCGCGTCAGTTGCACGGCGCCTGGAATTCGAGCAAGACGCTCTTCATGCGGACGCTGCGCAAGACATGATTTGCAGATGTCCCGCTCGTTCGGGAGCCGCAAAGGGCTCGTTGTGGCGTCACTGAGTGGCGCCACAACGCAGTCGATCGTATGGCAGAAGAAGGATCAGCCCCTCGCCCGAGAGGGGGTGGGCCCAGCGGCCTCGATTGCGATCGCCACTGACTGCATGATCGCGGCAAAGCGTACGGCGGTCTGGATCGCTTCGGAACTGACGCCCGCGGCTCTCAGTGTCTTCTCATGGGCATCGATGCAAGCACCGCAGCCGTTTATGGCCGAGACCGCAAGCGACCACAGCTCGAAATCGGACTTGTCGACGCCGGGATTGCCGATGATGTTCATACGCAGCCGTGGCGGCATCGTCTTGTATTGCGAGTTGGAAACGAGGTGAGCGAAGCGGTAGTAAACGTTGTTCATTGCCATGAGGGAGGCTGCGGCTTTTGCTGCGGCGATCGCCACAGATGTCATCACGGCGGCGGCAGCCGATTCGATCGCGGCAATCAGGGCTGCGTTGCGGGTGGCAATAGCGCTCGCCAGCAGCAGCCCGTATTTTTGCTGTGGCGAAAGCGTCTCATCGGCCACCAAGGAGGTCAAGTTAAGCCTGACATCCTTCGCAAAATCTGGAATCCTGTCGCTTAGTTGTTCGATCGACGACATGCTGCCTCAAGCAACCTTCAAGGTTTCGCCGCCGATTTCGCGGTTGCAGGGACAGAGCTCGTCGGTTTGCAGCGCGTCCAAAACGCGGAGCGTGTCCTTAGGACTGCGCCCGACACTGAGATTGGTCGCATAGACGTGCTGGATCGTATTTTGGGGGTCAACAATAAAGGTGTAACGATAAGCAACCCCTTCAGGTGAACGCACGCCAAGACCATCGACGAGCGTTCCCTTTGTGTCTGCAAACTGCCAGATTGGCAGATTGTGCAGGTCGACATGTGAGCGCCGCCAAGCGAGCTTGCAGAACTCGTTGTCAGTCGAACCACCGAGTACAATCGCATCGCGGTCGGCGAATTCCTTGGAGAGCCGCGCAAACTCAGCGATCTCTGTCGGGCAGACGAAGGTAAAATCCTTGGGATAGAAGAAGATGACCTTCCATTTTTCTGCAAAACTCGCCTCGGTCAGCGTCTCGAATGCACTCTGTCCTCCTTCTTCCTGCGCTTGAAAACCTGGCTTCACGCCTGTGATTTCGAACGGCGGCAACTGACTTCCAATTCCGAGCATGCTGTCCTCACAAATTTGCTTTTGTAGATCGTGATTTCACTGTTGAAGCAAACTATATGCCATCCGTTCTCGGGAGTGGATTCCAGCGGCTTTGATACGAGCATGCTCGCGCGCTTGGAGAGTCGATCAGCGCTAAGTTCTGAAAAATCAGTAGCCAAGCGCTTCGCTCCAACTATTTACGATCACAAGGCAGCAGCGTGCCAACGCCCGCGCTGAAGGGTCGCCAGTCGGCAAGGCATTTCTTCGGAACGGCCGTTAGGACTACGCCTCGGGTGATCGCGTCAACGAATTCGGCGCGCAGGCCCCGGCCAGCTGCTTCTTGTCTGGCGAATTTGTTGGTCATGAGAAGATCGAACTTGTTGCGAAGTGCCTGGGAAAGGACAGCTGCGGCCTTGGCAAGCGCATTTGTACCGAGATTACAGGACCTCCGCTGCTGAGTGGCTGGGAGATCGAGATCTCTTGTCCCGTCGCAACGTCGATTGTGATCATGACGTGCGTCACATTTGCGCGCATCGAGTGTCGCTGCACGATGCCGCCGAAGCGTAGGCCTTGCTGCGCGATATCCTGAGCGAACTGGGCGAGTAGCCTATCGGCATCGTCTTTTGGGCGGTAGTGAATTGCCCCCACACTATACGGACCTATCTGATCCAGATCATCGATCACGGCTGGGATCCTGTTGATGTGTTTCTCTTGTCGGGGAATATCTGTCGAGGTTCTCATGCGGGTCGTGGCGGGTGTTGCAAGCACCGCTCGGCAGCCGCAAGCGGAACGGCGCGAGCGACCTCGGCGAATACGTCCGCTCCATCGCTGAGCCGTAGCGCATCAAAGGACCGGCGCGTGATGCGCGCCAAGAGCTACGCCAGAACGGCCAATTTCAACAGTCAGAAGAAGGTGACCTCTGCCTCGTCGAACGGCAGAGAGGCTTTGTGCGTGCCGGAAATACGTTGAGGATAGAGCTTGCACGCGGGCGCTCACACGCAATGCTGACGTCGCCGGCTGCGATGCGGAGCCGCAGCTGCGCGCCCGGTCTAAGCGGCACTCCAGGTATCAGAAGGCGTGCCCCCTCTAGGCGGAGCATGATCAGCCCATAGCGTCCGTAGCCGCCGACCACGGTATCAAGACAGACTGCCGCGTCGCGGCGCCTGGCAAGCGCCGGTTCGCTCTAAACGACATGGAGCGGCCCTGCCGCAGTCATGACGCCATCTTTCATCATGACAAGATGATCGGCAAAACGCTCGATATCAGCGATGTCATGGCTGATGTAGATCATCGGCAGTGGGAGCTGTTCCCGCAGGCGCTCGAGAAATGGTAGGATCTCGCATTTGGCGGAGCGGTCGAGCACAACGAGTGGATCGTCCAGCAAATGCAGCCTAGGCTGGCCTAACAACGCGCCGCCAAGCGCAAGTCGCTGTCGCTCGGCCGCGGAAAGATGCGATGGCGAACGCTCGAGCAGTGGCGCCAAGGCGAGTAATTCGACCACACCATCAAAATCGATCAGTGTCGGTGTCGATTTTGACGCGTTATGTAGAAGGGTGCGCCGTACAGACCAATGAGAGAAAAGAGTTGGTAGCTGGAATACATATGCGACGGGACGCAGATGAGGCGGTCGAAATGTCGTCTCATCCTGCCAAATCTCTCCATCGACCGCACAAAATGCGTTCGGCAGACGCTGCACGCCCGCGATGCAGCGCGCGAGTGTGGTCTTGCCGCACCCGGGCGGACCAAAAGTCGCTGTGACGCCTTTGGCTGGTACGCTGAATTGCGCATCTAGCGGAATGTTTGCGAGAGAGCCGTTGAACGTAACCTCTATATAGCCCGCTTTTGCTTCTCTCATGAACCTGCGCCGGTGCTGTATCTTCCCATCCAAGACACGAGCACAATCACTGCAATGGAGATCATGACCATGCCTCCGAAAATCCAGTCCGTGCCGCTCCAGCACGGCGTCTCTACTCGGGTGAGGGCATAAGGTGCGGCGGCGAACTGCAGAACGGTGTTAAGACCAGAGGCGTCTTCATCTCCCAGCCGCGAGGATTGTGACAATCGGACGCTGCCCGGTTGCGCTTGCCAATGAGACACCTAGCAACGCGACGTTCTCAGCCTGCTTGGCAAAGCCGAGGGCTTCTGCTGAATGTCCAAATGGCCCGGCTTGAGAGGTTTGACGGTAAAGATGTCGGCTCGCGCCAGAGCTGAATACTGGCTCGGGATCAGAAATCCGCATCAAGCCTCCCACAGCGTTGCTAGCCGATTTGAAGTTTGCGCCGGTCGCCATAGTCGTGGCCCCTGCATTCTCGGGTGCGAGCAGCATCAAAGCTAGATCGATCTGGATGAATCGGATAAGCCTCATTGGAACTCCGGCTCCGCCGTCGCGACTGGTTGATCCCTGCCCAGCAATCCGCGTGCCGCTTCAATGAATATCTGCGCGTCTAGCGGTGAAGGAGGCTTTGTATCGGGCTCCACTCGGCGTAAATCGCCGCATGTCATTGTAGGGCTTTGGACGCTCGCGTCACCAACCGCACATGCAGGAGCTACGAAGTGGAAGCTGAGGATGATCGATCGCCTCTTGCATTGGAGATGGTGCTTTGGCGAACATGCGGCCGTAAAACTCGTCAATGATGCACAAGTCCATGTCACCCGATTTGGCGCACCTTCCGGTGTGCGCGGAGGTGAAAGTCGGCAGCGGGGCGCTTGGGAAAAAGGGCTGATGTGAGATGAGATGCTGTGCCCGCGAGCTACGGGAGAACGTCTTCCTGGCCGCACCGGTCGCGGGCGCATCTCAGGCGCGCGGGCCTTTGTTGCAACGCGAGGTGACCCAGGATTGAGCTGCCCAAGTTGGATACTTTTACAGGCTCCGAAGGAATTCTTGCGTCAGCGACGAACCGTTGGGACTCGAGGCTCGCAATTGCAGCCTGCTAAATGCTCCAGCTTGGACCGCGATATCGCCTGATTTCGCTGCGGCAGCGGTATCTTCCTCGCTAATCACAACGCCGCGTGTCGCTATCGTGAAGGCTTATTTGTCTAGGCAAGGTTTTGGGGTTGCAATGGTCCGCGTTGGCAGCATCGGGTAATCGATCTTTGGCAGCTGCCCGGTGAGCGAATTCAGAAACGCTACAATCTCGTCAGATTCTTCATCACTGAGCTTTGCGCCAAGCTGAACCTCACTCATCACGCCAACCGCTTGCTTAAGACTCCAAACCTGACCGGAATGGAAGTAAGGAGGGCGCAACGCGACGTTCCGCAACGGCGCGGAGCGGAAAACATATTCGTCCCCGAGATCCTTGGTGATGGCAAAGCGACCCTTGTCCTCCCTCGGAAGCAGCCTTTCGGCGGGCTTTTCAATCATGCCGAACGGGAAGTATTCTTGTCCACCGACGTTGATTCCGTTGTGGCAAGAGGAGCATCCCTTTGCGATGAATAGCTTTAGCCCAGCTTTCTGCTGATCAGTGAGAGCATATTCATCGCCCTCGAGGTACTGATCGAATGGGGCGGCGGGAGTAATCAAGGTCGCCTCGAAAGCCTCGATGGCCTTGGCGAAATTTTCAAACGTAATTGGCGTCGCATCGTTGGGAAAAGCCTTGCTGAACATAGCGACATAATCGGTCATTGAATTCAATGTTCTGAGCACGCGATCGGGCGTCGCATTCATTTCGATGCTGGCCTGGACAGGGCCCGCGGCCTGCGCCTTAAGATCCGCCGCGCGTCCATCCCAGAACTGCGCCACGTTGAAGACTGCGTTATAGACTGTTGGCGCACGACGTGACCCCAGCTGCCAGCGATGACCAATCGACGTCGGGCCGGCATCTACCCCGCCCGTCCCAAGGTTATGACACGTGTTGCAGCTAATAACCCCGCTCGCCGATCGCCTCGGATCGAAAAACAAGGATTTGCCAAGTGTGACCTTTTCATGGGTAATAGGATTGTCCTTCACCGCTGGAACGGTTGAGGGAATCGGCTTGAAAATGCGCTTGGCGGCGCTCATCAAATCCTCATTGGCGCCTGCTGCTGGCGAAACCAGAATGGCTGAGGCCATAACACTTAACCTGCCGACCCTGGAAAACTCGCGTACCGCTAATCTCCTCATGTGAAGTCTCGCTTTTCTCCTAGATCGTGGATTCGCGAACATAGCCCTCGGTCCCAGAAAGACCTGTAGCAGTCAACGTCGAATGGTGTCTTCCGTGTTCCGGCTAGGCCGCACCAAGGCTGACGTTCTGCCGGTGTTACTAGCAACCGGTGTGCCAGCGGGGCTCAAGGTCGAAGCTGCTGAGCCGGTTTCAAGCAATTGCGCACCGTGAATAGCAGCAGGCCGCATGAGGCTGTCATGGACGGTACGTGGCAGTTGCGACAATCACCACCAGGCAAGGTATCCTGGCCTGTCGGTCCAAACCTCTGTGCTTCTCGGAAAACCCATCTACCGAACTCTTTTGACTCTGCAAATCGGATCGCGAACAAAAGGAGCTGCGTCGACGCAGTTTGTTACTGATCGTCTCGATGCGTGCCCTTTGCGGCTTCAACCGCTTCACTAAGCTAAGCGTCATCCACCAGCATCGGTAACGTTCCTACCCCGGAGGCAGCCGGTCCGGCGCGCAGTTGTCGGGAGTTCGTCCTGCTGCGCCCAATGAGGGCATGCCCGTCTCAGAGCGATTCACACATGCCGGACGACGCTCAAAGTGCTTGAATCGACCGTAGCGTCAGGTTGTAGGCCTTGCGAAGGCAGAACGCCATATTGGGAGCCAGCATCGCCGCACATGCTAAACAGCCGATCTCTGTTGGACCTCCGTGTCTTCGCAACGAGCGTGTTATTCGTGGCGGGACGATGATTCGGGAGGCCGTAATCATTGCGGCTGCCCCGCAACAGCGCGACCATGGCTGCCGAGGCGCCGGTAAACAGATTGAGGAAAGAGTAATAGTTACCGATATGCGGCTTAAGACAGATTTGGTGGGTCATGAGCGACGAATGAGCTGGATTCCCAATGCGCATCGCTGTGCAGCGGCCCTCATTGCGATCGTGATCGCGATCGCAACGGCGTGGTGCACAGGCTACGCTCGCGCGCGAGATCGGCGGGCCGAGGAAGTCTTGACCTCCTGCAGACCGGACGTGATGCGCTTCTGTAACCGCTTTACAGGGCGTGGCGATGCGGACGTGGCCATGTTTTGTCTTAGGGACAATTTCAAGAACTTGCGCGGAGAATGCCGCCGCAGGATGCCAATCGCGGCGGAGAGAAACGACCGACCGAGACGGCGTCTCAACAGGCTTCCGGTCGTCCTCCATCGAGAGTGAGGCGTCCGAGCGGCAGTCGCAGAAATCGAGCGACAGTTAGGTGTTCCAGACTGACGGGAGCCGGAGTTTGGCCCTTGGCCGAAAGTCGATCGGGCTGAAGCATCAGCCTGCCGAGCCGCAGTTCATTTATCAGGGGCACTGAGCTCTGTGAATCGATTCGCCTCGATCAACGATCGATGTGCGCCCACGCGTGTTACGAGGTTGTAATGCGCTCCGAACTTCGATTTCGTACTGCAGCAGTTGCGCTTTATTCTGAGCTGCTGCCATTCGCTGACTTTGAGGCCGTCGTGAGATTGCCATCGGCCTAACTGGTCGGAAGGGGAATCTGCGTAAACTGCAGTGGTTGCGGCCGGACATTTGCAGAAATCCGTGCTGCTCATCATGGTATGGCGTTGTGCCCGGCAACCAAGTATTTTCCGGCAGCTGGCTAAATCGGCTACAACTGGCAAAAGATCGCCGGTATCCTCGCGTTGGATGTTTCTTCAATAGCGGTCTTCCTCAGATTTCTCAGCTGGGAATTAGCCTGGTCTTGACTGGCGGGCTCAAGGTACAGATACAGCTAGGAAGCCTCTTAGCCGCCCATCGACTTCCCGGAGGAACCGCTTGATGCCATTGCGGGGTTCTCGATGGGCGCTTCAGGGGAGTCGCTTCGTCCGATCGTGGTGCTCTTGGCCGAATACACTTTAGGGCTCAAAGTCAAAGGAAACGACGTCGACAAGAGCCGTTCAAAGGCAGAAAGCTGTTCAAGCAGACGCCTCTCAACGGCCTTGCGCTCTGCGTCAGGTAGGTCCCTTTTAAGGAATCGACGGCAGCGCCAGACTTCGTTCCGCAGCCATCTGATCTCACTTAATGTATCATCAATTGAAGTCATCACAGATCTAGTTCACTTCGTCCCTGGGGTATCAAGCATATCTATCGTCACCGAGCGGCCATTCCTTGGCTCCGCATTCCTGCCGAATAGTTGATCCGAGAACTTGCGACCTCCCGCCTGTTCTTCGCGGTAGGCGGCGAGCAGTTGGATGTATGCAACTCTATCAATCAATATCACCCTACACCGCGCGTGTGACGAGAAATCGCGGCAGATCCTCGCGTTTTCACGGCGCCGCGGTCGTGTGCCTTGCACAATTCCAGCGCTCATTGATTGGTGCGCCAACACCGGAGAGCAGTTAAGCCCATGCCCGCCACGCAGACGGCTCAAGCAGGAGCTGGTAACACACAACGCATGTCCCCATGGTCGATGGCAGCGGAATATGCAAGCGTTTGACGGCTTTGTTGCCTGTTCAGGCGCTGGGCGCGACCTGACTTAGGCCAGCAGCTCGCGAGCCCGAACGTAGCGATGTCGACCTCTAGCGGCCCAAGCGGCATAAGGCGATGGCGGCTTCATTGCGAGCTCCGATGGTGGTCGGTCCCGCGCTGCTACGGCCATTCGCAGTCGCTTACCCGATGAATCATCGATGGGCCGAGGTGGACCTCATCAACATAATGGGAAAGCCGCGGTGGTGCGATTTTGAGGAAGGCGAGCCAGGCTGACTGCGATCCACGGCGCGCGCCAGCCAATCAAAGAAACGCACGCGCCGGGATTGGATCCAAGGTAAAATGTCGGCTGGACGCAGTGTCGAGCCAAATGAGCATTCCACAGACAATCATTGCTATCGACATCCGCTGTGCACGCCTCAGAAGACCGATTTATTAGCTTGAATCTCACGTTGCGACAGGTTGTCCGCTTGCTGATGCGTTGACGGCGCAACGCAAATGGAGACCGAGAGGACGGCCTGCTGATTGCTAGTTTTCTCGTTTTGCGGGCGATGGCCAGGAAAGCCATTTCCGTCGTCACACGGGGCGCCGGGCCAGCCATTGCCCCTACACTGATCAGTTGGAGTCGCCAGATCGCAATGATGGAATGATGCAGGCAGCAGAAATATGGTTGACCACAGCCGTAGGCGCTTTTAACGCAACAGCGAAAGCGCGCTGGCTAAACAGCCCGCGCTCGCAAGCAGATACTCCAACGGAATAGCCGGTCACTCCGGCCAGAGGCGATGACCCGCAGCACTGATGCCGCGCAGAACGCTGCGGTGAAAGCTCGGAAGGCCTTATGTCCTTTCAAACCACCCTCACGAGGGCGCTAGGCGAAATCGATTGCGCCGGCGACATCGTTAAATGCTCAACAGTGGTGGTCACGCGCAACAAGCAACTGCGCACCGTCGACCTTTCGATGTTCCGGAAAGGGGCGGCGGTTGAGTTTCAATCTAGATTTCTGGAGTTTCGAGGAAAGCATCCGCGTCGGAAGATCGTGGGCTACGCCACGACATGCAATGCGTTGAGCCGAAAGGCCGGAGGCTAGGCCGGCCAGGACGTTTGCCAGAGAATAGCTTCTCGAGTGTCGCATCTTGACGGCGTTCTGATTGGGAAGGTCGGAATTAGGGCCCCTTCCATATTTGTACCATCATTCGGTCGGCACACTCCAAAAGAGCGGAATGCCGCTGTGGAGCTATCAGAATCGTGCAACTCACGCAATCTGAAGCCGTGCGCGTGTGCTGAGGATAAGCGGTCCGAGCAGGTGAGGTAAACGACCATCTCTCGAAAGCAGAGTTCAACGGGCATGAAGCTGCGATGTTGAAGATGACTGTCCGTCGCAGCGACACTCTATGCGATGTGGTCGCCAAAGGAACTGAACAAAAAATCAGAAGGACTAGGTCTTGAGCCAGGCGGAGAATGACGTCGTCGAGCACATGCTCTCGTCATTGACGACCAGCGTGTTGCAGAATCGTATCGCACCCTCCGAGGAGCAGGTGATGCATCATTTTGGGGTAGCCTGCGAGAGAGTGGGGCTGATTGCGACCGAGGAGATAGCAATACGTATACTGAAACGAGTTTCATGCGAGATCAACAAGTCTCAGTCGATGCTCAAGTTCATTGATCGCGGCGCCGCTCGATTACACTGAGCTCGACATATAAACTCTGTCGCATCAGTGCAGATACAGCCGTCCGGTCATTCAGTCGAACGTGCACGGATCAAGAGCGTCTCATGGGCGCTTGCCTGTCGAGGTCTGCGACGGTAAGCCGAGGGGGATGGCCGGTTCACGTGGCCGATGTCAAAAACGCAAGGAACTCGTCATCGGAGAATTTAACGGGCCCGTGTTGTTAGCATTTGAGTGCGCGCGGGTCTCGTAGCCAAGGGCGAGCGGCGTTAGGCGCGATGGGCTGCAAGCTTTTAAGCTCAGCTATAACACAAGCGTTTGAACGCGGGGAGAAGTGGGGCCGCCTCGCCGCAAGCGACAGCAAAGTTGCCGGCGCAAGCGCGCCGCTGCCGGCGTGCCGGCGCCCGGCATCAGTCGGCCCAGCTCGAATTCATTCGCCTGCGGGGCGCTGAGCCTAAGGTTGAGAAATTGATGGGGACCATTCGCCATTTTGTCGCTCCGCGGTCCGTCAGCTTATCGACAGCTAGCTCTCGTATCATGAACGTCGCTACTCGCTTGCAGGCTCGGCTCAATGGGCACAGATCTGGCAGGCGAGACCAGGGTGGACCTCAACATCAACCGATCCAGGAGGCGAGACTTCGCCCGGGTTCGCTGCACCGTCTGCAGTTCCTCGGTGTCGCAGCAGCGTATTCGCGCCAGTCGTGCGTGACGGCCCCGCTCTGTGATCGCAGCTCATTGCAGTTAGCCGGTGGAGCGCCATCCATGGTTGGGGATTACCGGTTCTAAGATGCGCCGCCCCGGCGAGTTCGCTTAATTTTTGCTACCGAAAAGACGACATCGATGAATGCAGAACAGCTCGGCCCTGGTACTCCTTCCGCAACTTCCAATTCGGAAAGCTCCGAACTGGGCTCTGCGGGCGCATCGCAATGGGGAGAGGCCTTGACGGACGTGCAGGCGTCCGCTGCCGAGGCCACTGCCTGGCAGGAGGAGGTGTTGACGGATTGGGCTGCCGAAGACGGGCAGGGGCAAAATGAGGATCGGCAACAGGCGGTCAGTCGAACGAGGGCTTGGCGGCGCGCGGGTGATATCAACGAGCTGCTAGATCTGTCGTCTCTGTCCCTGACCGCCTTGTCTGCGCCCATTCTGGCCGGGGTGCGCCGCCTGAATGTCGATGACAATCAGCTCAACAGCCTGCCCGAACGCCTACCAGCAACGCTTCAGGAGTTGGACGCCCGCGGTAACCGCCTGACCCAACTGCCCGGGCTTCCAGCAGGGCTCCAGCGTCTGAACGTCGAGTACAATCAGCTGACGGACCTGCCCGAACCTCTTCCCGGCGAGCTCGAATGGCTCAGCGCCAGCCACAACCGGCTGACCAGCCTGCCTGAGACGGTCCCGCCCCAGCTGATATGGCTCGGCGCCAGCAACAACTATCTGACCAACGTACCCGAGACCCTGCTGACGCAGCTAAGCAGTGACTCGAGCGTTGATCTGGAGAATAATCCGCTCGCCGAGCGGGTGCAGGCCGGCTTGGCAACGGCGATGCATGCCGGAGACTATGCCGGCCCTCAGGTTTTCTTCTCAACCGCGGATGGACCGGTGGAAGTTCAGCCGCGGTCCCTGCAAGAGGTTGCCGCGGACTGGCTCGAGGGCGAGCCCACGGCAATGGCCACTTGGCAGCACTTCGCCCATGAACCGGGGGCCGCGGACTATGCACGCTTCCTCGACAGGCTCCGGGGCACGGTGAACTATGGCAACGAGGCGTTCCGCCAAGCGGTCGCCGAAGATTTGCGGCAGGCAGCCGTCAGGCCGCATTTGCGCGAGGAGTATTTCGAGTTGGCTTCGGGAGCGAATGCGAGCTGCGAAGATCGCATTACTTTGGCCTGGAACGGCATGCAGACTGCACGCCTGAACGCTGATGTCGAGGACGGCGTCTATGATGGGCGACTGGGCGAACTGCTCCAGCACGGCCGCGTCATGTTTCGCTTGGAAGCTCTGGACGGAATCGCGCGCGAGAGGGTCAACTCGCTTCGTCGTGCCTATCCCGACGTCGATGAGATCGAGGTCTACCTTGCCTATCAGACCCAGCTGCGGGACGCGCTGGAGCTGCGGCACATCGCTCCCGACATGCGCTTCATGAACGTCTCTCACGTGAGCGAGGACGATGTGGCCAGGGCCGAGGCATCGGTGCGGAACCAGGAAGCCGCGGAATTTCCGGACTATTTAGCAGCGCGCTGGCAACCATGGGAAAGCGTGGTGAGGCGCATCGCACCCGAAGACTATGCTGAAATGCAGGAGCGCCTCGTCGACGCGATGGGCGTACAGTTTCAAACCCGCTTGGATGAGCGACTGGCCGAGCATGGTCTGACAGGCGATGCCGATGCCGAGCGGGTGCTCGGTGCCCAGATACGCAACGAGATCGCCCGCGAGATCAAAAGCGCGGTCATGCACCAGGTGCTCGGGAAACTCGGCATTGAGCTAAGAGCGCCCTCCGACGCAAGGGCCCGTCGATCTGCCTAGTCGTCCGTTAAGAAGGCGAATTGAGCGCGGCGCGACAGCCGAACGTGCGCCATAGCTGGAGCAGGATGAGGCACAAGAGTTCTCTGAGCCAGGCGAGGATGCGGCGGAAGTTGTGGCCCACGGCTGAGAGGATGACGTTAGCCGCATCGCCGGCGCGGCCTTTGAGGTAGCAGCGGCCGAGGTGACCATCGGCCTTCAGGTGTCCGATGATGGGTTCGATGGCGGAGCGGCGGCGCAGCTCGCGCTTGATGACACCGAAGACGCCGCGCTTCTGGCCGGAGATGAAGATCCGTCGGGGATTTTGTGCGTCGTGGCCGCGGTATCCCTTGTCGACATAGGCCCGCTCGATCGCGCAGCCGGTGAGTGTCTCGGTGCGGTCGATGACGTCCCGCAAGGTGTGACCGTCGTACGGGTTATCGGGTAGCGCCCTGGCGTGCAGCACGAACAGGCCCCCGGGAGAACGGCGGTTGTTGGTGACGATGGAGGCTTTGACGCCGAACTCGTAAGGCGCGGCTGCTTTGCCCTTGCCGATGCACTCCATCTCCGGGGCGTGGAAGGAATAAAGCTTGAAGCCGCGCTGGCGCTGCTGCTGCGAGCGGATCTGCGAGGCCCGGCTGAGCGGGAGGGCGAACGTGTTCTCAAGCACAGCCTGACCTTCGATCTTGCGGCGGATATCGCGGATGATCCGGCCCAGTCGGCTGCGCAGGATGCGCAACTGCCGCTGATGCCGCTTGAATTGCTTGGCATGGCCGTAGCGTCCCGCCATCATTGTCGCGGTTTTGGCAATGCGCAGATAGGACTGCCGCAGCTTGACCCCGTGCTTCCTCGCCAGACGGTTGAGCCCCTTGATCGCCGCGTGCAAGAGCTTGGCATCGGTCGGGAAGGTGATCGCCTTCGGCTGCACAGTGGTATCGACTGTGACCCGCTTGATGTCCTGGCTGCGTAACGCGCCGGCCTCGTGTGCCACCCGCAAGCTCTCGGCCAGCAACAGCTCCAGCTTGTCGCCGAGCCGCTTGCGCCAGTGGCTCAGGTCCGAGCGCTCGTGCGGGAATGCGTGCTGGAAGAACTCTTCGCCGGTGAAGTACTGGAAATATGGGGCGTGGACCCAGCGCTCGCACACCCCCTCATCGGACAGCCCGTAAATGTGCTTGAGCAGCAACAGCCCGATCATGAAGCGGCTCGCGATCCCGGGCCGACCATTCTCGCTATAGAGCGGCGCGATCTCGCCGTCGATCCAGTCCCAATCGACCTTGCCGGCGAGCTGAACCAGCTCGTGCTTCATATTGATGATTTGGTCCAGCCTGGCCCGGAACAGATCGCCCGATCCCGTCGTCCTGTGCTCCTTCGGTCGCATCGCCACCTCCGATGCGATGACGGAATCATGGTTGGCGATTCGACGGAATCCCGAAAATGAAATTGCAAGGTTCCGACGCCCGAAGCATCAAACCCCTGCAAACGCAAAACAGTCCACAACGACAAATGCGATTCTAGCTCAATCGGAGCCACTCTTCACGGACGACTGCCTAGCTGCTCACAAGGTCAAGACAGTCATCGATCCTTTCGAGGACGGGCGTGTCTACTTGCGGCATCCGGCGAATGAGCTGACGTCAATTACCGGTCGCGCGGTCCGTGCGGACGATCACGGTAAAGATGCGCGATCCAAGCGAAGAGTCGTATACCGCAATTCATGCGTTCGCGTTGCGAACGCCATTGAAGTCATTGGTCAACGACCACTCATAGGCCGGACGAATAGATGGCGAGCAGACCGAAATCTCAAGTGGTCCTTGTGAAACGTAGGCTATCGATATCCGTCCCCCGCGATCGATAGGACCCTCGCAGCATCACACTCAAGTCCAGATCGCGAAACATGCTGTAATTCCGTCGGATCCATTGATGCAGCTCGGTGGACCAGTCCTTCTCGTTGCGCAGATATCCCGTGAAGGAAAAGCCAAGACGGTCTATATATCTCTTGAGGAACAGCGGAAGTGCGGGAATCCGAATCACCCGCTCGCCATCCATCGGATCAGGTAATCCGCCGCGCAGCACGAATTCATTGTGGACGGTGACCAGCGACGCCGGCGGAATTCGCCGGCGCAGCATTTCATAACCGCGAAAGGAGATACGGTCTGCGCCCGCGACGTAGAGGATGATAGGGGCGACATAGCAGCGCGCCGTCTCCTTCATGAAGCCAATCTCCTCGCACATCTTGAAGAATTCGTCGAAGGCGTGAAATCCGAGATCAATCACCTTGGGTACCCGATCGTGGATGATAAGAGGGTCCATCAGCTGCATCTTGCCGTAAGTGTCGATCACATCCGCGGTTTCCGTGATGTTGGGGAGGTAGTCGAGCAACGATGGCTCTTTCAAGTTGACATCAAACGACAGCGCTGTGCCGTTTTTCAGCAGCAAGAACTCGCTCATCGCCCGAGCGATGAGGGTTTTACCGACCTGCGGGCTAGGAGAGCAGATAATGTAGATTGGGGTCGCTAACATAGCCAGCAGATCAATTTCGTTTCGTACGTGGGCCCGGCCTGAGCTCGCCGAATATGCGATTACTTCTCGCCGGCACGGGTGGCGGACTTGGCGCCGGCCAATTCCGTCAAGTTGATGCGATCAAATTCGTTCCAGACATTTGCCAGCCAGTGCCGGACATAGCCGCGCAGCACGAAGGAGTTGTTCGCAGGTTCATCGTTCCGCCCCTTGTTTGCGACGAAGTCTATGAATGGGACGGATGCGACTTCCACCTGCTCATAGGCCATCTCGTTAAGCTTCGGTATGACCAACTCGGTCGCATGTTTGATGCGGTGAAAATAGGAATTGTATGTCGCTTGATCCCACTGGAAGAATTGAGTGTCGTTGATGAAGTTCTTGACTAGGTAGTACTTCGCGCCGCTCATAAAGGTCGCGGTTTCCGCGATCTCGTCTAGCGAGGCGATGGACGATCCCAGGATATGGAACACGGCGAATGTTATCTGGCCAGACCGCGCCGAGTCCAGAAATCCGATGTCGCGCAAGGAAGCCAGCGCAGAGGACAGTAAGCCTGCGCGAGCATCGATGACAGTGACGGACAGCCCTGAGTTCAGGGTATCGAAGATCTTCATCTGGTCCGCCGTCGTCGTCATGTCGACGATCTCGGTGATCTCGGGATAAAAGCGCTTCAGCGTTCCCCGCGGCGACTCCGTGTCAAATGCGCGTGTTTGCACGTTGTTGACGCTGAAGTAGTCCAGTAGCGTTCGTGATACGGTCGTCTTGCCGACACCTCCCTTGTCCGCACCGACCACAATTACAACTGGCTTCACCATGGAAATCTCCTGAGACACTCGCTATCGCGGCGCGCAAAGTACGCAACCGGCGCGTCTCTGCTTTGGGTGCGAACATGGCAGAAAGAAGGGGCAATGAACCTTCGATGCGAGAGCTCTGCAACCGATGAACGTTTTCAACATCAAGCGAGTGACGTCCTTGGATCGCAACGACGATGCAGGCCGAAAATGGAGAGTAAATCACTTGTACTGGTGATCTACGTGAGGTTTGTAAACGGCTGGAATGCGCGTCACCAAGTATCAACGGCTGCCTGTGGTGATCGTGGCGATTGCCATAGGATATCTATCGCTGCTGCTATGATTGGCATGAAGCGGCCGAATCTTACGTAGCGTCAGATTGCGAGCTCGGTGGAAGCGCAATCGAGGCGGTGCTACGCGGTCCAACTATGACTTGGCAGATCATCAAAGGTATGCTGGATCAGATCGTCGTCTTTTCGGCAGACAGCGAAGTGGCTGGTCAATCACTGAGAGATGACCCTGAACGACCGAACTCTCACTCTGCTGAAGAATATCGAGATATGCGAGCGCTGATGCTGACGCAAACAGCAAGCATGCATCTGTTCGCGCCGAGGCGAGGTATCGTGTCATGGGAACAGGATCGAAGGGTGCACGGGGCTCGCCGGCCGATGGCGGTGACGAAGCGATATCGAGGACGCTTCGTCAAAAGAAAGTCGGCGTCGAGCGACCGGGACGATCTTTGTCTTGGGCACAGATTTCGCCGATGAGGCTACGTGCAGGTCGAGAAGAATCTGCAGGGAATGAACGATGGCCTGGCGCGTGCGCGCTCTCGCTGGGGGGTGCGGCAGACGGTGTACATTACACTTTTGAAGCGCCCACTCTGACCACCTTTTTGATTTGCTAGGCAAGCCCGCCGGTGCGAGATGCGCGTCCAGTTCTCGTTTCTTCTGGTCGGTCGCGCTTTAGATAATTGGTCTGCATATTCGGCCTGGGCGTAAAGCCACGTCATGCTCACCTTCATATCCTTCATGGGGCAACCACCGAAGCTTTGTTAGGCCCCTAGAGCTCTAGGCGGCATCGATCCCGCTGGCGCCACGGTACGCACGCCAGCCGACCAGGGTAACGCAACTCGAGCACAACTGAATGCGATCAAGGCGGATGCTTACTGCAACAATCGAGGGAGGGGTGGAAAACAGGAAGTATCGACCTCATTGCTGCCGCCGAAGGCCGCGGAAAGTAGCGATCCCCTGCCGCCGCGAAGAGCTCCGATCCGGCGATCGCTGGTCAGGCCGGAAATGAAAAGAAATTAAGAACAAGCTATTTGGTAAGCGGTTATCTCCACGTCTGTGCCATTCCTCCAATGGCACGACCACAGTGAAAGCTCTGCCTCAGCGTAGCCCCCGCCGAGGCCGTCTTGCTTGGTGATGGCTCTATTTTTGCATTTCGCTACGCTGAAGACTTCACGCCGGACTGCCGCCTTGTTTGGCAAAGCGATTGAGCAAAAGCGGCACTCGAGCGGCCGCATGGTAACTGCCCGATGATCGAATATCTCCGCGAGCTAAAGGCGGGGGCTAGACACTCTGCGCGCAACAGGGAGGCGCTTGCTAAGCGCCTGGGCTGCTAGAAAGTCAATTCGGTGGCGCCGTCGGGGCGGCGCCTAGCTGCTCGGCGCCTGGCGGGGGTGTTGTCCCCGCTGGCATGGTGTTCGGCCGCGCTGCGTCCTTTGGGGAGCGGCCGACGATAATTGTGAGCAGACCCCCGCCCCACAGCCGCTGCGCTGCTCTCTTGGCGTCCTCCAAACGTCACCAAATCGACCATGGTGTTGTGCTTTTCGAAATAGTCGATGGGCAGCTTGTCAAGCTGACGCTGCAGCAGCGTTCGTGCCAGCTTTGATGATGTGTTGAGAGCCAGCGCTTGCGAGCCCTTCAGGTAGGACTTTGCATCATCGAGCTCCTGCTGAGTCGGTCCTTCCTCGGCGACGTGGCGGACCTGCTTCTCGATTTCTTCGACCGTTTCGTCGGCACGATCGGCGCAGGTGGCGCTATTGCCGAGAAACATGGCTGAATGATCCAGCGGACCAGGTTCTCACGGATCGAATAGACCAGTCCGCGCTTCTCGCGGACTTCGCGGAACAGGCGCGAAGTCAGGCCGGCGCCGCTGGGGACGTCGCCTCCGAGGAAATCCGCTCGATGGTCAAGGAGAGGTTTGGCGCGCCAACCATCAGGTGAACGGCTCGCTGAGCAGATGGTGGCGGCGGCGACAATGCGCACGACGCGTCAGGACAACTTGGCGTCAACTGATAGAATGGTAAACTTGCAGAAAAGGTGGATTGATCGGCGATGTGACGCCGGTGCAACTTTCGCCAGGCTCGCTGCACACATCTCGCTCTACACGATGAGTGGCTTGGCAATATTTCTCATGGTCGCGAGGCGGGAGTCGGCGAGCAACTCCTTGGAGTAAACTGCGCCGAAATAGTCCAGCAGGAAGGTGCCAGAATAGCGTAGATTATCCGACGCGCGGATTAGGTTATCGAGAATTGTGGCGGCTTGGTCGATGCGGTCGCGATAGCGTGCGCGGATAACGTTAACCGCGTTCATCGAGTGGACCGCCTCGTCGGCAATAACCTCCCGCAGCCAATGATGGAACGTGTTGTTCCCAAGGGCATCATAAAATGGCTTTTCTGCTGCATAGGCGCGGCAAGTGCACATCTCATCAAACGCGATTATAACCATTAAGGAGAATTCGTCCTTCAGGTGTTCAACGATCGCACCAAAATCATGCGTGCGGGCGTCCAATCTCGCCCGAAGATCCTTTTCCGACCCGTTAGCGACAAGTTCAATGATTCGGATGAATCCGTCGGTGTGGCGCCGTTCGTCAATCGCCCAAGCGTTGAAGAATGCCGCAGCTTCATCGGAAGCAATAAGATTTCGCGCCACTAATTCTTGTTTCAGATACCGGGCGTCATCTTCTGTGTACAGATCTGGCCACAATTTGTCCCAACGTGCGCGGACAGCCGACGGCTCGGCGGCGAACATCGCTGGCGTAAGAGCATCGAATAATTCTTTTGGACTCCAGTTCCGTCGAAACGGCGTGATCATCAGTGCCCCTAATCGCGTACCGTCCGAGCGCTCCGGCGCAACATTTGTCATCTGTTGTCAGCCGTACGCTCGCACGGCATATGCTACAAACAAACAAGAGAGCCGTCGTCTCCTTGTTTTGGTAGGCTGATGGCCAGAGGCCTTTCGGCTGGCTGACGCGTCCGCTTGAATGGCGCAGTAGCCTTTCGTGATGCACACGGCCGCAAAAACCGGGGACACTCGTCATTGCTAGTCGCCGGTGCAACACGGCCTCACCTGACTCTGGCGGCGCCGCCATGCTGACAGGCACCATAGTTTCAGCAGATCCACGACGCCGCCTGTTGAGGGGGAGGACTGCGGCACGTTTTGAAGCACAATGAGCGGCACACGTGGCATCGGATGGGAGGCCGGGGCGTCAATCGGATGTGGACCAAGGGGTGGTTAGTCTACGTCCCAGGAGATCCCGGCCGTTAGCCTCGTTCGCATAGTCTTTCTTATTTTTCGGAACTTGCGGCGATACTACTTGAGATGAGCATCGATGAGTATCTCTGGCCTTCTTCGATTTCGCTTAATGAATCCCTGTGCACTCCCGCCGTGCAAGCGCACTGCTAGAGCGTTAGCCGATCAAGTTGCGAGTAGCCTGCGACGGCGAAGTAGTTTGTGGATTCTGCGGGCGTATAGGTATCGATGATGCGCCCAACAGCATCCCAGAGGCCGCCGACGGTGCGTTCGGCGGCCTCTCGCAAATTTGCTGTGAGCTTGGCGAAGGCATTTTCGATTGGGATTGAGGTCGGGACTGTACGGGCGGAAGAAAGAGAAGCGTAGCGCCGGCCGCCGCGAGCACCTCCCGTATGCGCGGCCCTTTGTGGCTGGAGAGGTTGATGGGGTGGACGCCCCCTCACGCCATCGCTGTGCCAAAGTGGTGTCGTTGACCATCACTTGAACGGAGGCGTCCATGTCGGAAGTTAGCATAATCGGGTTGGATCTGGCGAAGAATGTGTTCCAGATGCACGGCGCGGATGCATCGGGAACCGTACTTTTCCGCAAGAAGCTGCGCCGGGACCAGGTGCTCAAATTTCTTGCCGCGCAGCCGATTTGCACGGTCGCCATGGAAGCCTGCGCCAGCAGCCATTACTGGGCGCGCGAGATCGGAAAATTGGGGCATGCGGTGCGACTCATCGCGCCAGACTATGTAAAGCCTTTCGTGAAACGGCAGAAGAATGATGCCGCCGATGCGGAAGCGATCTGCGAAGCCGTCCAGCGGCCGACGATGCGTTTCGTGGCGTGAAGAGCGAAGAGCAGCAGGCGGCGGCCGTTGTGTTTCGCGCCCGCGACCTCCTGGTGCGTCAGCGCACCCAAACCATCAATGCGACCCGCGGCCATCTGGCCGAATTTGGGATGGTGGTTGCGCAAGGCCCCTTTCATGTTGCCAAACCTATGTCCGCGATCGACGACCGACATTCCTGAGTTGGCCAGAGCGATCCTGCGGCTACTCGCCGAGCAGTTGCGATCACTGGGCGAGAGGGTGGCGCTGCTCGACCGATAGCTCGCCCGACGCGCCAAGGAGGATGTCGAAGCGAAGCGGCTGATGACAATCCCAGGAATCGGGCCGATCACGGCGACGGCGCTCTTTGCCCTGGCACCGACGGCGCAGGCCTTCAAGAGGGGACGCGACTTTGCGGCCTGGCTGGGGCTCACCCCGCTGCAGCGCTCCACCGGCGGAAAGCAGAAGCTCGGCGAGACATCCCGCATGGGCGAACGAACCCTGCGCCGACTACTGATCATTGGCGCGAGCGCGGCCGTGCGCTGGGCAATGCGCAAAGGCTCGACAGCAAATCCTTGGCTTGCGCGCATGCTTGCCCGCAAGCCGCCCATGCTGGTGATCGTCGCCCTCGCCAACAAGACCGCGCGCATCGTCTAGGCATTGTTGGCGAGAGGCGGAACTTATCGGGTTCCGGCTGCGGCGAAGTAGCTCCGCGGCAGGGACCGTGAGAGTGTGAGAAGGTCAACCGGAGAGTATGGCGCAACGGTTAACGAGACGGGATCGGGAAAACCAGATCATGGATACGCGCCTCGAGCACGCGAGGCTGAATTGGACCAGTTGGGCGTCTGGCGGAAGCATCGGGGATGAGCACCTTTTCGACATAGGTCTCAGAGGCATCGCGGTTGATCGGGCCATCGAGTACCCAGGGGGCGATGATGCCGCGGTTGGTAGAGCGGCTACGCAAGTTATTGTTTTCCAGTGGCCGTGAGGGACGCTGGCCCGCAGGCGTTCTCCGCGCGGGTCAGTCGGAGCGTTGCGGACGGCAAGGAGTTGACGGCAGAGGACGATTTTATCGTTGCGCCCGCCATTGGCGAGGAAGCCATAGTGGCGGATGCGATGGAAGCCGTCCGGCAGGGTGTGCAGGAGAAAGCGACGAATGAACTCACCGGCATTAAGGGTCATCACTTTGGCTTTACGATTCTGCCGAAAGTCCTTCCAGGCAAAGCTCACCTTGTCGTCGGCAAGCGAGATCAGCCGACTGTTGGCGATGGCGACGCGATGCGTATAGCGGCTGAGACAAGCCAGCACCTGTTCGGGCCCGCCGAATGGCGGCTTGGCGTAGACGACCCAGTCGGTCCGTCGAAGTTGGGCGAGGCGCTCGGCGAATGCGGCGGGATCGGCGAGATGGACGAGATCGCCAAAGAAACCCAGCTGACCAGCCGCGAAATCAGCTTGCAGCTCTTGCAGAAACAGGCGGCGGAACAGCCGGGAGAGGACGCGCACCGGCAGGAAGAAGCCGGGCCGGCAAGCGACCCAGTGTGTGCCGTCGAGTGAAGGTCCACCACCAGGTACGACGCAGTGGATATGCGGATGGTGTTGCAGGGGCTGACCCCAAGTATGGAGGACGGCGGTCACACCGAGCTGAGCGCCGAGATGCTTGGGGTCGGCCGCGATGGTGGTGAGCGTCTCGGCCGCGCAGCGGAACAGAATGGCATAGACCACCGCCTTGTTCTGGAAAGCAATCTCTCTGGCCGGCGCCGGCAAGGTGAAGACGACGTGGAAGTATGGCACGGGAAGGAGTTCGGCTTGTCGCTCGGCAGGCCATTGCGCGCGCGCCGAGCCCTGGCACTTCGGGCAATGCCGATTGCGACAGGAGTTGTAGGCGATGCGGGTGGCACCGCAGTCGTCGCATTGCTCGACGTGGCCGCCAAGCACAGCCGTCCGGCATGCCGTGATCGCGCCCATGACGCGCCGCTCGACGCGGCCCAGATGCCCGGCACGGGCTTGCCGAAATTGCTTCGCCGTAGCGGCGGAAGATATCTGCCACTTCCAGAACCGGAGCCATCAGGTCCGCTCAGCCGGGCGGCACGACCTCCAGGCGGAGCCGGTCAAGTGGACTTGGGGTATTGCTGATGGTCTTTGTGGCGACTTGGGTATAGCGCGCCGTGCTGGCCACACTGGCATGGCCGAGCAGCACCTGGATGATGCGTACGTCGGCCCCGTTCTCCAGCAGATGGGTCGCGAATGTGTGCCGAAGCGTATGCACTGTCACCGACTTGCTCAAGCCGGCCGCAGCACAGGCTGAGCGGCAGGCGGCGTGCAGCACATTTGGGACGAGCGGACGCTCGTCGTCGCGGCGGGGAAATAGCCATCGTTTTGGCCGAGTGAGCCGCCAATATGTCCGCAGAATCCTCAAAAGCTGCGGCGAGAGCATTACGTAACGGTCCTTGCCGCCCTTGCCGTGCTCGACCCGGATCAACATCCGTTGGCTGTCAATGTCGACAACCTTCAAGAGGACCACTTCCGATACGCGCAAGCCTGCGGCATAGACAGTGGTCAACGCGGTACGGCTCTTGAGGCTCGGGATTGCTTCCAGGAAGCGGACGACCTCGTCGGCGCTCAGCACGACCGGCAGTTTGCGCGGTTTACGCGCATAGGCGATGCGCTTCGGAACGGTGTCATGACCAAGCGTCACAGCGTAGAAGAACCGCAGTGCGCAGACGATCTGGTTCAGCGCCGGCCAAGACATCCCCGTCGCAACCAGATGAACCTGGAAGGCGCGGATATCCTCCAGGTCGAGGCGGTCGGGAGAACGACCGAAATACCGGCTCAACTTCGCTACGGCGTTGAGGTAGGATTGCTGCGTCGCCGGCGACAGATTGCGGACCGTCATGTCCTCGATCATGCGGCGGCGAAGCGGGCTGATCTCAGCCATCGGAAAACCTCCTGTCTAAAGGGTTGGGCTTCGAAAACCCGCAATCCTCTCAGACAGGAGGCAATCCTTGCTATGCCTCCCTACATGCCGCGCCAGCGGCTTCGTTCAATCCCCGACGATTCAGTCAGATGGCCTAACGCTCTAAATCAAGTAAACCGAGCCGCGGAAGGTTATGCGATTACCTACACGACCTGGTAGATCGCCTAGGGTTGCGAGATTAAGAGGATCTGTCTCTAAGCAGCATTTCGGTTGTCGACCGGCGAGGTAAACAACTGCTCAGTCTCGCTAGCGTCGATGAGACGGAGGAAGTCACAGTTGCGTGCCGTTTGCTGTTTATGGAGGCAAAGGGATGCCGACAAAGCATCGGCCCTCTTCGTCCTTCAAATCACCAATAAACGGATTACTCATTACTTCTGAGGATTCGAAGACAGGCCAGATCACAGTCGTCTGATTGAGATTGCAAGCCGAAACGTGCTTCGTTGCCGTTAGCTATTTCTACATTCCGCTATCCAACCAATAAACTGAGACAACGGGGTGCAGAAGCGCCCGGATGGAGCACTGCCGAGCCGGGTGGATGTGCGCCTTGTGGAAGACGTTCATTATCGGTCCCCCTCATGCCGACAAGATTCTGCCAACCATTCACGCCTTCCACTCCGACTGCTAACGGATCGAAAACGGTTTTCGAGCAAGTTCTTGCCCGGGATAGCAGGGGAGGAGATCCACACATGACCGGACTGGCCGTTATGGAAAACGTGCGCCGCTATCGCGCGATAGCTTCGTTGTGCCGTCAGTCCGCCGCATTTCGGCCAATCCAACGGGACTCATTACTAGTGCAAGCTGCGGAATGGGAGGAACGCGCGATCGCGGAGCTCGAGAGATACTTTAGTTCCTCGGCCGCATGTTTTCGTTAACGGCAGCGGGCGCTTCGCAGATTTACGATCGAACAATAAGTAAGGTTCACGAGGGAGAACGGTGGCCAGGTGATCCGGTTGCGCAAGCCAGCCGTCGTGAAATCATGTCGGCGTTGGCGCTACTGTCTTCAGCTGCGGCAAAGATACAAGCTGCCTGCTGGCGCATTTGGCATCTTTGTTTCTTGTTCCACTTGTTGCCCTGCTTGGCGGGATCAAGCGCCATCATCGAGTCGCTTACCTCAGCAAAACCAAACGCTGCTGCGCGAGCTTTCGCTGGGCGATTGGATGAGGACGAGCGGTTCGTCGCCATTGAGCCGGAGCTGACGTTCCAGGAGGATATCGCCTGGGTTGTTGGCCAACGGTGAGTGACGCTGAGATCTATCGTCGAGGTGCTTTCATCTCATCCAGCAAACTGAAGACTTTGAGATATCAACCCTGGCGGCTTGGAAATGAGCGAGTACGGCGGGGTTGCCATCGAAGATCGACCCGGAGGAAGAATTCGATAGCGCCGAATTCTTAGTAGAGACTATGTCCTGGAAACGTTTGGCCATCAGTTCAGTACGAGACATTGTTCGTGAGTCACCTCATTCATCCGTCGCGGATACACTTGGCGTGTGGTTGGGTTACTGATCCTGGTTATACATGTCGGTTTCATTGTACGAAATGATGTCGCTTCGCAGGATATTTACGTCTTGAGCCTCCACGGCGGCTAATAATCCGCTAGCTGTCGGTAAGCTGACAGACAGGCACTGAGCAGCTGCGATCGGCTCTTGTTCGTTGACTACCTCTAACGGTACGGTGCGTGCCGGCCATCCGCTTGCAGTTGTGGGTCCGGATTGCCGTTCTGCGTCGTCCCTTCAAGGGCGAGCGACAGCTTGAGATTGTTGCTCAACATCGGATTTTCTGGGTCAATTGCCAGAGCTTGGCGGTATAGCGTTTGCGCCTCGTGATGGCGGCCCTCGTGATCGAGCACAACACCTTTGGCATTCAGTGCGCGCAGGTCGCCGGGTGCTGCAAGCAAGATGTTGTCGAGCACCTCAAGCGCCTCATCAGGGCTTTCACGCATCAGCAGGCCCCGCGCAAGAGGAATTGCCGCATCGACATTGTCCGGTCGTTGCTTCAGCGCATCGCGCAAAGCCTTCTCGTCAGCATCCCTACCGAGGGCGTGTGAGATGCGATCGCGCATAGCTGGATCGACCTCCTTGGCCCCAACGAGCTCTGCCGTAGACGTCGGCTGCTGTGAAAGTCCCGACGTGTGCGAGTTAGCGCAACCCGCGAGCAGCACAATAGCAAGCATGGGGAGAAAGGCCGAGCACGAATGGCGACGAAAGTTACGCCAGCGCCGCAGAACATTAATCTTACATGAATTCATAAGCGACCTCACGACCCCACACCTGTGCTCGTCAGCCGGCCGCAGGCAGGAGGTCACGATGCCCGCCTGTAGGAGTCTTGTCCTTGCCAGGCGCAAGTTTGACGGAGCCAATCGGCTGGACGGTGAAATCCGAGGCGAGATCCTGATACGAGAGAACAGGTAGGTCTATTCCATTGCGGGTGAGAAATCCGCGGACGAAGCGGCGGATATCCATCGAGCCCAGGATAACTGGCTGGTTCTGACTGCGCGCGATGCTCGAATGAATCTGGCGAAATTGTGCAAGTAGCATCTCGCTTTGCCGATCCTCCAAAACGAGGTAGGGACCGACAGCGGTCTCGCGCACCGCACCTCGCACGATATCCTCGGTCTCACGCTCGACGATAAAGGCCGCCACAACACGATGGGCGTTGGCATAGCGGTGACAGATCTGCCGCTTCAGAACGGAGCGCACATATTCGGTGAGCAATACGGCACTTTGCTCCCGTTCGCTCCATTCTGCAAGCGCCTCCAGAACCAAACGGGTGTTCCGGATCGGGATGCCCTCGTCCAGCAAGCGACGTAGCACATCCGCGATGCGAGGGATCGGTGTCGTGCGCAGCACCTCCTTCACCAGATCGGCATATTCCTGCTCCATCCGGCTAAGCAACTGACGCGTTTCCTGAATGCCCACCAGGCGCTGAGCATAGCGTGTCAACGTCGACTGGACGCGCAAGGCGATGATTTCGCTCGGACGGTGGTGCCCTATTCCGGCAGCTTTGAGAGCGGGCGCGTGGCCTTGTTCGATCCAGATCCGATTCGTGTCTGGATCCTGCCAAAAGGGGATCCCGCTCAGTTCAATGTTCGCCACGTCGTCGTTAAGTAAGAGTTGTGTCGGGTCAATGGCGCCCTCTTCCACCGGCACTCCTTCGACATCCACCCGGAATTGCGATTGGGCGAGGTGCTGTGCGCTTTGGGCGGGAATGCGTGGAATTGTGATGCCAAGATCAGCTGAAACCAGTGCCGAAACCCGTGCGACGCACTGCTCGAGTTCCCCTATGTCGATTGCCTGCATCAGGCTCGGCGCTAGCAACAGCGTAATCGGAAGTGCCTCCGCGGGCACGGTTTGCTTCTGACCTTGTGCGGAAGCGGCGGCCGAACCGGTGGGACCGGCGCCGGCCTTGGGAGCGGTCTTGCCCTCTTGCACGCCAACCTTGAGAAAGCTGGCGGCGGAGAACAGCGCGGCCAGTATGACAAAGGGCGGCAAAGGGAAGCCAGGAACGAACCCCATCACAAGCAAGACACAGGAGGCCAAGCGTAGCGCTTGTGTGCTGGCCGTAAGTTGCTTGACGATATCGGCGCCGAGATTGAGTCTAGAAGGACCGTTGACACGAGTGACAATGGTTGCGGCTGTAATTGACAGCAGCAGGGCCGGAATCTGCGAAATGAGCGCATCACCGATCGTCAGGATGGTATAATGATGCATCGCCTCCTCGAGGGACATGCCCTTGGAGAGCGATCCGATCGTGATGCCACCCAGCATGTTGATGCAGATGACTATTAGTCCGGCTATGGCATCGCCCTTCACGAATTTCATAGCGCCATCCATCGCGCCGTGCAGTTGGCTTTCTCGCTCCAGCGCGCCGCGCCGGCTGCGGGCTTCGTGCTGATCGATATGGCCGTTGCGCAGCTCCGCGTCGATCGCCATCTGCTTGCCCGGCAGCGCATCGAGCGTGAAGCGCGCCGATACCTCCGCCACCCGTTCGGCGCCCTTGGCGAGAACCATGAACTGCACCATGGTCACGATCAGGAATATGACAATGCCGACGGCGATGTTGCCGGATATGACGAAATCGCCGAACGTATGAATGATGCTGCCGGCATCGCCCTCGGCTAGGATCAGTCGCGTCGTTGCAACGGTAAGAGCGAGACGAAAGACGGTGGAGATCAGGATGACGCCCGGCAGGGACGAAAAGTCGAGCGGCGTGTTGAGATACAGGGCTACCATCAACAGCAATATGGCAAACCCCAGATTGAAGCCGATCAGCATATCGATCACGACGATCGGGATCGGCATGATCATCATTCCGATCGCCAGAAGAAGCATCAACGCGACCATCAAATCCGGGTGAGCCGGCGCGCGCGTGATGAGATTTCGTAGAAGGTTGGCCATGAGAAGCCTTATTGTTGTTTGACTGCAGCTGTGCTGCCCCGCAACAAAACATAGCGTTTGAAGGCGGCTTGCGCTTCGGTCATGCGGCCAGCGTGGCGCAGGGCGTGGCTGCGCATCAGCATCAAGGGCGGACACGAAGACGGCTCGTCATCCAGTTTGTCAAGCCTGTCCAATACCGACAGTGCTTCGTCACCGCGACGCTCCGAGATGAGAGCGTAGGCCAGGATGCGGAGCAGGCCGATGTCTTGAGACTGTTCGTGAGCGACCAGCCGCAACAGAGCCAGGCTCTTGGCGCTCTGTCCGCACGCAAGGTAGACATAAGAAAGCACGCAGAGCAAATCTCGCTCCGGCCCGGAGATCAGCTCGATAGCGCCGGGTTCGGAAACGATCGGCGGCTGTGTAGATGTGAAGTGTTGCACTTTGTCTGGCCCGACCATTGCTAGCCTTTGATCAAGCCGTTGTGACTCTGCCGGAGCAGGATTAAACGTTGCAGCTCCAGTTGGAGAAGGGCGGCCCCTTCACGTGGCACCAAATCCTCTGGCGCGGCTGATAGCGTATCAGCCAAACGCTCCAGAAGAAGGCCGTGTTGCTCTGGACGCAGAACATGCGAATGACGTAAGCGCGGCGTCACGAAGGAGAGCAGACTGTGCGCGAGATTGGGCTCGTTAAGCCAAGCGAGTTCCGAGCTTGGCTCGATCTGACCTGGCGGGGCGCGCGCCTCGTCTAGATTGATGCGCGAAACTGCATCGATCGAACTGAGCTCGAGCGCGCTCTCGATCGTGGCGTCCACCAACCGATCCAGCACGTCACTATGGCGAGAAATTGAGGTGTGGCTCTTGTGATCATTGCCGCGCGTCCGGTCGATCCCGATGGACTTGGCTCGAGAATTGACCCGCGTGATGGCAGATGCATGATGATCAACGTTTGGCTCCTGAAAAGAGGTGGCGGGCTCGACGGGATTGGGGGGCAGCCTAGTCATGGCACTTTGCTTCCTTACCTGCGGCCTAAAACGCTAATAGGGCAGAGTGGCAAGCCGGCCATCCCGGCTCAGCAGAACACGCCCTTCCTCAATCGCGTAGACGGTCCATCCATTGCTCAAGAGCGCGCCGACGAAATACTTTTGACCAGCAATGACAATATAGGGGTCGCTCCCGCGCCAAACAGCTTGGACCCCAATTGCGGGAGGCGTCTTCTCATCCTTGATAGCCACCGCATTGACGAGCGTATAAGCGCCATTGCTATTGTGATCAAACCGCTGCTGGACGTCTCGCCATGTGGCGAGCGAGGCGGGCGTAACTGAGCCATCGGCGGTGACAACGCCCGCCCCAGAGCCGACCTTGATGCCGACAAGTCCCGCTCTGTCAACTTCCTTTTGCAACCGTTCGGCAGCTGCATCGGTGGCCAGAGCATCAGGAGCGCTGAGCGCCAGCTTGGGCGCAATGTCCGGAGCAGGGGACGACGGACTTGACGCCACGGTGGTATCGGTCTGGACAAAACTGGATGAGACTGCGCCAACCGCGGCAGAGCTGATCAGGACCAAAGCGAGAAAGGCGAGCGATATATGCCGGCAGTCGATGGAGCCAGCTTGTTTGTAGTCCTCGATCGTCCAGCGAATGGACATCGCCCCGGCATGCAAAACGACAGGAAGAGGGACAACAATGGATTCGTTCGGTAAAACAGTCTCGTGCCCCTCGATCCTAACGTCCCTCGCAAGGGCCTCGATCTCGATTGAATTGGAATGAGGGGTGACACGAAGATGGTGCGGTTCGAGGCCTTGTTCGACGAAGATTAAGTCAGCATCGAGGCTGCTGCCAATCAGACACGATCCGACCCCCACTTTACTTGTCAGCCCGGAGTAACACCCCGACAACACTTCGAAATGCGGGCAATTTGGTTCATTCACGATCGGTTTCCTGAACAGCGAACGGAACCGTACGGCAAAACCGTACGGCCCGTGCGACTTCACAGACTAAGCAGCCGGGGAAAGTGGGGCGGCGACGTCGCCCCATCTCATCCCTTACTGCACCCGCTCATCGGCCGCTTTCTTGACGGTCGAGAGCTCGGTCGAGACGACGCGAAGTTCAACATCCCTCTCAGCAGCCTTTGTGCTGGTCAAGGTCAGAGCGGCGATTTGCCGTTGGAATGCCGCCTCTCCAGCAACTTCAGCAGCCGTGGAACCGGCTGCAGCAGTAGCGGTGCCGGCTGCCCCACCTGCAGTCGAGGTATGAGACGCACCAACGTTTTTAGACATACTATTCTCCTGTGTGCTCGAATTTCGCCGCGACGTGCGGCTCCTATTTCCTAACGTCGCAATATGCGACGTCAGGAATCCTCCTCTGTCTCGGCCATGACATCGTCGAAATGGCTCATTGCACTATTCGCAAATTGGAGAGCAACGGCTCCCAAAGCGACGCTGAACGCTTGCTGCATAGCGGCTTCTTGCGAGTTGCCGCCCATGGACGCGCCGCCATTTACGGGAATGTTTGCATCAGGCGATCCGGCATGATCGTCGCGCTCGCCAGGCTTGTGAGATCCTTTTTTGCCGCCGCTTTTGCCGCCAGCCGCATGGAGGTCAGCATCAACGTGCCCAGCGACGCTAGAGCTCGTAACGCGCATCGGGTTCTCCTATGTCAATTCGATCGTGCCAATGGAGGCAGTTTCCGCCCTCCACTATGCAAGTATTAGCTTTCGACAAGCTGACGAGTCGTAGAAAATGTAATGAGCCGATGGTCGATCATCATTATATGTCTTCACCAGCCGACCGTATTTGAACAAGTTGCCCGCGAAAGCTGGAGATCAGATGGTTAAGACAAACAATCGTTTGTGGAGCTTGATCGGGTGAGCACGTTGCTCATCGTTTCGAAAGCTTCAATAGCGAAATATCAAAGCCACCACTAACAAAAGCGTTTTGAGGCCGACGTGCTGCAATCTCGAACTCACGTCCCTTGCGATGCCTCCGAGCTCTTTCGACAATTTGCTTGGAGTCAGGCGAAGCGGCATGGAGCTTGACCTGGTCGGAGCGAGGCGGAAAGCCAGAGTGTTGACGGCCGATTCAGCGGCCAAGAGCGGTCTCTCGGTCCTGGCGGGCCCATAGCAGATCCGTCAATCGCGACTTACTTTCAGGGAGACCGAGCAGAAGCCCGCCACTCGAGAAAGAGCCCTTCGGACTTCTACCCGCTCTGGACCAATGTGCTCTCGATCCTTGCGCAACCGGCAGGCTCCGCGGCTGCGGCCGGTCTGTCGCGTAGTGTTAATGCATCGCGGTCTTGACAGGCGGCGTATGCAGTCGATGTGAACTTCACAGCGGCAGACTGGAGTTGAGGTCGGATTCGAACGATCGAGTGCGGCCAACATAGTTTGTACGCAGTGAAGAAGCCGAAATAAGTTCCTCGGATTCGGAGGCGGTCTCAAGTATGCTAGTAGAGCTTGCGCGACCTACTGCTCGGCAGAGAGGCCCAACCGCGCGGAGGCCGCGCAAGCTCGATTAGCGTTTCCAGCGTGATCCTGAGAAGATAGCGTCGCTCCGCCTAGGCATTAGCGCCTGCAGCTTGCAAGCGCTCGGATTCGATGCGAGCCTTCAGGTTATTCAGATAATCCTCCGCGTAGGACTGGGCCACCGAAACCGGCAGGTTGACGCCGGCCGTCGCGGCTTCTTGAATTGCCTGCTTCACCAAGCCTTCTCGCATTGCTAATTTGACTTCAGGTCCGGCGATGCAGCCCACCGCCTGTGCCGCAAGGCTCAGCCCGGCTTCTTCCAGCGCTTGCTTTATGTTGCCGCCACTGATGGCAGTGTGAAGAAGATTTGCAGCTTGCGCCTCGGCTTCGAGCACCATTGACGCCAGATCGGCCAATTCACCCAAGCCTGGAATGAAGCCAAGTACACCGACTGCTGTCGCGGCCCAGTCGAATACCTTAGAGCCAACTTTGAGCACGTCATTAAGTGCGTGCATGAAGGCGCCACCGTTCTTTTTGGGAGACTTGATGTCGGGCTGGTCTGCCACTCCCATCGTCATGTCCGCGACCGCGTCCTGCTCGGCAGGCGTTCGGACGGCATGCGTCTTCACTTGGTGAACGGTGCGGTTCGCACCCGACATGTTGTTGAAGAACTGGTTGAAGTCGGTGTTGCTGATGTTGCCGGAATCGACCGTATGGCCGCCGCCGAAGTCGAAGAACTTATGGTGGGTTTTGTAGCCCGTAATCGCGTTGTTCATCAACCCGAACAACACAGGATCGGAGAGCAGCTGGGAGGCCGCCTTTCGCACCTCGGGCGCGAGGCTCTTGTCATCCACCATGCTCGCCAGCTTTTCCCGGGTCAGATCACCCTTCCCGAAGAAAGCGTCTTGGTTCTTGCTGATCGTATTGAGCGTATCGAGCTCGGCTTGCGTGAGATTCATCGATGATGAAGCAACCTGCAGGAAGTCCTCTTTGTGGACCTTGTCTATCGAGCCTCCGTACAAGTGCTTCCATTCATCCGGGTGGTCGAGGAAGTATTGAGCGGCCGCGAGGACCTGTGGCGGGCATTTGCCGGTCTTAGCTTCGCCGTCGACGATCCGCTTTAAATCCGCAAGGCTCAGGTTCTTAGGCAGGTTGTCGGAATACCGATAGAGCTCGCGCAATGCATCGGTCTGGGTCATCACCGATGGCTCGCCATTCCGGGTGCCGTCGGAAGGGATGTAGTTTTGCGTATAGCTCTTTGCCCGCTGCTCCTGGAAAGCAGAAACCTGAGGGTGGTGATCGGAGAAGCCGGAGAGATCACCTGCTTTGATCTTCCCGCCGCAGCGGCCGTCACCTTGCGAGCCTATCGCATAGAAGAGCTCTGGGTCCTGTTGCAGAGCCTCGATCGCCGCCTTTAGATCCGGCGGTGTGGAGGGATCGTTGGCCAAATCTCCAAGAGATTTCCAATCCAGCGGGCATTTGTCTTTGTGTCGGTTCAGCACCGACACAATCTGCAGCTCGGCATCAGTCAGCGTGCCGCTGTTCCACGTGATCCTGGAGCTTTGTACGGGTGCCTCTGCAATCTTCGGGGCGCTCGCAGCGGAGGAGGACTCCGCGGAGGATGGCTCTGGGGCCTGCTGACATGCGTCCAGTGCAGCCTTGATCTCCGGCGGGAGGATGTTCCGCACCTCCTGCGTGAGTTCCTCCGTCAGCTGCTTGGCTGAGTCTGCAGCCGGCGGATCCTGTGCAGTCGAACGGTCATCGTCTTTCAACGAGAAACTAGCCAGCATCGCCTCGAAGTTTGAAAGATCCCGCGCCGATGAGGGTCCGGGGGCCAGCCCGGACAAGCTCGAGTTGGCGGTTAGTGACAGGTTGTTGACTGACATTATACGTCCTCTGATTTGAGATCGCACCACAAGCCGGTCATGTGGCGCAGCCCGAGAATCGCGACGAACAACGAGCAAGAAATGTCGATGGGCTTCGATGGCTCCTACCACTTGCTTCCGATTGCTCAGTGCGCCCCCAGCGCTCAGTTCCGCTACAATCTATAGGCACATCGCCGTCTAGATATTCACGCCACATGGTAGGTTCGATTAGCTTTCCAAAAGCTGACGGCGCTCAGAGGTTTCACAACGAGACGCGCAATGATGGTGTGAGAGGCGGTGATGGGTTCTCGATATCGGAATTGCCTTGCTTGTTATGCTCGATCGCTCGCCTCCGGGCCCACTAGCTCAAATTACAGAGGCCGAGTCTGCCGCTCTGCGGATGGTCACGTGCGATGATTCGTGAAACAAGGTCGCAGGTCTCCGCAGCATCTTATGGTGGAAATCACCCACGCGTAGCGACCTCGCGCCTGCGCCCCACCAGTTGGCGCTTGCGTAGATGCTCGAAGAGTCCGACGGTATTGTGCGGCCCCTATTGCCCCGAGCGGATCGAAGCTCAGCTGCACTCGGCATTCTTCATGTCATCATGCTTAGCCGCTTGGCGAGTGTTCGCTCGAACCCACAGGCCAAAGGGAAGGGTCCAGCGACGGTATGAGACGAATAAAACCTTCTTCTCGCCATTCCGCCGTGTGAGGCACACCCAGGATGGTGAACGTTGTTGTCCGGACACCCCTGGTAGGTATGAGATCGCGGCTTCTTAGCATTTCGATCTGAGCGGGCGTAGCTGTTTGGCCAGTGAAGACCCAGTCGTCCTTGGCGCGACGACCGTTCGCCATGGCGAAATCTCCAATTTCCGGCGGAGCAACCCCTGCGTGCAACGCGGGCCCAGCTTGAGACGGTCCAGCGTGAGGTGACCCGGCCCGCATGAGCCAAGGCTCAAGATCTTGCCAAACAAGGTCGTTGCCGAAATCGGAGGCGTCCGCGCGGTGTTGAGCGATCGGCTGTTGGGAATTGGACCGCTCGCCGCCGCTCAATGATGGCTCGACACGCGATGATCTGCCTCCGAGTTCCTGCCAAATTAGGTCCTGGCTGTATTCGGGTATTTCATGCAATGCCATTAGTTCACGCTCAAACTCCCTTGGACCGGCGGGCGATGAGGAGGAGTGGGACGCTGGGCTGTTGTCCGCCCGGCTTAGCGCGTTGAAGTCCATCCTGTTCCTCCTTTTGGACAGCGGAGTGGCTTTCATTCTTATGCGACGAAGCTCGTTTGCATGACGGACTTCGTGGAGTTGTTCAAAAGCTCGCATGAGGCGCTAAAGTGGAAAAGCACGCTCACCGATGCTGCTGGCATATTGCGCCACCCTGCGGCATCGGCCATCTACACATCCGCGCTCTGACAATGGCAGCAGTAGCTTTCGAAAAGCTGACAGAGGGCATAAGCAGACGCATTGCATCTCTTCGAGGCCATCTGTTGTCATCAAGTCATTTCTTACCTGCATCGGGTGTTTGGACCACGCCGTCTTGATGTGGTGCCTCCGGCGAAGGAGCGTCATTCGGTCGTCCTTCGCGAATGACCACGCTGGAGGATCCGCGAAACAGCATCAAAACCGACTCGTGCGGCGGCTTTTCGGCACCGCTCGGGTTTCGCCGTGCCTGTGCCTCCGCCGCAAGTCCTTTTACTGTTTGCTCCACAAGCGCGACAAAGCGGGGTGGACCAGAGGCGAAGACGAGGCCATCTCCCGGTACGGGTCTCACGATGTAACGCTCGTCGGAGATGTCGAGCGCATCGAGTGCCGCCTTGAACGCATCAAAGCTGATTGGACTCAAGACCAAAAGGCGGCTTTGCGCCTCATGCGCATCGGATACGTAGAGCACCAGCCCATCGTAGTACCATTGAAGATTGTAGAGATTAATCAGCCGTTCGAGGAACTCTCGCGGTGGTAGATCCGGCATTCGCCCCCGAATCCGACCCTTCACCCCGGTGCTGATATTGACTCTGATATTTAGGTTGTTGCCGAATTCCTGCAGTGCGGCCGCGAGGTCCTGATCCAGAACTGTGTAACTATAAGGCGTCGATGGCAGCGCCAGGGGAGCGCCGAGCGCCTCGACGACGCCAAAGCAAATGAAAACACCAGCATAGAGAACTTTCTTCAAGATGTGCAGCCTTGTGGATGGGATGAGCATTCCTGCTATTTTTACACTTGAGAACAAGCACCGGAATTTGTCCCAAAATTTGGAAGCCGATGCTTCGTCCCAAATTGGAAGCTAACCGTGATCATTAGATGACAGATGCTCGTCAGTTTTTGGTCAGCTTGCTTCTCTAAGGTGCGGCCCATTCGTGTGAACGAACGGCTCATCTCACCACGTGACAGAAATGATTTCCTCCATGTTGTTTGGCGTTACGTCGATCCCTGCCAACTCCGTAGAGTGTGCCTCTAACGGCTGTTCGCCGGCGCACACTCAGTTTGGCGAGAGTCTTGCGCAGGTGGCCTCGAACCAAGGTGTCGTCTCTTCTGTGACCGAGCACGCGCCAGCTCCATCGCTGCCGGAAGTGCAGCGCGCAGTAGCGCCGGCGAGCCCGCTAGGCGATCGCGTCCTTCAGAGCATTTCTGCTATCCACCAGGGCAAACCATTTCCGTCGGGTGCAGTTTCGCCGACGCTCGTCGGCGAGCCTAATCCTACCAAGAGTCTGCAGCTTGGGCCGGCCGCACAACCGGTCTTGCGTGTGCAGCAAGTGGAGGTGCATCCAGTGGGAAAACCGGAGGGTGCGGATCATTTCGACTCGGCGCTGGCGAATCTGCGGGATGTTTACAGCGGCGTCATCCAGGTTTCGCTCATCTCCAAGGGGACAGGTGCTGTCAGTTCGTCTCTGAATAAGCTTCTATCGGCGGGCTGAGCGGGCCGTTGGCTGTCTTGACGAAAGACAAGATCGGTAATGGCCGGCCCGCAAGAAAGCGGCTTGATGCTCTCGTCCTGTTGCTGCTTTTGCTGACCCTCGCCGGTTGCAAAGCTGATCTGTATACCAAAGTTCAGGAGCGTGAAGCCAACGAGATGCTTGGGCTGCTCCTGAGCAAGGGCGTCGATGCCATCCGTGTGGTCGGTAAGGATGGGACCAGCACGATTCAGGTGGAAGAAAGGCAGCTCGCCTACTCAATCGAGCTGCTGAATGACCATGGCTTGCCGCGCCAATCCTTCAAGAGTCTTGGTGAGGTGTTCAAGGGGGCGGGCCTCGTTGCCTCTCCGGTTGAGGAGCGAGCCCGCTACGTCTATGCTCTCAGTGAAGAATTGTCGCGCACGATCAACGATATCGATGGGGTTCTCTCCGCCCGTGTTCATGTCGTTCTGCCGAAGAATGATCTTTTGCGACAGGATGCAACCCCGTCCTCGGCGTCGGTTTTCATTCGACACGCCTCGAACGCGAAGCTCTCAGCCTTGCTGCCGCAGATCAAGATGCTCGTCGCCAACAGCATCGAAGGTCTATCGTACGACAAGGTGGCGGTCGTGTTCGTGCCGGTTGAGCGAGCTCAGCATGAGGTCTCCGTTGTGCCGGCGGCAGCTTCCGCCGCACCAACCAAATTCATCGCAACTCACATTGCGATCGGTGCAGGAGGTGCGCTCGCCGCGTTGGGCATTCTATCTTACGTGCTGCTGAGCACACGTGGGCGACAGCTTCGTCAATCCTGGCGCAAAGTGACAAATCTCGGCAGAGGTGCCAGCAAGCGAGCGGTCCAGTCCGCCGGCAAAAAACCGTCCTCCGATTCGAAATAGGCGGCAAGCAGGTCCGTATCGATGGCATCCACTGACCCAAATCATTCACTCAACCCGCATCCCGATCGCCTGCGCGAGCTTGCCGCTTTGATTCATCCCGGCCGGTTTGCCGGCCATCTTGATGAGCTCCTGTCGGCCGCCACAGTGCTGCAGCTGCAGAAGACTCCGAGACTGCAGCAAAGACTGGTCGAATTGCTAATGGGCAGTGAGCTGGTCTCGAACGGAACCGACTGGGGTAGGGACGTTCTGCTCGGGCATGATCCGCGTCGGGCGGCCCTGCTCGCCGGCAGTATCTGGCATGCCCGTTCGGTGCTCAAGCTTGTGTCAAAGCACGATGTAGCGATTCTGATCGAAAATATTGGTGCGGAAGCTCATGCTTTCGCAATCCGACACTCATCCATCGCCGTCGCAACCACATCGATTGACGATCCGCAGAAGCTCGCGAGCCAGATTGAACATGACGGATGTGCCTGCCTTGGTGCTTGGCTCAAGGACGCATCAGAGCTTGACCGTGTGCGCGTTCTTTTCCGCTTACCTGTGGGGACCACCGCCGAATCCCCAACAGCCGAACACCACAATTCAGCGGGTCAGTTACTGTCTTTGGTGGTGGCCCACTTGGCCACGGAGGAGCCAGCGGCATGACGGCCAACGAAACAGACTTGCCAGATAGCCCGCGGATACGGCCGCTTGGTCCGCTGATACCATGCGCGGAACTTGGTATCTGGTACGATGCGGTGCAGACGCTCGCGCTAGCCGAGCGATATCTGCGGAGGGTTCGCAGTTGGGCAAGGAGAGCCTATCAGCAGGAGCGGGAGCGCGGCCATTGCGAAGGTCTTAGGTCAGGCTCGGACGAAATGGCACAGCTGGTCGCCCGAGCTGCTTCCGATGTGGCCCGGCGAAAAGCCGTTCTGCAACAGGAGTTGCCACAGCTCGTGATTGAGATATTGACCGGTTTGTTGGGCTCCTTTGATCCGGGTGAGATGTTGGTAAGGACCGTTCGTCACGCCATCGAGCAAAGGTATGGCAGCGCAGAAGTATGCCTTCACGTGTCTCCTGTGAATGCTGATGCACTAAGGCGTGAATTCGTGGCGTTCGACGGAACGGATAGTCGGCCGAAAGTCAGAATTGATCCGGACCCGGCCGTGGGGCCTGACCAGTGCGTCCTGTGGAGTGAGTTCGGCAGTGTCGATTTAGGACTTGCCGCGCAGCTCCGCACATTGCGTCTCAGCCTTAATCCATCTTCTCAGGAAAGCGATCCGTGACGACGCAACGATCAGGCCATGATCAATCGGCCGGAGAAGGAGATGTGCATGCGGCGATAGCATCTCTAAGATTCGCAGCAAAGGATGTCGATACGCGTGCCGTGCGGGGACGGATCACGCGTGCGATCGGCACCTTGCTCCATGCCGTGTTGCCGGGGGCCCGTGTTGGAGAACTTTGCCTGTTGCAGGATCACGCTTCCGGATGGTCACTTCAAGCGGAAGTCATCGGTTTGCTGCCGGACGGGGTATTGCTGACGCCCATTGGCGATCTGGTAGGCTTGTCCCACCGCGCGGAAGTGCTCCCGACCGGGCGCATGCAGGAGGTGTCAGTCGGGCCCGACCTGCTCGGCCGCGTAATCGATAGCTTCGGCCGTCCACTCGATGGCAAGGGGCCGATAAAGACGATCCACACGCGTCCGCTCCGCGGCAAGGCGCCCAACCCGATGAGGCGGCGTGGCATCGAGCAGACGTTTCCGCTCGGCGTTCGCGTGCTGGATGGACTTCTGACGTGTGGCGAAGGGCAGCGGATCGGAATCTATGGAGATGCCGGTTGCGGTAAGTCGACGCTGATGTCGCAAATCGTAAAAGGCGCGGCCGCAGATATCACCGTGGTTGCGCTCATAGGAGAGCGTGGACGCGAGGTACGCGAATTCATCGAACGTCATATTGGAGATGCCCTCGCTCGCACGATCGTTGTCGTTGAGACATCCGATCGATCGGCAATGGAGCGGGCGCAATGCGCTCATATGGCGACCGCACTCGCCGAGTATTTTCGTGATCAAGGGCTGCAGGTCGTTCTGATGATGGATTCGCTGACGCGCTTTAGCCGTGCGATGCGCGAAATCGGCCTTGCCGCAGGAGAACCTCCTACCCGGCGCGGCTTTCCTCCTTCCGTCTTTGCGCTGCTGCCTGGTCTGTTGGAGCGTGCCGGTATGGGCGAGCGGGGCTCGATCACGGCATTCTATACCGTGCTGGTCGAAGGTGACGGCACGGGCGATCCGATCGCCGAAGAGTCGCGCGGCATTCTCGATGGTCATATCATGCTTTCGCGCGCGCTGGCCTCGCGAGAGCATTTTCCCGCCATCGATGTGCTGTCGAGCCGAAGTCGTGTCATGGATGCGGTCGTCTCTGGTCCACATCGCAAGGCGGCATCCGTCTTCCGCGATCTGCTCTCGCGCTACAATGAGGCTGAGTTCCTGATCAAGGTCGGTGAATACAAGTCGGGCAGCGATCCACTGACCGATCGGGCAATCGATTCGATCGAGGAACTGCGCGCATTCTTGCGCCAAGGACAGGACGAGCCGTCTAGCTTTGAGGAGACCGTTTCATGGATGTCGCGTCTGACGGCCTAAATCTCGTGCAAGCGTCGAAATTGCGGCTGGTGAAAGACATGAGAGAGCGAAGCGCGCTTCGTGAATTATCCAACATGGAAGCCAGGCGCCGAATTGCGGTCGAAGCGCTGCAGCGAGCGTCTGAGAATCTTGAAGGCGCGGAGAATCGTCGCGCCAAGGTCGAAGCTGAACTTTATCAGGAGCTGGCGTCGCTCAAGACGATGTCCGTGACCGAGCTCGATCGTCGCTGTCAACTCGTCCTTGGGCGACTGGCAGCACAGATCGAATCGGCACGCCAGGCGCGTGAGCAGGCGCGCGTCGCGCATGACCAGGCTCAGCGGTCAGTGAATGAGGCGCGGACCATATGGGCCAAGCGTTCGGCGGCGAGCCAGAAATGGGAGGAGATTGAGGGCGATGTCCAGCGCACCACCGCTGTCCGTTCGGAGTGTGCAGCCGAAATCGATGCCGACGACGAGGTTTTGCTCCGATATCAGGGTGGTTCGCGCAGCCAAGCGGTCGGTGGCTCGAACTGATGGCTTGTTCTCTTATGACGTCGCGAGCTGCCGTGGAACCTGTCGGTAAATGCCGTGGGTGAACCCGCATTATTTCAGCCAGCGGTAAAGTTGTCGCATGGCGTGGTCTCGTGGCTCAACGAGGTCGCCGCACCACGCACGGTTCTGCAGAGCCGCCTTCGCGATAAGCCGCTATCGATCCGTATAAGCCGGCTTGTTTGGCAGGCCGAGCCATATGCCATGTCGATGCTCGACTGCGTATTTTGCGCCGGAGGCGAGACCGCTGTCTTGTCCTTGCCCCGCCTTCTCGTCGAGGCGCTGATTTCAATGGTCCAGTATGGCCTTACTTTACCTTCCGACCCAACCCGCTCGCTGCTTCTAGAACTTGCTCTGGAACCTTGGCTCGCTCGATTAGAGATCATGCTCGCGCGGAATTTGCAGCTGATCCGCATCGAAGACGCGACGGCCAAAGACCCCTATTTGGAGTTCGACGTTACTTTCGGACCGCTGGCAGCCAAGGCCCGCCTGTTCTTGTTCGCGCCACTTGACGGTCTGGTTCCGTCTGCGTTTCGTGTGTTAGGCGAGTTGATCGGCCAATTACCGCGAGACTTAGGCAAGATTTCTTCGGAATTGCCGGTCGTGATTGCGAGAGAGATCGGCTCGCTGCGGGCGCCCGTCAGGCTTCTTCGTCAAGCACAGGCCGGCGACGCACTGCTGCCCGACGTCATTCCATTTGCCCATGGCCAGCTCATCCTCGCTGCGGACAAGTTGTGGGCGCCGGCGCAGGTCGCGGCCGACAGACTTATCCTTCGCGGACCATTCCGCCTGCAGTCCCATCCTCTAAGGTATGCAAATATGACGATACGACCCCAAGCGGAGCAAGCAATCCCGCCCTCGGAAGCCGACATCGACAGTGTTGAGATCACGCTTGTGTTCGAATGCGGCCGCTGGCCCATCCCGCTGGGTACGTTGAGAAGCATCAGCGAGGGGCACGTGTTCGAGCTTGGCCGGCAGCTGGACGGTCCGGTCGACATTGTCGCCAACGGTCAATTGATCGGCCGCGGCGACATCGTACGTGTCGGTGAAGCGTTGGGCATCCGGTTACGTAGCAGGTTGGCGGTCAATGGTTGACATTCAACCGAGCATCCTTGCGCTTGTTGCGACGACCGTCGGCCTTGGCCTGTTGACGTTCGCAGTCGTCACAACGACGGCGTTCATCAAGGTTTCCGTTGTTCTCTTCCTGATCCGCAACGCGCTCGGCACTCAGTCCATACCACCGAACATCGTTCTGTATGGCGCTGCATTGATCCTCACCGTGTTCATAGACGCCCCGGTATTCGAGCAAACATACAACCGCGTGACCGATATGCAACTTCGTTACCAAACCGCCGACGACTGGTTGACCGCCGCCAAGGAGGGCAGCGAGCCGCTGCGCGCCCATCTCAAGAAGTTCACCACTGAGGAGCAGCGCACGTTCTTCCTGTCGTCGACGGAACATATCTGGTCGGCGGAGATGCGCGGCAACGCAACAGCCGATGATTTTGCGATCCTCGTGCCGTCCTTTTTGATCTCGGAGCTTAAGCGCGCGTTTGAAATCGGTTTCCTTCTCTATCTTCCGTTCATCACAATTGACCTGATTGTGACGACAATTCTGATGGCCATGGGCATGTCAATGGTGTCACCAACAATGATATCCGTTCCTTTCAAGCTTTTTCTGTTCGTCACAATCGACGGCTGGTCACGGCTCATGCACGGATTGGTCTTAAGCTACGCATCTGCGGGGAGTTGAGATGCACGAGGCCAGCATCCTCACCCACCTGAGCCGATCACTGGTCCTGTTCATGATCTGGGTTCTACCGCCGCTCCTGGCAGCCCTCGTGGCGGGATTGGGTATCGGCATCGTGCAGGCAGCAACCCAGCTCCAGGATCAAACCTTGCCGCTTACCGTGAAGCTCCTCGTCGTCGTCGCCGTGCTCGTTCTGTTTGCTCCGGTGCTGAGCGCGCCGCTGATCGAGCAAGCCCAGCAGATCTTCACTGAGTTCCCCGCGCTCACAGCGAGGTATTAGAGCGCGGAACGCACGGCTGTCTGAGTTTTAGCTATAGCGCGCGTTTGTCGGCCTTGATCGTGAACCACAAAAGGGCGAGTTCGTCAGCTTATCGAAAGCTCGCCTCACTAGCATGCGACGGATAGGTATCCGAACTGTCCTGTTCGGCTCCGTGAGCCTGCCTTATTCGGAGGAAGAATGACCCTATTTGGAAGTTCTATCCATTCGATTTGGGTTTTGCTTACGACGTGACGGAATTACCTGCTGAGACCTGGTCCTCGATGCATTGCCTGGCGAGTTGTCGACGCAGTGAACGGGCGAACTGCTTTGATTGCAAGCGGCCCCACGATTCTGGCGTTCTGGTGAATGAGCCTGCGAATGAAGGTGCCGCTCGAGCCGATCTCCATAGACTGCGAAATTGATGGAAGCTTTGAGGCCCTCAGATCTCCAAACCGCGCTGCGGCCGGTGAGAGCGGAAGAAGCGTGGCTTGTAGGCGCGCAGCGGCTTTCGCCGGTGCTCTCATCGAATGGTCATACCTCTGCGCCGGATGGCTGTAGTCATATGGATGGTTGAAGCCGAAGTCATCTGCCTTGTGGGAGACCTGTCGCTCTGCAACCGCTCGGACACGAGATCTGCAGAGTTCTTGACGTCTCACATCATGGCGACGTGAGTGCGACGGTTGCATTGGCTGAAGGAACGCCGAGCTGAGCTCAAATGGATGCCTTGTCACCTACCGAGACGCAAACTCTGATTCAGACTGCTGTCGAGTTCGTCGTTGCGGCCGGACTTGGTGGGGCCCGGGCCCTCGGCATTATGCTGGTTCTTCCGGTATTCACGCGACCGCACATTAGCGGGATTATCCGCGCAAGCGCGACGGTTGTGATTGGATTGCCTTGCTTGATGCAGATCAGGAACGGCTTGCAGACACTAGATCCGGGTACCCGTATGGTTGCGGTCTCGCTCCTCGGCTTGAAGGAGATATTTATCGGCCTGCTGTTCGGTTTTCTGCTTAGTATACCACTCTGGAGCATCCAGGCCGTTGGTGACATCATTGATACCCAGCGCGGCATCTCCAACCAGGTGGACGATCCTGCCACACGCAGTCAAGCCGCCCCGATGGGGCTCTTTCTCGGGACTGCCGCGGTTACGATCTTCGTTGTATCAGGAGGTCTGCAGACCATGGTCAGATGCCTCTATGGAAGTTATCTGATCTGGCCCGTATATCGGCTGCTACCGCCCCTGACCCACCACGGGGCAATGGAGTTTATCGGGCTTCTCGACCATATCATGCATACGACCCTCGTGGTCGCCGGGCCCGTGCTGGCTCTGCTGCTTCTGATCGACGTATCCCTCATGCTGCTCGGGCGCTTTGCGCCGCAAGTCAAGCTGAACGATCTCTCTTCGACCATCAAGAATGCCGCCTTTGGCATCATTATGGCCAGCTACGCCGTCTTCCTGATCGAATATATGGGAGCAGAGATCATTCGGTTCAACGGCGTGCTGGAGTGGCTCGAGAAGTTCTTGAAATGAACGACACGAGCGAAGAGAAAAACCTTCCACCAAGTCACAAGAAGCTGAGGGACGCGCGGAAGAAAGGGCAGAGCCCGCGGAGCGCCGACTTTGTTACCGCGGCAAGCCTTTGCGCTGGTTTCGGCTGCCTGTGCTTCAGGGCGGGCCCGATCGAAGACGGATGGCGCGAAGCCGTGCGGTTCACCGACAAGCTGCAGGAACAGCCCTTCAACAGTGCGGCCCGGCAGGCGTTGGTCGGATTGATGGACCTTTCTATAACAGCCGCGGCTCCCATCCTAGGTGCGGCGGTTGCTGCGGCGATTGTGGCCGGTGTCTTGGCCGGCGGCGGGCTGACGATTTCGGTTGAGCCGCTTAAACCCAGCTTTGAGAAATTGGACCCCGTCAAAGGGCTGAAGCGGATTGTCTCCCAGCGGTCGGTTGTCGAGCTTGGAAAGTCTATCGTCAAAGTTTTGGTTCTTGGCGCTACGTTCGTTTTCACTGTGCTCGCAAGTTGGAGGGCACTGGTATACTTGCCCGTGTGCGATTTGAGCTGCTTTGGTTTTGTCTTTAAAGAGCTCAAAGTGCTGATCGCGATTGCTGCCGGCGCTCTTCTGATTGGCGGCTTGGCCGATCTGCTCATTCAGCGTTGGTTGTTCTTGCGCGACATGCGCATGACGCAGAGCGAAGCCAAGCGCGAGTCCAAGGAACAGGATGGTAATCCGCAGATCAAGGGTGAACACCGCAGGCTCCGCCGGGAGTCGGCGAACGAGTCTCCGCTCGGCATTCATCGGGCGACAGTGATACTGACGGGGCGAGCGACATTGATTGGACTGCGCTACGTTCGGGGCGAGACCGGCGTCCCGGTACTGGTGTGCCGCGGCGAGGGCGAAACGGCTTCACAGTTACTGGCGGAGGCGCGCGCCCAACGTCTGAGCATTGTCGAGGATCATGTGTTGGCGCGTCAGCTGATCCGGAAGGGTGCGATGGGCAAGGCCGTTCCGATGGAGTGTTTCGAGAGGGTTGCAAAGGCAGTCTTTGCCGCCGGCCTAGTTTAGCGTCGCGCAAAACAGCGATGCGCTCAAATCTCTGGTCAACGACCCAACTGTCCCAGAACCTGATCGGCAAGCTGCACGATCCCAAGAAAAGGACCGGGCAAAGATTGGATTCCAGGAGGCTCGTCGGCCGATTCCAAGACTGATATGGACAAGAATGGCCAACCGATGTTCATGCTGCTCGGGTCTTACGAGCCGCTTATTGGATTTCTGGCGCAACCCTGCTATGCGTTTCATTCTCCAAATTGCTCCTGTTGCCCGCCGACGTGGCCCCAAGTGCGGTGAAGGGAAGCACTGCACGATCACCACTGGTCGGCATGACAGCGCCATTGCCTAACAAGTCGCCAGGTTCATTGACCATAACCGCAAGGTTATTCCGGACTGAGCAGCCAAGGGTTGGATTGAACGAATTGTCGTTCACTGTAGGAGCGACGATGGAGAGCGAGGGGCAGACCGGAGGATGGGCTTCGAAAGTGATCGCTTCAATCCTCCCCCCGGAACGAGCCGGCAAATCCACACGAGAAGCGGACAGGTGGATGTTGTAGGTGGCAACGCCCATGGCGCGAGCCTCGTGGGCCACCTGTGCAATGAGTCTGGGTGGGCCGATGACACGCACATGGAGGGCATCTCGCCGGCCGCGACTGGTCGCTGCAATAAAGCTTCGCAGCCGATGCCGTTCGGGGCCACGAAGGCTCTGCAGGAACAGCACGCTACTCTTCTGCTCGACCCGGATCTCTTGGTCAGCCGGCGCGGGCTGGATCGAGGCAGTATTTGCGCAGCCCCCCAATGTTGCTCCAATAACGATCGGGTAGCACAGATGTCGCAAAGTCATTTGGCGATCCTCATTCGATAATAAAGCCGGCGCTGCCGGTCAATCCTGGTGTGCTGGCGCGAGGCGCATCGCGATCTCGCGGCGGCCGGGCCACCGTGTTTGTCAAAATCCGCCCCGCATCTGAGGGCGGTGCGATGCGGTCGCTTGGCGCACTCATCTTGTTCGGGTTCGATGCGGGCCGTACGATGTAGGGCGTGACAATAATGACCAGCTCGGTTTCACGTTTTTGAAACGATGAGGAGCGAAAAAGCGCGCCCAGGATCGGCACATCGCCGAGCCAGGGAAACTCGCCGATATCAGTGTTGAAGTTGCGCCTGATGAGGCCGCCGATTGCAAAGCTCTGACCGCTGGCGAGCTCGACCACGGTGCTGGCCCGCCGAGTCGAGAGGGCAGGGACCGCCATGCCATTGATTTTGACCTCGCCTTCGCTCGACAATTCGCTGACTTCGGGCTTCACACGGACAATGATCTGATTATTGTTGAGAACCGTCGGAACGAACTCGAGGCTCACGCCGAACTGGCGAAATTGGACGGACACCTGCCGGTTGTCCTGCATCACCGGAATGGGGAATTCGCCGCCGGCGAGGAAGCTTGCGGCTTCGCCGGACATGGCCGTTAGATTCGGCTCAGCCAGGATTGAGGCGAGGTGCTCGCTCGCGAGAGCGTCGAGAACAGCGCTCAGGTTGGTATTGCCGGCGCTAAACCCAATCCCGATCGTGCCGCCGCCGCCGGCCGCGCCGGACCCGCCCCCTTTGCCGGTCACAAGGAAAGCGCCGTTTGGGCTCGAGGCCGTGAAGTTGATGTTGAGATCCTTGACGGCGCTGCGGGAGACTTCTGCCACCCGTACGCTGAGATTCACTTGCAATGAGCCGGCGACCTGGATCTTGTTGACAACCAGCGCGCCCGCACCAAGAAACTGCTCGGTGACCTTCCTGGCGGTCTCGACGACATCGGCACTAGGCGCCGTACCGCTAAGGATCGCGCCGCGCGGGGTATAGCTGACCTGAATTGGATAGTCGCCGACCTCGGCCTTAAGCGCGGCCCGCAGATCCTCGATCGGTTGGGTAACGACAACACGCAGCTCGGCGAGAGCCTCTCCGTTGTCGTTCAGGGCAAACAGGCTCGTCCGTCCGGCCTTTTTGCCAAACACGAAAATCGTGGTGTTCGATGGCGCCTGATAATCCGCAATCGCCGGGTCGGCTATAAAAATGCTCGCAGCCGGTCCGGTCAGATGAACTGTTTTACCCTGTGAGGAGGTTAGGTTGAGCGTGCCGGTGGTGCTGCCTGGCGCCGCGCGTGGCGGTTCTCCCTTGCCATCCCGCTTTGTCTGAGCTGTGACTGCAAGCGGAAATAGCAGAGCGACTGCGCACAGCACGTAGCAGAGGCGGGGAAAAGCGGCACACTGCAACCCGCTGGCGACCATCGACGGCTCATCAGCGCCGGCGGCATTGTTAATGACGTTCAAGGGAGTGTAGCTTTCAAGTTGGATCGGCTTAGGCAGCCGATGCTGCGCCAATGAGTTCAAGAGTGTAACCGACACCGCGCGCGGTCTTGATCCTTAGCGTTGCACCGGCCTGGCTCAAATGCGTGCGTAAGCGATAAATCCCGACTTCCAGCGCATTGGTCGAGACCTCGTCGTCAAATGCATACAAGCTATCTTCGAGCGATGCGCGCGGCACGGTACGGCCGGCGCGGTTGAGCAGATGTTCAAGAATGCACACTTCGCGGCGCGCAATTCTCAGTATTCGACCACCGACCGAGACCTGTCGCGCGATCGGATCGAAATGCAGATTCCCGAATGTCACTACCGGCGCCATCATCTGCGTTGACCGTCGCAAAATGGCCCGCATGCGAGCAATGAGTTCGTCGATAGACACGGGCTTGGGCAGAAAATCATCCGCGCCCGCATTGAAAATTGCAATCCGCCGTCCGAGATCATTGAGACTGCTCATCATCACCGCCGGCATTGACCGTCCCTCGCGCCGCAGCTGCTTCAGCCAGTCCAATCCGTCTCCATCGGGCAAATCCGTTTCGACCAGGACCATGTGGTAGTTCGCGCAATCGAGCGCGGCCGCCGCCTCATCCAGCGTGCGTGTCACGTCGACGGCGAAGCCGCAATTTAAGAGCGCTTCCTTCACGGCGCGGGCAAAGTCCGCATGATGATCAACCAGGAGAATTCGCATTTCATCGCCTCTCGTCCATCCACGTCAAGACCTGAGCGCGTCACGATTGACCATGGGCTCGATGGAACTGAGAGGCGGCTGGATTGGTGTGAATTTGAACAGCCCGAAACGAGAGGGCGGAACATGTTGACAGTCGATCCGTCTCTGCCGGTCCATTGTCGTCAGATGGACCACGGACCCCTCGGGGCTGCTTACGACCTCGGCGCCGCTCAACATGCCGCTCATGCGAGCAAGAGAGCTGATTCTGTTTGAACCGCGGCAGCTCGCTGACGCGTTCGCAGGCCGATCACAGCCGTTCTTGCGTGCACTGAGCCAACGCCTGCAGTGCGAATAGCGCCAGGCCGCGCAATCTTAACCAAAGCGCGGGAGACGATCGGATTTGTGACTGAACAGATGAGCGAAACCGACATTTGGAAACTTCCCCAATTCGTCTTGGTCTGCGGTCAGTCTTGCTGGGCTGTTGAGCCTGTCGTGTCGTGAAGTCACGACAATGCAAGTCTTTCCGCATTCGAAGACACATCACGCGACGCACCTGGCCAATGGCTTCACAGGCTGAGATGCTCGACGAAACGATCAATGCCCCTCCCGGTTTGAAGAACACCCTCTCGCAGCCGACTCTTTGCACGCAAGACGTCGACCGCCCTGAAGTTCCGTCGCGCCCGAGGTCCCCTCGTCCGCCGCAGCCCAGCGGAAGCTGCGAACGATCCAATCGAGCTCCTCGTGGTTGTCATCGCGCATAGATCCAGGTGACTACACCAGCACCATTTCGTCTTTCGGGGTGCACGGCGCCAGAATGTTCGGGTCTCGCCCAGTAAGGGCCAGATGGCGACCGCCAGCGTTCCGGAGAGGAGCAGTCCAGCAGCGTGAGGGACGGAGCGGCTTAGCATTGTGCTTTTGAGACGTTCGCAATTCTTGCTACCTGTCAGGAAGGGTACACGCGAGCTGGTTCTGTGTCGCGGGGCTGTCGGAAATCCTACAATCTGACGCTAGGTGAGATTCAAGTGCTTTGACCGCTGGTCGTAGCAGTGCTCTCGACCTCGCAAGCATTCTGAAACGATGGCGACCTCTGAAGCCAGACTATCGACCTGCGGAACGCTCGGCCCTCTCGCCAGGGTCATGAGCGTTTCGTCGGTCCAATAAGGCGTAGCTTGAGCCAAAGCCGATGACAGTGTGTGAAGGCAGTCGTCTTTGCTAGGCCTTAAGGCGTGACCTCACGGTCGTCAGAGATCTCATGCGTGTCAATCTAGCAAGGAGACGGTGGCGAGATGCCTCTATGTGACGCACAGGGACAGCTAACTTCTGGGATGCAGACGCCGGAGCGCGCAAGCCGATTTGACCGGAAAGGGACTGAAGAAGGAATCGATTGCCAAGGGACATTCTTGAATGCTGCCTCCATACATCACGAGAGATTATGGGGCTTTAGGCGCGATCGACAAAATCGATTGTTTTGATGGAACGCATCCAGGTAGCGAATAGCTTTGGAATGAGTCGAATAGATTCCGTCAACGACGCGAACGGTCAGCTGGACGGAAGCCGCGCGAAGCGACGGATCATAATAGGGTGCTACCTTGTGCCTTCCGACATTGGTGTTCGATCAGGCCGAGATCGGGTCCCCTGATTGAGCTTTTTCGGACCGCCGCGTCAGGTTCGCTCCACCACCTCATTGCGGACGCGTCATCTAGGGAGACGGTGCACAGCAAGGCGGACGAACTGGCGCTTGCGGCTGGTCGAATTTCTTTCCTGGATCGTCTCCTTATGCAGATGTGAGAACAGCATTCTCTCGCCCGTTAGGACTGCGACGGACAAGCGCAACCGGCTGCCGTTTTGTGGTTTCCAAGCGGAGGAGACGCTGCATCAAATCGTTCAAGTCGGCGCGCGAAGCTAAGTCACTCCAGCAAACCTGACCTACGAGGTTGTGATGTCGGAATAGCCATCACGGCGACTTGCGCCTCGTTGCGACAGGCTGCTTTTGTACCGGCGCGAGCGCGCGTGTGTCTGGAAGCAGACAAACGGCTTGCGAGCACGACGTCCTTAAAAGCGCAATCTGCGGTACTTATCGAGGGAGAAGAGCATATGAAGTTTACTGGCCGAGCACTACCGATCCTATTGTCCTTGCTTTCGGCCGCGAGCGTGAGCGCGCCGGCGAGAGCCGATGAGCCCTCGCCGAAATACACTGAGGTGCTCAGTGCCCTCCAGGCGGGGAAGAATGTAAAGCTCATACTGGACATGAGCCGCTGTACCACAGCGGAGGGTGTCAAGCCTGCGTCCGCGACGCAAGCCGGTCTGGTCATCACTGCCTTCAGGGTGACCGTCCATAACGGCATCAGCTTCGCCAATGCTCATCAAACGGTCGACAGCTCCGGGCATGCCGTGACCGAGTACATCCGCCATAGCCTTAGCCGCGAAGGCAAGCTGACGGTGCGAGCCTCGAAACTTGTCGTCGGGACCACCGAACTCGTGAACCAGGGAGAATTCATCTGCGAACTGCCGGATGGCGCAAAGTTCATCTGGTAACGAAGAGCACAGAGCAGGGGGCGCTTCGAAGACTTAATCCTTTCGTGCGGACACCTTCGCACGGATACCAATCCTTTCGATCGTCAGGAAAGATCAGAGTGTTTCTGACGGTCGTTTCGTCGGACGAGGATCAAGTTGTACGAACTTGCTGCTCAGGTAACTCATGAGGGCCGCCGATCTCCATTCCATCTCAGGGATTGGAAGGTCGGCGGTTCAGGTAGTCGTCTTATGGGCGGACCCAAGGCTCTCAGTTGAACGCTTCAGATGAGTTCGAAGGACGTCCTCACGGCTGCGGTTATCGTAAGAACATTATTCCCAAGTCGCTCCAGCCGCGGGCCCGCAATGATGACGACCTTAGGCCCGGGTGCGCTCTTATCTTTCATCCGCCTCTTTTTGGGATCCTTTCACCTGAAATCTCAGTACTGCCGAATGCAGCCACAAGGTGAATGAACGATCCCGCTTAAGATCATCTGGGCTGGCTGCTATGGGTTTGCTCACCGCTCGTAAACTGCGTTCGGGCGCAGATCTAAGCTCTCTGAGCAAACGATCCGTGGTTTCGAAAGCTTGAGCATCCGCCCGAGGTGCCGACGAGCACCTCGTTCAGCCAAATTGCGGCCAACGGAAGAGAAGAGCGCGGCCGTCGGTTGGGCTGATTTCGTTGTATCGATCCATGCTGCGGTCGGCGGGCATGACTACCTCGTTCTATCGCTACTCATGTTAGCTTCGCAAAACCTGACCTGGCCAGACGGAAAGCTAAAGTGAATAATGATCGGCACGGGCCCTTCCAACCCGAGGATAAGTGGGCGAACTTTAGAGACCATACAGGTTTGGGCTGAAACTCTCATTCCAAGCGCGGAACGCGGCCGGTCGCCCGCGCTGGCCAGTTGGACCGGAGTATTATTGGTAGCGCGAAACGCTGCGTTCGATGTTTCCGAGCGCCGGAAAAGGCAAATCACCCTTTCCGTAGCCCGTACCTCAGCCTTTTGTTCCTGACTTTCTATATGGATTAGATGCGCTAGCGGTCCGATAGTCGTCCAAGTTTCCGCCCAGAAATAGTACCTCACGCTCCTCAGTCGGGGTATCACTCATCCATGCCAGAGCGGGTTCATCATTCTCAGTCCGTCCTCGAGAATACTGACGATCTCTTCCGCCGTCCAAGTTGTGACCCTCGGCACCGTGTAGGTGTGCAACTCATTCGCGTTTTCCGCGATGACTTTGGCGCCATACTCGTTGTCATCGTCCGGCGAAAGGAGCAGTTGTGAGGCCTCCTCTGACAGCGACACAAAAGGCGAACAACTGGTATCGCCCCTCACGTGCTCTGCCGCTGCGCGACCCAGATCAAGTCGTTGGCCTCCCCAGATATTCCAAGGGGCGGCGTCGTAACGCAAAGCCGCCATGGAACGCAAATGGGCCATCGCGCTTAGACGGTCCAACGCATGTGGTTTGCAATGACTGGCGTGGTTTTGAAAGCGCTGCAGCTCCAGGTATGATGATACCATCACGTCGTCGTAAACGCGGCCAATATCGACGCGGTCGACTGACGATCCACTCACTCGTGACCATTTTGCTGATCTTTGCGCAGCGAGTTCGATTTCTCTTCTGAGTTCCGCAATGTTCGCGCACGTCAGCGTTGCGGCAAGTTGAGCGCGCGTTCTGACAAAGGATGGAGCCGTGCACCGTTCATTCTCCAGTATAGCTTGCGCTCTCTTGTTACCATCCGTTACCGTCCGGTTCGATCCAGCCACGGGTGAAGCCGATGCTGCGAGGATTGGCTGAGACTCTTTAAGCCGCTGCTCAAAGTCTGCTTGCGCTGTCTCTTCCTGTCGCGGCTCGAGGTGATGCATCCGAGCCTCGGATCGGTTGACGTCCTCAAATGGGTCCATGCCCTTCTCCCTTTGGTAGCCTTGTCAATATCATTCGTACGAAGTTGATCCGATAAGGATCAGAAACCGCGACCCGCGCAATGTCGATAAAACACACCGAGGCTGTTCTCGAGCGGATCGGTGTGTTGAGGGCGTGCGGGCCGGACTGACCGGGGATCCAAGTCATTCTTCTGTTCCAGAGTTTGGGCCATCAAGTCGGCCTCCTGTCCGGACAAAGTCTTGCCATGCTAGAAGGGTTAGCTGTCGAACACCTGACCAGCCTCATTGAAGAAAATTCGGGGCCCTTCCGACTATGCCAGCGAGCCTGTTGTTCATTGCAGAGCGGAGTTTGGAGATGGGGCCATCGTCGGTATCCGCTCCACGGCAGCGCCGTGTGAAGGTCCGGCAGAAGCAGCGCGGCGGAAGCGCGGCTATCGGTGGGCTTGAGCGGCGTGGAGAAGTATGCCTGGGCCAGCTTGCATCGGCTCCCAGTGGAGCTCCTTTAAATGCTCGTCAAGATGCTAGCTGTGGTCCGAACAGCTTAGTCTGGCCGCAGCCGTCGGGCTCGTGTCCGGGCTGGGATGGCTGAAGCTCATTGTCCTCTGTCGGGACCGCTGATGCGGGGCCTTGCGTCGGTACGCGGGGCGCTGGCCGTAAAACAAGAGCCGGGCGTGCGGCTCCGATCCAGGCATCCGCAACACACGGTTAGTGGCTTAACTCGCAACGTTAACAGGCTGTGCGGCCGCGAGACGTTGAACTGCCAACCAGACGTGGCTGGGGCCACAAACGATTCGGGTGTATAAAGAACGTGGCGGCAAGGACTGGCGCTCGGGCGCCTCAGTTCGGAAAAGAAAAATGGGGCGTTGACGCTTGCAGCCGATGCGCCACACAATGCACCACAACGTTAGTCGCGCCTTATAAACATCTCGCCGCGCAAGCCGTTGGTGTGACCTGCAGGCGCAGCTGAACAAAAAGACCTAGGGCAATCTCGCGGTCGGTCGTATCGGCCCCTCCTTCCTCCGAGCCCGGCGCGTTTCCGGTCAAAGTAGCGATAGATACCAGGCACCGACGCATGAAAATTTGACAAGCATCAGTCTTCCTGGGTTGATCCAAAGCCGGGATGGCCGAAGGAAGCGGCTCTTGGCGCTCGCGGGTTGCACTCCTGTTGCTAATGGCAGGACGGTGATGGCTTAGGTCAGAACGCCGGGGGTGCGGTCGGCCAAATCTGTCGTGTGTTCTCGAGCGCATCAATTCATGTTCCTCGCTTTGAGCCGGCGCCGAGCCTGATCAGAGACCATTTGGGCTAAGCGATGGACAGATAGACGTCGCAATAGAAGGGATGCCAACAGACGATAGTAGATTGAAATACTCAACTATTGCGTTTGCGTGGTTTCGACCTGTAAAGATCCTCTATCGATCCTTGCTCGCTCGCTCGCGAGTCCAAACGTTCCGATCGCGAATGGGCATCAGAACTCCTTCCTGAGAAGCAGCTGGCTTGTTGATGAATTCTGGAGCGCCGACCACCTCGGCATAAGTTATCTCTTTATCTCGCATGATCTTAGTGTTGTTCGTCATATCAGCGATCGCGTCATAGTTATGCGCCGGGGGAGAATCGTCGATAGTGGCCCCACTGAAGAGATATTTCGTAATCCACTGTCTGAATATACCAAGAGCCTTATCGCCGCCATGCCGCGTCTTGTGCGCGAGCAAGAGATAGGTCAGTTATCTACGATCCTCGAAGAAGGCATCGCGTGAATGCCTTCGAATTCGATCCTCTACGGGCATTCGCCTTGCGCGCCGATTTGGTGACGATTGCGCGCTCGATCATCGCTCGACGAGGACAGCTGTGGCCCGGGCTCCCATTTAGATGGACCGGCGGGCGCGCGGAGCAGGACTAGCCGAGTTCGAACACTCGCTAACCGTGAGGTCGGCGATCCGCAAGTGTTGCATTGCAAGTCATCGATGGGTGCCCGCAAGGATTCGCGGCTCTTGCTCTCCGGCAAACGAGCTCGGAATTGTCGCTTTCACGATAGCCTTGCGATGATGGTGCGGTCTCTGACAATGAGACCGTGTTTGTCAGGTTCAAAACATTCGGCGTCAATATCGATTTCATGACGCCTACTCAGCCATTAATACGACTGATGCGGCTGGCACGGTCATTGCTATCAAATTGATGTAATGCCGAGGAAAGGCTGAGAGCAGCGCTGTGAATGGTCACGTTTCAGCCGGCAAGCCGTGGGTCCATTTCTGAAAAAGAAGCAAGACCTTGAATTCTTCGCATTCGGTTTGATGGAGAGCGATGTGGATTTGCCTATAAGAGCTGACGAGCCAAATCGCAACTTCTGGACATATCGGCACTGTCAAACGACCGTTGCGCTGCCAGCGTTAGCCGGTCTCGGTAAACAATGGCAGCGAGCGGCAGTGGGGACGCAAGACGAGAATTCGGCTGACGTGCTCAAGCGTGCCGGCTGCGGAGGCCACCGACACAATAGGTGTCTCACCGACGCATCTTGTCGCCATTTCGCCGACGAGTTCGCCACAAATCGCATAGCGTAACTCCAAGGACTACCAAAAAAGAGGTCAATAACAGGCCCCCCCTAATCCGGGCAATACGGAATCGTCGACATGTCGCAAACAATCGGCGCTGATAGCGAGTGCACCGCGAATGAAGGGGCAGAGCACTGGTCAGAGTCGAAAAACAAACTTTCATCAGATGGCGAGTTTGTTCGGTACTGGAGCCGAGCTGCCGATCGGCTGCGCGCAGTGGCCGCTGTCGGGAGGCGAACCGAGGAGGCGATCAGAATGACTGGAATTGGTTTGCAGCTATCCTCCGAGAACTTTAACGGTCACGACCTGTCAGATTTCCCGTTGCGACGCTGTACCCTCAATCGTGCGCAGCTCTACGGAGCAAAGTTGGATCGGGCAGACCTTTCTGGGGCAAACCTTATCTGCCCAGGGCTAGAGAGGGCAAGTTTCCGCGGGGCCAAGCTCGATTTTGCGTATATGCACGCGATTGCAGCGCAGGTCTGCAATTTCGATGATGCCAGTCTGCGCAGTGTAATTGATGCAACCGGAAGTCTGTTTCACGGTTGCAGCATGAAAAGGACACGCTTTGACAACGCGATGCTAAGCGGACTTCTCATTTACCAGTGCGACGCGAGTGATGCTGTATTTGATGGCGCGGAATTACAGGGTTCGACCATCAATGAATGCTTCCTTCCTTCCGCTTCCTTCCGCTTTGCCAAGCTGAGCCAAGTCACGATCACGAAAGCGCACCTGGCGGCTTGCTCGTTCTTCCAGTCAAAGGGGGACTGTTTATCGATCTTGCGTCCCACCTCGGTCGACGGTCTCACCCTAGAAGGCGCTCATCTTCCGTATCTGAGACTCTCAAAGGTGAGCGGCCGCATTGCGGCGAGGGCTCTGAGCGCTCCCTTCGCTGATGTTCACCTGTCAAATCTTTCAAGTGCGGAGCTTGAGCAGGCAGACTTGACCAAGGCGCGGCTTCTGTCCGTAAGCTTGTCCAACGCGAACCTAATCGGTGCTGTGTTGGACGGTGCCTCTATTCATTCCTGTCAGCTCGATGGAGCGGACCTGTCTCGGGCATCAGGCGAAAGCATTTCGATTACAGAGAGCACAATGCGAGCCTCCAAATTGACGGGCTTTCGTGGCCGCTGTGCCTTTGTGCGCGACTGCGATCTTGAATATGCCGACTTATCCCAGGCTTACCTCTACAGGTCGATGATGACCGGTGATCCCCCGCAATCAATGGCATTGGATCACGCAAATCTCGAAGGATCCAATCTCGTTCAGGCATATCTCGCCGCGGGAATGACCGACACCAACCTGGAGGCAACGCGCGTCGCATACGTTCGCATGAACCAATCGTCCTTGCGCGACGCGAATCTGAGTGGGATATCGCCGTTCCAGGCCAGCTTCGTAAAGGTCGACTTTTCGGGCGCTAAGATAACCACATTCGAGCCACCGTTTTTTGCCGACCGATGTCCGGGACTGCAGACCGCTTTGAAGGCTGATCAGCCGCGCGAGTCATCAAGCTATCTGGCTGAATTCTCATCGTTGATCAGACGTGGTCGAGAAGGCTCGACCTGACGGCTTTGGAAATCGCAAAATAGAAGGGCGTACAATGTCGGTGAGCTTAGAGCAGCTTGGTGCGGTGGTCCGAGCTGTGAGCGGGCGTTAAAGCTCTTTGGGGCTCGGAGGCGTGCGCGGCCAATACGACACCAGGGCCTACCTTCTGCGATCCGACCGATCAGACCACTCTTTCGGGGTCCAAAAGAACTGGAGTAAGAAAATGCATCTGGGATGTCTTTCCGCAGGCAAAGCGTTCATCCGGGAGGTGGCGAGAACAGGTCAGAGTATTGGGACGGTACACACCCTAGGCGCCCTGCATCATGGGCATGCAGAACTGATCAGAAGAGCGGCATCGGAGAATGACGTCGCGATTGTCACAGTCTACCCGAACAAGACTCAGCTTAGACCAGGTGGGAGCTACGATTTCGATTTGGACGCTGATATTGGACTTGCCCTACGTGCGGGAGCAACTGCCGTGATTTCCTCGAACGACACCGAAATGTTCCCGCCTGGCTATCGAACGTTCGTATCGCAAGGCGACTATCATTTGCGTTTAGATGGGCCTGAGGCGTACTTGAAGGAAGCCGTTACGGGGGCAATCCGCTGGATTTGTTATGCGCGACCAACTCGCAGCTACTTCGGTCTCAAGGATATCGGTCAGGCGATCCTGGTGAAGCGCGCTGTCGCAGACTTGCTTCTTGATTGTGAGATACGATTTGTGCCGACCGTGAGATACAGGAACGGAGTTCCCATTTCGTCGCGCTTGCGAAGATTTAGCCGATCCGAGCTTGATGAGCTTTCGTGTCTCTTCACGGCCCTCAACCATTCGAGAAAAGAGATCGCCCAAGGGGCGTCGAGCGTCAAGGATCTTGTCGCGTCGGCTACAACTCAAATAGCGTTCCGACAGTTTAAACTCGATTTTGTTCGCATTGTTGGCGCTGATAGCTTCGCAGACCTGGAGCAGGTCAAGCTCCCCTTCATAATTGTTGCAGCGGCAACGGCTCATGGCCTCAGGGTCTTCGATAATATCTACGTTCCGGATCAGGATACACTCCTGAATGGTGCTCCGGATATCTGGATCGATCTACCTGAAAAGTCCTAGCCAGACGATTATGAATGTCGTGATTTTGACAAAAGTAGTCACTCCGGCCGCGCCTGAACGCAGCGCCTACGTTATGACTGTGCATTCCGCTTTGCGCTGCCCAAGCGCACAGCCATCGTCCCACCAGCGGTGAAGCTCTCACGATCCACTGAGTAGATCAACTTGAAAAGTCAATCCATACCGAACTGCCCAATATGGTAGGGTCGGCTAGCCGCACGTTGAGATAGTCTGCTCGAGCGGCGCGTCGCAGCCAAACGTCACGGCAGCTCGAAAACGGTGAATCGCGACCTTTGGATCCGTAAGCTCTCGAGAGCAGAATCTGCGGAGATGATATGGAAAGGCGATTGGAAGATTATAGAGCTGACGACGCGTGTGTTGTCCCGCTAAGAAATCTGGATGTAAGCGAGGCCAAGCGCTTCCAAGACGACAGCATATGGGGGTGCTTCGAGCGGTTGCGAAGGGAAGATCCCGTTCACTACTGTCAAGACAGCCCTCATGGCCCATATTGGTCCCTGACGAAATACCGGGATATCGTAGCGGTAGACACAAACCACAAAGCATTCTCGTCAGAGCAAGGTGTCACTATTGTTGACGTGCCTGCCGAGCACTGGACCCAGAGTTTCATCAAGATGGGACCTCCTCAGCACGCCGAGCAGCGTAATACCGTGGGTCCAATAGTCGGACCGGAAAGCTTGGCGAAACTCGAAATCTTGATCCGCTCTCGGGTCAGGGCGATTCTAGACGGCTTGCCGCGCAATGATGCCTTCAATTGGGTGGAGATGGTCTCCATCGAGTTGACGACGCAGATGCTCGCCACGTTGTTCGACTTTCCATTTGAGGATCGGCGACTCCTGACCTATTGGTCAGACGTAGCTGTTGGAACTCCGAAAGCAGGGCATGCGATCGACAGCTGGGATAAGCGAAGCACAATCTTATCCGAGTGCCTGGATTATTTCACACGGCTTTGGAACGAGCGCATCAATGCCGAGCCGCGCCTCGATCTGATTTCCTTGATGGCGCATTCGCCCGCCACACGCCATATGGAGCCGAATGAGTTTCTCGGGAATCTGATTCTGCTGATCGTTGGGGGGAATGACACCACGCGCAACTCGATTACCGGCGGCCTCCTGTTCATGAGTCAGCACCCCTCCGAACTGAGAAAACTAACCGACAATCCCAAGCTGGTCTGGAGTGCCGTGTCCGAGATTATTCGATACCAGACGCCGATCGCACATATGCGCCGCACCGCCGCGACCGATAGCATCGTAGGCGGGAAGCAGATCAGGAAGGGCGACAAGGTCGTCATGTGGTACATCTCCGGCAACCGAGACCAAGAGATCATTGAGAACGCCAACAGTTTCGTCATCGACCGCAAGAATGTACGGCAGCATCTCTCGTTCGGATTTGGTATCCATCGCTGTCTTGGTCGACATCTTGCGGAACTGCAGTTGAGAGTCCTCTGGGAAGAGATTTTGGGTGCGGGACTGGAGGTCAAGGTTGTCGGCGAACCCGAGCGAATTGCGTCCAACTTCGTGCACGGCTATTCCGCTCTCCCCGTGCGGATTGCAGCCTAGGCCCTGGTCGCTCCCGGTCTGGCAGCCGGCACGCGGTGGGGTGGGCCGTCCTGAACCATCTTCGCTTCTGCAAGCAGCGAAGATGGTTTGGTCGGCGCGAAACAATGGCTGCATGTAGGAATCTATATCAGCCGGGCAGATGTTCGAAGTACACGTGAGGAGCGATAGTGTAGCGCGCGGACGACTTGCAAAGCGCCTGACGCCGAAAAGCCAACCGCCACGGTAACTCCGATGCCGCGTCTCCGGGCTGCCTTGGGTAGCCGGGACCGCAGAGGCTGATGAATTTGATGTTGAAGATTGTAGCGGTGGCAGCGATTTTCCTTGGAGAAGCGCTTTCGATATTCGCCGAGCTGATTGCCTCACGGCAATTTGGAAAGGCCGGCGGTGATCTGGCAATGCTGTTGCCGATGTTTCTCCTGATATCGTTCGGCGGCATCCTCCTCGTGTTCGGATACGCGCTGGGCTACATGCATCTGAAGAATATCTGGATCATTGTCGCGATATCGATGGGAGCGATTCTGGTAGTGGAACCGATGCTCACCCTCCTGCTCTTTAGAGACGTGCCGACAGCCGGTTCGTTGATAGGCTTGATGTTCGGTGCGATTGGTACCCTCGCTGCCATATTTCTATGAGTGTGATTTAACCGGCCTGGGCGCGGCCCGGCTTTGGCGAGATGTAGTTTGAAGGCTGCGCAACGTCGATTCTGCTCAGTTCGGACCTGGAGAATGTTGTTGCTGATGGCCTCCGGCGTCTCGCCACGCCCGTGTATGGCTGGTGACTTGGTAAGCTCTTCGGTCGAAGTCTGTTTGCTGGATAGCGGGACGCGTGTTGCGAGCGCAGGTCTGCCGATAGACATACGCTAGCCATTCCTGCTTGGCCAAAATTGCCGTCCAGGAGGCGGTTGGGGATGACTTGGCCCAGTTCGCGTGCACCGAGGCACCGCATTGGGGCGGGACTATCTCGCGGGCAGGGCAGGTCGGGCCCCGGTCACGTCCTAGCTGATCACGCCGGCACTGATGCGGCTCGTTCAGCAACACGAGGAGCTGCGATGGAAGTCGAACACAAGGCGAGATCTTCTTTCTTGTGCATCCAGATGAATGCTCTTGGTCAGCTAGTCGTCAGCTGGGGGGCCTATCCAGACAGGCTGCGCACTCTCGACTATTCGGAGATGAAGTATGAAAGGTATTGGCCGAGCTGATTCATCACAGGGTGAGGCGGCGGGAGCCGACAGCGCCGGGGAATTGAGCCGTTCGAGCCTGGAGCCTGGTCTCTTCCCTGGGGAACGCGGTCAATCCTTCGATGCCGTCCTGGAGCGGATGCGCTCCGGGCCTCAAGACAGAACTGCGGCTTCAGATATGGCGGCGCCAACGCGCAACGAGATCAAGGCGGCAAAGCGAAACTTGGACAGCCTGCTTGAGAAGTTTGAAGCTTGCCGTCGAGCGGCCACGCAACGCTGCAACTTGGAAAAGGCGCAAGAGCTGATCGATCGAGTGGTCGAAGCAGGCTCAGCAGTTCTGGAGCATTACGCGAATCTGCCTGCCAATTTGGCGCGTCGTATCCTGCCTGACGATCAGGCTCGCCGGCTCCGCGACGACACGCTGGATGCGGGGAACCAATGTAACAAAGCGGCCACCCATATCATTTACCAACTTGAGAACAGGAGAGAGCAAGCAGCAGCCCTGCTCGACCATGTCAAAGACACCGCTCCGCCCGAGCAGCTGAGCCGCGTCGTTGCGGGCGTCGCCAACCAATATGCTGCCTGCATGGAGTGGTGGGGAAAGAAGGCGCTGCGCTTCGAGCGGATGCAGTCAGTCTGTGCGGCTACTGCCCACTTGCCAAGCAGCACGCCCGAGATGCGCAAGGCCGAAGAGGCGGAACTCAGGCTCAATACAGGCTGGGCGCTCACTACCAAGTGTATGTATCTGCAATCGCGGATCGCTCTCGCGCAGCTCTTGATTGAGTCGCAAGCGAGCACGTTAGCACCAGAGGCGCGAGCCGCCCTCATGGACGAGAGCGGGAGGGTGCGTCTGCTCGGGACTTTTGTTGGAGATGTTTTTCCGGCATTTGTTTCGACGGGCGACGCCGTTCGCGGAGGAGCGGTGCTCGACGCCGAGCACCGCGCCGTTCTGGAAGGAGTGATGGAACGGCTTTCGGAATTTGCATCCCAACTGAGGGGCATGCTTGCCCCCCTGAGGGAGGCTGGAACGCAAGCTGACCTTCCTTTGCAGTTGCTTGGCGAGATCGTGGACGGTGCGTGGGTGACGGCGAACGACGTCATGCGGCTGCTGGCATTGCAGCCAAAGACGGAAGTGACGATTGAACCGCCGGCTTGGGCTGCGCTGCCAGAAAACACTGCCCTGGTGGGTGAAGGCACTCCAGTGCGCAGAAAGGGCAAAGCAAGGCGCGGAGCAGCCGCAGGCGAGGGGAGTTCGACGGCCAGCCCGCCTGCGGCGCAACTCGCCAGGCCCGATGTCACGACGGCCCCCACGGGCAAGGTCATCGTGCTCTCGGATCTCGGTACAAAGAAACTCGCCACGCCGGAGGAGGCAGCTGCGTCATCCTCTGCGACCGATCACCTCCAGATGTGGCAGGCTCCGCCCTCCAGGAAGGCACTGCCGGGATTACTTGAGCGATTGGACGAGCTGCTGCAGTTCGATCTGCGGGCTCAGCAAAGCGCCGTCTCGCAAGCGCGCCAGATGAAGCCCGAGGACGCCGAACATGTCCTGAATCGCGTGATCAAGCGCTTGCAGACGCAGTCCTCCGAGATTGAGGCCTGTGTAGTCGCGCTGGAGGAGCCTCGCCGACGGGGCATGCTCACGGCTGCGCAGGTGCCCGAAGTGCACGAAAAGATAGTCCGGCTTCAAAGGATGGGGTCCGAGGTTCAGGGGCAGGCAAAGTCATTGAGCGCGCGAAAGGCAGCAATCACGAGCGATTGCATGAAGAGCTATGCGTTTCCATCGCAGAAATACCTTGCACAGTTGCGGGCAGCGGGGGAACTGGCGTCAGTGGATCCACCTCGCGCCTTGAAGGGAGAGCCAGGGACGCTGTTCGAAATCAAGCTACAGCCCATGGCGCTGAGCAATGGCGGGACGCCAAGGCCGATGTGGGTACACATCCATACCAAGCGGCCGGTACATGCCTGGCAATTGGCAACGCTGGGCGATCGCGAATTCGCCGCTAGCCACGTGAAGTCTGACGAACAGCGCGGCTACAATCAGCACTGGCAGAACGCTCGAGCCGCCGAGGGGCACGAGAACGTCGTGGTCCACCGCGGCAAGCTTACTCCTGCGTTCTGTAGGTCCTTGTTGAGCACCGCCGCTGGCCAGCCGTGGCAGCCCCTTCCCGACCCGGAGCACGCTTCAGCTCAGATGGCTCGACTGGGGATCTAGTGAGCTGGTTGTCTTGCGGCGGTGAGCCGTCGGCGTGAGTTCATGCCTTTCGGACCGGCTCGGCGGATTGCCTGAGCTGCGCTGAGCGTCGTCGGGCTCCAGCTCACAGAAGGCTGGAGCCTGGGAGAGAACACTGCTTACGGGAGGGGTATCGGCTGGCGATCCGGAGGATGGTGGGTCGTCGTACAAGCAAGCTGCCATTCTCTGCTGTGGCGAACATCGGCGCTCGGACGAGAAGCTGGGCCGCTGACTATTGCAGGCGGGAGATATACCAGATGCTGGCGGCGATACGCCCGGTGTCACAGTGCTTTCACCAGCCTGCCCGCGGCGAACTGGCGCGCAAACTCTTCGGGCGAGCTTCAACGGATCGCGGATGGTCCGGATGTACGGGAGCTGAGCGTCCCGGCCGCTTTGACGAATCAAACCGGGCGGTGCACAACAACGCCGCCTGTTTGCTACTCTAGCATCAGCCTACGACGGCCCCAGCATCACGCCTCCTTGGCCCCCCAAAAGATGCTGGGCTTGTCGTTCTTCGTTGAGCGTCTCAATCCGAGTAAGTCGGAGCTTCTTCGTTTCAACTGCAATGGCGCCGGGCGCCGCGGAGACAATTTCAGTACACCGGCGTATGGTCAGTCATTTCCCTGCTTTTTTCACTCGCCGCCACGAGTGAGCAACGGTGGCACCGTCGGAAGAGCAGGCTGCGCCGCACGATCAGCTTGGTGGGACTGTTCATTGTGTCATGGCGCGAGCTCGCGACAGCAATCCGTAAGACGGGCCTGGCCGAGCTTTTACAGCTGGATGCCGTGCTCCCTAAGCACCCGGTGCATCACCTCGCTTTTGATCTCGCAGGCGATCTCGTTGACGATTTAACCTCGGCATCGTCCGTCAGACCCGCTTCGGCCAGCCGTTGCTTCAGCCAAATTTGAAACTCGTCGCCCATCGCATCGATGAGCCGATCGTCGATTGCTGCATACTTATCCATTCGGTCAATAGATCTGATCAAGAAAATCAATTTTACCGCTTGCAACGTGGTCATATAGACCCTCGAGGGCGGCTGGGGCTAACCTAGGGAAGCGATATCTCGAATGAAAAAGTCTGTGTTAGTGACCGCGAGCGCCCTCGCGCTTGCAACGGCGGTAATGCCTCCTTTTGCTGCAAACGTTGCCGCGCAGCCGGTTGCGGCGAGTGCGCCGGTAGCCGATACATCATATCCTGAGTGCGTGGATGACCCGTTGAATGGTATCTGCGATCTGTTTTTTTGCTTGACGGATCCCTCGTGCGTCCAGCACTGACAGCGGGAAACATATCAAGCAGAGATGAGGATTGACCCTCGTGCGGCCGCTGCTCCGACAGCGGCCGCATCCTCATGCCGTACTTGCGCTAGTAGATAGTACAAGCCGCGCCTTCTTGTTCTCTAAACGACGATCAGAGTGACGGCTCACTTACAGCCTTTCGGTGACATCCGCCGATCGTGCAACTGCCGCATCGGCCAAGATCGGGTAAATGGGGAAAAGTCATTTCAGACGGAGACGCTGCGCTCCGACAGGAGCTGCTGCTCGATGTAAAGCTGCTCGAATTTTCAGGATAGATTCTCTTTTACGTGCTGGCTCCATACCCGTCCTCCGGCTCGATGTTTCGCATTTCGGACATCATAGATGTCATCCTTACCTGTTCGGGCATGACTAGGGCAGCGGTCGTGCCGGTACGGCCATTCGTCTATGGTCGGGCACATAATTGAGTGGCGCCGTCTCCGGCATCATAAGCATGGCACAAAGCGCGGCCGCGCCCGCGAAGAGCATGTACCAGGCGGGCACGAGTGCACTCCCGGTAAGGTGGATGAGCCAGGTGACGATCGGTTGAGCTGTGCCTCCAAAAATCGCTATCGCAAAAGCGTAGATCGTCGCGAACGCGCGACCACGAATGTACTTGGGCAAACCTTCGGCCATGCTCACGTAGAAGGCGCTATACGGAATCGTTCCGATCAGGGTGAGGACGCCGAGACCTCCTAGAAGTGCCAAGGCACTGCGGCTTTCTGCAATCCACAAGAATACCGGATAGGTCATCAGTAATGCAGTGACCTGCGGCCATATCATGATACGCCGACGGCCTACGCGGTCGGCGAGCAGGCCGCCCAGCAGTGCTGCAGAAATTCCGACCGTGTTGCTGATGAGCGTAGTAGCAAAGGCGAGAGGCGTGGAAACGCGGAGGGTGTTCAACGCGTAGGTCGTCATGTATCCCGTAACATAAGTCGTGATCGTGCAGCTGGCCAAGATGACAAATCCCAAGCTCATGATGCGGCGATCGGTAGGTGGTCGCCCCTCGGGCTGGGTGACAAGAACCGGCGCCTCGGGGCGGTGCAGCGTTTCGGGCAGGACGCTCCGCAACCAAAGTCCAAACGGCAACGTAGCCGCGCCGAGCAACAGCGCGACCCGCCATCCGTACGCATTGAGCGCTTCGCTTGTCATGGTGAGCGAGAGTATTTCTCCAACCAACGCTCCGGCCGTCGCAGCTACCTGTTGGCTCGCGGGCTGAAAGGAGACCGCAAGACCGCGGGCTTTGGTGGGGGCCGCCTCCATCAAGTAGGCTGTCGTTGGACCGACTTCACCTCCGAGAGCAAAGCCCTGCAGCAAGCGTGCGAAAATGGCTAGCAACGGAGCGGCAAGTCCTATTGTCTCGTACGATGGCGTGATAGCCAATAACAGGACCGCGGCGCTCATCATGGCAAAGCTGGCGGTCATCGCGGGTCGGCGGCCGGCCCGATCCGAATACGAGCCGAGCACGATGGCTCCGATCGGCCTGGTCACAAAACCTGCGCCGAAGGTTCCGAGTGACAGCATGAGGCTGACGAACTGGTCAGTTGCCGGGAAGAACGCCTGACCGATCTGTATTGCGAAAAAGCTATAGGTCCCGAAGTCGTAGAATTCGATAATGTTGCCGATGGTTGCGCCCAACACCGCGCGGCGTGTCAAGCGTTCGTCTGCCGGACCGAGGACCGGCTCCAGCCCCTCTGGAGTAAATTGCCTCGCCATCCTCGACCTGATCTGGAGCGCGATCCATGGCCCGAACATTTCGACCAGACAGGTCGCGCAAAGTTGCATTCCACTTGCCCGAGCTCGTCCTCACGGCCATCGCCTGTTCACATGTAGGCTGAAGCGTGTCACGACGAACCTCACGGTAAGCTCTGCAATAAAAATGCCCGCCTTTCGTGGCCCATTTTACCCTTGATCTGATCGCTGGCCTTCCCGGCAAGACAAATATGAGACCTGCTATAGTTGTCGGGCACCCAGACATCGCGCTGCTTTGGCGAGTTTGGGACAAATTGGCGGGCGCCGAACACGATTGGCGATGTCTCGCGCCCTTTCAGCCTCGGCCAGGTTGCGTCCGCTCCTTAAGGAGTCAGCGTGCCACGCCCTTCGTCGCCAAGGCGCTTGCCGCCGCTCAGCGCTCCTGCCGCTCTCTCTCGCGCGGCGGACAAGATCCACCAATCATCAGTGCTCCACCTTTGCGTCCCGGCCGGGTCGCCGGCGAGTGGGCGAACGCCTGCTCGCGGGACGCTCGCGTCTGGCGACCATCAAGACCTAGGTCGTCCAGTCATAACGTGCGTTCGGCGCCGCTCGCCCGCATCTTGGCTATCTCCTGCGCGAGGGCATCAGCCGGGACGGGGAGAAGGCCCGGCTATTCGGCCCCGACGCCGACGAGGCCGATCTCAAGTCGTTCGGGGAGCGCTGCCAAAGGTTCAGGGGGCGTACATCTTGGTCAACCACTTAGAGAGCTGTTAAGGCAAACCAGTGACGCATCCCCAGGAGCTACTGTTCGTGCGCCCGCAACGGGCGAGCACGAATGTGGCCTACGGTTCTTCGCCAACGGACGCTTGGAGGAAGCGGACATTTCAGCGGCGACCTCGCCACCGCGCGCACGAATTACGACGATTTTCCTTATTCAGGACACCAGTGAATTCTCTTTCCAACGCCCTGACACGAGTGCCATCTGCATGACGCAGAGCGTCGATAGCAGCCGGGACAAAGTTGGCGGTTCGTATTGCCTCACCTGAGGACGTAGCGTTCCGCTTGACCGATGTAGCTCCGGCTGTCACTCGGATGTTGTATCATGGCGCGCAGGGTTCGAGGCACTGGGGACTTCGCGGACTACCCACTACACGCAGCGGCGGCCGCAGTCCCCGGATCACCGGCACCGCCGCACCTTTAGCCGTGCTCGGGATGATCGTCTCGGCTGGTTTGCGTCTCAGCGATTTCGTTATCTCAGGTGAACACTTCGCTCCGCGCTTGCCGGACTCTCACGTAGGTCTCGCTCTCGTCTGTTCTCGCGCTCGCGCGACTATCGTGGCCATTCTGGTTAGCGGCCCCGAGCATAGGCTCGAAGCGTCAGCCAGAACGACGGGTCGAGGGCAGAGGTCGAAATGCACATGTTCGGTGCAAGACTGAGTCTGGTCGCGGTCCGCATCACCTGGACCTCCTAACCAGCTTTACGCTCAGGTGAACGCAATGCACGACGCAGACCCGCGCGCCGACTGCGAGGCCAGGCGGAATGAGACTTGGCCCGGAGATGATCGCATCAGAGGGGGCAGCTGCGGCCGCGGGTTTGTCTCCTTTTTCGACCTTTGTCAGCTTCTCGAAAGCCAGCCTCTTTAACATTCGAACTTGGCCTCTCGATGACGAAGCCACCCATCTCTGAATTCGTGACGAACTTCAGCTCATTCCCTGGGGGCAGATCTTCAAGAGGCCTTTGTTCTTATAACAGAAAGGAGAGCTTTCTGGATCCGAACCCGATCGATAATGCCCGTTCACCGGAATCGCCAACGGCGCACATCTGGACACAGGAAGATCATGATTTGTTCAGTCAGATCATGAATGAAGCTGGACCATCATCACCTGCCGCACCTGAGGAAGCGGTAGATGTCTCATTCGCCGCTCCACAGAGATTTTCACACGGTTCGCAAATCGCCCCTGACGCCATGGTTGAGAGGCTATTCCACCACGGTCTCTTGCCGGACTCGGACCAGCCGACGATGACCTATGAAATCCAAGGTCACCGCTACACGGCCGGTTTGGATGAGTCCAATCGCGTTCGTCTTGTTCATAACCCCGCGGAGGACCAAGTGGTTGGGGCCGGCCGGGCGGGAGTACCGGACTTCGGAGCCTTCTTTGCGGAGAAATGGCGCTACGGAATGCCGCTAGGACAGCAATGGGCCACACCTGCCCTAATGGACAAGCTGCGCGAAGAAGGTTTCATGCCGACCGCAGATAACCCCGCCACAATCCTACTTAACAATCGGGCCTACAAAGCCGAATTAGTGGAAGGAGGGTTCGTTAGGCTTACAAGGGTATGAGACGCAACCCGACGGTGAAGCGATCGCGCCGGACTGGAGGCCTGCGATCACTTCGGTTGTCCTTACCTGGAGAGACATTCGCCGCTTAACAGTGGACTGTTCGCGCCGCCAGTGGGTACGCATCATTGGACCCCCTGGCAGCCCACGAGATGCACGGTCATCCTTGCCATTTCATCTGCGTGGTGCCGGCCCGTCATCCGGCCTGCCATATTGCGCCCGTATTGCCTCCCCTGCCGGTGTGACTTTCGCTTAAACGATGTAGCTCCCGCTGTGGGCCAGTCCGAGATTCCACGATGGCGCGCAGAATCGGAGGGACTGGAGACGTCGCGGAATGCCCATTACACGCGGCCAGCGTCGCAGCTTTGCGCCGTGCGGGATGATCGTTTCGGCTGATTTGCGTCGGAGCCATCCCAACAAGCGCTGCACGATGGTGTGCTGCGGGCCGAACTGTTTGGGGCGTTGCTCAGCGAGGCGACCGAGAATTGCCAGCGCCCTCAGACGGGGCTCGGCCGCCAACCAGCGCTCGACGTCGGCTGGATTCGCGCAAATTGGGCAGCGAAACCGGTGACCGTGGAGGGCTTACTCGGAAACGGCGTAGGCCCTGCCTGTGCGAGCGTCAATAACTTGCGGACGCGGAGGTATTCTCAAGGAGCTGGCAGCAAAGGTCGCGTAACCGAGAACGACGGTCGCAAGTGGCTTTGCGTGGCAGTGCAATCGCGTGAGCGTATTTATCGGATGGAAATCCTATCAGTTGGCACTACCAGATCTGGGCGTTTTGCAAGCAGCACCTGAACCGTAGGATTACGACACAGTGAAGTGGACCCCGGGAGCAGGACCACTGACGCCGCCTTCTTAGTTGGAACTCTCGCCGCTCCGATTTTCTGATATGAGGCCGCGAGGGCCTCTGTCTGCGTCTGTTGTTGAGGTTGTGGGCATGTG
>NZ_JADYVR010000149.1:0-475 GCF_020193935.1 Bradyrhizobium sp. NBAIM08 | reverse complement strand
CTCCCGAAAGGACCGATCCGTGGCGAAGCAGTTCCCGGCTCTCGACGAGCGCTCGATCGCCTTCATCGGACGCCAGCACATCTTCTTCACGGCCTCGGCGGCCGCGGGCGCGCACGTCAACCTGTCTCCGCGCGGCGCCGACGCCTTCCGCGTGCTCGGCCCAGACGCGGTGGCCTATCTCGACCGGACCGGCAGCGGGAACGAGACCGCGGCGCATCTTCGGGCGGACGGCCGCCTCACCGTGATGTTCTGCGCCTTCGACGGCGCGCCGTCGATCCTGCGGCTCTACGGACGGGGCGCCGTGCTGGCACGCGGCGGCGGCGCCTACGCCGAGCTGCTCGCGACGGCCTTCGCGGGCCGCGAGCCCCCCGGCGCGCGCCAGATCGTACGCCTCGACATCGATCTCGTGCAGACCTCCTGCGGCTTCGGCGTACCGCTCTACGACTTCCAAGGCGGGCGCCCCACCCTCGATCGC
>NZ_JADYVR010000148.1:0-475 GCF_020193935.1 Bradyrhizobium sp. NBAIM08 | reverse complement strand
ATCGTCGCGTAGCAGAGCTCCGCCTCGCGCGCGAGCTTCGCTTCCTGGAGATTCGTCATCCCGATCACGTCGACGCCCCACTGGCGGTAGAGCTTCGACTCGGCGCGCGTCGAGAACTGCGGACCCTCCATGTTCAGGTACGTCCCGCCGTCGTGCAGTCGCACGTCGAGCGCGCGGCCGGCCGCGAGCAGGGTCGCGCGGACCTCGGGGCACAACGGATCGGCGAACATCACGTGCGCGACGACGCCGTCGCCGAAGAACGTGTCGATGCGGTGGCGCGTCCGGTCGACGAACTGGTCGATCACGACGAAGTCGCCCGGCGCGATGTCCTCGCGCATCGAGCCGACCGCGGAGACCGAGAGGATCCGCGTCACGCCGAGCCGCTTCAGACCCCAGATGTTCGCGCGGAAGTTGATCTCGCTCGGGAGGATCCGGTGGCCGCGCCCGTGCCGCGGCAGGAACACCATCCGCACGC
>NZ_JADYVR010000147.1:0-475 GCF_020193935.1 Bradyrhizobium sp. NBAIM08 | reverse complement strand
CAACGTCAGATCGCGTATGAAGCTGACCAGCACCAGGCCATTCAGCACCGCCACACCGGAGAGTGCAATGAACCCCACTCCGGCGGAGATCGAAAGCGGAATACCGCGCAGCCAGAGCGCGAAGACGCCGCCCGTGAGTGCAAGGGGCACACCGCTGAAAATCAGCAGCGCGGACGTCAACGACCGGAACGCCAGCCACAGCAGACCCACGATCATCACGAGCGTCAGGGGCACCACGATCGCCAACCGCTGGCTCGCGGACTGCAGCTGTTCGAAAGTACCGCCGAATTCGACCCAGTAGCCGCTTGGCAGATCGCCTCCCTCCGTCACGCGCTGCTGCAGCTCCTCCACGAAACTCCCGAGATCACGGTCGCGCACGTTCGCCGTGACGACGACACGGCGTTTGCCATTCTCACGATTGATCTGATTGGGTCCCTGCGCCAGTTCGATCGTGGCGAGTTCGGCAAGCGGAATC
>NZ_JADYVR010000146.1:0-476 GCF_020193935.1 Bradyrhizobium sp. NBAIM08 | reverse complement strand
ATCCTGAGCTCGCCAGCGCCGACTCGCCGACGCAGCGCGTCATCGGCGCCGTCCTCGAAGGCCTCGAGCCGGTGCGCCACGCGGTGCCGATGCTGTCGATCAACACCGAGACCGACACCACGGCCGCCGGCGCCGAGAAGTTCGACGCGCGAATCCGCCGGGCGCTCGGGCTCGGCGACGCCGACCCGCCCGTCGCCTACGCCGCGGAGATGAAGTTCGACGGCCTGGCGATCAACCTGCGCTACGAAGCCGGACTGCTCGTCCAGGCGGCGACGCGCGGCGATGGCGAGACCGGCGAGGACGTGACCCACACCGTGCGCACCATCGCGGCGGTGCGAAAGCGCCTGAAGGGAATCGCCGCGCCCGTGCTCGAGGTGCGTGGCGAGATCTTCATGCGGCGCGACGACTTCGAGGCGCTGAACGAGCGGCAGAGAAAGCTGATCGAAGGCGGCGCGAAGAACGAGAAGGTCTTCGTC
>NZ_JADYVR010000145.1:0-476 GCF_020193935.1 Bradyrhizobium sp. NBAIM08 | reverse complement strand
ATCCTGCCCGTTCGTGCCGGATTCGTGGTTACCTGCTTATCGGTGAAGAACACCGTGCCGTTCGCCACCCAGCAGCCTTCGTTCGCGCCAAAGATGGCCGCGCCGTTCGCATAAGCCTGAATGTACGGCCCGCTTGCCGCGACGTTGCCGAGGACTGACGCGAGGGTTGCGCCGTCGAGATCCGGATCGGCGATATTCACCCATTCGATCTCGAACTCTTGGCACAGGGCGGGCAGTCTCAGATCCGCGTTTATCACGTTCTTGACCTTGAGCCCTTGCAGCGTCCCGCCAACGTGCAGCGAGTTCAGGCCGCCGTCGTCGACGTTAGGAATGAAGCGATAAAGGGTGTTCGCGTTGCCCTGGTCTTCAGTCAGATACCAAAAACCGGTGCCGGGATCGATCGCACAAGCCTCGTGGGCCATGCGCCCCATTTGCACGATCGGATTCGGGTTGGCGGAATTCATGCTCGTGTCCGC
>NZ_JADYVR010000144.1:0-476 GCF_020193935.1 Bradyrhizobium sp. NBAIM08 | reverse complement strand
GGCCGACCGTAGCTTGCGGCCCATGACCAACACGCTCAAGGCCGTTCTCACCACCGCCGCTCTCGCGATCACGATCGCCCCGAGCGCCAATGCAATGCCGAACGGCGAGACCACTCAGGACCCGCAGGTCGCCGCGAAGTGGCACGCCTACGACGACGCTGCTCGCGCCGCGTACGTGAAGCCGGCGCCGGTCGCCGACGACGGCGGCGTGCCGCTGCCGATGGCCGGCGGCGTGATCGCGATCGTGATGCTGTCCTTCGGCGGCGTCGCCGCCGCGGCCAAGCGCCGCAAGATGGTCCGCCCCGCGTTCCCCACCTGCTGAACCTTCGGCCAGGCCGGCGCGTGCTTAGCTGGCGCGCGTGCTGGTGATGTTGATCTGCGCGGCGCTCGTCGCAGTCGGTGTCGTATTCGTTGCGCGCTGGGGAGCAGGCCCCGACAGGGCCATCGCCCCGGCGCGCGCCTGGCCGGTCCGGTAC
>NZ_JADYVR010001432.1:0-200 GCF_020193935.1 Bradyrhizobium sp. NBAIM08 | reverse complement strand
GGCGCGGCGACGAGCAGCCGAGGACACGAGCGCCAGCGAGGCCCGCAGGCGGCGAGGAGCGCGCCGATGAGCAGGCGCGGCGACGAGCAGCCGAGGACACGAGCGCCAGCGAGGCCCGCAGGCGGCGAGGAGCGCGCCGATGAGCAGGCGCGGCGACGAGCAGCCGAGGACACGAGCGCCAGCGAGGCCCGCAGGCGGCG
>NZ_JADYVR010001431.1:0-246 GCF_020193935.1 Bradyrhizobium sp. NBAIM08 | reverse complement strand
CCGACGGCGTGGCGAGGCGTCCGCCCGGCCGTGTGCCCGGCTCGAGCGGGTGATCCGGCGGCAGTTCCGGCGCGAGTGCAGCGCGCGCCGTGTGCGGCTCCAGGATCTCGCTGATCGCGCGCGGGGGTGGCGGCGTGGAACTCGCGCGGTGCGGCGACGAAGGCAGCCGGCGGCGCCTGCGCGGCAGCTGGATTGGGCAGCTCGGGCTTCGGATCGTATTTCGGCGGCTGTGCTGGCGGTTGCGGC
>NZ_JADYVR010001430.1:0-257 GCF_020193935.1 Bradyrhizobium sp. NBAIM08 | reverse complement strand
TGTTCGCTGCGCTCCACCGACTCCGTCTTCACTCCTCGCCCGCAAACGAAAGGCGTGTTTGCGTTCTCGTCGCTCCAGACGCAGTCCGTCGCTCCACTCTCGGCCGCTCGCGACGGGTGTCGTCACTTACTGTTCGCTGCGCTCCACCGACTCCGTCTTCACTCCTCGCCCGCAAACGAAAGGCGTGTTTGCGTTCTCGTCGCTCCAGACGCAGTCCGTCGCTCCACTCTCGGCCGCTCGCGACGGGTGTCGTCACT
>NZ_JADYVR010001429.1:0-379 GCF_020193935.1 Bradyrhizobium sp. NBAIM08 | reverse complement strand
GGGTACGGAATCCCCAGGCCCCGCTCGAACGCCAACCCGTCGTCCCTCGAGTTGCGGATGTCGATCCCGACGATGGTGGCGTCCCCCGCGAGTTCGTCGGCGGCGTCCACCAGCATCGGCGCCTCGACGCGGCAGGGCGCGCAACCGGACCACCACACGTTGACCACCACCACCGAGCCACGACGGTCGGCCAGGTCCAGGTGGTCCCCGGTCAGCGTCTCCCCGGACACCTCGACCGGCGCCTCGCGGTCTGCCTCCGGGATCTCGAGCACGCCGCCACCGCCCTCCGGCCCGGCCGGTCGCTCGCCGTGCTGCTGGTGGACCTCGACGGGTTCAAGCTCCTGAACGACGCGCTCGGCCACGACGTCGGCGACCAGTT
>NZ_JADYVR010001428.1:0-379 GCF_020193935.1 Bradyrhizobium sp. NBAIM08 | reverse complement strand
TCAATCGCCCGACCCGGGCTCCCACCCAACCGCCGATGGTCGCGGCCACCCCACCGGACGACAGGCCGGCCAGGGCGAACGCGTCGAGGCCGCTCCCGTCCGGGTTGAAGGCACCCCCTCCGGCGAGTCGGACACACCCGAGGAAGCCGCACCAGAACCCGACGGCCGCCCCGCCCAACTTCCCGAGGCCCGCGCCTCTGGAGTCATCACTTGGTGGACACGGCTCCCCTGCCGGCCCGTCCGGGGCCGGCACCCGGCCCCGGAGCTCCCCAGGTTTCGAGGGCCAGAACCGCCGGGCCACTCGCACCCCAACCCAGGCACCGCCAACCGCCGCAACCGGGAATAGGAGAATCGTGGCGCAAATGGCGACGTTGTCTGG
>NZ_JADYVR010001427.1:0-379 GCF_020193935.1 Bradyrhizobium sp. NBAIM08 | reverse complement strand
TCATCACCGCGTACGGCACGTCGCTCAGCACCGGGATTCGGGCAAGCTTGGCGGAGAGCTGGCTTTCGTTGACCTCGATGTAATCGGGCACCTCACGCTCGCTGAGCGCGCGGGCTTCGATCACGAGCGCCATCTGCTTCGACGCGTCCTTGACCTCGACGGTGTCGCCGACCTTGACGCGATAGCTCGAGATGTTGACGCGGCGGCCGTTCACCTTGACGTGGCCGTGATTGACGAACTGGCGCGCGGCGAACACGGTCGGCACGAATTTGGCCCGATACACGACCGCGTCGAGCCGGCGCTCCAGCAGGCCGATCAGGTTGGCGCCGCTGTCGCCCTTCATGCGGATGGCTTCTTCGTAGATGCCGCGGAACTGCTT
>NZ_JADYVR010000143.1:0-477 GCF_020193935.1 Bradyrhizobium sp. NBAIM08 | reverse complement strand
CCCGAATACCGGTTGGAATCGTACTTTGGAAGAATGAACGTGACGATTGCTAATAAATACGTTTTACAGGGTTCCCTGCGTAGAGATGCTTCTTCAAAATTATCACCTGACAGAAGAATAGGATATTTTCCGGCAGTATCTGCCGCCTGGAAACTGAAAGAAGAATTTTTCAGAGATGCAAGTGGCATTACTGATTTAAAGTTACGTGCAAGCTGGGGTGAAACCGGGCAGCAGGAAGGCATTGGCTATTACTCTTACCTAACCCGTTACACCCGCAGTAATTCAGCTGCCCAATACCAGTTCGGCGACCAGTTTTATACTTACCTGCGCCCTGAAGGGTACGATGCCAGCATTAAATGGGAAAGCACAGCTACCACTAACATTGGTGTAGACTTTGGCATATTGAACAACAGAATCTCAGGCTCTGTAGATTTTTATTCCAAAAAAACATCTGATTTATTAAGTAACGTACCGGTG
>NZ_JADYVR010001426.1:0-379 GCF_020193935.1 Bradyrhizobium sp. NBAIM08 | reverse complement strand
GTTCCGTGCGGCGCTCGAGGACTCCAAGGCCGCGGTGCCCGACCCGCTGGCCGGGCACCGCTGAGCCTCACCAGATCCAGGAGCGCACCTCGGTGGCGGACAGGACCTCGCGCCACGCCTCGTCCTTTGCGAGCCGGGTGAGGACCGACTCCTCCTTGCCCACGGGGTCGAAGAGGGTGAGCGTGGCGCGTGTCCTGGCCGACTCGCAGTCGTCCTTCTGGTGCGCGAGGACGAGGTCCTGTCCGCGCACGCCGACGAGGGTCAGGGAGCCGGTGCTGCCCGGCACCCGCACCAGTCGCACCTTCCCGGACGCCGTCTGGTGCGAGAGGAAGGCACCGCCGCAGCCGTCCAACGACTCGTACCACGCGCGCCCCTGCAC
>NZ_JADYVR010001425.1:0-379 GCF_020193935.1 Bradyrhizobium sp. NBAIM08 | reverse complement strand
TCGTGGCCGTCGGCGAGGCTCCTGCCATCAGGTGACAGCCCTGGGAGCACCCTGGTCGCACCCTGACTGTCCCTCCGGCTCCCACCTGATGCCGCCGGGACCGCTCAGGAGGGAGGATCAGGTGGTGAGCACCTCCCAGGACGCGCCACCGACCGCGCCGCCGCGGCTGTACCGCAGCAGCGACGGCCGGGTGCTGGCGGGCGTCGCACGCGGGCTGGCCGACCACCTCGGGGTCGACGTGCTCTACGTCCGGCTGGCGTTCGTGCTGCTGGCCGCAGCGGGCGGCGCGGGCGTGCTGGCGTACGGGCTGTTCTGGGTGTTCGCGCCGCAGACCCCCTTCGAGCAGGAGACGCCGCGCGACCGCGAGCAGCACCGTGAG
>NZ_JADYVR010001424.1:0-379 GCF_020193935.1 Bradyrhizobium sp. NBAIM08 | reverse complement strand
CCTACACGCCGGGACACGCCAAGCATCACGTCAGCTATCTCGATGAGCACACCGGGATGGCTTACGTCGGCGACACCGGCGGCGTGCAGGTCGCCGGCGAATTCCTGATCGCGCCGACACCGCCGCCCGACATCGACATCGAAGCCTGGCACCAGAGCCTGGACACCATCGAAGCCTGGCGGCCGGCCGCATTGTTCCTGACGCACTTCGGCCCGGTCGCCGCGGCACGCCCGCACCTGGCGCGTTTCCGCACCGTCATGCAGGCGTCCGCCGACAGGTCTCGAGAGATGCTGAAGACCGGCGCGACCGACGAGGAACAGGCGAAGCGATACGGCGAGCTGATCCGAAACGAGGCGCGCCAGACGTTGCCGGAGCACGA
>NZ_JADYVR010001423.1:0-379 GCF_020193935.1 Bradyrhizobium sp. NBAIM08 | reverse complement strand
GGTCCGGGTCGGCCAGCAGCGGCTTCAGCAGCCGGGAGACCTTGCGCGGGGCCAGCCGCCCGGCACCTCCGGGCTCGACCGCGGTCGCGACGGCGGCAGGGATCGCGGGCAGCGGCAGGCTGACGCCGGGCGGCGGGGGCACGGCGGCCGGCTCGTCGTCAGGGTCGGGCGGGGGCGGCGCCTGGCTTCCGAACCAGCGCTCGCCGAGGTCGTACTGATAGGTCGCGAAGGCACCGCCCAGGAGGGCGAGGACGAGGACGACGGGAACCCACCGGGTCGCCCACCTGGTCATGGACCGGGACCGTGACTGACGCATCGCGGCCATTGTGCGCGAGACTGGCCCCAGATGACCTGGTGGCCCGCGCCCGGGCCGTCCAAT
>NZ_JADYVR010001422.1:0-379 GCF_020193935.1 Bradyrhizobium sp. NBAIM08 | reverse complement strand
GCCGTGCGGGCCGGCTCGTACGTCCTGCTGCTGTTCCTCGGCAACCTGATGATCAAGCCGGCGACCACTCCTCTGCTGCGCCGCCTCGGCTTCCGCAGCGTGCTGATCGCCAGCATCGTCGGCGGGATCCTGACCCTCGTCGCGATCGCGCTGCTGCGACCGGCGGCCCCGCCCCTCCTGATCGGAGTGGTCCTCGTGCTCAGCGGCGTGTTCCGCTCGGCGGGCTTCAGCGCGTACAACTCGCTGCAGTTCGCCGACATCGAGCCCGGCGACCTGGCCGACGCCAACACGCTGTCGTCGACCCTGCAGCAGGTGGCCGCCGGTCTCGGCGTGGCCGTCGGTGCCCTGCTCCTGCGCTGGTCGGGCCATGCCCTTGGGC
>NZ_JADYVR010001421.1:0-379 GCF_020193935.1 Bradyrhizobium sp. NBAIM08 | reverse complement strand
TCGTCACCCGGCGCATGATCGACGGGGAGATCGAGTCGACCCACTACCTGCGCAACCCGCTCGACGTGCTCGCCCAACAGATCGTGGCTCACGCCGCCGCCCACGAGGAGGTGTCCCGTGACGGCATCGCCGCGCTGGTGCGCCGCTCGGCCAACTTCGCCGAGCTGTCCGACGACCAGCTGAACAACACCCTCGACCTCTTGGCCGGGCGCTACCCCAGCGAGGAGTTCGCCGAGCTGCGGCCCCGGGTGGTGTGGAACCGGGCCACGGACATGGTGCGGGCCCGGGATGGCTCGAAGCGCCTGGCCGTCACGTCGGGCGGCACGATCCCCGACCGCGGGCTGTTCGGCGTGTTCCTGCCCGACGGCAAGCGGGTCGG
>NZ_JADYVR010001420.1:0-379 GCF_020193935.1 Bradyrhizobium sp. NBAIM08 | reverse complement strand
TGGTCGCCCGCTTCGCCGACCCGACCATCGGCGAGATCCGCCTGGGCGGGGTGCCCTTGCAGTACGTCGACAACGACGAGCTCCGCCAGCGGCTGGTCGTCGTCAGCCAGGAGCCGTTCCTGTTCGACGAGACCATCGCAGTCAACGTCGGCTTCGCTCGGCCCGGGACGTCGCTGGCCGACATCGAGGCCGTGGTCGACCAGCTCGATCTGCGCGACTGGCTCGACACCCTGCCCGATGGCCTGCTCGCGGCGGTCGGCGAGCGCGGCGGCCAGCTCTCGGCCGGGGAGCGCCAGCTCATCGCCCTGATCCGTGCTGGGGTGGCCGATCCGGACGTGCTGGTGCTCGACGAGGCGACGTCGTCGGTCGATGGCCTCAC
>NZ_JADYVR010001419.1:0-379 GCF_020193935.1 Bradyrhizobium sp. NBAIM08 | reverse complement strand
TGTCCAGGTGTTCGTGCCCGCCGGGGAGCTCTGGAACGTGACGGTCGCGACGCCGCTGCCCGCATCCGCCGAGTTGCTCGTCAGCGAGACCGTGCCCGCGAGATCGGCGCCGTCGCTCGGCGAGGTGATCGAGCCCGTCGGGTTCGTGCCGTCGACGAGCCACGTGTATGCAGCCGGGGTCCCGTCCTGGTTGCCGACGATGTCGGTCGCGCGCAGCTGCAGCGTGTGCGAGCCGTCGGCGAGAGCGGGGGAGATCGTCAGGGGAGTCGTGGCGCTGACCCAACCGCCGCCGTCCAGGTTGACCTGGTAGGTGGCAGGTGCCTCGGTGGAGGCGAAGCCGAACGTCGGAGTCGTGTCGCTGCTCGGGTTGGCCGGGGTC
>NZ_JADYVR010001418.1:0-379 GCF_020193935.1 Bradyrhizobium sp. NBAIM08 | reverse complement strand
GAGCGGGAGAATGGCCGCTACAATCAGGAGCGGGTTGAGGCCCCACAGGAGCGCGACAACATAGCCGATACAGAGATTGATGAGATCGGGCAGAATGTAGTCGACGTCTAGAATGCCGGAGTCGCGGAGCGAGACGCCACGGCAGAGGATGAGCGCAAAGCCGATCAGGAAGTTATTAAGCTCGACGAATATAACTGCTGCCAGCATCGCGCCGAGAATCGACCACATCGCGAACAGCGGCGAGCCGGGAATGCTGACAATGGCGTACAAATACTGCGCTGCGAGACCTGCGATGATATACATCGCGATGTTGAATGGCTGAAGGTACCACGTCTTTACAAGAGCGCTTGAAGGGTCGACGCGGTGCTCGTGGATCAGC
>NZ_JADYVR010001417.1:0-379 GCF_020193935.1 Bradyrhizobium sp. NBAIM08 | reverse complement strand
TCACTCAGGCGTTCACCGAGGCCACGCGGGCCGAGGACGGCTGCCTGTGGTTCGACTGGTCGCGCGACGTCGACGACCCGCGGGAATACGTGCTGGTCGAGGCGTTCCGGGACGGTGAGGCCGGCGGGGCGCACGTGCAGTCCGACCACTTCCGGGCCGCGCAGCGTGAGCTTCCGCGGTACCTGGAGGCGACTCCGCGTGTCGTGAACTTCGAGGTGCCCGGCACGGAGTGGTCCGAGCTCGGTGAGCTCGCCGTCCAGCGCTGACCACGTGATGCCGGCACCGCGCACGCCGTACCTCGTGGTCGACGTGGCGGTGCTGGAGGCGAACATCGCCCGCGTCGCGGCCGCGGCGGCCGGGGCCGGCGTGGCCCTGAGGC
>NZ_JADYVR010000142.1:0-477 GCF_020193935.1 Bradyrhizobium sp. NBAIM08 | reverse complement strand
ACGTCGCATGAGGCCGCTCGTGACCGGCCCCTCGTGACCGGGCCGCGCATCACTCCGACACGACGAGGTAGACCCCGGCCAGGCTCACGGCGGCCGCAACGACCGTCGCCGCGCCCACCGTTTCGTCGCCGAGCCACGCGCCGAGGAACAGGGCCACGACCGGGTTCACGTAGGCGTATGTGGCCACGCGGGCAGCGGGAATGACCCGCAGCAGGAAGATGTACGCGCTGAAGGCCAGCAGCGAACCGAACACGATCAGGTAGAGCAGCGCGAGCGCCGACCGGTGGGGCACGTCGGCCGGATGGAACGCCGTCCACTCTCCGGATGCCGCCGAGAACGCCGCCAGCGCCAGCCCGCCGAGCAACATCGGCATGCCGCTCGAGACGAGAGGGGAGTCGGACAGCCGCATCCGCCGCGCGCGCAACGTGCCGGCCGCCCAGGCCACGGCGGCGCAGGTCGTCACCGCGGCGCCCGCGG
>NZ_JADYVR010001416.1:0-379 GCF_020193935.1 Bradyrhizobium sp. NBAIM08 | reverse complement strand
ATCCCAAGCCGCTCGGCGACGGCGACGACAGCCGCGTCCGTCGTACCGAGCGGGAAGTCGGCGTAGACCTCGACCAACTCGGCCATCCGCGCGTAGTCGGCCAGCTCAAGATCGACGACTGTGAGTGTCTCCTGCACGATCGACCGCAGGAACGCAGCCTCGATCTTCGCGCAGCCGGCACGGCCAAGCAGGTAACCGACCTCGGCAACCACCGGCGCAGGCACGAGGATCATGCAGCGCCGAGGTGCAGGCCTGTCAGCAGATCCGCGCCAGGCCCGGTTGTGCTGATCGTCGCGATCGGCGGCCGCAACCAGCGGACCGGTGCCGCAACGATCACTCAGGAACGCCCGAATCCCTCGGCGAGCAGATCGTCGTGGTT
>NZ_JADYVR010001415.1:0-379 GCF_020193935.1 Bradyrhizobium sp. NBAIM08 | reverse complement strand
GTCTTCAATGGAAAAAAGAATTTCATTTTTGTCTTTCAATAAAACAGGTACAGGCATGCCATCTCTTTTGCCTGCCCGAAAGCTAACCATTTGTGGTTGAGCCGTCCAGGCTAAACCATTATCTAAAGAACGGAAAAGGGAAATGTTCTGTTCATTGCTGTTGGTATAAGGACCTTCATCAGAAAAAAATAACCGGATTTCTCCTGACGGCAATTGTATCTGCGAAGGTTCCCAACATCCATCTTCGAATTTGGAACCAGCCTCATACAATAAACGTTCATCTGTCCAGCTTAGTCCGCCATCATAACTTTTTTTAGTGCGGATACCATAGTGTCCCGAAGCATTGCCTTTTGCCGGGCGGGGGTTATAAGATGCCAGT
>NZ_JADYVR010001414.1:0-379 GCF_020193935.1 Bradyrhizobium sp. NBAIM08 | reverse complement strand
GTATGGTGCGGCTAGTCCCACGCTTGCAGCACCGAGGTCGCGGGCAGCGTCGGCGCCAAACAATAGCGGAAGGGTCTTCGTATCGGGTTGATCGAGGGAGCACACGAAACAGACATCGCGTGTCGCAACTTCGCCGTCGAGCCGGACCAATGTCTCGCCGTCGGGGAAACGGTGCACGTGTAGTGGGACAACGACGCCCCCTCCCGCTGCCGCAATCATCGCGGCCAGAGCCTCATTGCCTGGGAGCGGTAGGAGGAGCACAGGCTTCATGGCAGCACGGTGAAGATTGAGCCCTCGGTGGCCGCGAACGCTAAGGCATAATCAAGCTCGCCAAGGCTTTCAGCATGGACCGTACAAAGCGGCATTCCTACCTCAATGT
>NZ_JADYVR010001413.1:0-379 GCF_020193935.1 Bradyrhizobium sp. NBAIM08 | reverse complement strand
CACAGATGCTGATCGGGTATGCGCTGGGCTGGTTGACCCTGGACGGAGCGATCGCCCTGGTCGGCCGTCGGGCTGGGGTGACGGCCGCAGCCGTCCTCACGCCCCATGGGCTGGCCGCAGTCGACGTCGACAAGCCGTCCGACCTCGACCTGGTGCGAGCCCTGGTCGAGGGTTAAAGCGCTGCCGCCCACCTGGCGGCGAGCGCCTGGTTGCCCGGAATGTCTTCGGGGAAGTCCATTTCCGCCCAGCCGAGCCCCTCGATGGACTGGACCCGCACGCGCCCGGTCTCCTGTGCGATCTCATTGATGACGCTGAGGTACCAGCGTTTCAGCCCTTCGGGCCGGCGGATGATCGCCTCGACATAGCGGGTGAACAACGC
>NZ_JADYVR010001412.1:0-379 GCF_020193935.1 Bradyrhizobium sp. NBAIM08 | reverse complement strand
GACGAGGTGTTCGCGGACCTCTTCCTCGGCGCCCACGACGCCGACCTGCGCGGGGAGCCGGTGCCCCGGCCCTGGCGGCTCGCCTTCGGTGCCGACCCGGCGATGCACCCGCTCGGCCACCTGCTGCTGGGCCTGAACGCCCACATCGACGACGACCTGCGCAGTCGGTCGTCGCGGTCCTCGGTGCGGATGACTTCGCCGACCCCGCCGTCCTGGCCGCGCGCGACCGCGACCACGCGCGCATCGACGAGGTGCTCTTCGCCCGCGTGCGCGCCGAGGGCGCCGACCTCGGGTGGCGGCTCCGGCGCCTGGACCGGGCCCTCGCGCCGGCGCACCGCTGGGCCTTGCGGCGCTTCCTGCGCGAGTCGCGGGAGAAGGT
>NZ_JADYVR010001411.1:0-379 GCF_020193935.1 Bradyrhizobium sp. NBAIM08 | reverse complement strand
CACTCGATCACCGTTCGTCCGAGAGCGTCGACCTCACGGTGTCCATTGCGTCTCTGAGGTCCGGGAGATTGTCGGTGACGTTTGACTTCCTCGACCCCGAGTCACCTGCCTCGGTGGGTAGATCCGCCGACCCGAGGCGGCTGTCGGTTTGGCTCGAATCGATGAGAGTGACGCCCACATCCGCGCCGCGCAGCTGACCGGGCCGGAGGCCTTCTCAGGTCAGCGTTCGGCGACGAGCAGGATTGCCGGGCCGGCGGGGTGGTCGGGCTGGTCGTCGAGCACGGTGACGGTCTCGAAGCCGAGCGTCGTCAACGCGGTCAACAGCGCGTCCCGCTCCAGCCAGCTGGCGAAGATCGGCGCGTCGTCGGACGCAGAGCCC
>NZ_JADYVR010001410.1:0-379 GCF_020193935.1 Bradyrhizobium sp. NBAIM08 | reverse complement strand
AGATCATGCACGACGAGATCGAGGCCACCCGGCACGCGATGGCCCGCGCCAACCCCGGCGATCTGGTGGTCATCTGCGTCGACAAACACGCCAACGTACTCGCCGAACTCGAGTCGTGGTCGCATCGTGCCCAGGCCGGCGCCAGCGCCAGTGACGACGGCGACTCCGTCAAAGACCCCGACTTCGCCTAACCGCGCGCTAGGGGCGGATGAACGGCATGTGGCGGTTGACGTCCTTGTAGAGGAGGTAGCTGAACTGTTCCGGGCCGCCGGCGTAGCAGGCTTGTGGGCAGAAGGCGCGCAGCCACATGAAGTCGCCCGCCTCAACCTCGATCCAGTCCTCATTGAGCAGGTAGACCGCCTTGCCCTCGAGTACGTAG
>NZ_JADYVR010001409.1:0-379 GCF_020193935.1 Bradyrhizobium sp. NBAIM08 | reverse complement strand
CCCTGGCTCAGGTTCGCTTTGGCGAGAGAGTCGGGTGTAAGTTGTGCCTTCACTTTCTCAATGAGCTGCCTTTTATCGGCGGCTGATTCACGCAGCTCCCCCCAGGCTTCGGTGAGCTGTTTCGTGAGCGACTCGTCATTGAAGGAACGAATCTGGCGGGCGTGGAAAGCTGTCAGATCGCTACGCGGAATTTTCCCAGCGGTCATCTCGGCGAGCATGGCTTTCGCGAACGAGGGACGCGCCACGAGCGTGTCCATGAGGCCTGCGGCGAACTTGCGGTAGTTTTTGGCGAGTTGCTTGCCTATCTCAGGATCATCAAAGAGAGCGAGGCCGCGCGCAGCGGTGGTGTTGAGCGTGCGGACCTCGAGGAGTTGCGTGC
>NZ_JADYVR010001408.1:0-379 GCF_020193935.1 Bradyrhizobium sp. NBAIM08 | reverse complement strand
GATCACCGAGCTCGTCGAGCAGATGGGGCCGGAGGGCGTGGAGGCGGCGCGCAAGCGCTTCGAGGGCGTCGAGCGGCTGGAGGCCGGCGACATCGCGGACGCCATCGAGTACATCGTCACGCGGCCGTGGCGCGTGGCCGTCAACGAGATCATGATCCGGCCGACGGAGCAGGAGTGGTGAAGGCGCGCAGGGCGGGCACCGGCTCGCCGATGCCGCGCAGCTCGTAGGCGCCGGCATCCTCCCAGTCGAGGCGGTCGCCGCACGCGACGCGGACCTCCGGCGTGGCCAGCACGGTCCACGGCGGCGCCACCGCACACAGCCGGGCGGCGAGGTTGACCGTGCGCCCGAGCCAGTCGCCGGCGCTGTGCAGGGCCGGCC
>NZ_JADYVR010001407.1:0-379 GCF_020193935.1 Bradyrhizobium sp. NBAIM08 | reverse complement strand
ACGCAAAAGCCCGAGGCGCTGCTCTACCGCGTGATGCTGGCCACCACCAACAAGGGCGACGTGGTGCTCGATCCGTTCTTCGGCACCGGCACCACCGGCGCGGTGGCGCGGCGGCTGGGGCGCGAGTGGATCGGCTGCGAGCGCGAGGCGGTGTACCGCGATGTGGCGATGGAGCGCATCGAGATGGCGCTGCCGCTTGATGAAAGCGCGCTGGCGACGATGCAGAGCCCCCGGTCCGCACCCAAGGTGGCATTCGGCACGCTGGTCGAGACCGGCTGGATCACGCCCGGCACCGTGCTGACCGATCGCAAGCGCCGGCTGTCCGCCGCGGTGCGCGCCGACGGATCGCTGCTGAGCGGCACCGAAGTCGGCTCGATCC
>NZ_JADYVR010000141.1:0-477 GCF_020193935.1 Bradyrhizobium sp. NBAIM08 | reverse complement strand
CCTTAACGGCACGCGCCTTCTGATAGAAATTGGCGGCACTTCGAGCGGATCCGGACTCTATCTGGTCAACGGGGTGCCGACATTCATTGGTAAGCAAGGCGCGTCAGACGCGGCCCTGCCGACAGGATTGAACGACACCGCCCTGAATACCATCGCGGTGCAGAGTTCGTCCGGCAAGCTGCTGGCTGGCACGGCCTATTCCACTTCCGTTTCATGGAATCAGGCAGGCACGCTGGAGTTGATCGTGGCTGAGGGCGGTGGTTCGCCTTTGCTGAATTCCTTCGCGATCTCGGGCACTCCGGGAAACTGGTCGGGAAATGACACGCTCTCGGCGAAGACGATCGGCACGGCAAACGCGGGTGGTCTGTCCGGAAACAACACGGGCAACACGTTCGGCCCTCCGTTCGATGTCGACAACGCGTCGAGTTTGCAGGGCACCGTCACCCGCGCGCTCTTCTGGAACGCGAACTCCGTCAC
>NZ_JADYVR010001406.1:0-380 GCF_020193935.1 Bradyrhizobium sp. NBAIM08 | reverse complement strand
AGTGTAGGAAAGGTCGCGCTCGCTGTGACTGCGCACCGGTGCCCGTAGGCCGCGGCAACGGCTTGCCTGAAGTGGCCCTGGCCCATCCGTGGTCTTACGAGAGCAGGCGGACCGTAACGCGGTCCCTGCCACTCCAGGGTGATGCCGCGAAGGTCTGGCTCCCATGCCAGGTCCACGCGCGCGCGATGTTGCAGTGCCGTGAACGCGTGCTGTGCGTAGTCGCTGTCGGCGCGTCTCGCGGGATCAGCCAGGTCGTACCCGGTGTAGGTCACGCTGTCTCTCGCCCAATGCCGCGGCTCGGGTAGCTCCTCGCCCTGCTCGGCGAAGAAGATGTTGCGGAGGATCACGCAGCCGACCGTCGGGTCGGGGTCGGTGGACCC
>NZ_JADYVR010001405.1:0-380 GCF_020193935.1 Bradyrhizobium sp. NBAIM08 | reverse complement strand
GGAATAAGTCTTATCTTTTGCATGCCTGTTCTCGCAAGCCCTTTTATACTTAAAGACAAGTACGAAACCAAAGATGACCTTCCACCACAAAACATCAGTGGCAAAGTGACGGGGCAAAATAATGAGCCGCTTGCCGGTGTTACGGTTGCTGCAAAAGGTACCCAACGATCGGTAACAACGGCTGTGGATGGTACGTTCAGCCTGGAGGTTCCGGATGGTGTAAATATTCTGGTGTTTAGCTATGTAGGTATGCAAACGCAGGAAGCAGTTATCACTGGTAAAACAAGTTTGTCCATTACTTTAACAGCTGCTGCTGATGCTGCTATGTCGGATGTAGTGGTGATTGGGTACGGTTCGCAAAAAAGGGCCAGTGTTACCGG
>NZ_JADYVR010001404.1:0-380 GCF_020193935.1 Bradyrhizobium sp. NBAIM08 | reverse complement strand
TACGAGTATTTCCGCGAGGTGATGCCGACGTTTCGGTGGAGCGAGCAGAAGTTCACGTCGCTCTATCCGCTGCATCCGGCGATCGTCGACGTCGCCCCGTTCGTACGTTTATACGTCAACGACTTTGCCCTCCTCTCATTCGCAGCCGAAGCCGGTGAACGGATTCTCGGACGCCCGGCAAACTCTCTGATCGCGCTCGACGAGGTTTTTGATAGCGCCGAGAATGAGCTGCGAAAGGTCGAGGATTTGAAGGAAGCGTTCGAAGCTTATGATCGGCTGAATACGGATGTTGTCGCCAAGATCCCGGTAATGCAGCGGCTTCAGGCGAAGCTGATCCTGAAAGCCTTGCTGGTTCTTTCGCTCGAAGGGCAAGGAACGAC
>NZ_JADYVR010001403.1:0-380 GCF_020193935.1 Bradyrhizobium sp. NBAIM08 | reverse complement strand
ATCCGGGGCAGCTCGTCGCGCAGCCCGATCAGGGCCCCCACGGCGTACGGCGTCATCGCGAACAACGTGCCGCCCATCCGCTTGCGCCACACCCGCAGCTCGTCGACGACGTCCTGGTCGGCGACGACGCAGGCGCCGGCCTGGGCGCCGAGACCCTTGTAGAACGACACGTAGACACTGTCGAAGAGCCCCGCGACCTCCCCGAGCGCACGGTCGTAGAACGGCTGGGACTCCCACAGCCGGGCGCCGTCGAGGTGCAGCGGTACGCCGCGCTCCCGGGCCGCCGCGGACAGCCCGACGAGGTCGTCCCACGAGGGCAGCAGGCAGCCGGCGTCGCGCAGGGGCATCTCGGTGAGGGCGGCGCCGAGCCGGCCCGGGAC
>NZ_JADYVR010001402.1:0-380 GCF_020193935.1 Bradyrhizobium sp. NBAIM08 | reverse complement strand
ACCTTGGGTTGTGCACCAGCCAGCAACCGAGTTCGGCGCAACGGCGCGCTTGCCCGGCATCCAGATGCACGCCGTGCGCAAGAATCGAGCCGCGCGGCAGGGCGCCCAGGCGTTCCAGCCGCTCCATAGGCCCGGGGTAGCCACGCTCCAGAGCATCGGCAACATCGGCCGCGTCCTCGGCCACGTGGACGTGGACCACGGTGCCGAGATCTTCAGCCAGGCGCCCGGCTGCGCGAATCGTCTCGTCCGACACGGTGAAGCTCGCGTGCAGTCCGACCAAGCCACGCACCAGCTCTGACGACGGGACCCGGCAGCATTCAGCCAGGCCACGAAGGCCTTCTGCCGCGCCAAAGTTCCGTTCGCTCGCGCCGTAGCACAGG
>NZ_JADYVR010001401.1:0-380 GCF_020193935.1 Bradyrhizobium sp. NBAIM08 | reverse complement strand
GCCCAATGCTCCTGTCGGCGGGTAGACCCGGGTAATACACATTTGATTTCGTATTGAGCGAAACGGTACGGCTGTTAAGAACCGCCATCGCCGGGCTCAGGACGATCGCCGCCACCGCACCTTTTTTTTCTGCCAGGGCGATCTTTTCCGGGATACCTGGAAACGTATAGGTCGAAAATTCACCGGTGCCACTCAACAGGTAGCTTCCATTCACTTTGGGTTCGCCGGTGAAGAACACCACCACCTTTCCTTTTACATTCAAACCATGGTAATCATCATAGGCCGGTTCGCTGATACCATAGCCCACGAACACGACCTTGCTGGCAGAAGCCTTGCGGGTATTGTTATTCAAGACCGGAACATAATAGTCAGTGCCGTAT
>NZ_JADYVR010001400.1:0-380 GCF_020193935.1 Bradyrhizobium sp. NBAIM08 | reverse complement strand
GCTCGAGCTCTCGCTGGAGCCGATCCTGGTCGGGGCGGACAAGGCGAGCCCGATCGCCCTCATTCTCAACGAGCTGCTCACCAACGCTCTCAAGCACGCCTTCCCCGATGGCCGAGGCGGCAGGCTGAGCCTCACCGTTCGCCGCGAGGGTGCGGATCTGGTCGCCGAGATCGAGGATGACGGCCGCGGTCTCGCCACCTCCGCGCCGGTGGGCGGCTTCGGCTCCACCCTGGTGCAGACCCTGACCCGCCAGCTGCGCGGCCGGCTCGACTGGCCCGCCATCCCGCAGGGGACGCGGGCGCGGCTGCGGCTGCCGGCGGCATCGGACCTGGATCCGGGTGTCTGAGCGCGTCACGGCGTTGAGGCGCGGGCCCGCACGG
>NZ_JADYVR010001399.1:0-380 GCF_020193935.1 Bradyrhizobium sp. NBAIM08 | reverse complement strand
CTGCATGGACCGGCGAAGTGCCTTGAGCTCCTTGCCCTTGGCGCGCGTGATGTCGCGGCCGTCGAAGACGATCTGGCCCGAGCTGGCCGCCACCGCGCGCAGGATCGTCCGCGCCAGGGTGCTCTTGCCGCACCCGGACTCACCGACCAGGCCGAGCACCTCACCCTTGCGGACGGCCAGGTCCACGCCGTCGACGGAGTGGACCGTCTTTCCCGAGCCGGCGGGGAAGTGCTTGACGACATCGTGGAGCTCCAGCAGGGGCGAGACGGTTGCCCATCCGTGAACGTCCTCGGTAACGACCGTGGTCATCCCGCCTCCGCGTGCTCTCGAGATGCGTAGCATCGACTGTGGTGATCGTGCTCGCCGCAGGTGTGCAGCTC
>NZ_JADYVR010001398.1:0-380 GCF_020193935.1 Bradyrhizobium sp. NBAIM08 | reverse complement strand
TTACAGGTGCTTGCATTCTATCTAACGAGTACGCCATATCACCATCTTTTGAAATTTTTACGAGATGTGGCTTTGCCTCATCTTCCCATTTAATGTCCATTTCGAAGTTGGCAGGGGCAGCTGCATATATCTTAATCATTTCAGCTTTTCCCTTTATAGGTTGTGGGGCTTGATCTACAATCAACACATCATTGGCAAAATAATATGCTATTTCTTCAGGTTTTCCCGTTGCTGCCTTCTTTGACCAATCTGTCCAAGCATGTGTGATCTTCTCTTCTTCCTCCTTAAAATTAATTTTGTGCTGTTTGCAACTTGCAAGTAAAGCAAGTAATGATATCCCAATAAGACCTTTCATACGTCCGCTGATTAATGTTTTTAAA
>NZ_JADYVR010001397.1:0-380 GCF_020193935.1 Bradyrhizobium sp. NBAIM08 | reverse complement strand
TGCTCTATTCGGTGGGCAAGGACAGCGCGGTCATGCTGCACCTGGCGCGCAAGGCGTTCTTTCCCGCGCCGCCGCCTTTTCCCCTGCTCCACGTCGACACCACGTGGAAGTTCAAGGACATGTACGCGCTGCGCGATCGCATGGCCGCAGAATCGGGCATGGAACTGCTCGTCTACCAGAACCCCGAAGCGACCGAGCGAGCGATCAACCCCTTCGATCACGGTCCGCTGCACACCGATATGTGGAAGACCGAGGGGCTGAAGCAGGCGCTCGACAAGTACGGCTTCGATGCGGCCTTCGGCGGTGCCCGGCGCGACGAGGAGAAGAGCCGCGCGAAGGAGCGGATCTTTTCGTTCCGCACCGCCAGCCACGGGTGGGAC
>NZ_JADYVR010000140.1:0-478 GCF_020193935.1 Bradyrhizobium sp. NBAIM08 | reverse complement strand
GAATACATCCTGAATCGAAATGTCGACTCCGTTGTGCTTGCCGGGCAGGATCGACCCGCCATAAAGAATGAGGCCGGGCACATTGAGCCGCAGCAGCGCCATGGCGGCGGCCGGAATGGTCTTATCGCAAGCGACGAGGGTGACCAGGCCGTCAAACATATGGCCGCGCGCGACCAGTTCGATCGAATCGGCGATGACTTCGCGGCTGACGAGCGAGGCCTTCATTCCTTCGGTGCCCATGGTGACGCCGTCACTGATGGCGATGGTGTTGAACTCCATGGGGGTGCCGCCGGCGGCGCGGATGCCTTCCTTCACCTTGACGGCCAGCTCGCGCAGGTTGTAATTGCACGGCATGGTCTCGATCCAAGTGTTGGCGACGCCGATGACCGGCTTGAGAAGATCCTCGTCGGTGAAGCCGATGGCTTTGAGCATCGCGCGAGCAGGCGCACGGTCGCGGCCCTGAGAGATGGTGTAGCTG
>NZ_JADYVR010000014.1:0-151850 GCF_020193935.1 Bradyrhizobium sp. NBAIM08 | reverse complement strand
GGGTCGGGGGCACGACACGGGGTGGATGAGGCGCCCGTGTCGGACGCGGGATCCACGTGGAGATCGCCTCAGATACTCAGATCAGTAGCAGGTGCGAACGCGGCCGACGTACTGGCCGAAGGCGTTGTACTGGGCGACCCAGCCGCAGCGGTGATAGCCGTGGTAATAGGGATCGTTGCTGGCGGCGATCGCGGAGCCGACGACGGCGGCGGTGGCGATGCCGGCACCGACGCCCCAGACCCAGCCGGGCTGCTTGGCTTCGGCCGAGGTGGTGGTGGATGCGATGCTGCCGGCAACAGTGAGAGCAGCGAGAGCTGCGGCGGCAATCTTGGTCTTGATCGACATGTGAAACTCCATCCGGGGTTGAGGCGGTCCGTTGTGGCCCGCGTGCCCAGTTGGACGGAGGCTGCTCGCGTCCGGTTCGAAGACTGCAAATGCGCTCGCGAAGAATAGAGCTTTCCTGAATGAATCCAGGAAGATGCCCCCTAGCCGAGGGGACCCTTGGCAAGCCTGTTCACGTCGAAGTTATCGACCTCACCCAGCAGCTCGCAGAACGCCGTCGCGCCCTGATCGAGCAGCTGCTCGCCCTTCTCTGGCTGCGCCAGCGTCGCGTTGCCGACAGCACCGCTGGTGTTGAGATCCTGCGCCTGCCAGGCGAACGGCGCCGGCCGCTGCGTCGACAGCCAGCGATATTGCTGCTCGATCGCGATGCTGCTCGCGGGAAAATCGGCGATCGCATCCTTGCGCACCTGATCCGGATAGCGCGCCAGCATGATCGAGGTCTCGACCGCGCCGCCGTGAATGCCGTGCCGCACTTCATCGGCCGGGAACAATTTGTCGGCGCCTGAGAGCCGCGACCACGACGTCGTCACCACGAACAGCTTGTGATGCGCACGCAGATCCTGCGCGACCAGCATCATCGCCGCGCTGTTGCCGCCATGGCTGGTGACGATGACGAGCTTCCTCACGCCGCGGCGTGCAACGTCCGCGCCGATCGCTGCCCATTTCCTCAGCGCGATTTCAGTCGGCAGCGTCTGCGTGCCCGGATAGTCGATATGTTCGGTCGAAATCCCGACCCGTTCGACCGGGTGGAAGCTCGCCGGAATGCTGGTGGGTAACAGCTGGCGCACACGTGCGAGGTAGGCGTCCGCGATCAGCACGTCCGTCGTCAGCGGCAGATGCGGGCCGTGCTGCTCGGTTGCCGCCAGCGGCAGCACCGCGATCCAGCGCGACGCCTCGTCCGGGCTCGCATCAGCCCAGTCGATGTCGATCCAGTCGCGGGAGGGCGTCATCGAGGTTTCCTTGCCCGAATTTGTCACGTAATTTGCGGTATGAGGGGATGCGGGCCCGGGCGGCTCGCATCCCCTGATGTCATGCGGTTCTATCGCGTTGCCTTCACCCGGACCAGTCGCGATTGGGCCAGCCACGATCGACGGAGTGCCAATATGACCCCCTTTCATCTGCGGCGAGCGTTAGTTGCGGGCTTGTTGGCCGCTCTTGCCTCCTTTGCGCCGGCGCGCGCCCAAACGCTCGACAAGGTCACCTTCGGCACCAACTGGGTCGCCGAGGCCGAGCATGGCGGCTTCTTCCAGGCGGTCGCCGACGGCACCTACAAGAAATACGGCCTCGACGTCACCATCGTCCCTGGCGGCCCGAACGAGAACAACCGGATGCTGCTGATCGCCGGCAAGATCGATTTCTTCATGGCCGCGAACACGCTGATGTCGTTCGATGCCGTCGCCAACAACGTTCCCGTCATCACCATCGCCGCGATTTTCCAGAAGGATCCGCAGGTGATGCTGACGCAGCCCGACGCCAAGGTCGCCAAGATCGAGGACCTCAAGCCGCTGACGCTGTTCGTCTCCAAGGAAGGCATGACCAGCTACTTCCAGTGGCTGAAATCCGAATACGGCTTCAGCGACAAGAACGTCCGCCCCTATAATTTCAATCCGCAGCCCTTCATCGCCAACCCGAAGAGCGCGATGCAGGGTTACGTCACCTCCGAGCCGTTTGCGGTGGAGAAGGCCGCCGGCTTCAAGCCCAATGTGCTGCTGCTCGCTGATTACGGCTTCAACACCTATTCGACGCTGATCGAAACCCGCCGCGAGATCGTCGAGAAGAAGCCTGACCTCGTGCAGCGCTTCGTCGATGCCTCCATGATCGGCTGGTACAATTACCTCTACCGGGACAATTCCGCCGGCAACGCCCTGATCAAGCAGCTCAACCCGGAGATGACCGACGATCTCCTGGCCTATTCCGTCGTCAAGATGAAGGAGCACGGCATCGTCGATTCCGGCGACAGCTTGAAGAACGGCATCGGCGCAATGAGCGACGAGCGCTATGCCTCCTTCTTCAACAAGATGGTCAAGGCCGGGGTCGTGAAGGCGGATCTCGACTACCGCAAATCCTACACGCTGCGCTTCGTCAACAAGGGCGTCGGCGTCGAGCTGCGCCCGAACAAGCCCTAACGCATGGTGAGGTCAGGCGTAGGTGGCTCGGCATTCTACACCTCTCCCGACGGGAGAGGTCGCATCGCATCACAAGATGCGATGCGGGTGAGGGGTTACGCTCTCTCGTGGGACCTGAGGCCCCTCACCCGGCGCTACGCGCCGACCTCTCCCCGTCGGGAAGAGGTGAGGGACGCTGCTCGACCGATGCCCACAGCTGCCGGCCATCGATGATCGAGCACAAGGCCTCATCTACCGTCGAGGCCAGCCTGACGGCTCTCGCCGTCAGCCTGCGCGGCGTGACGAAGGTTTACGACAACGGCGTGATGGCGCTCGGTCCGTTCGACCTTGCCGTCCGCAAGGGCGAGTTCATCTCGCTGCTGGGACCCTCCGGCTGCGGCAAGTCGACGGTGTTGCGGCTCGTCGCAAGCCTCACAGCGCCGTCATCAGGCACGGTGCGGGTGGCGCGTCATGAAGGCGAGGCGCAGCCAGGTCACGGCATCGGCTTCGTGTTTCAGGAGCCGACCCTGATGCCCTGGGCCAACGTCCGCGAGAACGTGCGCCTGCCGCTGAAGCTCGGCGGCGTGCCGAAGGGGGAGGGGCGCGCGCGTGCCGACGCGGCGCTCGCCAGCGTCGGCCTCGCCGATTTCGCCGATGCCTTTCCGCGCGAGCTCTCCGGCGGCATGAAGATGCGGGTGTCGCTGGCGCGTGCGCTCGTCACCGATCCCGATATCCTGCTGATGGACGAGCCGTTCGCCGCGCTCGACGAGATCACGCGCTTCCGCCTCAACAACGATCTGCTCACGTTGTGGCGACGCTTACGCAAGACCGTCATCTTCGTCACCCATTCGGTGTTCGAATCGGTCTATCTGTCGCAGCGCGTCGTCGTCATGACGGCGCGCCCCGGCCGCATCCAGGCCGACATCCGCATCGAGACGGTCGAGCCGCGGGGTGAGGAGTTTCGCACCTCGACGGCCTATTCCGATTATTGCCGACGCGTGTCGGCCGCGCTGGCGCCGTCCTATTCGGGGCAGTCGACGCTATGAACGCCCAAGCTCCCGTGCCCGCAAAATCGTCCGGCGCGCAACGCGCGATGCGCTTCGTGCTGCCCGTCATCGTCTTCGCAGCCGGCCTCTTTGCCTGGGAACTCGTGGTCCGCATCAGGGAGATCCCGCCTTACGTGCTGCCGGCGCCCTCCGTCATCGTGCTGACACTGATCAAGGACTGGGCGGTGCTGTCACAATCGCTGGCGACCACGCTTGTCACCACGCTCGAAGGTTTTGTCGCCGCCAGCATCGGCGGCATCGCACTGGCGCTGCTGTTCAACCAGTCGAAATGGGTGGAATATTCGCTGTTCCCCTATGCAATCGTGCTGCAGGTGACGCCTGTCATCGCGATCGCGCCGCTCTTGCTGATCTATCTGGAGCAGCAGACCGCGGTGGTCGTCTGCGCCTTCATCGTCGCCTTCTTCCCGGTGCTGTCGAACACCACGCTCGGGCTGAACTCGGTGGACCGCAACCTCGCCGGCCTGTTCCAGCTCTATGGCGCATCGAAGCCGCAAACCCTGCGCTTCCTCAAGCTGCCGGCGGCGCTGCCCTACATCCTCGGCGGCCTGCGCATCGCCGGCGGCCTGTCGCTGATCGGCGCGGTCGTGGCCGAGATCGCGGCCGGAACGGCCGGCGCCGGCTCCGGGCTCGCCTACAGGATCGCCGAGTCAGGCTATCGCTTGAACATACCCCGCATGTTTGCCGCGCTGCTTCTGTTGTCGCTGGCCGGGATTGTCATCTATGGGGTGCTGGCGCTAGTTTCCCACCTCGTTTTACGGCGCTGGCATGAGAGCGCGCTTGGAAAGGAAAACTGATGGCTGCCGGTTCGATTTCGTCCGAAAAGATCGACCTTCTGATCTATGGGCCGGTGCGGCCGATCCTCGAGAACGGGTTTTCCGATCATTTCGTCGTGCACAAGGCAGAGACGCGCGGCGATCTCGAGCGGCTGACGCCGGCGGTCCGCGACAAGATCCGCGGCGTCGCGGTGACCTACCACACCGTGCGTGCGGACAAGGACTCGCTGTCGCAGCTGCCGAAGCTGGAGATGGTGGCGAGCTTCGGCGTCGGCTACGACCACATCGATGCCAAATATGCGGCCGAGCACGGCATTATCGTGACCAACACGCCCGACGTCTTGACCGAGGAGGTCGCCGACGTCGCGATGGGCCTTCTGATCTCCACCTTGCGCGAGTTCATCAAGGCCGACCGCTATGTCCGCTCCGGGCTCTGGCAGACCCAGAACTATCCGCTCAGCGTCGGCTCGCTGCGCGACCGCAAGGTCGGCATCGTCGGCATGGGCCGGATCGGCCAGGCCATCGCGCGCCGGTTAGATGCCTCGCTGGTGCCGGTGGTCTACCACTCCCGCAATCCCTCCAAGGACGTCTCGTACAAGCACTATCCTGACCTGATCGAGATGGCGAAGGCGGTCGACACGCTTGTTGTGATCGTGCCCGGCGGCGCCAGCACCAACAAGATGATCAATGAAGAGGTGCTCAAGGCGCTCGGCCCGCGCGGCGTGCTGGTCAACGTCGCCCGCGGCTCGGTGATCGACGAGCCGGCGCTGATCCAGGCGCTGAAATCCGGCACCATTCTCGCCGCCGGCCTCGACGTGTTCGCGGCCGAGCCGAACGTGCCCGACGAGCTCAAGACCATGCAGAACGTCGTGCTGCTGCCGCATATCGGCTCGGCCTCGGTGGTGACGCGCAACGCCATGGACCAGCTCGTGGTCGACAATCTCAAGGCCTGGTTCGCCGGCAAGGCGCCGCTGACGCCGGTTGCGGAAACGCCGGTCAAGGGACGCTGATGATCGCTCGTCGCCTTCTCGCATATGTCGTTGCGGCCTCCTTGGCCGCGATCGGCATCGCGCATGCGCAGGATGCGGCGAGCCTGAAGAAGCAGATGCCCGGACAATGGGAGCTCTCGACCACCGAGCGCAGCAAGACCTGCGTCGTCACGCTGAAGGCTGACGCCGCAGGCCAGGGTTTCAAGCTGGAGCTGGAGCCGTCCTGCAAGACCGCGCTGCCCTTCACCAAGGACATCGTGGCCTGGAGCGTGAGGGGCCTCGACATCGTGCGCCTGCAGGATGCGACCGGCGAAGCCGTGATCGACTTCACCGAGGTCGAGGCCGGCATCTTCGAGGGCCTGCGCCAGGGCGAGGGCGTCTACATCCTGCAGGATCTCGCCGCCGCGCGCTCGATGGCGAAGTCAATGGACCAGATGATCGGCGATTGGTCGATGGTGCGCCGCAACGGGCAGCCGGTGTGCGGGCTGACCCTGACCAACACCGAGGCTGATGCGGACAATTTCCAAGTTTTCCTCAAGCCGAGATGCGACGCCACGATCGCGCAGTTCAACCCGACGCAATGGCGCCTCGAGCGCGGCCAGATCATCCTGATGTCGAAATCGGGCGAAGCCTGGCAGTTCGAGGCCGACGACAACGCGCAATGGCGCCGCGTCCCCGACACCGCCGATCCCCTGATCATGCTGCGGCAGTAGGGCGTCGGCCGAGACCGCTAAGGCCGCGCGGCGTTTGGTCGTGCCCTGACGGGACGAACTCGGATGGGCCAAAAATCGCCTTGACCCCGGAATATTGCCGGCTCGAACTTTTCTCGCATCTGGAGAGACCAAGACAAGGAATCGTTCAAACTCGATCGGGCTTTGACATGAAATTCGTTGCCCTGGCCTTTTCGTGCCTTCTGCTTGTCGCGACGCCCGCCAGCGCGAATGACAGCCGCACCTTCAATGCGATGGTCGCGTTGGCCAATCGCGGAGATGCGGAGGCGCAATATCATGTCGGCATGATGCACAATAACGGCATCGGCACACAGCAGGATCGCAGCCAGGCATTCGAGTGGTTTCAAAAATCGGCCGCGGCCAACGATCCGCTCGGAGCCTATAAGCTCGGCTGCTATTATGACGGGCAAGGCGTGGGCGTCGTCGCAACGGATCCGGATCAGGCATTGAAGTACAAGCTTGTGTCCGCCAAGGCCGGCTACGCGCGTGCCCAGCACGATGTCGCTCTCATGTATGACCGGCAAGGGAATAGGGAAGAAGCGCTGAAGTGGTGGAAGATGGCCGGCGACCAGGGTCTCCCCAGCGCCCTCTTCAGCCTGTCCCGCGCATATTCCGCAGGAAAGGGCACGCCGAGGGACCTGTCCCTGTCGTATGCCTATTTCAAGCTCTCGAAGGTGGCGCCGGCCAAGAACGTGAACGAGATGGCTTCCCTGTTGTCCAAGCCTGAGCTCGAGAAGGCCGAGAAAATGGTTGCCGAATGGAAGCCGCAACCGACCGCCCTGACGCTGAAGGCATTCGCCGGCATCACGGCCGCGGAAGACCATTTGAAAGCCGCCAAGAACCAGGCGTTCTGATCGTCTAGATCAACCGCAACCCCCTCAAGCTCGCATGCCCGTTCTTGCCGACGATGATGTGGTCGTGCACGGCAATCCCGAGCGGTTTTGCGATGTCGATGATCGCCCTGGTCATCTGGATGTCGGCCTGCGAGGGCGAGGGATCGCCGCTGGGGTGGTTGTGCATCAACATACCTGAAGGAAGAATCTCTTTTAAAAGCAAGCTTCTAGTGATTTCCTAAGTTCGAGAGGGGTATGTGATTGGGGTCCGTTCCTCGTTACGGATCGTGATTAACCCGAGATGTCATGCAGCGGCCCTCACGAGATGCTACGATCACGTTGTAGCACGGATCCGAATCCATCTCTATGTTGGTTAACATCCTGCTCAGTGGAGGGACATGTCACTTCGCTGCTTCGTTAAAGGAAGCGACCGTGAAGGTCGGGAAGCGACTAAGTTTTTGCGATCCGATGTCGGTGGCTTCAAGCGGATAAGATCTCGTTCGTTTGCATGAAACGAGGTTTGACCGGTCCCAACGGTCCAACTCCTCAACTGGATACAATATCGCCTTGCCAATCTTGATGAATGATGGGCCAATTCTATAAGACCGCCAGTTGCGCAGCGTTCCCTCGCTGACCTGATTGCGGTAGCGGAGAATGACTTCTTCCAAAGTGAGATAAAGAGGCGTGGACACGGCTTCTCCTAAGAAAGGGCTAGTTGTGCAACAACCTGTTGCACAAAGGGCACCTCGCCACGACCGTAGATTTGGATGGCTTCTTGCAACCTCCGCTCAAGACGTGGTCCAGGACCGTCGCTTCTTCTCGTGCGTCGGCAACATGGTTTGGCTGCCGACGTTGCTCTAGGGGTTTACCGACACGCTTCCGGAGATCAAGGCGATGCTCGTGTGTGCGCCTTCCATCTCTACGGTTGGGCTTGCGAGCACGAACCGGTCGCCGCCCAGGCGGCCGAAGTATGATCCGGACATCTGCCGGACGATTACACGCGCGAGCGGAACGCCGACTATCTTCATTATCCAAAGGCAGAGGTCGAGGAGGTACTGAGGTTCGGAAAGGTCGATCTTGGTTAGGCGGCTCCGGCGCTGTCTGCGAACATCGGTTTGGTACACGTGAACGCCGTCCACGTTCGTGGCGGAGTCGAGAACGCCCTGCAGCGCCGCTTGCCGGGTGCCGCACGGGAGCGTTCGGCCCTCACGCGATCGTTCGCCCCCGGGGGCTCCCGTGATCTCGGAAGCGAGAGCGGCGACGATCGCCTTTCTCTTCTGCGCGCCTCGCACGAGCAGTCCCCTCTGATCGGATTCCCCCGGCCGACCCAAGCTATCATTGCGTATAGCGATGGGATGGATTCTCGCGCGGTCGCTGCCATTGTTGGGAAGCAGCTCGGCGACAAGCTCGTGAGAGTGCGGGTTGGCTCCAAAGCCGAAGGCCTGCCAACTGACTCTAACGAGCCATTCGTGCGAGTGCCTTACAGATTCAAAAACCGCTCTAAGGCAGGAGAGACGAAGCGCTCGACGTCGAGGCTTTAAATTCTCTCTGATCAGCGGCCTCGCTGCCCATCTTGCGAATGCATCGGAAATAATTATCCCGGAGAGCGGGCAAGGGTCTATTGGACCAGCATTGGTGAAGCGTGGAAGCGTGACCATGTATGGCGAAGGGCAGCTTGCGCAGCTGCTGCATCTGAATCGCCACGAGGTGCGAGAACTGCTCGACGGTGCGGAGATCGAAGAAAGCGAAGCGAATGAGCTTGTCAAGCTTCCTGGTTGATCCCTGCGTTAAGCTCGTCGCCGATGCAAACGTCATTATCACCTGAATGCGACGGAGTGCGCGGCTCAGATTATTCGCGCGTTCCCACTACCTCTGTACGTCACGGACAACGCCTGTGTTGAGCTAAAGAATGGCCTACGAAACGGTCCCCAAGACTATGATGCACTAGTGCAGCTGATCGATATGGGCATCGTTCATCGTGTGCAAATCGAGAGCGCAATCGCGTCTGTCTACGAGAGTCTCATCGACGGTTCTGCGCGGAAACCCTGGGCGACGGCGAAGCTGCTACAATAGCCTACGCTCATATTAATGGCGCGGTAGCACTCATTGACGGGCGAAAAGCTAGAAAACTCTGTGCATCGTCGTTCCCTGTGCTTAGGGTCGCTTGCAGCGTTGAAATCGTATTGCAAGACGTGGGGCGCGCTGCACTGGGAGTGAAGGGACGCTCAGATGCAGTTGCCCAAGCCTTGCTGAAAGCGCGAATGAGAGTACCTCCCGAGCATCTTGAGCGCATCGTGAGCATAATCGGACCTGAAAGGGCGATTTCTTGTCCAAGCCTTCCTAAAAATTTTCGAGACAGGCGATTGGTGCTCGCGATGCATCCGAGTGAAAGGACGACAAGCACGTCGTCATTAGGGCGGGTCAGATGTGGATCGAGAAAATTCAGCCCGAATTCGGCGCCGCTAAGAGCACCCTGGCGATATGCTTGCGCGAGGAAGGCCTCGCGTGCGGCAAGACCGATGCGGAATGCGATGTTCTTCTCGCGATGCTGCCGCCCGAGCTGGCGGCCGGCGACTGCTTTCTCGATAGGCTGACTTCCTTTTGGCGTTATGAGTTCGGAGAGCCGCACAGGGTCGGCGGATCGCTTGTGTGGGGCGTCCACATGTGGCCGCCGGTCAAAGTGATGTTCGACGTGCTCGATTGCGCGCGCCGCCGCTTACCGGAGCAGAAGAGGACGGCTTATCTCCCCTTGGTCGCGGACCGGGCGAAGCATCAGGAGTATCTGGCCGAAATGCTTCCCATGTTGCGTGTAAGCGATGCTATTCCGGCGGAACATGAGGTCGCGGGCTCGGGGCCGGCAACCGGACCGTCGATTGGGTGTTGGGCGCCGCAGGAACGCGCCGGATCCTGTTCGACGTGAAGCGGCGCTTTGCCGATTTCTATTCGCAGATGACCGATGCTGTTTTGACGAGCGGCACGCCCCCCAATCACGACGTGCAGCTGCTGTTCCGGAGCGTCGAGCCCAAATTTCTGGCCGCAGATCCTGACGAGAGGCTGCAAGGCGTCTGGATCGTGACGGACATCAAGCAAGACGAGACAGAACTGTGGGCCGCTTTCGACGCACTTGACCCGGCGAAAGTGCATTTTGCGATTCTGGGCCACGCCCAGAGCGACGTGTACATTTTGACGAGGCGGCCGGAGGACATTCCGCATCTGCTGTCCCTGTTCGGTGCGAGCCAAAGCAGTCGGTTTGTTTTCGATGGTGGCGCGTCCGCAGACGCAGACGCAGCGGAAGCGAGGCGGTTAGGATCACTTGCGACAAATTCGGCATGACATCGGGCTTTTCGGGCTTCGAAAAATGTTCCGCAACATATTGAGATATAGAATGTTTTTGCGTCGCACGGGAAGTTCGAAAAAGACGGCCGCGAGATAGAGAAGTTTTTATAAATAGAGCAGTGTGACATACTGGGGGCATGCCTAGTATCGAAGACATCCTCCGGCGGATTGGCCCCGCCCTCACGACCGAGCTTATCGCCGAACTGGTGAAGGATGGCGTTTCGGCTGACGCCGCGCGCCAGCGCATCGCGCGTGCGGACGACTTCACCATCAAGCGGCTCGCCGGGCTTCGCTTCCCCTACAACGCGCGCTTCCTCTATCTCGACGACCAGTTCGGCGACAAGAGCTATTGGCAGGCGATGGAGCGTGTCTTCCGCGATCACGGCAAATCGTATTGGGGTGCGGTTGCCGGATTGAAAGCACGCGGCGGCATCGTTCCGCGCCAATTTTTTGACGGCGTATGCGGTAGCCCCGCAGCACGGTCGCGCCAGCTCTCGCCACAGCGCATCTTCGACCGCCTGTCGGCCATTCATCTGCTTGAAGAATTTCACGATGACGCCACCAGCGAAACTTACGTGAAGTTTCGTCCGCATGAGTACCGCACCGACCAGATTGCCGAGATCAGAGCACGCATGGTCGCCGAGAATGTCGTGCTGCACGGCATGAAGGAATGGTTCCGGCGCACCGGTTTCGGTAGCTTCGATAAAGTCAGGGTGAGAGGCGGCGGCGAGGCGCCGGTTGTTTCGAGCGTCACTTGGGATTTGAGCGCACCTTCTTACGCAAGGCCGCTTGTCACGCCGTCCAGCAACGGGCTGAAGCCCGGCTTTATCGTGTGCGACGTCAATTTGCGCGATGTATTGAGCGAAGATGCCGTCGTAGCCTTCGTCCGCAAACACGACCTCGCGTCTGCGCCAGCCAATGTTGCGCCGATTATGCCGTTCTTGGTGGCGGACGGGTTCTCAAGCAAGGCATGGGGGCTCGCGCGGTCGCGTGGGATTCTTGCGACAACGACATCTCACCTATTTGGAGAGGACGTCGCTAAGGCTTTGCGCGATTTGATTTCGCTCTTGACCGATACCGGCGCGACCGCCTCGGTCAACCCGGATCATGTCGAGCGGGTGCTGAATAGCCTGACGCGCATTGAAGGTGCAGCGAACAATCTGCGCGGTGCGCTGTTCGAGATTATCGTCGGATCGCTCGCCAAGGATGTTGAGGGCGGGTACATGCGGGCGGGTGAAAGATGGAAGGATTATGAGACCGGCCGGTCAGCTGAGACCGATGTGCTGCTCGACAAGCCCGACGACAAGGGTGTGCTCGTGATCGAGTGCAAGGCAAAGATTCCGGGAGCCCGCGTAACCTTGGAGGAAGCGACGAAATGGCGGGACGACCGTGTGCCGCTGCTGCATAAAATTCTCAGGCATGAGTCGCGGCTCGCGGGGAAGCCGTTTACTTTCGAGCTATGGACGAACGGGCCGATCGATCCCGAGGCCGTGAACTATCTGAAAGCCTATCCGCCGTCGCAGGATTATGCTGTCGCATGGAAGGACGGGGCCGCCATAAAGCCCTACGTCGATAAAGCATCGTCGCCGGCTATCCGCCGCGCGATGGGCGAGCATTATTTCCATCATCCGCTTGCGAAGATCGCTGCGCAAGCCGAGCGCGAGGCGCAGCCTGCGACAGCGATTTGAAGCGCTAAGACCGGACCGCGCGAATAAACGCGGCCCTATCCGTTAACGCGATCTTCGCGGCCTCATCGCACGCGCAACGCGCGGCAAATTTTCTGCATGGACTGCAGGTCAACGAGGAGCAGGCCGCGTGAGCGGCCCGTTTCTATTTCGCGACGGCCTCGAAAGCGCAATTATATTGATAGATCGTGTGGCCCAGAGGCCGGCCGGGATCGGAAGACGCGAAATCAGTACGATCGGTTCATGACTAATATGGATCTCACGAAGACCATCGGTCGAGGGATACATTGGCGTTGCGGCGCCCCTCGAAGGTATTTGCGACTCCAATGTCGATCGTCCAAGAGGCGATAGTCTCCGGCAGGCGATTGTCCACCAGCCAACGCGAAATGCGGTGTGAGCGCCTCACCGCGGCGATCCATTCCACGTCTTTCTCTGGTATCATCGCACAGGTGCGCTCGTTGAGCGCTCTCAAGCAGAAAGGCGACGCGGTAAAGCGATGAATGTCGCGTTTCCGTCGCATCCTTCTGCACGTAATTTTCAGCATCGAAGGTATCAAACGAGAAATCACTTAGTGGATCGACGACACCTACCGCGCTCTATCTCCCTGTCGGGTAGCGAAACTGTTGCTGGACCAAATCTTTGATGGTACACGTGAGACGTGCAATGTGCACATTTCACGTTTTCCGGCCGATCTTGGGGGAGGCAGGCGGTGGCGGTCAGTGACGAAACTTCACGCAGGCTTCATCCTCGATTGCGTTGCCTGAAAAACGGCGCAGCGCCCGTTAACCTGCTGCGATCGGGCATTAGCGCGACGGTCGCTAGCGCGCCAAGCGTGTCAGCAGAAGCCCTCGGAATCCCAGCCAATCTCGACCTCTCTACGTTCGTGAGAGTGTCCCAATTAGTCCCACCAGTGTGGCTGCTCCCAAGCCGCGGCGCTTGCCCAAGCGAAAAAAGTTAGCGGATCAGCAGCAGTCGGAGCGCTCATACGTAAATGTGTTCGTGGAGCTTTATCGCGATCGCAACGCAGATGAAACCAGTGGTGAACGTTCTGCGGTCGAGCGCATCACGAAAATCGCAAAGGAGGGACAGGCAACGGCGGCGGACAAGCTTGCGCTCGGAGGACAAGTATTGGTCCGCCGCAATTTCGTTTCGACAACCGTCCCTATCGCTGCCCTTGAGACTTTACAGACCGACCCTGACATCGCATTCGTCCACCCCTCCGAACCTCTGACGTTTGATCGCCCAGTCGTATCCGCCGCACGAGTGTTGCCGCCTTCGGCCCGTGTCGGTGGCGATGCGCGGCTGCGCAAGACCCACCACGACGGCGACGGCGTAATCATCGGTATTATCGATGTAGGAGGCTTTGACTTCGCGCATCCAGACTTTCTGGACGATAAGGGCGGGACGCGTTTTCTCTCAATATGGGATCAGGGCGGTGACTTTCGCGTTCCGCCGTCAAAGAACGGCAAGAGCGGGTTCGACTATGGCAGCGAACTGACCAAACCGCTGATGGACGCAGCGATCGCGGCGGCGAAAGCTGGAAAATTCCCGGCGACAATTGCTGAACAGCAATCCCAGCGGTCAGAAGCGTCGCATGCGACCCATGTCGCTAGCATCGCTGCCGGCAATAAGGGTGTGTGCCCGAATGCAATGATCGCCGCAGTCCTCATCTCGGTCCCAATGCTTGACGACGAGATGGAAGAGCGTCGTGCGACCTTCAGCGATTCCATGCGGATCGTTCATGCCATTGAGTATCTGCTTGAGATTGCCGAGCGCGAAGCCAAGCCGATCTCTATCAACATCAGCCTCGGCACCAATGGATCGGCACACGACGGTTCGAATGGTGTGTGCCGTTGGATCGACGCACTGCTTGCTACTCCGGGACGAGCCATCTGCATTGCCGCTGGGAATGCCGGCCAGGAGAAGGGCCAAACTGCCGATGACATCGGCTTCATCTTGGGACGCATTCATACTAGCGGCCGCATCGCTTCGCGCGGCCTCAGTGTCGACCTCGAGTGGACCGTTATTGGCAACGGCATTGAGGACATGTCGGAGAATGAGCTCGAGATTTGGTACGGCGCCCAGGATCGTATCACTGTGATGCTCAAACCGCCGGGTGGGGCCGATTGGATCACAGTTCGACCGCGGGAATTTGTGCAGAATCGTCGACTTCCGAGCGGGACGACGGTCTCGATCTACAATGAGCTGTACCATCCGACCAATGGTTGCAATTACGCAGCAATATATCTGATGCCCAATCTTCAGAGCGATAGTTTGAGAGGCGTGGAGGCTGGCGTTTGGAAGGTGCGGCTCGTTCGAGATGAGATACGCGATGGCCGATTCAACTGCTGGATCGAGCGAGACGACCCGGTCGATATCGGAGTTCACGGAAATCTCCATATTTACAGGTTTCCATCGTTTTTCTCTGAGGTCTCCAACGTCGATTCGCACTCGATCAATTCTCTTGCCTGTGCGCATCGCGTGATTGCAATCGCCAATCTCGACGAAGTCCAACAGCGAATAAACATCTCGAGTAGCCAAGGACCGACACGCGACGACAGATCAAAACCCGATATCGCGGCGCCCGGCACCGACATCATCGCGGCAAAGGGCTTTAGTGAAGACGGAGAGCAGTGGATCGGGATGACGGGCACCAGTATGGCAAGCCCCTACGTAACCGGCGTCGTCGGCTTGATGCTGGCCGTCAACGGGAAGCTGACGTCTGCGCAATGCTCGGGGATTCTCCAGCGGACGGCCCGCCCGTTGCCCGGGAATTCCTATGAATGGCGTAACGATGCCGGATTCGGTGTCATCGATGCAGAGGCGGCGATTGAGGAGGCTCGGACATTCAACGAGCGGACCGAGGTGAAGGGCACACGATGAAGCTCCGCATCTTTGAATCCGATAAGGGCGATTGCCTGCTCCTTGAGGGAGCCGATGGTGGGCGGATCCTGTGCGACGGCGGCATGGCGAAGACCATGAAAAGTCATGTTCGCGCCGAGCTGTCAAAGTTGCGCGACCAGGATAAGAAGCTCGATTACGTCTATATCTCCCATATCGACCAAGACCATATATCCGGGGTTCTGCAGTTGCTTGAGGACGAGCTCGAGTGGCGGCTGTACGACCATCATAGCGCCAACGGCTCGCCCATTAGGAAACCTAAAGTGCCTCGGCCGCCCGAGATAGGCGGGATCTGGCATAACGCGTTTCGAGAACAGATCGGCAAGAATGCCGGAGATATTGAAGACCTGCTCGCTGCGGCGGCGCCTGCGTTGCTCGCAACCTCGGTGCCAGAGTTGGTCGATCTTGGCGAAGAGATGCGACAGATCGCCGTGTCGGTGCCAGAGGCTGTCAAGGTTTCCCGCTATGCCTCAGCGGATTTGCTCGACATCCCAGTAAACAAGCTGCCCGGCTCAGGCGATGAGCCAAAGCTTCTGATGTACCGAGAAGGACAAGAGTCCTTCCGTGTGGGGTCGATGCGCTTTACGATCGTTGGGCCGACCCGGGACGAACTTGAGCTCTTGCGAGAAGGTTGGAACAACTTCCTCCGTGACGCCAAAGGGCGACGCCAGTTGAAGGACCTCCGCGCCGAAATCAGGAGGAAGGTTGATGCATTCGGTCAGGAAGCATTCGACCTGAGGGATTGGTATGGAGTGGAGGATTTCAAGGGTGTTACCACCCCGAACATCGCTTCGTTGATGTTCATGGTGCAGGATGAGGACAACAAGCGCTTGCTTCTGACAGGCGACTCGCAGCAGGATATCATCCTCAACGGTCTGAAGCTTGGAGGATTTCTTCGAGGGGTTCTGCCACCTTGATGCGCTGAAAGTTCAGCACCACGCTTCAGAACACAATGTAGATGCGAATTTTTGCAAGCACGTGTCGGCAGATCGCTACGTGTTCTGTGGCAACGGGTTTAGTGGAAATCCGAGCCTGACGTTATTCAGAAAATCTATGATTCCCGGCTCGGGCCAAAGGGCAAACGAGCGCTCGCACCTCAGGCCAAAGATCGGCCATTCACGTTCTGGTTTAGCACAACGTCTGCGAGCCTCGTGGAAGGCAGCGAGCGGCAAGAGAAGTTTGCCGCACTGGAAGAGCTCGTCACCTCGCTTGAAGAGCAGTCGCAGGGTCTTCTAACTTCCTCCTTCAATCAAGGTACGAGCATCGAACTCGAGATCTGATGCAGGCCCGTTTGGGCCCGGTTCAATCAGGATTTTGCGGCAAGAGAGGACGGCGTATGGACCCGACAGACGTCACCGGCACGTACACCTACCGTAGCTTCCTGAATGAACCGGATATCGTCGATGACTTCAACAAGCTTCAGTTCGCCGAAGCCGAGCTGACCTTGGTTGCGTCTCTAAATGGGAAGATCACTGGTCGTTTGTCGTGGCCGACGAAGGAAGATGATTCCGAACGCGCCATGATGATTATCGAGGGGGATCTCGTATCGCGCGAGCCGGCACTGATTCGGCTTCGTGGTACCGGCGCGAAGGGGTCGGATATTGAAGCCTTCGAATATGTCTACGAGCTGACCTTAGCAAAGCACTGGCCAGAGACGACGCATCCCCGCACGTGCCTCGTCGGTTCTGTTATGCGCGCCAAAGACCACGGCACTGCCAAGGCCGGCATCACTGCCAGCGTGATCGCGGTCCAACGAGATTTCCGCGAGCCGCGGGATATTCCCGGCGTCATGCTGGCTCCGACCACTGTGACCATGCTTGCGGGGAAGTGGCACAGGCTCTGGCATGCGGCGTGGCATACCGTTCGCGGAGAATGGCCGAATTTCAAGCGCGAAGAGACAAGGACTGCGATCAGGGAACTCGGCTGGGAAGTGGCACGGCCGCCTCGCAAGAAGCGCACGGATGGAAACAATCTGATCCTCGACAATGGTGCTGGCGAAGACTTCCTGTTCATGCATCGATGGATGATCAAGATGGTGCGCGACGACTACGCGCGACAGGGGCTCCCGCCGCCCGCTTCTTGGAAGAAGCTACCACCAGCCGACACCGCGCAGATCGTCTATTCGCCCAGCACGAATTCCTCTGGTGTGGTGATCTTCGCGAAAGATGCCGCAGCTTCAGGCAATATGGTTCCGTCCACGGGCGATTGGGTGAAGACGCCCGACTATTTCTCGTCGGTAATGCGGCAGTGGGAGGTGACTTATGCAAGCCCGTCAGTGCTGGCCAGCCTCAGCCTCGGCGCGCTCGGCAATCTGCTGGAATTCACGATTCACAACGCGATGCACAATCGCTGGATGACACCGGCGCGCGACCCGGATACGGGCGAACTCATCATTGATCCCCAAACCGGTGAGCCTGGCGAACGTCCGTCCTTCGCTTTCTCGGACAAATGGAATTCTCCCAAATACGACTATCTCGGTGAATTCTACTCTTCACACGTCAACCCGGTGTTTTGGCGTCTTCACGGCTGGGTCGATGACCGTATCGAGGACTGGTTCAAGGCACAGGAGGTGTCTCGTCCCGGTGTGATCAAGCGCAGACAGCTCCACGGCGCAGAGTGGTTCGAGGTCAACAGGCCTTGGATCATTGTCGATAAACCGTTCGTGGGAGTCTCGTTGGATGGACATAGCGGCCACCATGCACACGGGACAGGAAACGCCGGCGGCGATCATGGACATCACCACGGTGGCGGTAGTGGTCCGCAGGCGGCAGAAATTGACACCATGCTGAAGGTCATGGCGGCAATCGAGAAGGATGCACTAGAGCCGGTGCCATTGTCGCTCGACACAGCTGCGCGTGCTGTTCCTCGCGCGCGGGTGAGCATGCGTTTCGAACTGCCAGGGCAGCTCTAGGAGCCCAAGCGTTGGGCTTCGCGGAGATCTGTCAATGCGATGGTATTGCGCTGATACTCAGATTGATAAAGCACGCGGTCAAGGGGGATTGAATGGTATTGGAAGGCGCGTTGGCAGTGTTCGGCGTCGGTTGTGCCGGCGGCATTGTGGCCGAAATACTTCACTGGTGGAATCTACGGGAAGCCGAGCAGCTTCCGGCCTACCGTGTCAGCCTTTTCTATTGGGGGATCACGCTTGCCATGGTCGTGGCCGGCGGATTCGTCGCGTGGCTCTATTTTGGTGGGCGCGCAGAGGGGATCATCGCTTTCCACGTCGGTATTTCCACCCCGCTGATCTTGCAAAAGTTGGTGACGAGCGTTCCTCAACCGCCCGGAGCTAAAAATGTGATAGCAAGGCCCGCCCCAAGCGTGCGGAATTTCTTCACCTGGTGACATGGCAAAGGTTGGGGCATTCATTGTCGGCATCGGCGCATATCGCGCGATCGGCGCCACGGGCCTCTCTCCGTTGCAGTTTGCCGTCAACGATGCAGACGCCGTCGAGCGGTATCTCCGAACGTGCTGGCCGGGTGTCGGCGATCTGACTTTTGTCAGAATTCCGGAAGACGAAGCGACCGCGGCAGAGATTGAGATCGGTCTGGGATCGCTTGCCGAAGGTGGTCCATACGAACTCTGTTGGTTGTTCCTATCTGGCCACGGGTGGGTCGACGATGCTACCGCTGGATTTCTCGTTCAGCCTGCTCCGGGGGCCCGTAGCCCCCCCTTACTATTCGCAGGGACCTTGGATCGGCTGATAAGCAAAATCGATGCGAAGAGGACGATCCTAGTTCTCGATTGTTGTTTCGCCGAAGCTCTCGTGCGGCGAATGTCGTTCTTTGCGGGACTCGGCCCAAGTGATGCGCGTCTTTACATTGCATCATCTCGAGAGAGCCAGCGTACTTGGGAGGACGTCGGGGTACAGCACGGTGTTTTTACCGCGCACTTGCTTGATCTCCTCACTACCGGCAGCGCCGCGCAGTTCAGCGAGCGCAAGACCCAGCTGGACGTCGATGCGGAATTGTTCCCGGCACTCTGCACGCAGGTGCCGCTCTACGTATTTCAGCAGAAGGGTGGCGCCCGGCAAGAGCCAGTGAAAGGAGGCGTGTCAAGCTCAGCGGTTACGCTGCCCGTCGCAAGTCTGGCGCGTCGTGTTCAGGATCGGACTGTCCTTGAAACTGTCGCAATACGACTGCGTCAGGCGGCAACCGGCCTTGCGGTCGGCGGTCTCGCGCTGCTGCTGCTCAGCTACGCTCTCTTTTACTATGTTGAGCCGGGAGCCGGCGGAACGTTGATCGTGCGTCACGGAACGAGATGGCTTGAACCGCTGTTACGCGCCTTGCCGCTTGAGAGAGTCGACACAGGCATTTCGGTTGCGGATCTATCGAGCAATAGCGCAGCCGCCGCTCCACTGCAGTCAGGATATACGACGGGAATTTGGACCCACGATGGGTCTGATCGCTCTCGCGGTTGGTTTGATGCAGTGCTTCCCGGGCTCGATCCCGCTGCAGCGGCGCGCTATGGCACACTCGCGGGGAGGCAACCTCCAATACTCGGCGCGTCACCTGCTCCTTTGGACGTGGAGCGCGCCGCATGGATGACCCTGAGTGACGGTCGGCCAGATGGCCTCGATGCGATCCTCAAGCATGTGCCAGGTGGTGATCGTCGCTCTCGGGATGTAGCGCAGGTCCCAGCCAACCAGATGGATTTCGAAATTCTGGACCTGACCGAACCCAACATGGTCAGCTATGCCGAAGCGCTCAAATATTCTGCGGCACTCGATCCCGTTAAGGCCTTTCCTGCATTCCTTGGCTTTGCGAAGGCCACCCAAGAGTGGCTGATTCACAATACGGACGCGCAGCGCGGCCGCGGTGCGCGTGACCGCGTTCGCGTTGCTACCACCGAGATCCTGGGCGTTATTTCCAGGGCGCGCATCGATCGAGGCCTTCCCGCGCTTGATCCAGCGGACCAGGCGCTTCTTCAGGCTCTTTCGGGCAAGGGCTATGCGGAGGTGCTTGGTGGGGCCCTGGGCCGCGTCGTTGGCGACACCCAATCGCGCTTGCTGTCAGCGACAGCAGCGCTTCAACGCTTCCATGGGAACCCCGACGATCCAAAGCAAGGACCAGCATTCGAGACGATTATCGCAGGCCTTGACGATAGCGCGCTGTCCAAAGAGCTAGTTGCGCGCGTCATTGCTGCTTTTACCGGCGCTGGCGCCGTGCCAAACAGCTATTACACGCGGTTCTTGATTGCCGCCGGCGACGCCCGTGCATTGCCGGCCAATGTCGTTGACGAACTCGTGGCCACGGCACGCGAGCGATTGGGAAAGACGGATAGCGATTTCGAGGACAGCGAGTACGCCCGCATCCTCGCGCATGCCATGACTCAGATTCCTCCGGCCCATCGTGAGCCCGCGTTTGCGCTAATTGAGCGCATCGCGAATTCCGTGACGCCGATGTCGATGTCGACCGCTGAGATGTACGCCGCCCTGGCGCGCCAACGTCTCGACCCTGAAGGCTTGCTCGCGAAGGTCCGGGAGCGCGCCGCCAAGGCGAAACCGTATACACCCGCCGATCCAAGCGTTGCCGTCGGTCCGACGCCGGGTATGACAATCGTCGTCGGACCAGGACCGTGGGTTGCTGCACTTGCTGTGTTCGGCAGTAACCGGCAGCTCGGACCTGAGGACGTTGCCATCCTGCGTGCGCATGTAGCGAACCCCGCGCTGCGAGAGTTGATCGTGCCTGCTCTCGTCTACCAAGAGCGGGCGGCTGCGCCGGATACCGTGGTCGGGTTGTGGGTGGCTCGGTTGGCGGCCTTGGCAACAGAGTCTCGAAGTCGCGGCACTGAGCAAGCAATCATGGCAGGCTATCTCGCAGCCCTACCTCGGCCTGAATTCACGCTCCTACTTGAGCAACTGCGGAAGAAGAGAGCCGAATCTCAAGAACCTGAGCTTCGTATTGCGCTTGGCGCGATTCTCGTAGAGGCGATCATTGCGCGAAGTAAGGTGCCCCCGAAAGGCCTTCAATTGTTCTCCGGTTGATCGCGGCTTAGTCGAAACAAGTCGATACTGCACACCGGAGCGACGCACAACAAAATTACTTGCGTCTCTCGGCCGGAGACGAAATCCCTAGTTCTGCTGCTCACGCCGATCGCTACGCAACCCCGATGCCAAGCGCTTCATCGATCATAGCGAGCGCCGCGTGGGCATCCTCTTTGCTTCGATGCCACGCTACGGCGCGCGTGCCATCGGCCTTCGATGCGAGCTCAGCGACCTGATATGAAAAACGGTCGACGATCGCGCGCGCCGCCGTGATGTAGCCTAAAGGAAACGGATAGCCTGTTGCCGGATCAGGCGCGTGTACCAAGACCATAGCCCACGACCCGGGCTTCACGATCAATTCCAGCGCGTTCGGCAACTCTGTCGCTGGGACCGCCAGGCACCGATCAAACACAGCCGAGAGTGAACCTGTCGGACCATAAAGTTTCGACCAGAATCTATCGGGGCCATCCGCGTCACGCGTTCGGGCCAAAAGCACGGTCCCATCGTCGGATGCGTGGGCTGTCGAGAGTGCAGTGGCGAGACTGGCAAAAGGCAGGGAGCGCCCCCACGACGGACTTTCGGGTGGAAGCCAGAACACCGGTGCTTTGGTCGCGGTCTGCGCGCCGCCAATGCTCTGTGTCCAATCGAGCAAAGCGGCGCGAACTGCGTTCGTTGCGGTCGAACCGATAAGACGCAATCCTGACTCTGCGGGATACGGTAGAGCGCGGTCTTGGGTGCTCCCGCACAGGTCGGCCCACGATGACACGTCTTTGGTAGAGCGGACTCCGTCCCGCCGAAATACGCCTCCGTCGAGTTCACTGACAAAATCGAAAGCGGCCGCGTGATCGGATGGCGCCGCGAAATCCTTCAAGCGCGTGCTCAACGCCGATATGAGTGCATTCCGTGAGCCGGCACGGCCTTTCCCAGCAAGTTCCGAGAAGTCTGGTTCGGCCGCCGCCATGTCGCCCGACCGCCAGCGGACTGGAATTTGAAAGACCGCCGGAAATGTCCCGATGGACTGCACATCGTCGATTGAATGAAGTCTTGTCTCCTCATCCCATGCGCGCCGACCGTATCTTTGCCGCCACTCATGGAAATGGAGTTCGAAGGCTTCCTCAGCGGCCTTCGTGGCCGCTGCGGCCTTCTCCCGATCGGGAAGCGTGAGCTCCTCGACAATTCGCGTTTCGCGTTGATTTAGTTTGCCTTCCTCAACGGGCGCGAAAGCCGCGAGATCGAACGAGATGGTTGTGACGAGGTCTTCGACCTCATACAGATCCAATGTATCCGTGCTTGGTGACAGCGCTTCCTGTCCGCGCTCAGAAAGGACGAGCTGACCGTTCCGCTCGCTGACCAGACCCGTGCCGAGCACGTCCTCCAGAAGGACCTTCGTCTCGCTCGGTTCGAAATCAAAGAAACCTGCCATGTCGTCGAGGCGAATGCCTTTGACGAGATGGACCAAACGCGTTGCATATTCGGTTGCGACGGGAGTTCGCGTCCGCTTCATGATCATTGCCGCGACTCGGAATTTCTGTGCGCGAACCTGGAACGATACCGAATCTACCTCGACGACGTGATCTTGAGGTGTTGTTGCCATGCGTCACCTAATTCGATCGTCGGTGAAAACCCGGCCCTGGGGACGCAGGGTTTGCAAGAAGGTCGCAAGCGGATGGTTCCTGTCGCTGAACATCTGCGCCGACCCCACGATAACCAAGCGCTCCATGGCTCGCGAAAGTGCGACGTTGATCCGGTTTTCGGTACGCAAAAAGCCCATGGAGTATTCCGGATTGCTTCGCACCAGCGACACGATGACAATCCGGTTCTCCTTCCCTTGATAGGAGTCGACGGTGTCGATCTTCACCAGATCCCTAAACGCCTCTGGCAGGCCTGATGTGACGAACTGTTCCTCAATCAGCGCGACTTGTGGTCCGTACATGCAGATGACACCGATCAACGGCTCGTCCTTCTTGACATCAGCCTTCGCCGCATCGAGAAACGCGGGCGTTGACGCGATGAGCCGCAACAAAGCCATTACAGCGTTCGCTTCGCGCCGGTTCGCGTAGCTGCTTCCGACTTCTGCTTCCCGACGCCCCGAACTGGAGTGGCCTGTATCGATCCAAGTCAATTCGTCATCGAGCGGTCTGGGCAAGAGACGATAGTGCTCCGGCGGCGGACCGCGCTCAGGCGTTAGCTCTTGGCCCTTGTAGAAGGCGTCGGCCACCACTGCGCAGATCTTTGGTGCCATTCTGTATTGCTTTCGCAGACTTCGGGCCACCGCACGACCGTAGTCAGAGTGAAAGGCGCGCTCGAAATCGCTCCGCTGCAACTCCTTCCGTGACAGATTACCCAGTCGCGGCCCGATGGCATTGAGCAAGTCGTGATCGTAGAGCGGCGGGAGCTGGCGGTGGTCTCCGACGAGAAGAATGCGGCGCCCCGACTGCATGCCCACGGCGAGCTCGCTCGGTGTGCAACGTGCCGCCTCATCGATGATCACGAGGTCAAATGCGTTCCGATCGAGTTGAATGCCAGGCCGACCGATGCCGACACAAGTCCCGCAGATCAGGTTTCGGCTGCGGGCGAGAAGCTCCTCGAGGCTTCTGTGCCGAATGCCTAGAACAGAGGTCCATTCATTCGCCAAGCTCAACAGGCGAAGCAAGCGTCGCCGCGCATCGGGATCGTTGACCGCGTGGCGCGAAGCCAGATCGTCTCGTAGCTGCTCGAGCGTGCTGCGCGGTTCGTCACCCTCGATCAGTTCTCTTTCCTTAAGCGCAGTGCTCCACACATCCTTCAGTTGGGCGAGGCGCTCTCGCGCGGCGGAGACCACATCTGACCCAATGTCGCCGGCAATGTCGGCCTCGCAAAGCTCGATTTGATGAAAGAGAGAACCAAACACGGCTTCGAGCTCGATCGCTTCGGACACGTAGTTGCGATCGAGGCCGAGCCGTCCGGCCGCCCAGCCGACTCGCTCCTTCATGCCGGCGCGGAAGAGCTCTCGATATCGGTCTTGAATCGCTCGCGCGTGATACTGACGCAATACAGGTGATATCTTTTCATGATACCCAACTCGAAGCGGAGAAATGTCGCCGCCGAGCCGCTCCGATACTTGCAGGATACGCTCGGATGCGGTGTTCACCGCTTCGTTCGATTGCGACAGCACAAGTACATTTCGCATGCGGGCGTGGGTAAGTGCGTAGTGCACCAGTGACGCCATAAAGGTCGTCTTGCCGGTGCCAGGTGGGCCTTGCAACAGGCCGACCGGCCCAAACTTCCAGAGATGCTTCAAGGCGCCGGCTTGGTCGTCATTTAGCTTGTAGAGAGCGATGTCTTCGTCGCTGACCTCTCCACCGATATCCTTCGGTGCCGCGGTGTTCTGCGGATCGAAGTAGTCGATCAGGTTTTTTACCTGCGCGCGGCCTTCGAGTATTCGCGACACTGCCCGAGAGCGGCGCTGGAAGCTGGTGAAGTCATCCGAGGTCTGAAGCCTGAGAGTCGCTCCAGAGCGCAACCCCCGGTGCCCCCTCACGTTCCTGATCAACAAGGTCGTGCCGCGTGAGCGCGCGAGATCGAGGTCCCCAATCTTGTAGCCGTTCCATGTTACTCCGATGGGCTGTCCGTCGGTTGGCTCTAGTTCGGTTAGGGCGTCAGTGGACGCCGATATCGTCAAAGTTCGGTCACCCTCGCCAAACTTGGGGTCATCCGCCAAATCGAGTTCCGGAGTGATCTCCTCCTCGATAGTGATCGTCTCTTGCCAAAAGCGCGCGACGGGAAACTGTTCGCGTGTAGCCGGCTTTGCGGTCGCGACAGTCGGTTGCGGCGCCTCGGCTTCAGCAGCCGGCGCAGCCATGTCCCTGAGCACAGTAGCGAGCGGATCGAAGCCTGCGAACCGAGCCCGCGTCGAGCGCTGAACACTGACGCTGCCCCTGAATGAGAAGGACCGCCATCGCTGCGCCCAGGATGCGCCACGCAGGTCCGCCCTATGCGCGATAGCATGTCGTGGCTTGAAGTCCTTGTCGTCTAGGTCGATCGTGACGTGCTGGTCGAACCCGTAAATGTCGATTGAGCTCTTGCCCTTCAACTTAACGAGGTGGAACAGCCCGTTGTCGGACAGCATTTGGCCTTCGAAGGCGGCGCGGGCCGTCTCGATCGTGAGTTCAAAGGTGCCGCCCAGCGGCTGCGTCTTGCGCGGCGCAAGCGCGTCTTTCAAGGGCTTTAGAGTGATCCAGGGAGCAGCACCCTCACCGCACTTGGCGACGCCGGCGAGCAAGGCTGCTTTTGTGTGGGAGTCATCGCACTTGTCGGCCAGCTCAATCACGATCTGCCCGACTGCGTAGCGATCCCGCACGCGGATATCGGTATCGTCGGGAGGGCAGTAGGCGGGCGTCTTTTTTCCGTTCTCGTCCAACGTGAAATCGACGACATCGACCAGTACGGGCTGGAGTCGCCCTTCGCTTGTCCGGACGACGATGTTCGTGGGCGTAAGATCGCCGTGCGCTTGCCCGAGTTCATGGAGCTCGTCGATGGCAATGATTAGATCGATCACGAACGATCGAAGGTCGATCGCAGACCAATGGCCGGTATCGGATTGCGCGAGAGGTTTGCCGTCGATCCATTCCTGGACCAGAAGCAGCCCGTCCGTGCACAGGCATGACAGCTCAATCTTCGGCAGCCAATTTACCGCCGTAAGACGCAGTACATCGGCCTTACCAAAAAATTCAATAATCCGTGCGGCCGTTTTGCGGCGCTCGCCGAGAGACCGCTCTGGCCAGCTCTTAACGAAGTAGTCGGTTTCGCCTTTCCGCGACCGATAGATTCGACACGGCCTTTGCGTGATCCATTCGGTGGGCGGATAGTCAGAGATCGGATCAATGTCCTGGCGATAGCGTTCGAGTTGCTTCTCGAGAGAAACCTTCTCGGTTTTGCGAACAAGCTCGGCGAAGGCGTCAGCAGCTTCGACGCCGTCGGCGAAACGTGCTCGCGCCTCCAACTGAAGGCACCGGTCGAACCAGGACGCGAATTGATCGGGCAATCTGTCGGCAGTCGCCAACGTGCTGGATGTCCAGACCGGGACCGTTTCGAGAACGGGCAGGCGCTTTCCCGTCAGCAGGTTCCAAACTACTGCGCCTGCAAGGAAGACGTCTTGATGAAAAGGCGTTCCGTCGCTGCCCTCGCCGATGTCTTCGGGGACGCGATGGCCGCCTGCCATGAGCTTGGACCGCGATGTCCCAATGGACTTGCGCTCCGGAAAATGGGCGGCTCCAAAGGAGGACAGCACGACTTTACTGCGGCGATCGTCGATCCAGATCGAATGACGGTCGAGATCGCGGTGCGCGACGCGAAGGCGGTGCAGGCTTGCGATGCGATCGAGAAACAGCGTCGCCAACTCGATCCTGCGCTCCAGCGAGAGATCGTCGATAACGGCCGAGAACCGCGTCAAGCGCTCGAGATCAGGTAGCTTGTCGAAGACCTCAGAATAGCGCAGCGTGAATTCAGTGTCGTATCGGACCGATTGAAGCAGATAATTCTGATAGAAGTTCGGGTCGTGCGCGCGGATATGGCCCAGAATGGCACGCTCACGCTCGGCGATCGGCCGCCTGTCTTCCTCGACCAGAAAATCCGGATCGATACTGAAGTCCCAGAGACGAAGCAGGCCCGTGTAGTTCGTATCGCTCGGCTGATGGCACGCATATTCCAGATAGAGCCGATGCTTGAATTCTGGCTCACCCTGCGGAATGAAGCCATGAAATTGGGCTTTCCTGGGCTCGAACAGCCGGCCGTTGCCGAAGAATTTCTGCAAAGCCGGCAGCGCCGGGGCCGCCGTGAGCGGCTGAGACGAGTTGAACTTGCTCGTCGAGCTGAACATTGCGCGAAATTGCGCATCGTTCGAAATGCGAATGAAGTCTGCAAGCTTGACCGTGCGGTCTCGCTCCACCTGATCGAGCCCGCTCGGATCTGAGAGAGGGTGCGTGAGCACGACCACGCTTTCCACGGGCGGCACCGCAGGAAGCTGGGACACCTCCGCGCGGATAAGCGAGGCCAAGATCTTCGCATTGTCGCGAATCTTGTGTGCCGGAGAGGAGCCCTGATTCTCTTCACCGCGGTACCAGAACCCTCCACGGTTTTCGATTCGGCCACGCAGATGTTTGAGGTCGACCAAGATCAGCCTGTCCGGTGCCACGATGACCAAGTCTATCTCTCGGTCCTGACCGCGCTTATTGGGTTGCCGCATCACGAAATTGGCGAAACCCTTCCATTGGCGTGGAAGAGCAAGGCGAATTTCTTCGAGACCGACTTTTTCTGTGGGTTGCGGGCCTTCTGGCCGGAAAAATTTGATATCCACGGTCGGTCGCCTGCGCACGCTGGCGCGCCCCAGCGGATCAGCTCCCGATCCCGAAGCGCGATCTAATCGATCGCGCGGAACACGCGATTCGACAGCCCAAATATCGAAAATACACGTATTTCGTGCGATTGCCAAAAATGGAGCTTGGTTTCATTATACCGCTGATGGCGAACAGGAAGTTTACGGCCACGCACAAGTCATGAGCCTTCACGCGGGGTTCAACATTCAAATCATGAATCGAACGGCACCTGATTGGTCCGCATGACAGCGTCGACCCGATCCACAACTTGAGAAGGAACGGCAATGGCCAGCATCTTCTCAGCACGGGTCACTCCGTCATAGATTACGCGCTTGGGCTCGAATTCGCTTCTACTTTCCCATGCAGCAATAAGCTGCTCGGTATACTCGCCGGGCGGGATGACCACGCATACGGCGCCGTGCTCGCTCCCCTTCGCCTCATGAATGGTTGCCCATGCGACAGGGTCTAGGTCAGCCCGCGGCCTGAGGAATCGGCTCCACTCCGCGCTGGGCGGCATGCTGAAATAGCGCGCTACGGTCGCGCCTGGGCTGATGACCAATGCGAGATTTGCGACCGCATCTCGGAGTGCCGTCACCCAAGCCTCTCGTCCTTCTTGCGAGTTCGCACAGGTTGGCTGCAGCCGCGCCACGAGTTGCAAGGCTGTGCGGCGCAGCCCGCGGCGCTCGATCCCATGGTGCTCGGCGGCGCGTGCGACAGTAAAATGTCCCTCGTATTTCTCCATGAGCTGGAGAATCGCCTCTTCGATGATCGCGAGACATTGCTTCGCGAGCACGCCCTGAAGTGGCTTTGGCATGGTAAGTCCCGACAGCTCTCGCCAGCCTCGCGACCTCACCATCTCCGGATTCTGTTCGCAAACCACACCCATTGCGCGCGGAAGAGCGGGCATGCGCGAGCACGATCCTGGCCGGCGGACCAATGCCTGCCTGATGGCAGGAGATTGTCGAACGCTACGTGGATTGATGCAGGCGGCCGGCTGCCTTCGTACTTTAGAATATAGATTGGCAGCGTAACGGCCGCATTTTCTCCAAGTGCTTCGTCCGATCCCGTGCGGCTGCGCAAGGTCGCAGCGCATCGGCATATCGCCGGACTGCTCCGAAAATTACTGATAAATCTAGATTGCTTGCGAGATCATACGTCCCGGCGGACCTGCCCAAGTTTGTCGGATCGCCTTGCCGAATCCGTAGATTGCTTGGTCAACATCCGACACAACGTCACGTGCAGCCCATGCCCGCGCAACCACGTCAACAATTGAAGATCAAGCGGATTGCAGTCCTGCGCCTCATCCACGATCAATTCGTAAAAGCGCGCGGCGATCGCGCCCAAGACTTGCCGACCATCCTAGATCACGCAGCCGACAGAGTGCTTCCACCCGCGCATCGGCCGCGCTCACAAAGCCTTGACTTCGAGGTCTGCATCGCCTTTGGCAAGCGCGGCTTGCACATAAGCAGGCCTGTTGGCCATACACATGTGCTCTCAATCCGTTGTGACCGATGAGCACAGGATCGATGACGTTCGTAACCGGATCAAATTGGTCGAGCGACACGCCAGCCCCGCGGAACGCAGCTTGCCCGCTCAACCGTATTTCAATGTCCAGTGTGCTCCAACTGTCCACGACAGTTGGCCGTACGGTCACGTCCTTGAGGCCGCAGGGTTCACCTTCCTCGTCACTGCTTGGGTCAAGCCAATGACCACTCGAGACGAAAGGCGGTGATTGTAAGCATTGCGTAAATCGTGGGTGTTGTCCCTGTAGTCCTGATCCGCGATGCTTTCGACGTGCAGTCGGAAAGCTTCATACGTGCTCCATCTGGTGCCGTGCTTATTGGCGCCCTTCAGGCTCGATCTGATGATCCATGCGGAGGTCGTCTTTCCACCCGCCACCGTCGAGGGCTCGATTGGCCTGATGGCACAAATGCGCGGCCGCGAAAGCAAATCGCGAGCGGATCACCGCCGGAAGGTTCAAGCCGATGATGGCCACTGAATCGATGAACTCATGCACTGTGTCGATCTTTTCCGGATCGATCATTGGAGCGACCACCACGTTCCAGGCCCGGAGCCGTCGCGTATGGTTGATCAGATCATTGAGGCTATTGGCGATCTCGCGGGCGAATTCCGACAGCATCATTCCATACGATAACGAGATCGCTTCGAGTTCGCGCGGCAGGTTCCAGTTATATTGCGCAAAATCGCAGTCCCATCCCGTCGCCTCCAGGGCTTTGGAATACTTTTCGTACACCTCGACCGACATTCCGAATTGCACCTCCATCGCATCATTCCACATACCCACAATGTAACGTGCCTATGTCGAAGAGACGAGGCCGTAACGGGCATCTCCCCTTCGGGGACCGGGCTGTTGGCTTCGCTGAAGCCCCGGCTCCGGCCGGGTCTTCACCCTTCGGGCTTCCATCCCTGACGCGAACATCGCGGACGCGCTCGCGGAGGTCCACCACGCTCGCGAGCGTGGAGAGAGAGTCTTCAGAGTGAGAGTGCCGGCCGGATTGGCCGTGACGGGTTGGAAGCTGCGGGAGAGGCTCGCAGCGCCCGTCGCGGAGACCCGCGATGTCCAGGCATCAGTATCCTGCTCGCGCCGGCCAAAGCCGGACGAACCTCTATGACGAAATCACCGACAAGATCATCGCCGAGCTGGAAGCCGGGCGCGTGCCCTGGGTTCAGCCCTGGGGGACCGCGGCCGCGAAAGCGCCGCTTGCCATCCCGAAGAACGCTTCCACAAGCAGGCAGTACAGCGGCGTAAACGTGCTCATTCTCTGGGGAGCGGTGATCGACCACGGATTCACCGGCCAGAGTTGGCTGACGTTCCGCCAGGCGCTCTCGCTTGGCGGGCATGTCCGAAAGGGCGAGCGCGGCACAACCGTCGTCTATGCCGACCGGTTCATTCCCGATGATGAGAAGAAGCGTGCGGCCGAGAGCGGCGAGGACGCTCAGGCGATTCCGTTCCTGAAGCGGTTCACGGTTTTCAATGCCGATCAGTGCGATTGAACTGCCGGACGAGATAGCGACCGTCGCTCCGCCGCCACCGCCCGGCATGATCGAACCGCAGGTGGAGGCGCTGATTAAGGCGACTGGCATTGACTTCCGCATCGGCGGCAACCGCGCCTTCTATGTCCCGGCTGGGGACTATGTGCAGGTGCCGCCGCCCGCAGCGTATTTTGAACCGATCAACTGGCATCGAACGGCGCTGCATGAGCTCGGGCATGCCAGTGGTCATTATTCACGCCTCAGCCGCGATCTCTCCGGATCATTCGGATCGAAGAAATATGCGTTTGAGGAGCTGATCGCCTTATCTTGACAGTCTGCACCGACTCTCAGTGTCTTACTGATGTCGATGCAACAGGACTGATGGGGCGATAGGTCGTTTCTCCACTTGGCGTAGCTCGGGTAGAGCAAAGCCGTCCGCACGCGCGCCATCCAATAGCGCCGTAGCGGGCGGACGGCTTTGCGGTGGTCACCGCCGGACCGCAGCACTCCCACAGGCTGGCGTCTGCCGGACCTGGACAGCGCCAGGCAAGTTGAACGCCTTCGTTGATGCCGGCTCCCGGATGGGGGACCGGGGGAAGGTTGAACAACTTGTGGACAATGTAGCGCCGACGTCGAACATCACCATTCAAGAGCGCCGATCGGCTGACGGCCTTGATGCACATGTCCCCATGATCCTCCGGGACGGGGTGCTCTACGATCCTGATCTCGATCGTTTCTTCCGCGACCTTCCCCTCAATGGCGTTCGCTCACGGCACTCCCTTCGTGCGTATGGCTATGACGTCCTGGTCTGGGTCCGCTTTCTTTCAGAAGCCTGCGGCAAGTCCGTATGGCAAGGTGATCGTCGCGACGTCCTTGCCTATCATCGCGTTCGTCGCCGGACGGAGGGCGGCCAGCGTATCTCCGCGGCGTCCTGGAATCGAGCGGTTGCCTGTCTCGATCGCCTCTATCGCTGGGGCGTTCACGAAGGCTTGCTCCCTGAAGCGCCGTTCACGCATCGCTCTGTTTGGAGGCAAGGATACGGCGGCCGGCGTGCGCAGATTACAGCCCGCAACGACGCCTATGAGTCGGCTGCACGTCGAGCGGATGTCAGCTTTGTCACGCTCGATGACTACCGGGTATTTCGGGACGTCGGCCTCAGAGGGTTTATGCCTGATGGTAGAGCGCGGCCCGGAGCCCGTGATCGCAACGGCATTCGCAATGCGTTGTTTTCCGACCTCGTTGTGACGACGGGCCTTCGGCTGGAAGAAGCCTCCTTTCTGTTTGCATCCGACCTGGCTGGCGCCGATCAGCGAACAGCTCGACAGGTGTGGCTCGATCTGCCGGACGCGCTGACCAAGGGTGATCGTGGCCGCCAGATTCTTCTTTCCGGTCGACTGCTTGAACAGGCGCAGGCCTACATTGCGGTTGAACGGGCTCACGCCGTTACTAAGTTCCGACAACGCTCCGGCTGGCGCTCGTACGAACGCCCGATCTTCGTTCACAGGGAGAGGTCAGCTTCCCGGTTGCGACTGCTCGACGGGAGCGACGTCGTTCTTGATCTGCTGAGCCCCGAAGAGCGCAGCAGGATCATCATCTGCGACGATGACCGTACACCGGGCGAGCCGGCCGTGCTGTGGCTCACGGAAGTCGGATTGCCGGTTCAACCGAACTCCTGGGAAGTGATCTTCGCTCGGGCATCCGAGCGGTGCAGGTCTCTCAACTTTTCGGTCAACATCACGCCACACCAACTCCGCCATACGTTTGCCGTGCATATGCTCGCGATGCTGATCCAGCATCGGCTTCGCGACGCAGCTTTGCCCGCTGGACCGATCGAAGGATATCGGCAGATCCTCGGCGATCCACTCCAGCAAGTGCAACGGCTGCTTGGCCACGCCAGCCTTGCAACGACCTACGTCTATCTCGATCACATCGCTTCGCGCGCCGACACGGTCGATGCCGCCGTCGAAGAGCTGCTCGCGCTGCTTCCTTCGGAGCAGTCGCTATGAGAGGGCGGCCGCGGAAGGGTACTCCAGTTCGTTTTGCGCCCGCAGACGGTATGGTCCCGGCTCATGCCGGTGACCGGATTCTCGGCCTTCGCTTCAACATTGAGGCACGCTATGGCGGGATCGTCGAAGTCGATCTCACCAACCTGCGCCCGCGAGCACTCGCGATAGCCTTCGCTGGGGCTGTGCGCCGACAGGCCGAACTCGGCGGCGCGTTGGGAGCGCGCAGCACCATCAAGCAGCACATTACGGCATATCATCGGTTTCGCGTATCTGAGAGATCACTCTCACGTCACGAAGCCGGCCGAGCTTCGGACGCAGGATATCGACGGTTTCGAAGCCTTCCTTGAGGCCGCCGGCATGACGCCGATCCACCGGCACACGGTCCTCGCGAAGGCAATTCTTGCGCTGCGCTCCATCGATATCGATCAACCCGGCCTTCTCGATGAGGGGCTCCGCTGTCGCCTGAGCTATACGAGCGCGCAGTCCGCAGGGCGATCGCAGCCCCGCGACGCATATAGTCCGTTCGTCGCTCGGCAGTTACGTGACGCGGCGCGGACCGATATCGCCAAGATATTCCGGCGCATCGGCCGTCCGCTCGATGAAGCAGGCGACTTCAACCTCCGTAGTGCGGTCGCCGACGTTGAAGCCAGGATTTCCGCAGAAGGCAAGATCGATCACTCGGACCTCGCCTTCAAACGCCTGTACTTCATGCGCCTGCGACGGGGCCTGCCGGTTTCCAGCTTTTCCGAAGACGTCCATAACCGCCATCATTTGCTCGCAACCGATCTGCCGCCGCTGCTGACGTTCCTGTCTTTGGAGACAGGGCTCGAGATCGAATGCTGCAAGACGCTGACCATTGACTGTTTGCAGAACCCAGGGTCCGGGACGATCGAGATCAGCTACATAAAGCGTCGCGCGCGTGGTGCCGAGCAGAAGAGCCTGCGAGTTCGTGATGGCGGCCTCGGCACGCCTGGCGGATTGATCCGCAAGCTGATCGAGGTGACGAGCTTTACCAGGCGCTTTCTTCCGGTCGAGTCTCTCTGGGTCTATCACTATAAGGGACGAGGACAGATTCGGTCCGGCATCGATCACCCGCATCAGTTGGTGGACAACTGGGTCGCTGGACACGGCATCGTCGACGACGATCGCCGTCCACTACACCTTGTTCTCTCCCGGCTGCGCAAGACACATAAGGCACTCTGGTATCTCAAGACCGAAGGGCACATGGCGCGCTTTGCCGTCGGCCACACGCCGGAGATCGCCGCTCGTCACTATGTGGATATTCCGTCACTGCGGCCCTTGCATGAAGCCACCGTCGCCGAGGCTCTTACGGAAGTTGTCGCGTCCGCAGGACCGATCGTTCTGTCACCCGACAGCGAGTCCCTTTGGCGCGAGGGCGCTGATACTCCTGTGCAGAGCAATAACACTTCCGCGCTCCTGGATGGAGATCAGGACGTTTGGCTCGCGGCGTGCGCGGGTTTTCAGAACAGTCCCTTCGCCGAAGCAGGCTCACCCTGTCCGCAGCCATTCTGGGGTTGCCTGGAATGCCGCAACGCGGTCATCACGGCTCGCAAGCTGCCCGCGATCCTCGCATTTCTCGACTTTATCGAGGGCGAGCGCGCCGGGCTCTCTACGACCGACTGGAGCATCAAGTTCGGTCGCGCGCATGCGCGCATCACACAACAGATTCTGCCCGTCTTCTCTGAAGGTTTGATCGCCCAAGCGCGCAGCGAGGCCACCCAACAATCTCTCTATCTTCCGCCCGAGGTGCGGCCATGAGCAAAGCTGCCCTCGCTCCGCTCCCACAGGATCTGCATGACCGTCCGGTCCTTGCTTCCGCCCCGCTGAAGAAGGCCTTCGATCGGAGCTGCCTGTCCCGCTATGGCGATACAAGCTGGGATCTCGGTCCGGCGGTATTTCGCGAGAACGCCCGCCGTTGCCATGTCACCGTACATTTCGGCTCGGTCGAAGATATCGGCACCCGCGAGGCAATCCGGGAACTGCTCTACGCCCGGCTCAACGTCGATCTCCCTGGTCATCGCAAGAAGCTCCCACCTGCCTGTGTCCGACAGATATTCAACCGAGCGCGTCGCTTCTTCGAGTTCGTCCGCGGCCAACTCGGCGCCGTCGATCTCTCGCGGGTCGATCAGCAATTGCTCGACCGCTACGCCCGCTATCTCCAGACCGATTGCAGCCGACGGCCTGTCATCGTTGGTCACCTTCTCGAGGTGCCGGTCGACCTCTATGCTTTTCGCGATCATCTTCCCTCCGGAGGGCTGCGGTTCCAGCCGTGGAGCGGACGCGCTCCAGCCCGCGTCGCTGGTTATCGTCAGGTCCGCGAGAACCGCACCCCACGAATGCCGGAAGAAGTCATCGCCCCACTGTTGGCCTGGTCGATCCGCTACGTCACCGAGTTTGCGCCCGATATCTTCGCCGCCCGCGACGAGCTTGATCGGTTGGAGGCCCATTGCGCCAAGCTTGTTGGATCAGACCAGGCCCTCGACCGCAAACAGCGCCGTGACCGACAGCGCCGGCGTCTCATGGACTACTTTGAGCGGCGACGACGTGAGGAGCGCGGTGTGCCGATCTGGGGGTCTGCTCATAATGGCACCACTATGCGGCATCCAGAGACAGGTGACGTATCGCCTCCCGTCAACTCGCACCTGCTTCATCTTCATATCGGGATCGATGCCCGCGCAGACTCGGGGATGCATATTCAGCTTGCGAGCGGCGCCCCCGACCTGATCGATGCAGCCATACGCGTGCTCGGCGTTGAGACCGGCGGCATGGATACCTGTATCTCTCATCTGCCGGAGACCGGTCGACCGTGGCGACCTCGTTTCGACGCCAAGACGCTCGCCCAGGAAGAACGGATGCTGCAATCAGCAGCATATATTCTGTGTGCGTACCTGACCGGCATGCGCGACTGCGAAGTTCAAGCAATGCAGCGGGGGTGTCTCACCGTATCCCGCAGCGAGGATGGCCTGATCATGCGTCATCGCGTGCGATCAGTCGCCTACAAGGGCAAGTCGAGCCATGGCGAAGCGGCCGATTGGGTCACGATCGAACCGGTCGCCAAAGCCATCGACGTGTTGGAACGCCTGTCCTTCCGGGCCGCAACCGCCCGCGGGCTCACGACGCTCTGGCCGGTCCTGGCCGCTAAATCCGTGTGCAAGGATCACCTCTCTGCCGAGATCGTACGGCAGCTCAATCTTTATCGCGATCACCTCAATAAGCTGTTCGGCACGGTCAGCGAGCCGGTTATTCCCAACAGTCCCGAAGGCAAGCCGTGGCGCATCACAACAGGGCAATTTCGCCGAACGATCGCATGGCATATCGCCAACCGTCCCTTCGGCACGATCGCCGGCATGATCCAGTACAAGCATGCTTCCGTTGCGGCCTTCGAGGGCTACGCCGGCTCCAGCAAGTCCGGTTTTCGCGCCGAGGTCGAGAACCAGCGAGCGCTTGGGCAACTCGATGACCTGCTGGTTTACTTTGATGAGCGACAGGCGGGCTCCACGCTGTCCGGTCCGGCCGCGCCGCGCATATCGAAGGTGCTTGATGCTGCGGCGGCAGAACTTGATCCCCTACCAGCTGTGATTGCAGATCGTGCGCGGCTTCGCACGATGCTCGCCAGCCTCGCGCGCACATTGCACGTCGGGGTGCTCGCCGATTGCTTCTTCGATCCCGGCACCGCTCTATGTCTGAAGCAGGCAACCCACGCCGGCACCAAGACGCCGATGACGGCGCTTTGCCAACCGACACGTTGTCCAAACGCCTGCATCACCGCCAGACATCGGCCAGCATGGGCGTGTTCCGCAGATGAGGCGAGAGCCGTCCTTAAAGAGAAGCGGTTGTCCTCGCTACAGCGCTCCGCACTGCAACAGGATCTCGCACGCATCGAGGCTGTCCTCGACGATATCGATCGCGGCAACTGACGTCAGAACTCCGGACCTGAGGTTGCGGCCGCGCCGGGTGGTTCTGGCCGGCGTCTGCCCCGGCCTAGTCGGAGCGCGCGATGCCCCGCACGGCCGCGCAACGGCTGATCGCCGTCCTCCGCTGTCGCTTCGGCTCTGCGAGTGCGCGGTCGCGCTTTCAGGCATCGCAGGTGGCTGCTCCGCCGCCGGGGACGGACCCCGGCCGAACGGGAGCACCCATCATGATGAGACAGCACAAAACCAAAGACGGCCGCCCTGTCGTCGGGCGGCGAGAGAGGACGAGGAGGGCCGGAATCGGGCGGCCGGTTGAGGGAGTGAGAGAGGCTTGCTCCGCCGGCCGCGGAGATTCTCCCATGTCCTATACGTCGAGTTCGGCGGACCGCGCCGATGTCTATACCCGCATCACCGCCGAGATCGTCGCCGCCATGGAAGCTGGCGCGGGCGAATGGCGCATGCCCTGGCATCACGACGGCACCGCCATCACCCGTCCTCAGAATGTCTCGTCAGGCAACCGATACCGTGGTGTCAACGTGCTCGCACTTTGGATCGCTGCGCAAGCTCATGGCTACGCCGACGGCCTCTGGGGAACCTATCGGCAATGGCTGACTATCGGCGCGCAGGTACGCAAGGGCGAACGAGGAACGACGGTTGTTCTCTGGAAGCAGGCGAAGGCGGCTACCAACGACGATGCAGACGACGGTGACGATGACGTTCGTCGTCGCGTCTTTGCACGCGCCTTCACTGTGTTCAATGTCGCCCAAGTCGATGGCTACGAACCGCAGGTCATCGAGAAGATTCCAGAGAGCGATCGCCTAACTCACGTTGGCGAGTTCATCGATGCGCTGAAGATCCCGGTCATCACCGGCAATTACAATGCGCACTACCGCATCGACATCGACACGATCTTCATGCCGGACTACGCGGCATTCACGAGCCCAGCCGCCCATGCCGGCACGTTAATACATGAAGCAGCTCACGCCGCTGGCGCAAAGCACCGGCTCGACCGGAACTTCCAGGAACGGTTCAAGCGCGATTGGCTGCCGATCGAAGAAGCCACCGCGGAATTGACCGCTTCCTTCATCCTGGCGGATTTGGGCGTCGCCCATCATCCCAGGCCCGATCACGCCGCCTACGTGGCATCCTGGTTGCGCCTCCTCAAGGACGACCCTCGCGCCATCTTCACCGCCGCCAGCAAAGCCCAGCAGGCGGCTGACTGGATGCATGCCCAGCAGCCTCGGACCGAGGAAATAGCGGCATGATCACCACCATCCCCCACGGGGTAAAATTTCAAAAAGGGGCTGGACTGTCAGGATATGTCGCCGAACTCTGTGCCGCGTTTTCCTGTGCGTCGCTCGGCATCGCGCCGACCGTGCGGCATGCAGACTACATCGGCTCCTGGCTCGAGGTCTTGCGTGAGGACAATCGGGCCGTCGTGCGAGCTGCATCGCAGGCGAGCAAGGCGGCCGACTTCATCCTCGGCTTCATGCCGGATGAACACGCCAGTACGACATTCCGGTCGATGTAGTCGAAGGGAGGGCGGTATGATCCTCCTCACGCCGGGTCTGCGCGAGCGCCTGCTCGCCAACGGCCGCCGTGGCCTCGACCATGTGCCTGTGGTCAAATTCTTCAACCCGCTCGGCATCGGCACTTGGCTCGCGACCGAGCTCGAGGAGGATGACGATACGTTGTTCGGGCTCGCCGACATCGGAGATCCCGAACTCGGATCGTTCAGTCTTGCAGAGATGGAAGCCCTTGAGCTTCCGCTCGGCGTGGGAATTGAGCGCGACATCTTGTTTACAGGTGAGTACCCGCTGTCGGTCTATGCACGGGCGGCGCGAACAGCAGGACGAATCGTGATCGACGAGCGATCGCTGCTGGTCGCGGCCGCCGCCGCCTGCAACGTGAATAGCCAGTGAGAGGGCGGAGTGGGGCTGCGCGAAAGAGATCGCCCGGCACCCTCTTTATAGACGCCTCTCGAGCTGACCGGTGTTCTTCCATTTCAGCTTAAGTTCTTCAGGCGCGCCATCTGCCAGTGCGCGCCACTGTCGGTGGATGGCCGCGTCATATGAGACGTAAAGTGAGCCAACGCGGGGGACTCCTTGGCACTTCCCAAGAAGGAGTCGACTTGAAGGACGCCACCCCACTCCACCACCGTCGCTCGCCAGCGCTGCGCTTGAGGCGAGCGACCGACGGCGGCTCCGAGCGGATGACTTGGCTGGACCCACGGTCGATTTTGCTGAACTTGCCGCTCAGAATTGCGCTCTCGATGGACGGCTTTCCTAGTCGCCCGCCGTTGCCCTCCATGATCACCCCGACACTATGAATCTGAGGCCGGGAAAAGAGCGCGCAGGAGGGCGCCAATCAACTGCGCAGCCGAACTCTCGCTGTCCATGGATGGCTTTCCTGGTCCTCCGCCGGCCTTCTGAAAGGTGCGGCGCCACTTCGGCGGAGTTCTAGCCTGCACGGCGCCAACGTCGGGTTCGGGCCCATGGCGACTTTCTGCTGACTGCTTCTGCCTGGTCCGCGCCTCTGTCCGCAAGTCGGCCCGAAGCATACGCAACACGATGAGTTATCCAGGCATTCGTCGAGGGGGAGTCTCGGCGCGAACGGATGTCTGCGGTGACGACTGATTGTGCAGAAGCATGCTGCGCGCCGCATCTAGTTGGATTGATTGTGCTTTTTGGTGAGTGGCCAGTGGGGCCGGTACATCGCGGTACATCGTGAGCCAGCGTGATAACCACAGTTGTGCGCGTACGATAATGGAGCACGGAGTTCGAGCGCCAGCAATCATAAGGTAAGTGAGTATCGACAACTCGATGCTCTCCGCCCTCGCTCCAATTGAAGAAGCAGGTCACAGACTTGGTCGCTGGCCGCACGCTCAAGCTACGCGTCCCAGCCCTGATAGCAATGGCTGTCAGCGTTCGTCGATTATAGACCCTATCTCGCGTGGCGTCGTTCAGGTCGTCCGCAGACCGTGACCAGGCGAAGATCATCCTGCGCTACACGAAGGCGTTCTTCTCCAAGGTGCCCATGCTGTCGCGCAGGTGGAGCATGAGACGCAGTTCGGCCTCGAATTGAGCAACAGCGTGGCGATCGAGGTCACGACTGCATCGTTCAGATCAGTCCAACGGCCGCACGACGGTTGCTGCGCTCGCGGATGCGGTCCTCCGTGAGGTTGAACCTATCAAGGCCAGCACTTGGGTTGAAGGCCGCCGTCATCATGTTGACAAAAACTGTCACTGCCTTGTCGCGGACAACGTGGTCTCTGAGACGCCATTTGGCCTCATTGAAGGTGGCGCAGCGCTGCACAAATCGGAAACTGAAATTCGCCGGCATGCTCAAAAGAGCGACGATGGTTACCACTTTCCGCGACGATAAGACAGCGCTCCTCATGTACTACACCCAAACCCACCCCGTCCCCAGCGTTCTCTCCGCAAAGTATTTCATCATTGAGAACGCGAAAATAACCGGGATCAAGGCGCTCTTCGACAAGAGTGGATTCGGGGCTCAATAGGATATCGCGTCGATCGACGCGGAAGTAACGCCTGAGTTTGCTGGTGTGGTCCCGGCCGTCATCAGCATGATGGCCTCGGTTCGAAGTCAATCCGGGGGCGTCAAGCAGTCCGGCTTTGGCGTGGAGTTTGGCGTCCAGCGGTTAAGGGAATTCACCACGGTCAGACAGTGTTTTTCTGACCTGGTGCGCACCCTTAGCCGAGATCGAAGCGAGGTGAAGTCGTGCATGCCGTGCAACCGCCGATCTCCTTATTCAGCGCTCAATAACGAGGATTTTCCAATGCTCAGTTCGCTCCGCATCGTAGCGGTCGTCTCAACGATCGTGGTTGTGCCCGGCGTAGCCGTGGCGGAGAGCTCGCTCTCCGCTGCATCACGGCAGAGATCCAATCCCGAGCAGCTCGTCGACGCCTTAAACGGCGTTTTCGGCAAGCATCCCAGAGCGCGAGCGGTTCATGCAAAGGGTCTCGTACTGCAAGGCAGCTTCATGCCCGGCAAAATGGCGCAGTCTGTCAGCAAGGCACCACACTTCGAGCATGAAGCTGTCCCGATCACCGCTCGGTTCTCCAATTTTGCAGGTCTGCCGAACATTTCCGACAACGACGGCTTGGCCCGTCTGCACGGTTTTGCGATCAAGTTCCGGCTGCCCGATGGGAGCGAGACTGATATTGTCGCCCATTCATTCAACGGATTCCCATCGCCGACTGTGGACGACTTCCGCGAGTTGCTTATTAGGTTCGAGCGGTCCGCAGGCGTCGAAGCCGACACCCCTCGACATCTATCTGGCTAGTCATCCGGTCGCGAAGGCCTTCTTGACTGCGTCGAAGCCGGCACCCGTCAGCTATGGCACGCTGCCGTTCTATGGCGTGAACGCGTTCAAGTTCACCAATGCGCAAGGCGCCATCACTTACGGTCGCTACCAGATGCTGCCCGTCGCTGGGGTGCAGTACCGTGACGATACCGAGGCGACGAATGCCGCCCCGGATTATCTGAGCGCTGAGATGAACCAGCGCATCTCCCGAGCTCTAGTGGAGTTCAAATTGGTGCTCCAGGTAGCGGCGCAAGGCGACCAGCTCGATGATCCCTCGACCGCATGGCCCGACGATTGACGTGCGGTGGAACTCGGAACGCTCACGGTCGCGAAACCGGTTGCCGATAGCAACGCTGCGCAGCAGCAGCTGTTGTTCCTTCCCAACGCGCTGCCGGCTGGCATCGAGCCTGCAGATCCAATGCTCGATGCCCGTTCAGCCGCCTATCCCATCTCATACAGCCGTCGCCATCAGTAAGGATTCGCGGTCGGTCTTTATGAGGGAGAAGCTTAGCCTTACGGAAGCTCGAGGCGCAAACGTTAGGAGTCCTCCTTGCCGCGATAGCTGCCGGGCGGCGAGCCATAGCGGCGCTTGAATGCACGCGTGAAGCTCTCCTGACTGGCAAAGCCGGCCCGGCGAGCGATCTCACCGATCGCAATGTCTGCCGAGCGCGGGTCGCGGATCTGCATCAAGCAGCGTTGAAATCGAAGTTCGCGGATGTGCGATACGAACATCATGTTGGCGTCAGCAAGGATCGCAAACAACGTGCTGCGCGAGAGCTCGAGTTCGCGGCAGACCAATTTGGTCGAAAGGAGCGGATTCTCAAGCTCGTCTGTGATGAGATCGGAGATGCGCGTCAACGTAGCTTCGCGACGCGACGGAGTGTTCGTAGCACTCACCTGTGCGCGGGCAGCACGCACAAGCAGCGCACTGAGATCAGGCTGTGGCTCCACGTGACGGCTCCCTAAGGGCGTCAGGTTTGCGGCGTGCAAGAGGACCATGCCCGCAACGAAGAGCCTAGGGGCGTCCGAACTGCTTGGAGTAGAAATCTTCTGGGACGGGGTCTCCTTTGAGATCTCGGGTTCGAAAATATTGCCGCAACTGGTCTTCCGTAAATTGACCAGCTTCCAACTTTCGACCTTTGTCACTAATCCCGACGGAAGCGACGGTCCCAGGCAATGCCGCGCCGGCAAAGACGCCTCCAAATTGGGGAAGAATGTCGAGAAGCTGGTTGAACGTCTCTATCTGTTCGGGGTTAAATTTCGAGATTATCTTAATGTACGGGTCTTGACGGCGTATCACATCTAAATTCAGTTTGGACGAACCTTTCTTCTCGCACCCACATTTGTTCTCGCAACAATCAACGTTTTCATTGCATCCGCAAACTGAGTTGCAGCCGCAGTTGTCGGAGCAACCTTCCTTTGCGATGCGCTGATAAACGAAATTAAAGGCCTGTATCGTGCCGGGTTCAGTGTCGTAAATGGTGTCTAAGATCTTTCGCATTTCTTTTGTGAAATCTACGACCTTGGGTACGGTAATTGTGGAGGCCTGCGCTGTCGCAAAAGAATCAGGAAAAAGAGCCGCCATAGCGCCAGCCAAGGACGTAAAAACAAGAAAGTCTCGGCGATCGGGCATTCAGACTCTCCTCTCCGCAAAAGGTGGTTCACTTGGCTACTCTATTCCTTCGGCATACAACGCGCCGACCCTAGTGTTTTCGTGAGTTGCAGTTCCGGATTCACTTTGTTGAATCGCTTGGTCGCTCAAATTGTCGAGCTGGTCTTTCAATATCTCGAGGAGAAGATTATCTCTTGTGAGCTCTCTCGTAACTTCGCATCGCGAAGTGTATTTTGGAGAGAAAATGTCGCCGTGCTGGGCGTGCGTTTTAGCGTAGCAGTCACCTGCACAATTGAACTTAGCGAAGCAATTGGTGCATTTTGAAATATTGGTAACGTTGACCTTTCTTAATTTCTGTACAGCACCGAGATCGATCTCGAAATTGTTCTCTTCGGAATTCCATCTGCCGTACTGGAACGCTGTTGATCGGATATCGTCACTCCTCAAGACTTCGTTGCAACTGGTGACGATTCCTTTCGATGTTACAATGAAATTATTCGCGTTGGTGACTCCACAAAAGCCGGTCTTAAACTTCAGGTCCGCGGACGAGTAATAGAGTTCAATACCGTACTTGGCCGCTACCTGGCGGGCCTTCCGGTATTGCTGTACGAAGGCAAGGGACGGGGGTTCCTCGACCGGCTCCGCGGTCTTTGCGACTCCCGAGTTGTCGAATACCGGTTCAACATGGATCTCCTTTGTCCTCAGATTTAGACCTATCCATTCTACGAAATCAGGTAGCCCGCTCGTCGCAGTTTCCGTTGCTGTGCAACGAATGCCATAGCGCTTCTCTAAGCGATCAAATTCACGCAGGTTCTCGATGATTTTTTCGAAAGAGCCGGATCCGCTCGGCAGGACTCGATTTTTATTGTGACTCGAAGAAATGCCATCTAGCGAAAACACGATTGTGTCGACGTTATCGACCAAATAGCTAATGAGCCGATTGGAAAACACGCCGTTTGTGCTCAACGAAACGTGTCCTTGTTTTCCAATCTCGCGACACTTCTGCCGAAACGTTTCAAGAATATACGTGAACGATTTCCAGTCAGCAGTCGCTTCGCCCTCTCCCAGGAAGTTAATGCTGGGTTGTTGATCGGAAGCCGCCGCATTGCTGACAATTAGAGATAGGGCGGCATCAACAATCGGCTTTGGAATCACCGCATCGTCGAGCCGACCTCCATCCGCGTAACAGTATCGACAGCGGAGTGTGCACTTTTGTGTGTTTGAAAACGTGACGTGCGTCGGCTTCCACTGTCCACTTGATTGCTCGATCTGTGGAACGGTATCGGTCGCCGCCTCGCTCTGTGCGATAATTCGTTGAAGACCGAGAATGCCTAAGAAGCCTTCGGCGCCCATTGATCGAAGTTGATGCAACTCTTCTGAGCTTGCGAGCACTATTGCTTTTGTTATCGGGCTATAAATGAGGTACCTATCCCAGGCTGGGATGAGGAAGACGTCGTCAACTCCGAACAACCGGTCATCGAGATGGCGGCCGTCTTGCGGAATGGCGAGTGGTTGCAAGGACATGCGCGACCCCTTTGGCTAGAACCACCAATCGAGAGGCTGTCAGACAAGACTCGCAAGCACTAGAACCCAGCACGGACCCGCATAGTAGTCCTCTACAACCATGTGTCTGGGTGCAAAATATAGGCAATCTATAGGATACCAAGAACTCAATTCATGCAACGCTTTTTGGCAGCCTCAGCTGACGAACGGGCGCCATTCGTTCAGTGTGAAGTGCGGCGGATTGCCGCGTGGGCGGCAACCAAGGCGCAGCACTGATCTCAGAAAAGGCGCTTGCGGCCTAGGTTTACACCTAGCTGCCGCCTTTTTTTATACAAAGCGCAGGGCCGAACTGCGCTGCCCTGTCAGCAATAACTTCGCGGTGCTCTGGCGGGAAGGAAGAGCCGTGGTGGGAGTAAGGCAGAGAAGGCGGCCTGCTGCCAGGTTCTGACATTAGGAATTGGTAGGATGCCAATATGTCCGAGGGCCATCGACTCTTCAATCTGATCCAAACGCTGGATCGACTCCCGCCCCGTACAGGCGCTTCAGGCTTCCGGTAAGCTTAAGCATCTTGACTATCCCTCCACAGTGTCAGGTGGTGGCTATCTCGGGTGCTGTTTGGCAGCCAACAGGAGCGAAGAACGCGGTTTTCCGTTCCTGAACGAGACGAACGATCTGAACAATCTCTAGGATTCTCAACGGTAAAATACATCAGAGATCTCACCAATTACCTCATGCCGGCGGGCTTCTCCGATTTTCTAGCTTCGCTCGTGGTGATCTTGAGAGGACTCGCAACGAGCGCGGTGCTAGTTATGGGACCGCTGTTTGTCCTCGCATTACGCTCCCGTGGGCATGCGGATCGGCGCGGTTCTGCATCCAGCCGTGCTGCTCGCATTCGCGAATGGTGCCGACGTCGCTGAGCACTAAAATCGCCCAGCTACGTCACGACACGTGGTCAAGCAGCCCGAACATGGGGAAGCGCAACGCGATGCTTCTCAGCGTTTCTGCGTCTTATAGGTGCTGTCTTGATGAACCGACGCAACGCCCTTCACTTTGCGCAGCTCGTCAAGGCCGTCCACGTTGACGCTACCGTTGACAATCATGAACCGCTTATGGCTTTCGACGTCGCCGAGTCCGCTCACCTTGAGGGCGTCGACGATCTCGTCCATTCGATTTTGCTCCAACTTCTCTATTCGGATCGTGACGTCAACTTTTTCTACCCATACATATATCACCCAGATTTGCGGCTCACGAAGGTGGCGCCTGGACAACGAGGGGGGTTCGTCTAAAGTAGCTTGATATCGCCATCCTCCTCAGTAGACACCATCACACCTCTGGCGCGCTCGCGTAGCGAGTACATCACGTGTTCCATTGGCATAACGAGCGGGACCATCAGTTTGACGACGTGATATCCCTCTTCATCGTTGTTATTTCAAACGGCTTACGCTTCTTCGTACTCATCACAGCCCTTATGATCTGGGACCGCGGTACTGCCTGCCGATCGGCTTCAAGCAGTCACCCGCACTTGCCAGCCTAGTTCTGATGCGCTCGCCCGTCGTGGCAATGGTGGCGCAAGCTGAGCAGGCCGGAGCGTTCGTTTCAATCTATTCCGATGTTCTCATTTGTTCTGCAAATGACGAGGCGCTGCTCGAAGCACTGTATGACGCATTTCTCGCGGCGTTCGCGGAAGCGAACCTAACGCCCAATCCGACCAAGCTCGTCCCACCCGCGGAGACGCGCTTGTTGTGTTCAACTGCGATCTTCGGCACCGGTTTGCGCAAGTGACGCCAGATCGCATCGCCGAATACTTGGCTGAACCGCGCTCGGCTGCATCGCTGACCTCGTTCGCGGCTACTGCGTCAAGGTCTCGGAAGCGAACATCTAGAACGGCCTCGCACCGAGGCTGGTCAGTTCCCCAACTTGGCACGGGTCCCCTGCGACTTCACAAATACTCGCGATCCAGAGGGAATGTTCCGGCCTTGTATTGTGGAGGGCGCAAAGATCGGTGGCCGTTGACTCAGTCAAAGCCGTATACTCACTACCCGATTCGAATAAGGACCCGATCATGGGCACGTTTCTCCGAACAAGTTTGGTGTCCAGTGCTGAATTTTGGGCAGCATTCCACGAAGGTGGAGCGGTTTATTTTATCCGGGACGCGCAAGCCGACGCGATAAAGATTGGACACTCACTCGATCCCAATAATCGACTTTCAGATCTTCAAGTCGGCTGTAGCGGAAAGCTCGAACTGATCGGAGTGATCGCTGCCGCTAAAGAGATTGAGCGAATTGTTCATGGCCAACTTCGCGAAGGACGCATTCGGGGAGAGTGGTTCCACGACCGAGGGGTCACATCCCAGTGGCTTCACGACATGACGCAGGGAGAGCCAATGTACAGACAAGTCTGGAAGCTCGTGCCGGGACGGGAGTTCATCATGATGTGGGACCCCGTATCCAAAACTCACACCAAGCATATTTGGGAGCCAGCGTTGGAAGAATGGGTCCCTCCGTTTCCAAAAACGTCGGACGACGCATCGTCGAGGCAAGCGGGAGAATTATTGTCATGTTGATCTTTTTGGGCGAGGGATACGTCAACCTCGATCACGTAAAGAAGCTGCAATTCTCCTCGGATGGGACAACGGCGAACGTCCATTTTGCGGACGGTTCTTCCGAAACGCTCTCGTGTCATTCCGCGACGCGGCGGACCGTCTGCGATTCTACCGTGATCCAGGCGAATCACGGCTTCTCACTTCTTTCGCTGCAGGATTTCGCAGGCAGAGGCCCTCTCAAATTGTCCGAGGAGGTGATAATCGCGTTTCGAGTGCCCCGGTCAGGCTTCTATGCGGCCCCCATAACGATTCACGGCGAGGTCGAAAGAGATACGACTCCTTGGCACTGGGCCATTAGGCGGCCGAACGGGACCGTGAGCTCGCCTGAAGGAGAGGATTTCAGCGACAGCGAAGAATACTTCGCGGAAATGCAGAGAAGGTGGCGCGAAAACTCGCCAAAACGCAAAGTAGCGTAGCCTGACCAAACGTCGGGCACGTCATATGTACTGCATACGCACAGCGAGAACGGACCAAATGGGTTAGTGTACATCAGACAATTCATTAGCATCCAAAATATCCACGCTAACCAGCTCAATCATAAGGAGGCGGTAGTAGATGCTTTCCTGGTCGCAGTCGTTCCTAACGCTAGCTCATGTCCAGTCCTTTCGACGCGCGACAAACCACAAGATTCCTTCTATCCCATGACTCAAGTTCGTCCACCGGATATAAGACGGCTTTGCCGATCTTGACATATGCGGGTCCGATTCGCATCGCCCGCCAGTTCCGCAGCGTGCCCACGGTGACCTCGCCACGGTATCGTGCAGACACTTCCTCGGGAGTAAGGAATTTGGCGTCCGCCATTCGTCTTCTCCATCACTTTACCGCATGAGGCGTCACGGTAGAGATGGCTGCGATGTTGACATCCAGAATGAGGGAAGAAAACGATAATCTCGACGACCCCGTGGCTTGCCTCAAACGCGGTCGGCTTGGAGCGTCGACAGTCGCAGGATGGCGTGACGGTGCGTAGTAAAAATACTTGCGCCTCGCGGTCGTAGGTAGACGAGGTTTCGATGGCTGCGGGCCGCGTGCGCAAGGAAAACTATCAAGTGATACAAAATGGTCGCGCGCCGGTCGCTCAAAGGTGGCTGGGTTTCAGGATCTTGCTCGGAGACAAACCACCACCGACCAGCCTGTCCGTTGCAGAAGCGTTCTCGTGCTTGCGGATCAGGAACGAGTCGATCGCATTTGAGATCAGTTGCTCAAAAACAACATACCGGTTCGAGCTAATCTTCGTATTCTTGATGCTGCCGATATCGAGCGTCGTTTGGTTTCATCGCTGACGTGGTGATCTCTGAAGGGTAGTTCAGATGATGTGCGGGACATCAAGTCAGGCTGCCCTATGGTAATGTTGGAAGTACCCGCAAACCGGGACTAGTTTTCCGTTCGCCTCGTTTGCGGTGCACTAAACTTTCCGAGCAGATCCATCGGGGTACGCGACCTGTTGCTCTGATGACATTCTGAACGCCGCGGGAAGACCCTTGAGGGGAAAGCTTTCCCCTGCGCCCGAACCTGTGTTCTCGGCCGAGCCCTTCTGCGGGGAGAACCCCGCAACGCCCCCATCAGAGTGAGAGGGCGGACGGGCTTCGCCGTGACGGGTTGAAGAACGGAGGAGAGGCCTCCGGCGCCTGTCGTGGAGATGACCCATGACCCAAGTCGAAGTTGTGAGCGCAGCCGCATCGCGTGAGTGGCTACAAGGTGGACGTGACCCGCGGGACGCGCGTCGGCCGAGTATCGTCGGAATGGTTCTCGCGGCCAGCGGACGAGCGCTATCTGTCCCTCTCGAACCTCCATTCCGCCGTGCGTGGACGGACCGAGCGAAGTCGGACCCGAACCGTCGAGAGCGCTGCAATCCGAGTTGAGGCCAGCCGCGACGATGCCGAGGGCCTGGCGCTGGTGCTGCCCGGCTCTGACACGCCAATTGCACCGACTCACTGGAGTTTCGGCCAACTCGCCAGCCTGGCCGGAGCGCCAGCGGACTACCTCCGGCAGCTTCCGGCACCGCTGGCCGGCATCAATCTGCAGTACGGCCTGACCTCCCATTCCGCCGAGCAGGTGAAGACGCTCGAGATCGAAGACGGTCGCGTCGAGCTTCGCGCTGTTACGGGCCCCGAATATGGGCGCATATTTGGCCACGAACTTGTGGCGGCCATTCAGCGCATCGCCGGCAATGGCAGGGGCGATGCGCGCTGGAAGACGCCTGGCGTGCTCGACTGGTCGACTGGCGTCTACAATCCGAACCCGGGATACGACGACGCTCTACGCCTCCGATCGTGATGTCTTCCTGTTTCCTGGTCGACGACCTAACCCCGATCGAGGACGGCCGGCTTCGCGACGGCTCGCCGGACCTCTACTTCCGTGGCTTTTACCGCTGGAATTCCGAGGTGGGCGCGAAGACGCTCGGCATGGCGAGCTTCTATCTTCGCGCCGTCTGCCAGAACCGCAATCTTTGGGGCGTCGAGGATTTTGAGGAGATCACCATCCGCCACTCCAAATACGCCGCCTCACGGTTTGCCCACGAGGCGGCCCCGGCGCTGGCCAGCTTTGCCAATTCCTCACCGATGCCTTCGTCAACGGCATCAAGACGGCCAGGGAGAAGGTCGTCGCCCGCACCGATGACGATCGTAACGAATTCCTGCGCAAGCGCGGGTTCTCTAAGACCGAGACAGCGAGGATCATCGAACGGGTGTTGTCTGAGGAAGGGCGCAAGCCCGAAAACGTTTTCGATTTTGTGCAAGGTATCACAGCGGTTGCGCGGGGCAAAACCAATCAGGACGCACGACACGATCTCGAGGCACGCGCGAAGAAACTGCTCGACCGCGCAGCCTGATACCCGGAAAGCCGGAGATGCGGAACGGCGTGTCTGGCGGCTTCATGCCCTTCCGTTCGTACTGATCGTCGGTTTGCGGCGCGGCCCTTGAGAGGAAGAGGGCCGCGCTGCGCTTCGTGACGGGTTGGAGGACCAAAGAGAGTCTTTGGGCCGCCCGTCGCGGAGTATCACCCATGGCTAACGCCGTTAAGAAGATCACCCTGTCGTCCTCGCGCGACATTCCCTTCAATAAGCTGGCGCTCAGCCAGTCGAACGTCCGGCGCGTGAAGGCCGGCATCTCCATCGAAGAGCTGGCCGAGGACATCGCCCGGCGTACCCTGCTCCAAAGCCTCAATGTCCGTCCGGTCCTCGACGCGGAGGGCGCCGAGACCGGCATGTTCGAGATCCCGGCCGGCGGACGGCGCTACCGTGCGCTGGAGCTGCTCGTGAAGCAAAAGCGCCTGGCTAAGACCGCGCCGGTGCCTTGTGTCGTACGCGACCCGGCGACCGACATTCTCGCCGAGGACGACTCGCTTGCGGAGAATATTCAGCGCGCGCCGCTACATCCGCTTGACCAATTCCGGGCATTCCTGGCTTTGCGCGAGAAGGGGCAGTCCGAGGAGGATATCGCCGCTGCCTTCTTCACGTCGGCTAATGTCGTGAAGCAGCGGCTGCGCCTCGCCGTGGCCTCGCCAGCGCTGCTCGAAATTTATGCCGACGATGGCATGTTGCTCGAGCAGTTGATGGCTTTCACCGTCAGCGCAGATCATGGACGCCAGGAGCAGGTCTGGCAGGCCATCTCCGGCTCTTGGCACAAGGAGCCCTATCAGATCCGCCGCATGTTGACGGAAAAGACGGTGCGTGCCTCCGACCGGCGCGCCGTATTTGTGGGTATCGACGCCTACGAGACGGCCGGTGGCGTGGTGCTGCGCGACCTGTTCCAGTCCGACGATGGCGGCTGGCTTGAGGACGTTGCTCTGCTCGACGGCCTGGTTGCCGAGAAGCTGAAGGTAGAGGCGGAAACGATCGCCGCCGAAGGTTGGAAGTGGATCGAGGTCGCGATCGACTTCCCCTATGGCCATACGCGCGGCTTGCGCGAACTGGACGGTGTGCCCGCCGATCTCACCACCGAAGAACGGGCGACCATCGAGGCGCTCGAGGCCGAATATGCCACACTCGAAGCCGAGCATGACGGCGCGGATGAGCTTCCCGATGAAGTTGACCTGCGCCTTGGCGAAATTGAGACGGCTCTCGCCGCATTCAATGATCGACCCGCCATCTATCAGCCGGCCGACATCGCCCGCGCGGGCGTGTTTGTCGGCATCGACGCCGAGGGCAAGCTCTTGGTTGATCGCGGCTACGTCCGACCCGAGGACGAAGTGCCCGTGACCGAACCGGAGCAGGGCACGGGCGGTGAACCTGTCGCCGCGGCCATGGATGGCGACGAACCATCAGCACCGGCTGTCCAGCGCGCCGTCATCACCATCGGCGGGCAGGTCGCGGATCCCGAGGACGAGGATGACGATGCGGTGAAGCCGCTGCCGGACCGTCTTCTGACCGAGCTCACGGCGGAGCGGACACTGGCGCTGCGCGACAAGCTGGCGATCACCCCTTCGGTCGCTTTCCAGGCGGTGCTGCACAAATTCTGCCTGGACGTGTTCTCCCGCTATTCCTCCTTTGCTTCGGCGATGGGTCTCCGTGCGCAGCGCGAGTTTTCCGGTGCAGGCGCAAGAGTTGAAGGACACTCCGGCGGCCAAGGCGATCGACGCGCGCCACAAGACCTGGGAGGAGCGCTTGCCGAAAGACAAGTCCGATCTCTGGGACTGGCTCACGGCTCTCACGGGCGACGAGCAGGCGGCGCTCTTTGCGCACTGCGCCTCATTTGGCGTCAACGCGCTCTACGAGAAGGGCGACCGCTACGGCGGCGGCGCCACCCCGCACGCCGTCGAGCAGCGGATCGCGGATGCGAACCGCATCGCTCTCGCCGTCGACCTCGACATGGTGGCGTCCGGTTGGCGCCCGACCGTCGAGAACTATCTCGGCCGGGTCCCGAAGCGCCGCATCCTCGAGGCGGTGGGGGAGGGGGCCGGCGCGCGAGCTGCCCAGCTCATCGACCATCTGAAGAAAGGCGACATGGCCAAGGAGGCCGAACGGCTCCTGGCCGGGACCGGGTGGTTGCCCGAACCTCTGCGAATGGCCGACGTCGACCAGGCTGCGAGCGCCGACGCCGTGCAGTCTGAAAGCGATAACGAGGCGCTGCCGGAATTCCTCACCGGCGACGACGAGGAAGCTCCGGCCGATGAAGCGGACGAGCCGCACATGATCGCGGCCGAATAACTCGACCGCGCGTGCCGGCTTCGGCCGTCCCGCGTCTCTTCACTACCAATCCACCCCAAAGCCCGGCTCCCGCCGGGCTTTTGCATTATTATGGAGGCTCTCGTGCCCCTTTTCACCATCGAGACGACCTATCGCCTGCGGATCTATCGGCAGCGAACTTACGACGCCGAAACGCTCGACGAAGCCTGCGATCTTGCGATCGCCGACGAGGGCTGGGACGACAACAAGTCAAACGTTGAAGCGTCCGGCGATATCTATGTCACCGGTGCCTGGGAAGGCCAAGACGCCGCCCATATCGGCCGGTCCCTGTCGTTTCCCTCACGTTTTGACGAGCAGGTCCAGCGCAAGGCCGACCATTTCGAGGTGCTGCTCGGTCTGCTTAAGATCCTCGCTCACGCTCCGGAGGGAGGCTCAGCGGATGTCGAGCTTTGGCGTCGGCGGGCGGAGGCCGCCATCGCGAAGGCCGAGGCCATTCTCGCGGCCGAAAACGATCCGATCGAGGGAGCTGCGTCATGAGGCAATACATCGTCACCGTCGTCAAGCACGACGCGAGCTACCTCGCAGAAGCCGCCGCCGAGGCTGACGACGGCTAAGGTTGGCCTTCTTGGCAGTTTGGATACTGAGGAATGCTCTGTGCGCGGCGCCCTGCCATCCGGTGGGGCGCCGTATCTCATGTCGGGCACCGCCTTGATGCTGAGAGCGAGAGGGCTGCCGGAACGGGTTTGAGCCGGTCCGGTCCAGAGAGAGCGCCGATCGGCTCGCCCGTTCCCGCTCTCCTTAAGGCTTCCTCCATGAATGACCTTTCTCCGATTGCGGCCGACCAGCTCGCGCCGATCTCGCCTGCATACGCTCCCGGGGGCGCCACCAGCGTCATTATCGCTGCGGCTGAGCAGATCCTCCCACATCTCGAACGTGGTCGACGCATCGACGGCGCAATTCTACGCGCCGCCATGGAAGTGGCCTTCGGCGCATCCGATGCGACGGGCGCCTGGGATTGGAAGATGGCCTACGACGCCTCTGAAGCTGCCACCGTGCTGTTCCTGCGCAAATACGGAAAGGCGCTCTTCCGCAAAGCCGCGTCTCCGGCTTTACGACTTTCCGCCTTGGACAAGATCGCGGGGCTTCTGCCGACCCATACGCGCCGCTCTGCCGAAAGCGAGACTTTCCAGCAATTTTCGACGCCGCTCCCGCTCGGCCTGGCTGCGCTGACCGCGGCCGCCATTTCGGCGGCGGATCGCGTGCTGGAGCCGTCCGCAGGCACCGGGCTGCTTGCCATCCTCTCCGAGATCGCCGGGGGCCGGCTCGTGCTGAACGAACTGGCTGAGACCCGGGCGACGTTGCTCTCTTCCCTCTTTTCGGCCACTTCCGTCACGCGCTTCGACGCAGCCCAGATCGACGATCACCTCGACCCCGCCGTCGTCCCGAGCGTCGTGCTGATGAACCCGCCGTTCTCGGCGATGGCGAACGTTTCCGGCCGGATGGCCGACACGGCGTACCGTCACATCGCCTCGGCCCTGGCGCGTCTCGCTGATGGCGGCCGGTTGGTCACGGTCACCGGCGCAAACTTCTCACCCGAAGCCTTAGCCTGGCGCGACGCCTTCGCCCGATTGCAGGAACGCGGCCGCGTGGTGTTCACCGCCGCGATCGCCGGCACGGTCTATGCCAAGCACGGCACCACGATCGAGACCCGCCTCACCGTCATGGACAAAGCGCCGGCCGACGACCCGAACGCGTTCCCGGAGTCGCCGGGAATGGCGCCCGATGTCGCGACGCTGCTCCGCTGGATCGGCGACCACGTTCCACCTCGCCTGATCGTCGCATCAACCGCCACGCTTCCTATGTCAGCCTCGCGGGCGCTTCGCACCATGCGTGGCTATCTCGCGCGGGCCGCCGCGCAGTCGGTCAATGCGTCGGTCGCCGATCCCGAAGCCGTGGACCTCGTCTATGAGACAATTGATTGGACGCCGCGCGAGGGCGCGCGCCTCAGCGACGCCATCTACGAGGAATACCGGCTGCAATCGATCCGGATCCCCGCCGCACAAGCGCACCCGACCAAGCTGGTGCAGGCGGCAGCGATGGCCTCGGTCGCGCCGCCGAAGCCGAGCTACAGGCCGCGCCTGCCTGCCGACCTTGTCAGCGACGGCCTCCTGTCCGACGCCCAGCTTGAGACGGTCATCTATGCCGGCGAGGCGCATGGCAATTATCTCGCCGGCACCTGGACGGTAGACGAGACGTTTGACCTCGTCACGGCCGCCCGTGACGACGCACCGAACGCCGTCCGCTTCCGTCGAGGCTTTATGCTCGGCGACGGGACCGGCGCCGGCAAGGGCCGCCAGTCCGCCGGCATTATTCTCGACAACTGGCTACAAGGCCGGCGCAAGGCTGTTTGGATCTCGAAGTCCGACAAGCTGCTCGAGGACGCGCAGCGCGACTGGTCGGCGCTAGGCATGGAGCGTCTGCTGGTCACGCCGCTGTCGCGCTTCCCTCAAGGGCGCGAGATCCGGTTGGCCGAAGGCGTCCTATTTTTAACCTACGCTACGCTGCGGTCCGACGACCGCGGCGAGAAGCTTTCGCGCGTCCGGCAGATTGTTCAATGGTTGGGCTCCGAGTTCGACGGCGTCATCATCTTCGACGAGAGCCATGCCATGCAGAATGCCGGTGGCGGCAAGGGCGAGCGGGGCGATGTCGCGCCCTCGCAGCAGGGTCGTGCGGGCTTGCGCCTTCAGCACGCGCTGCCCAATGCCCGCATTGTCTATGTCTCGGCGACAGGCGCCACCACGGTCCACAATCTCGCCTATGCCCAGCGCCTTGGGTTGTGGGGCGGCGAGGATTTTCCGTTCGCCACGCGCGCTGAGTTCGTCGAGGCGATCGAGGAGGGCGGCGTTGCGGCGATGGAGGTGCTGTCCCGCGATCTTCGCTCGCTCGGCCTCTACACCGCCCGCTCGCTTTCCTATGACGGCGTCGAATACGAGCTCGTCGAACACCAGCTCACTGACGAGCAGCGGCGCATCTATGACGCCTACGCCGGTGCGTTCGCCATCATTCACAATCATCTCGACGCGGCAATGCAGGCCGCCAACATCACCGGTGAGACCGGCACGCTCAATCGCCAGGCCAAGTCGGCCGCGCGCTCGGCCTTCGAGTCCGCCAAGCAGCGCTTCTTCGGCCATCTGCTCACCAGCATGAAGACGCCGACCCTGGTCCGCTCGATTGAGCGGGACCTCGCCGAGGGCTATGCCGCCGTTATCCAAATCGTGTCGACCGGCGAGGCGCTCATGGAACGGCGGCTCGCCGATATCCCACCTGAGGAATGGAATGACGTGCGCGTAGATATCACGCCGCGCGAGTACGTGCTGGATTACCTCGCCCATTCCTTCCCTGTGCAGCTCTACGAGCCCTTCACCGACGCCGAGGGCAATCTCTCGTCGCGGCCGGTCTTTCGCGACGGCCAGCCGGTCGAAAGCCGTGAGGCGGTTGCCCGGCGCAATGAGTTGATCGAGCGGCTCGCTTCGCTCCCGCCCGTTCCCGGCGCACTCGATCAGATCGTGCAGCGTTTTGGCACGGACCTCGTGGCGGAAGTGACCGGACGTTCGCGGCGCGTTGTGCGCCGGGGTGACCACCTTGCCGTCGAGAACCGTTCGGCCTCCGCCAACCTCGCAGAGACCGCCGCCTTTATGGATGATTTGAAGCGCGTGCTTGTCTTCTCGGAGGCTGGCGGCACCGGCCGCAGCTACCATGCCGAACTCTCGGCGCGGAATCGCCGGCTTCGTGTCCACTATTTGCCCGAGCCGGGCTGGAAGGCCGATGCTGCGATCCAGGGTCTCGGCCGAACGAACCGCACCAACCAGGCGCAGCCGCCGCTCTTCCGCCCCATTGCGACCGACGTGAAGGCGGAGAAGCGCTTCCTCTCGACCATTGCCCGCCGCCTCGACATGCTGGGTGCCATCACCCGCGGCCAGCGCCAGACCGGCGGCCAGGGCCTGTTCCGGCCCGAGGACAATCTTGAGAGCCACTACGCCCGCGATGCGCTGCGCCAGCTCTATCTGCTGCTCGTGCGCGGCAAGTTGGAAGGCTGCTCGCTCCAGACCTTCGAAGGCGCCACGGGCTTGAAGCTCATGGACGCGAACGGCGTCAAGGACGAGCTGCCGCCGATCACGACGTTCCTGAACCGGCTGCTCGCGCTCACCATAGACCTGCAAGGTGTGCTGTTCACGGCGTTCGAGCAGCTCCTCAATGCCAAGGTCGAGGGCGCCATTGCCAGCGGTTTCTACGATGTTGGCCTAGAGACCCTGCAGGCCGAGAGCTTCGTCGTCACGGATCTGCAGCTCCGTCGTGTCCGCGTGATGGGCGCCCATCGCATCGAGCTGTCCGGCTTCACCGATACGATGCGTGACCGGCTGCGCACCTACGGTCTCTTCAGCGAGATCATCTCGTGGAAGCTGCGCATGTTTGTGCCGACGGATGCGACCGGTGCCGCGGTGTTGGCAAAGGTGCTCGACCACTATCCGGTCGCGCGCATCGACGAGCGGGAGGCCGCCTGATGGCCCGCGACAGCGCCTCTGAACTGGCCCGCCGTCTCGCGCGTGACGCCGAGGCGGTGTGCCGCCATTACCTGTCCAATGGGCGGCGCCAGGGCCGCTACTGGATGATCGGCGACGTCCGCAATACGCCCGGCCGATCGATGTTCGTCCGGCTCAGCGGACCGGAATCCGGTCCTGGCGCCGCCGGGCATTGGCGAGATGCCGCCTCGGCCGAACATGGCGATCTCCTCGACGTAATCCGCGAGAGCTGCGGTTTCACTAACTTTCGCGACGTCGCCAATGAGGCACGACGCTTTCTAAATCTGCGGCGTCCAGAATTGGAGCATGAGCCAAACCGCCTCCGGTCGACAAAATCGCCCGCGCCACTCGGGACGCCAGAGGCGGCGCGACGACTCTTCGGTATGTCGCAACTGATTACAGGCACGCTCGTAGAAGCGTATCTCCGCAATCGCGGCATTACGGCTTTGCACGAAACCGAAAGTCTGCGTTTTCACCCACGTTGCTACTACCGGCCCGACGACCACAGCCCGACCGAGACCTGGCCGGCGATGATCGCCGCCGTCACCGATCTGAACGGACACCTCACTGGCGCACATCGCACCTGGCTTGACTCCGACGGCTTCAGCGAGATGACGCTAGGCAAGGCGCTGATCGACACGCCGAAACGGGCGATGGGCGAGCTGCTTGGTCACGCCGTTCGATTTGGCGTAGCTGGCGAAGTCATGGCGGCCGGCGAGGGCATCGAGACGATGCTGTCGCTCCGCAGCGTCCTGCCGGCCATGCCGATGGTCGCAGCCCTCTCGGCAGCGCATCTCTCCGCCATCCTCCTCCCGGACACGCTGCGCCGGCTCTACATCGCCCGCGACGACGATCCTGCCGGCGACGGCGCCATGGCGATCTTGATCGATCGGGCGCAGGAGGCCGGCATCGAGGCAATCGTGATCTCGCCACAGCTTGGCGACTTCAACGAGGATCTTCGCCTGCTCGGATTTGACGCCCTTCGGGCCGCAAGCCGCGTACAGATCGCGGCGCAGGACGTCGCGCGCTTTATGGAGCTGGCGGCTTAGCCGAAACGGGATGAGGGGCGACGCGGCCGCTTCGTTACCGCATGGTCGGTGATCGTGTTTCCCCTCGGCGCCAGAGGACCGCATCCACGGCGTTCTGGAGAGGGCGATCGGGCAGCAGGCGGCCCGGACCGGCAACCTCGTGGGCCGACTATTTTCCGTCGGCGGCAGAGCCGCCTTTACAGCGCGAGACAAAATAGTCGGCCCCCTTCGGTCCTCCGCCAAGGCTCCGGCCCTCCGCTGCGCTGCGGGTGCAAGTCCGTTCCGACTGCCGCTTTCGTCGCCATGAAGGCCGCGATGGGCGCGGTCGATCCGACGAGGAAAAAACCGCAATGACCGCCGACCACGACAACGATTTCGAGCCGCACCACAGCTCATCCCCGACCGACCAGGTCCTCCAGGAACTCCAGCTCCATGGCTACCGTCCCTTCCACGATGATCCCGATCCCCGGGGGCTTCCTGAAGCGCGAATCCTCGCCGGCAGCGTCGCCGACATCTTCGATGCCCTGGTGGTGGCGCTGTCCGATACCCGTCTTGAGCCCGACCTCGAAGACCTGCTCTGGTCGATGGTAAACGTCTTCCATCGCGCCATCGACAGGATCGAGCGCGAGCTCGACGATAACGAGCTGGCCCAGCAGCGCTCGCAGCGGGAGCAGGACGGCAGCGAAATCAAATCCGTCGAGCTGGAGCGTCTGACGGCGGAAGGGAAGACATTGATCGAGCGACGCAACGCCTTCGAGCTGATGCGCGACCAGGCCGCCGACGAGTTCGAACGCCATACTCATTCCGCCTGGCGGCCGCGCAACGGGTCAAAGGTCAACCACCGCAATCTGACCTCAGCCATGATCGACAGCCGCGATTTCCTGACCGCGAAGAAGCGCGCCGACACCCAGGTGCTCATGCCGCCCGGCCCGAAAGTGGCGCTGACCGGCGGTCTCGACTTCAACGATCACCGGTTGATCTGGGCTAAACTTGACCAGGTGCACGCCAAGCATGTGGACATGGTGCTGCTACACGGTGGATCTCCAAAGGGCGCCGAGCTAATCGCCGCCAAATGGGCCGACAACCGCAAGGTCCCGCAGATCGCGTTCAAGCCCGACTGGACGAAACACGCCAAGGCCGCTCCGTTCAAACGCAACGATGCGATGCTCAACGAGCTGCCGATCGGTGTGATGCATTTCCCGGGTACGGGAATCCAGGACAATCTCGCCGACAAGGCCAAGAAGCTCGGCATCCCGGTCTGGAAGTTCGGCGGCGCGTGAGCGCTGCCGCAAATTCTAAAGCCCCGAACTCGCTCAATGCCGCTGGTTGTGCGACGGGCTGCGGCCCCCACGGGCGGGCCGCCCGGTATAGGGTTCGCTCAAACCTTCGTTCAGATCACAATCTCGAGCAAGGCTCTCCCGCTCTCGTCCTCGCGCGCAGCCTTTATTACGTCTCTGACGTCGAGGGCGGTGTTGGTGATGGTCCATCCTTGCAAGCCGGAGGTCTGCCGTACCTCCTCATCGCTCGCGGCAAGAATTTCCTCGCCCAGTGCTTCGAGCAGGCGGGCCAGATCGCGGCTTGGATGCCAGCGTGTCATCACTTGCTCCAGTTCCGTTGGTCGCGCAGCAGGGGGCGTCGCATTCGTCGTCGCGTCGTGTCGTAGTCGAGCTCGGATATCCTGTCGCTCTTGTAGATCTCCCTGGCCGCCAGGCAATCGGCCATGCCCGCGATGATCTTCAGCGCCAGCGGGTCGGATTCGAACAGCCGATAGACGTTGGCCAGTGTCTGTGCGGCGGCTAGGATCCGCTCCTGATCGGGCGCCGCATCGGCCTCGTCATCGGGCCCGCTGCGCTGGTCCGGATCATCGCGGCTTACAAGTAGCCTTCGCTCGAGTCGCGCACGCCGCCAATGGTCGTTGCAGATGCTGCGCATCACGCCCGACAGGAACGCTAGAATGGGACGTAGGCTGGCCGGGGGAGCCGTCGAGGACGCGGGCAATCGCCTCGTGGAGGATGTCGCTCCAGCCGAGGCCTCCTGGCAGGTCACAGCTCCGCAACCGTGCCAGCGCTTTTAGCCGCACCAGCTCGCTATCGGATAGGGCATTGATCGCGGCCGCTGCATCGGCCGCGTCATTATAACGTTTAAGCGCTTCAGGTTTTGAACGCACGCCGGCAAGAGCGGCCGGCGCATCGTCTCCGCCGCCGCGTTTGCCCAGGACGACGCTGAAGCAGCGCGTGCCCAATGGCGAAGGGTCGCCGACCAACTGCGGCCCAAATTGCCCAAGCTCGCCAGCTTCCTAGATGAGGCCGAGACCGACGTGCTCGCCTATATGAGCTTCCCGGCCGCACACCGGGTCAAGCTGCACTCGACCAACCCGCTCGAACGCATCAACGGTGAGATCAAGCGGCGGACCGAAGCGGTCGGCATCTTTCCCAATGAGGACGCCATCACCCGTCTGGTCGGCGCGATCCTGCTCGAGCAGAATGACGGGTGGGGCGTCGAGCGTGGACGCTATATGACACTGGAAACCATCGCTCCCCGTTGGGCGATGATCCCGCCGTCAGCCTTCCGACTATCGCCAGCTGACCGATCCGGCCCATGCCGGCGAACGTGGTGACCCGTACTCAGCTACACCACGCCACGGGGGCACGATCATACAAGAAGGCTCAAGAAGGCTCAATAACGCCCACAGAACCGTTCTTCGGGTGGTTCCTTATCGATTTCCGGCCATGGGGCAGCCTGCGTGTCCGCTGCAGGAAATCGGCGGCTCCGCGTCAGGTTCTCGACAGATATCGCACATAGAGCAGGGTCTCCAGAAGCGATCATAGCTGGCGATCGCTGCAAGAAGACTGGAGCGCGCGGTCGGAGTGCTTCGACGCGGCATTTTAGGGCGTTCACGATAGTTTTCTGCTGGGGTCGATGCTGCCGAGTCGATTCCGTGGCAAATCACAACCGACCTCAGACTTCAAATTGGCCTATAGTCCGAAAGTGAGAACGAATGAAGTTCGAATCCACCAACTGGGTGCGTCAACAATCGGGCACCGCGGGCCCGCAAGAGAGCTCACCGGCTCCGTCCACAGATGCGGCTGCCTTTGAGCAGCAGCTGAGCGAGATCGCTGTCCCGTCTGCTCCCGTGCTCATGCAGGTCCGCGCCCATCAAGCGGAGGCATCGCGATCTGAGGCGCATGCCGGAACGGATGAGGCGGTGCTGGGCGCCGCAGCGCTCCAGACCGCTCAGTCAAATTGGGTCTTGGTAGGTCGCAGCAAGGAGCCGCTTTATGCTAAGGATGCGCGCCTTATTTCCGGCCTTAAGCAGGCGCTCCTTGGAGCCGCCGAGAGCACCGCCGCGAGCTACGTCGGTTATCTGCTCAGCTTGAGCCGCTGGCTCTTTGCAAACGACAAGCCGGGCATTGCTGATCGGCTTCATGACGAGTCGATGGACAAGGATGTCGAGGAGTTCATAACCAAAGGTGGGACGGCGAACGTCCCTTGGGCACTAGCTCATCTGCGGACCTCTCAATTGACGGGAGGAGTCGTACTGATCGCAGGCCGCCCTGACCTCACTCCTTATCCCAAGGACGGAACTCTCATCAAAGAATACAGACAGCAAGCAGTGGCAACCGGAACTTCAAGTACCGCCAAAACCTATGCATCCATTCTCACGGATTTCAGCCACTACCTTCGTGCAAACAACAAGCCTGGCATTGCTGCTCGGCTTCAGGACGAGAAATGGAACGAGGACGAACCGCTCAATGAAGAGATCGAGCGCTACAAGGACGCTGGGGGTAACAAAAGTATCGGCGCGGCACTTGATCATCTCCGTAATGGAGCGAGAAAACTCAACGGTCCGCCTTTTCATCCCGAAGACGCGCCCTTGATTTCCGGACTTCAAGAAGCACTCGTTAAGGCTGGGTACGAGGAGATCACCGCTAAGACGAATTATGTTCGTCCTCTTCGCAGATTCAGCCAGTGGCTCTTTGCAAAAAACGAGCCGGGAGTGGCTGCTCGGCTTAACGACGAATCGCTCAGCAGCGACGCTGCGATCTTCGATCAAGGTCGCAGGCACCTCGTTCTTACCGCACTAGATCGTCTCCGCGCCTCTCAGTCGCCGGGCGGAGTCGCGTCAATCACTGCCCGGGCAGGGGGCATTGAGGCCGCGGCTAAGCAGGGCGGGGCGCAGCCCGCCTTCAGTTGGCCAGCGGCACTCGCTGAGGGGGATGATCGAGATTTATTCTTTGGGACGGTCGACGAAGCCCGTGCATCGTCGTGTCTTCAGCCACCGCGGCATGGCCTGGCATTGAATCCTACAGAGTCCCCTAATCCCGTGAACTGGCGCCACCAGGACGACGAGCTGACGGATGAACGTTACAGCAACATCCTCGTGCCAGGCGAGCAGATTCCCATCATGCGGGCGAGCGGGCACCCATCTACGCCGCCTCCGCACGGTCAAGGCGGTAGAACGATGCTGAATGCCTCGGCGCTACCGCCCGGCCATGCAAATTTGGTTTTCGCAGGTAGCAGCCTGGATCCTGTTTATTGCGAAGATGCCTCTCTTATTGAGGGGCTCAGGCCGGCACTCATCAAGGCTGGGGCCTCCGAGAGCACGGTCGGTCGCAATCTACGTGGTCTTCTCAGCTTCGGGCATTGGCTCGTAAAGAACGACAAGCCGGGCATTGCTTCCCGGCTTTACGACAAGTCGCTGGACAAGGATGCCCAGGAGTTCGCCGAGAAGGAGGAGCAGGCCATCGCTACCCCACTGGATCATCTTCGAGCCTCCCGATCGCCGGGCGGCATCACGCCGTTTGCAAGCCGGGTTGAGCGGAATCCCTATCCCCAGGATGCTGATCTCATCAAAAGGTACAAGGAAGAAGCAGCCCCAAGCACCGCCAACACCGCCAGGAGCTATGCATCTCTTCTTATCGATTTCAGTGATAACCTCCGTGAAAACGGTAAGCCCGGCATTGCTGCTCGGCTTGGCCACGACTCGCTGGATGAAGATGTCAGTCGGTATAAGGAGGCGGACCCCCATGGCCGCAGAAAAGCCGGAGCCGCACTGGCCCATCTCCTGAGGTCGCCGGCGGGTGCTAGAGCGATCGAACTCCTGCGTCATATTCGCCCCCTTCCCGATCTCGAAGACGCGGTTCGCGCCGAGACGAAGCCGACCCTCACCGCGACTGCGCAGCACAGCGGGTCGAACGGAGCTGTCAGCTGGCCGGAGACTCTGCCTGCGAGCCAGCAGGATCTGCTTTTGGAGACGATGGACGGACCCAGCTCCTCGCCGCCTCCGCAGGGCGACGCGGTTGAGCGGCGGCTGATGCAGACCCCATCCCATCAACTGGCGACGTCACCACCGCAGAGGCAAGCTCCGGTGTCGTCGCCGGACGAGCTGATCGGCGAGCAGCTTCCGGCCGAAGACGCGGAGCTCTTGGCGAGGTTTCGTGTAGACGCCGAGGGGCGCAAGCTCACCCCAGGGGCCATCAACAACAGTGTTTCCGGGCTTAGGACTTTCGTCCGCTGGGTCAACGCAAGTCATGGGGGCCCTGTAGCTTCTCGGCTGCGAGACGGTTCATCGCTGGATGAGGAAATAGCGAAGTACAGGAGCTTGGGTCGTGATCCCCAGAACCGCATTAGATCGGCTCTGGACGTTCTCAAGCGGCTGCTACGTGGGGGGGACGATGTCGAAGCACCCGAACCCCGCGTTCTCGGTGCCCCCCGTCACCGCGTTCCTCATCCAGAAGATGCGCCCTTCATCGAGGGCGCGCTGAGCCAAGCCCTGAAAGATCTTAAAATCCCGACTGCGAAGCTGAGGCAGTCTGCGCAACAGCGGGCGACACGTCTTCGTGCGCTGAGTGCGTGGCTTAGAGAGAATGGCAAAGGGAGCATTATTGGGCGACTAAACGGCTCCAGCAGGCAGCAGTTATCCCTCGACAATGACGCGGTAGCATTCCAACGGACTGGAGGCAGAGTACACGGTCCCGATTTGTCGCATCTTCGCAGCTACTTGAAACTCATCGAGGCGAACCGAGAGCTGGGGCTGCCAGGCCCTGAGCAGCCGAGCTCGCCGGCCGCGCAGGGCGATCGGTTTTCCGGCTCTTCGCAGGATCTTCCCTCAACGCCGGCCAGCCTAAGCGCTGGAGCTTGGGTTTGGTTGAGTGAACAGCTGCAAGAACCAGGATCACCATCCAGGCCCGCGTCAAATGCTAAGGGCAGGCTTGAGCCATTTGTTGATCTGAATGCGCCACCGCCGTCCGAGTTGCGCGACGATGCTCACTTTGCGCCAGCCGATCCTGCCAGGGCTCGCTCGGGCACCTACGCTGGTCTTGAGCCATTTGTTGATCTGAATGCGCCAACGCCGTCCGAGTTGCGCGACGATGCTCACTTTGCGCCAGCCGATCCTGCCAGGGTTCGCTCAGACACCTACGCTGGTCTTGAGCCATTTGTTGATCTGAATGCGCCAACGCCCTCCGAGTTGCGCGACGATGCTCACTTTGCGCCAGCCGATCCTGCCAGGGCTCGCTCAGACACCTACGCTGGTTCTGTATCATTTGTTGGTCGGGATGCGCCCAGACCGCAGGTGATTGATCTAAATCCCCCCACGCTGCAGGAGCTGCGTGATGATGCTCGTTCTGCGCCTTTCCCGCCCACATCCGCCGATGCTCAGATGGATCCGACGGCCTCCTCCTACGGCCGCAGTAGACTAGAGCTCGGCGCCAAGGAATGGCTGGGCGACAAGCATATCCACAGGGATTACGAGCTCCTGGCGGAGGAGTTGCGGCGCGGCCGTCCGGAACTCGCCGCCCTGACGCAGTTCGTGGACCCCCTGGTAGCTCACTATCAACTGCGCTTTGGCGCCGAGCCCGACATGCTCCGCGCGTTCCAGCGCATCGTCTACGATCCAAATGGCAATGATACGGCCGACTTCCTGTTCCTGCCAGTGAACGACGCTATGGATCCTAATCGCCTCGGCACGCATTGGTCGCTGCTGCTCCTTGATCGCAACACGCGAGGAGAGCCAGTTGCCTATCACTACGACTCTGTCCGGGGACACAACCACGAGGCGGCAGCGCAGCTCGCACGACGGCTGCGCGCCCGCCTGGAGTCACCCAACATGGCCCAGCAGCGGAACAGCTATGATTGCGGCGTGTTTGTGGTGGACGGCACGCGGGCGCTGGTTCGACGATTGGCCCAAGGAGAGCGGCCAGCGCACGAGCCGCTGCACCTTGACAACCTCGTCGCTAATCGGCGGTCCCTCCAGAGTCGACTGGCTGATCCCGGCTTGGGCTAATGGAGCTGGCTGGGGCGGCTCTCCCGGACACTACACCGGGAGGCTCGCCCGAGCGAGCCGCCTGTTTGGCCGCGGAAGCCGAAGCCCAGGGGCCTTGCTGATCGGGAAGCTCAAACTCACGATCAAGAAGCTCCGCCACGAGCAGTTCGGACAGTCCTCGAGCGACGCGCATTGCTGGAGCAGCTCGAGCTAAAGCTCGCCAACGTGGACGAGACCGCGGCGCAAGCTAGAGCATTCGCCGATCATGTTGCAGCGTATCCTGCGGCGATGAAGTAGTTGCGGCATTCGGTTGCTGTGAAGCGATCAATGATGCCACCAATCGCGGTCCAGAGGCCTTCGACGGTTCGTTCTGCGGCCTGACGCAAGAGCGCTTTGAGCTTGGCGAAGGCATTCTCGATCGGATTGAAGTCAGGGGCGTACGCATCCGGCGACGGCCCTGGTCAGGTCGCTTTGGGCGGACAGCCGATTGCGGTTAGGCGGCGTGAGCGATGCTCTGAGGGCGCCAGTTCCAAGGCAGGAGTTCGTGGATACGCCTGGAGGGATGATCTGGCGGGCGGGCCAGTAGGGTTCGAACCTTTGACGGCGGTCTGAGGCCTCTATCAAGGTCCATCTCCCAGTGCGGAAACCACAGCCCCCTTGATCGCGCTCGCGACACGCGCCACATCGTTGCGCTTCAAGCCGGCGACGTTGATGCGGCCTGACGTCGGCATGTGGATGCCGTGCTTTTCCCTTAGTTTCAGCACCTCGGTCTGAGAGAAGGGCAGAATGGAAAACATGCCCTCTTGCGAGCCGATGGCGACGGCATTCGACCATCTTCCTCCCAATGCGTCGGCGAAAGATTTTCGCAACGCGAGGAGGCGATGACGCATCCATTCCAACTCTTCACGCCAGTCCCGGCATAGTTCGGGGGAGCAGAGGATGGTCTTCACGATTGCGGCGCCGTGATCGGGCGGCATTGAGTAGCTGGCGCGGGCGATAGCAACAAGATTGGACCGAGCAGTCTCTGAAGCTGATTGCAAAGACGCGACCGCAAACACCGCGCCCGTACGCTCGCGATATAGTCCAAGTGATTTCGAGCAGGATACCGCGATAAGCGCCTCTGGAACGGCAGAAATTATCGAACGAAGCGCGGCGACGTCTTCGTCGAGCCCGGCACCGAAACCCTGATAGGCAAGATCAATCAGCGGCGTAAGCCCGCGCGCAGCGATCATCGCGGTGATCCGACACCAGTCCTCCGCCGTCAGCACAGCGCCGCTCGGGTTGTGACAACAAGCATGGAGTAAAACTGCGTCGCCGGGCTCGGCCCGTTCTAGTGCATTTATCATGCTGTCAACTAGAATGGTCTGCGAGGCAATATCAAAGAATGGATAAGTCTCGACCGGAAGACCGGCACCCGAGAAAATTCCTGCATGATTCGGCCAACTCGGTTGACCTAGCCAGATCTTACCCCTTCCGGTCCCGCGAATCAGATCGGCCGCGAGCCGCAAAGCACCCGAGCCACCGGGTGTCTGCACACCAGAGGCGTGGATGGTTGCCGTATGCCCGCCAACCAACGACCACAGCAGATCAAGGAATGTTTGATCACCCTCCGGCGCCACGTACGCCTTAGTGTTCTGGGTCTCGCAAATCAGGTGCTCCGCAGTCTTTACGGCACGAAAGATCGGCGAATGACCGGCCCTCGTCGCGATAGACGCCGACCCCAAGGTCGATCTTGTCTGGTCGGGGATCTGCGTCAAAGAGCCCAATCAGCGCAAGCAGGGGATCGTTGGGTTTACGGCTTAATGTTTCAAACATTGTCGGCTTTCTTGTTCGAGCGGAAATCCGCTGGCGATAGATCTCCGCCATGTTCGGATGCAAGAGAGGCGGAGGCACCTCAGCGTTTACCAGCAGTTCAGTCAGCTCTGCCTTGCGGGCTTCAAGGCCACCAATCTTGTCCTTGAGCTGAGCGCCGGGCACGCCGTCTAGGATGGCTTGGATCGCTCGATCCAAGTCCCGCTGGACGCGCTCCAACTCTTTGCGTTGTCGAACGGCAGCTCGCCAGCCTTGACGCCGGCGAAGAAGTTCAAGGCCGTGGCTTGCCCGAATATCCATGTCGCCACGCCCTCTTCGATCAACGTAGCTCGGGCTCCATCCTGCGCTTCGTCGATCTTGGGATCGCTCTTGCGCTTGAGTCGGAAGAGGGCGCGGATGACAGGCGACCAGGTCAAAACCGCCACGTAGGCGTAGTGAAAGACGTCATGAAAGCGGTAGTCATCGGCCATCATGGCGTTGTCGGTGAGACGATCGCCAATGTTCAGGCCGTTGCAACGCTGAAACACGTAGGTCTGGCCGCGAACTTTGCGTTCGAACACGTCGACATAGAGATCGCGGGGCAACTGCTCCTCAGCTTCGGCGGACTTGTCGAGTGGCGCCGGGTAAGTACGTTCGCGAGGCCAGCGATCGAAAATCTTGCTCAGATTCTTGACCGCCGCAGCCTCAAGCGTCACGCCCGCCTCGTTCGCGGCCTGAATCATTGTTCTCATGATTGCAACGAGGCGGCCCGCCAAAGCCGCTTGGTTGTTGGTCAGGCACTCGTCCGTCATGCTGGCCGCCTCTTTCGACGGTCGGAGACGCTCTTCGCGAACCAGTCCGTCCGACGTTCACCCTCGACGGAATATCGATTGACCGGCCAGGTTTTGCGGCCCTCCTCATCGGAAATCCATTGCGGATGTGCCGCTGCCATGAAGATCGGATGCTCAATCGTAAAGACGAAATGCCCATCAGGAACCAGCGCGTTGCGGATCACGCGCACGAGGCGGCCAAAATCCTGAACATAGTGAAAGGTCAGTGCGCTGTAGGCGAGGTCGAAAGCCATCTCAGGTAGGTCCAGTGTGTCGAGATCGGCGATGCGATACTCGATGGCGGTGTCCGCCGTGTGCGCCCTGGCACGCCCGATCATGTTCTGCGACAGATCGAGACCAAGAACCGAGGCCGCACCCTGCTCGCGCTTCCAGCGCGAGGCCCAGCCGAAGCCACATCCCAGATCGACGACACGTTTCCCGCCCAGATCGGGCAGCATGGCCCGGATCGCGGGCCATTCAGGAGCGCCGTCCAGTCCATGCACCTGCCGGAGCAACTGGCTGTAGCCAGCGAAGAAATCGGGATCGTCGTAAATCTTCTGCGCATGTTTGCCTGCTACTCGGCTTTTCGCTCTGCCTCGGATGGTTCCAGCAGATCCAAGCAGAATTGTCGCAGTGGGCTACGACGCGTCATGATCCTACTCGAATCAAGCTGCACCAAAGGCATCTTGAATCGGCGGGCTTCTCTCGCCGAACACGAAAAACCCCAGCATGAAGGCCGGGGCTCCCGTGATGCCACGGCGTACATCCGGCCGCGACAACCAGGCGACAGTTAGCACGCGGTTTTCGAAGAAAATGTGACCTTCGCGTCGTCGTTCTTGAATGTCTGCCCATTTCAAGGTGCTTGTACTTCGCACGACGATAACGCCGGGCATTGTCTTTCTGTCCAAGACCCACGACCAGGCGAGATAATGGATTCCTTGCCACTTCGCGCAGAGACTTGCCGCAGGGTCGTTGATTGATTTAGATGAGAAGGTGTTTTTTCTTTTTGGAGCAAAATGACGTGGCGTTAGGTACTGTTAAGTGGTTCAATCCGACGAAAGGCTATGGATTCATTGCGCCGGAAGATGGTGGCTAAGATGTTTTCGTGCACATTTCGGCGGTAGAGAAGGCCGGCTATACCTCGCTCGTTGAAGGCGCGAAGGTCAGCTACGAGGTGGTGACGAACCGCAGCGGCAAACAAGCCGCAGGAAATCTCCGCCTAGGATGAGGCGGAGCTCGACGTGCTGGCATTCTTCGAGCTAGCATTACAGTCGCAGTTTTCGTCTGCGGTGGGCGCGGCGAGCTTCGGCCTGGTGGGCTCGGCGCCCAGAGCGACCATGCGAGAACTCGGGCGATCGAGATGCGCCGTTGAGCGAGCTTGATAGCGATACGACGGATTTCCTGGATCGACCAGCGGATCAGGAACGATGTTTGGTGCGCCGACGTCGCGTTCTTTTGAGTGCTGGCTCAGCATTGGCTTGATGACGGATAACGGCCATCATGGCCAAGGCAAGCATGACGAGTGAGACATGGCGATGCCAGCCATGCCAGGAGCGGGTTTCGTTGTGATCAAGGCCGAGCTCGTTCTTGGCGGTTTCGAAACTGTCCTCGATGGCCCAGCGATGGCCTTCCACCGATACCAGCTTCTGCATGGACGTGCCCTTGGGGCACCATGTGGAGAAAAAAGCCACGCTGCTGTCGGCGATGTTGCGGCGGATCAGAGACCCCGCGTCCATTCCCCGGCAAACTCAACGTTGTATTGACTGACATCGAGATCGGCCAACGCGAGATAGGCCCAGTCGTGCCAGCGCGGACCTTTGGTCCCTGCGCCGGACGACAGGCGGCGCCAGGCCTTCTTGGGAAGGCTCTGCGCGATCGCGGCGGCGGTGCCGGCGACAGGCTGCTGCTTGCCCCAGGAACGGAACACGTGCTTGGACGCAACGCCCAGAACATAGCCTTTGCCCGCCTTGCGCAGCAGGGTTTCGATCTCTCCGGTGCCGTACACGCTGTCCGCCGCCACGAAGGAGAACGGCACCTTGGCGGCGATCGCGCGAGCAATTATGCGACCCGCGATCTGGGCTTCGTCGCAAAGTCCACATCGCTTGGTACATGCGCGGCTTTGAGGCGAGCGGGTTCCTCCGTCCATTCCTTTGGCAGATAGAGCGCGCGATCGATGAAGGCATGGCCATGCCGCGACACATAGGAGGCGGACACTCCGATCTGGCAGTTGGTGATCTTGCCCGCCGAGCCAGTGTACTGGCGTGCGACCCCGCACGAGGCCTTGCCCTGTTTCAAGAAGCCGGTCTCATCGATGACCAGAACCGCGTCCTCATCGCCGAGCGTTTCCAGCGCGTACTCACGCACAATGTCGCGTAACGCGTCGGCATGCCACTGCCCTCGGCCCAGGATCGCCTGCTGGCGCCACGGGCCTGTATCGCCGGCCGCTTCCGCCCGCATCCAACCCATCTTGCGCTGTTCGTTGCCCAACAGGCCGTCGAGAAACTGCCCCGCCGAGGCCGCGACCCGCTCCTGCGTAAACAGCGGATGGATGCGTTGCTTGGCCTCTCGCAACGAGGAAGCCCACAGCGTCAGCGTATCTTCAACCGACGCGTCACCAATCATCAGATCCCGAATCATGGTCACCCATGGATTCAGAGCTCACCGCAAATAGCAACTGTAATGCTAGGGTCTGTACCTAATTATCTTCCCCCGCCCCGAGTTGATTCGGCCGGGGGGACTTCGATGCGGAGAGGGCTGTTCTGGCTGCAATGACAGGCAGCGGGCTCGGATGAAGCCGCATCTGCCAACGAACCAGACCGGGCCGGCGCGCGAAGACGATCGACGCCTCATCAGCGGTATCATTCACATGCTTCAGTGCGAAGCGCGCTGGCGCCCGACTATGCTCCTTACACGACGATCTACAATCGTTTCAATCGCTGGTCAAAGCGCGGACATTGGCAGGCGATCTTTGAAGCGCTCGCGCGCGGCGGCAAGGACGAGGTGACTTTGTCGATCGACTCCACATCGATCAAGGCGCATCGCTCGGTGAGCGGCGAAAAAGGGGGAGCATGAACAGGCGATCGGCGGCCCGCGCGGCAGGCGGACCACGAAAATCCACGCGCTGAGCGACCCCGATTGCAGACCTTGCGCATTTCATCTCACTCCGGGTCAAGACGCAGATATTGCCGCAGCGCCGGCCCTTTTGGAACTCGCGCCGCCCATGTCTACCCTCATTGGCGACCAAACCTACGACGGCGACGGCTTTCGAGCCGAAATCCTCAATCGCGGCGCGAAGCCCGTCATTCCAAACAAATCCAACAGGGTGATCCTCCACAGCTTCAGCAAAGATTTCAGGCGTGTCGCAACTCGCTACGACAAACTCGCCAGAAACTTCTTGGCTGCCGTCCACCTCGCCGCCGTCCTCGCCTATTGGATCAATTGAGACTGAACCCCTAGCTCGCCTTCAGGGCTTGAATCGCACGCAGCGTGAGGTTGTAATCTCATACCGAAGGTTGCGACCAAATGCCAAATTGAAGCCGGAGCGGAATGGGTTGTTTGTGAAGGCCGGACGTCTCGCGTCGGCGCAGACCAAGTGCAATCCTGATCTGCCGCAAGCCGCTTTCAGGAGGAGGTGAGTAAATGCGCAAACTCCGGGAGAGGGCATGTCTGTCGTTCTGTTGCGCGTTCGGTCGAGCTTAGCTCCGAAGCAGCTATGAGCATTTATCTCAATGAGGAGAAGTGGTATGGAGCCTAACTACAACGGATGGTTCAATACGGACGCTTGGATGCATCAGTACGCTGCCTTGCAAGAGCAGCAGCGGACGCGGCAAGAGTCGGGCCACATGCATGCGGACCAAGCTGGCTTTGAGCAGCGGTTGAGCGAACTGCAACTCAGTTCCTCTGGTGAGAGTGGGGCTGAGGCTGGTTCGCCTGATGCTGACGCCAAAGAGGATGGCTCGCCCGAAACTCGGCCGACGCAGACGCATCGTGGGATTCGGCGTACCGATATCGGCGGTTCGATGCGGATGCCGCCGCGGTCCAACCTTCGGGAAGACTGGCTTAGCAGCGGGCGGCACAGCGTTGACCTGCCTCGTGCTCACATTGGTGGCTCAGCTGCTAGGGCATCGCAGTCTGACTTGCGTGAAAGGCCGTTCAGCAGCTCACGTTATACCGCGCCATCGGAAGTGCGTCCTCTTGCGAAGACGAAGGATAGCAAAAGCCGTGGACTGCTTTCGCGTATTAGGTCAGGGCTCGGCAAAGCGTTTGGGAGGAGTCGTAGCGAAAAGTCGTCCGGCGTCTCGGCATCCGACGTGGTCTCTTCAGAGCATCACATGGATTTGGTGAAGCGTAGTCGTCCTTCTGTCGGCGGAGAACTGCATCCCCAAGGTGCGCAGCAAGTCGAGCGGTTCGCGGTGGCTTATTCCGATGACGATCGCATCATCGCAGGCCTGGTTAATGACGCCGAGCGCATTGGAGGCCAAAAAAAAGAAATTGTCCTCGACCTCGCCAGGGCCCAGCGTACGTTTAGTGGTTGGCTCCGCAGCGAGAACAGGGGGAGCATAATGAGCCGGATCAACGGCAGTGATGCGCAGCAACGGTCGTTGACTGCAGATCATAAGGAGTTCAGGAAAAGGGTAGGACGTAATAGCACGCCACTGAGTCTGCCGACGCTTCGGAAGCAACTAAAGCTCCTTGAGACAAATAGAGCAATGGGTGTAGCCTCCACCGAGCAGGCTGGTTGGGGGATTGGGCCTACCGGCTCGAAAGCTGGCGGTTATGATCAGGAGCGGCTTTGGAGCAATGTGGACGAAGCTGGAGGGCGAGGACCTGTCGGGTGGACCCGGCCTAGGTCCGGGGCGTCGTCACAGTCGAATCAGCCTGCCGGGTCGCAACCTGTCAGTTTCGATCAGGAGCGGCTTTGGGGCGATGTAGACGAAGCTGGAGGGCGAGGACCTGTCGGGTGGAACCTGCCCTGGTCTGGGGCGTCGTCACGGTCGAATCAGCCTGCCGGGTCGCAACCTATCAGTTATGATCAGGAGCAGCTTTGGGGCGATCCGGCCCAAGCTGGATGGTGGGCACTTGCCGGATCGGCCGCCTCGCCTGCAGGCAATCCGTCGTCAGACTTCTTCCGCGGTGTTGGCTATCCGGTTGAATTATCCGCCACTCCGCAGGAGCTGCGTGATGATGCCTCGTCCCAAGACCGCAGCGGGCGCGTGCTCGGCGCAAGAGCCTGGCTAGGCGACGAGCACATCCACAGGGATTATGAGCTCTTAGCGGAGGAGTTGGTCGCGATCGATCCGAATCTCGCGGCGCGGACGCGGTTCGTGGATCCCCTTGTAGTCCAGCAGCTTCGTTTGGCCGCGCAGCCGCTGGACATGATGCGGGCATTCCAGCGCATCGTCTTTAGGAATGGTGAGGATACAGCCGACTTCCTGTTCCTGCCGGTGAGCGATGCCGGTAAGGGTCCTGATCGCCGTGGCAGTCATTGGTCACTGCTGCTGGTGGATCGCAGCAACCGGGAAAGTCAGCCGGTCGCCTATCACTACGACTCTGCCCTGGGACACAACGATGAACCTGCAGCGCAGCTCGCAACACGGCTGGGAGCCACTCTGGTGCGAGCCCGCATAGCCCAGCAGCGGAACGGCTATGATTGCGGCGTTTACGTGGTGGACGGCACACGAGATCTTGTTGGGCAATTGATGCAAGGACAGCGACCAGAGCTGCTGAACCTTAACAACCTGATACCGGACCGGGAGGCATTGCAAAACCGACTAAGGGGCTGATTGGATCTCTGCGGGAAACTCTGACTTGACGATATCGCAGCCGAAGGCCAACGCATGGATTTCATTGGGGCGCTGGAGCGTTAAAGCGTGAACGAAAGGAAATTTATCTGTGGTCTCCCATAGCAAGCCTCAGAGCCTTTGGGATGCGCCGCGCTTTTCCGCGTGAGATAAACGCGACCCGTACACGCGCTGAGAGAGCAAGAGATCACCCCCCCCCGCGCCTGCACTCCTGCAGCAAGGCAATCGACGCCGTCCCTTCCGTAGCCGCTGCGTGATGATCTCGTGCTCATCACGAGAGCGTCGAATGCAATCGCCTTGCCGCAATTGCGTGCGACAAGACGCTAATCCACGCGCGCACATCTTGCGCTTGCTCTGCCATGAACGAGTTGTGCGTCGCGTACTAGATGAATTCGTGGAACTGCCGGTTGAATGCGTCATGGGCATCGACATCGTTCGCCTCGACTATCTTCAGCGAAGCTTCGTGAGGCCCGATCAGATGGCAAGGTTTGAGCGGCGTCATGCGGTAGGTCGCGAGCATCACACCCTTGGCCTCGACCTCAGCGCTGGTCTCGAACATGTTCAGGATGCGCTCCAGTGTTATCCGGGCAACGAGGAGGCCCCGACGAATTTCAGCAATACTCCGATGCCAACGGCCGTCGATCCGCGGACCATCAAACGGCACCTCACCTCGCGGCGCAATAGTGCGGAAAAGATAACGTGACGGACAAGCAATGCCCGAAGCCCAGGCCGTTCATCGACACGTGGAGGACTACCACGAATACCAGGCAACAGAGACGCTGAAGACTGAGCTCACGACGTTCGAGCGCTTCCACTTCAAATGCTGGAAAGACAGCGAATGCGTCGGAGCGGACGACTTCCGCGCTGGTTTATTTGACCACAAGTACAACGCGGCACAATTCTACTACCTCAATCGGACGCTTCCTCGCTCATGATGGCTGTTCAACACCCTTCACTTTGGCACATCGATGCGCCGAGGGGGCGTCCACATGGGGTAATCGCAGGAGCGAGTTGCCCGAAAACCAATCAGAGACTTGGAGGGCGGCTGTTCCCCGATAGGATGGAAATACGGGCTCACGACTGGTCGCCGGGCCCAAGTGTCGCGCGCCATGGAAAACTGGTGTGTTTGGCAGGACATAACGACCTGGTTCGCATGCGGGAAGAGAGGCTGAGTCTTGCGAAGAGGTTTGACAGCGATGTGTCGTGGGTCGTGGAGTTGTGGCGAGCTCGATGCAGGACATGCAAGCGGTCGCATCGGAAATTACTGCTTCGACGGGAGATGTCTGTCTTCGCACTGAAGCCATGACGACAATGGTGAAAAAGACCGACGAAAACTCGACGGCCGTGTCCTCGGCCGCTCAGGAATTATCGGCCTCGATTTCTGAGATCAGCCGACGAGTGTTGACCGCAGCGAATATTTCGCAAAGCGCGCGCGGCAAGACCGCACACGCTGAAGCAACATTAAGTGAGCTCGTTGCTTCGGTGACAAAGATCAGCAGCGTCGTCCAGATGATCGAGGGTATAGCCTCGCAAACCAATTTGCTGGCGCTCAATGCAACCATCGAGGCAGCACGGGCTGGCGAAGCGGGCGAGGCTTTGCAGTGGTGGCGGGACAAGTGAAAAATCTTGCTGCGCAGGCCGCCAAGGCGACAAGCGAAGTTGATACTCAGATTCTCGCCATCCAACAAAGGACGGAGCTGGCATTGCAGCGATGGGTGACATCGCCGACATCATCGACAAGGTGCAAGAGATATCGAGCAACATCTCGGCAGCGATAGAAGAGCAATCGATTGTGACGAACGACATATCAAGAAGCATCACCGGCATCAGTGTTGATATGCGCGAAGCTTCCAGGGATATTGACCAGTTGAATGCCGCCTCGCGCGGCTCTGGATCATCGGCAGACCAAGCCGTTGGGAAGGTAAGGCATTTGAGCAAAGATATCGCTTCGTTACAGGGGCAGGTCGGTGACTTCTTGACTAACATAAGGGCGTAGTACCGCGCGGTCGGTATAAGCGCAGGTGAGGAAACTAATGCGCCATGAACGTCTGCACTCAAAGTTGCTCGGGCCGCTGGACCTATGACCTCGGAGCTCAACATGCGGCGCTTCGTAGGCGGGGGTCAGCAGCTGGTTCAAAAGGTAGGACCGACCAATGCTGTCACGAAGATCTATTGCCGCGTAAGCGCGTATCCATTGGGCAGTACAGAGGTTGATGCTCTAGCGATGCTGCGGATTTGCGGTTCAAGTGTCAGTGTTGTATCCGAAATTTGCGATGCTTTAAGATCTGCCGGGAATCGTGGCGCATGTTTGCCGAAATCTGCATGAAACCTGCATAGTCCCGAGCAAAAAATCCGCTAAGCGCCGAAGGAGAGAGGGAGATGCCCTGGTGCGCTTTCACCGTCAGAAGAGTTTGCTGAGGAGTGCCGCAATCCGCCGATCACGGTTAATCAAAACTCCGGCAAACTCGCAACCCGAAATAGTCGGAAGCATCTGGAGTCCATTTCGCTGACGTTCGCCGATGTTTCGTTCAGGGCCGCTCGCCGCGAGGACGCGGAGGTGGTTTTCAACGTCATACAGTGGTCGGTCGACGGGCCTTGCCCGCGCATCCGCGCACGGCCGTCCCGCCGATCTTCTACCCCGACACCTGTGTCGAGTACAGAAAGCCACTCGCGCCTTCCCTTGTGTCGTTCAGTATCACCATCTCCACGAAAGGCTGTTCGCGGGAGAATGGGTACCGGGAGAGTGTCTACGACAAATTCAAATTTGACTTCGGCAATTCCGGTCCGCTTCTCTTCCCTCGGCACGTTTGTCGCCCAATTCTACAGACAGATCCTGATCAAGACGTTGAGTGCGCCTTACGAGATTGAGGGCAATCAATCGGCGCGCCCAGCCCGCCAACGTGACAGCGGCGCAAAACTCTAGTTCTGGGTGGTCCAAAGTTCGGTCTCGCTGCAAAATCAGCAAAGGCTCTAGCTGCCCCCGGATGAAAGGGCAGTGGCAGGTCAACCTGCACCATCGCGCGTCGACGCTAACCAACAGCAAACCTTCGTATAGGTTTTTAAGCCGTTTCTATATCGAGCGCCTACCCCTGCTCAATTGAGCTTAAGCCGAAACGCGAGCAGGAAAGCTTGTGGCTGCGGCCCGGCCGAATGGATCGCGTGGGTACCGTGCTCCAGGAGTACAGAAGAATGCAGCCGTCCTTTACACATCCGGTGCGGGCGGCTCATGCACCACGTAGACTCGATCGTGCGCGCCATATGATTTGGGAACGCCTTAGAGTGCTATCGGTGCGAGGTAGAACGACTTTCTTGACTACGCACGTGATGGAAGAAGCTAAGCGGCTGTGCGATCGGCTTTGGGTACTCGAGCGCGATTCGCAAGATCGCCGACGACGGTCCTCGTGGTTTAATCGACGATTATGGTGGAAGTCCGCACAAGTTGTCCGCGCTGATCAAGCTCTGTGCAGAGCATGTAAAAGTAAGCGGAGGGACGCGCTTCTGTTACGCATCCAATCCGAAGCAAGTGCGGAAGCAGCTGCACGGGCCTTCGGAGCGGCCGGCCTGATCTTTATGATGTCTTCTTGCGGCTGAGCGGACAAAATCGAGGGCTGAACGATGAGTGAAGGGTACGCGGCGGCAATGCCCACTAATGCGTACGATTGGATCAGCGGTCTGGCGTCGCAACTTTTTGGCGTGGAGGAAAGCCGCGCGTGCATCTCTGCTCGGGAACCTTGCTGATCCCATGACCAATCTCTTTGGCCTGGGTCTCGGAGTTGGGCTCATTGTAGGCCGTCTCGCATTTCTCGCTGGCGGGATGGTGGCGACAAGCGCCATGACTTCAGCGACTTTCGGAACAATGTATGCGTCTTATGCCCGCATGCATGGTCTGCGGACCTGCGAAGCGATTCTATACACCCGTCCAACTCTCGGGGACATCGCTCTCGGTGAGTTGGTATGGGCCGCCAGAAAGGCTCTTCTAGGTGGGACGAGAACTGGGGTCGTTGCTGCGATCCTAAGATACACGTCGTGGTCATGCATTCTCTGTTCGAATGCCGGCAATTGCTCTTACTGGTGTCGTGTTCGCAAGCCTGGCTATGATCGTCATATCGCACACACACACACACACTTGCGCCAAGCTATGACTATTTTGTTTTCTACCAGACGCTCGTTAGCATACCGATGGTGTTTGTCTGTGGCGCAATGTCCCGCTTAGTCGGCTGCCCATCACGTTTCAGCGATTGGCAGGCTTGTTGCCGCTGGCTCATTCGGTAGATCTCATTCGGCCGGTGATGCTTAGTCGTCCGGCTGGGGGTAGCGCGCTGCACTTCGCGGGCCTCTGCATGTACGCGGTATTCGCTTTCTTCATCCCGATAGCACTGCTTCGTCGGCGGCTTATGCGTTGACCGTCCAGTGCCCCTATCATGAAAATATGGAGCAAAACATGCTGTGTCTGGGTTTGAGCGGTGGATTGGACAAGGTTTACGAAAGCACGCCCGCGCTTTCGAATACATTTCTACACGATGGCGCGGCGGTCCTGGTGAAGGACGGTCGCGTTATAGCCGCAGTCGAAGAGGAGCGACTTAATCGCATCAAGCACTCAAATAAGTTCCCTGGCAGGGCGATTCGGTACTGTCTTGCAGAGGCAGGTGTTCAGCTCAACGACATCGATCGGATCGCGTTCTACGCCACCGAATCCTATTGCAACGCTATGCTTGAAAACCTGTTTGGGTCCCAGCCTGATTTTGCTTTTCCTTTGAATGCCAAGCTGTTGCTGCGGAGCTTGCTGGCACAGGAGTTCGGTACAGAAATTGACGCTTCACGCCTATTCTTTGTAAGTCACCATATGGCGCACGCCGTGAGTACCTTTGCTATGTCCGGATTCGAGGACAGCTTAATTTTTGCGATCGACGGTGGTGGTGATCTTCTCTCCGGCCTCATGGCCGTTGGCTCAGGAACGGACATCACGCAAATTGAGACGTTTCCGGAGAGTAATTCTCTAGGACTTTTCTATCTCGAGACGATCCGGTATCTCGGCTACAGCTTATTTGATGAGTATAAGGTAATGGGGTTAGCTCCCTACGGCGACCCCGCACCCTTCCGCGAACTGTTCCAACAGTTTTACGAACTGTCTGATAACGGTGGTTACCGCGTCTACCTCGACAGCATCGGTCCGGCGTTGCGGCGCAACATCGAGGTCAGACGAAAAGGTATGCCATTCACCCAGCAGCATCGAAATGTAAGTGCTTCCTTGCAGGAGGCGCTAGAGAGGATCGTATTCCACATATTGCGACACTATCGCATGACCACCGACATGACGCGATTGTGCCTGGCTGGAGGAGTTGCACACAACTGCACGATGAACGGCAAGTTGCTCAAATCTGGGTTGTTCGAAGACATTTTTGTCCAACCGGCAGCGCATGACGCCGGGTGCGCCTTAGGCGCTGCGTTAATGATGTCAAAGGAGCTAGGCCGGCCTGCGCCGCGGGAGCGCCTGCAGCAGGTTTATTGGGGACCCGATCTCGGAAGCGAGCAGGCTATCGAGCAGGAGTTAAACGCATGGTCTGGGCACATCGAGCTAGAGCGCAGTGATGATGTGGCAGGTAGAGCGGCCGATTGGATGGCCGGCGGCGCTGTGATCGGGTGGGTGCAGGGTCGGTCCGAGTTTGGCCCCCGCGCGCTTGGCAACCGCAGTATTCTGGCCGATCCTCGACCTTCCGCAAACAAGGACCGGATCAATGCGATGGTGAAGAAGCGGGAGGGCTATCGACCTTTCGCTCCATCAGTGCTGGAGGAGGATGCCCGTGAGTTTTTTGAGCTCCCGGGAAATGCGAGCGAATTCCCATTTATGAACTTCATCGTTAGCGTGCGTGGCTCCAAACGCAGCCAGCTAGGGGCCATCACCCACGTTGATGGTACGGCTCGGCTCCAAACGGTGTCGCGCAAGACCAATCCAGCCTATTGGGAGCTTATCAATGCGTTCAAGAAGCGGACGAGCATTCCAATTCTACTCAACACATCCTTCAACAACAACGCCGAACCAATCGTCGATTCCGTTTCAGATGCGATCGCGACGTTCCTTACGACAGAGCTGGATGGGCTCGTAGTCGGGCCGTTTCTGGTGAAAAGAAGGGCAACGACCCTGGAGAGTTGGACGTCACTGGCGCTGTCATTGCCGCCCTATGTATCGCTCCATCGCGCCCGCGCTTACACAGGGCGAGGCCGTCATGAGACGTTATCCGAAATCCGCACAAGCTACTCCAGCAGTGATAGTCTACGGATCTCGGATGAGCTGTTCGACGTGCTGATAAAGGTCGAAGCCGAAGCGGTGCTCGCGAATCTGCTCGATGCGACTAAGACGGATCTTGCTCACCATAATGCTCTTGTGGAGGAGCTGCGCGAGTTGTGGCAGCAGCGGTGCGTGCGATTGCATCCGCCCCGTGCCGCTCGCGCTTAAAGCCCGGCATATCAGGTATTATGGAACACGTTCTCCGTGAGATTGAGGTGCTCGAATGAGCGATTTCCAGCCGATGTGCAGGCCCTTCCCAAGCGATTGTCTATGACCAAGAAGGGACCCAATACCGCGTACGCAATTACCTTGTTCCACGGGTCATCGGCCTTCCGCTTCGCCGGCCGGGGTGATGCGATGCTTGCCTTCGGCAACCTCAATGTAGACGCATGTCACGAGGCGGCTTATGATCTGACCTCGTGCTCCTTAACGTGGACGGGCTCACCTCGAGCTCGGAATAATGCTCCGAGCGCCGCAATCTCCCGTTTTCCCATGGGTGACTTCCTTATCAAATCCTCGAGCTTGCCATCTTCGTAAATTTCGAAACCCGCAGCACGGTAGCTCTCGATGGCCGGGATCGGTCAGAGACTAACTGATGATCAGTGTCGCGGCCCGGCAAAGGACAAGAGCAACGCTGCGCTTCGGACGGGGACACCCAATCCACAGCATCGCTGTGCACGCTGGAGTTGCGCGGCATGATCATCGTGGCAGTGAACTGCGGGTGTTCCGGGACACAAACGCCAATTGTCCTTGCCGCTCTTGCCAATAAATCCAAGTTCCGGACAACGGGCTCATAATGCGCCGACATCCACACTATACTAATGTGTAACCGAGCTAACCACGGGGATGAATTGGGCGCGAAGCGCGGCCGGGATCATTGTGGGCCTTATGGTACACTCAGGTTCACGCCCAATTCGGGGAGGCGCAGGAGCGCAAAGGCCGTGCAGCTGCACTATACTCCAGTTTGATCGCTGACCTCAGTCAGCTGAATTTCGCAGACGCGGATGACCGCCGAGCATTCCCTCCGACCCTACACAGCATATTGGCAAGGCATGGGCTGTTCGGGCTCACCACACCAGGAGAGCACGGCGGATTAGCTCTTCCCTTGCAAGAGGCCATCGACCTCATCTCTGCCACTGCGTCCTTCGATGTCTCCGCTGCCTCTACGCTCGTCGTCCATAACTTCCTGGCCTTGCCCTGCATCGAAGCGGCACCGCACATCCCCGAACAAAATAATATCATTTGGGGTGCAACACGCGGCGATCTCTGCGCTTTCGCTTTGACGGAGCCTGGAGCTGGCTCTGCCCCGAGGAGGCTTCGGCTCTCATGCGCGAAGATAAAGTTCATATCTCTGGCCGCAAGATCTGGATCGGGCTCGCTGACTGGGCTCGCTGGATCGTTTGCTTTGCGCGCGCGTCTGGTCCTGATGCGAAAGGTCGGCTCGTTGGTGTACTCGTTGACAGGCAGGCTCCAGGCCTAAAGGTCACGCATGAGCATCGCACACTGGGTCTACGCGGCATTATTCAGAATACTCTGGAGTTCCAGGGTGTCGAGGTGCCGCGTGTTTACGTGCTCTCTCGCGATCAAGACGGCTGGGGCGCGGCGGCTCACTACATTGGGCTTGGCAAAAGCTGTCATGTCTGCTGGTTGCTTCTCTATCTCAGATTGCGCGGCACGCAGCGGCCGACCTGGTCAGTTCCGAGCTAGCAACTCTCCGTACTCGCGCGCCGGCACGGCAATCTGTCGAAGTCCGCAATCGGGTCAGTCGGACTCTGACCACCTTCCTTCAAGACGCGGCTTGTTCTATTCGCTCACCTGTTCTCACTGACGATTACCTTAAGCTGGTGCAGTATGTCTGAGAACTAGCGGATGCCGGACCTCTTTCCACCTCGTGGTCGCCGTGATCGTCGCCGTCGGCGTCGACAGATATGGCCGGCGCGAGGTGCTCGGCATGGACATCGGCCCCTCCGAAGCCGAGACGTTCTGGACCGCTTTTCTGCGCAAGCTTGCCCGCCACGGCCTGCGCGGCGTCAAGCTGGCCGTCTCCTCATGAGGGGCAATTAAGGCGCGCCGAAGGTGCCCAATGCCCCTTGGCAGCGGTGCCGCACCCAGTTCGTGACTCGTCTGGGTTGGCAACCCCATCGGATGCAAGGGACAACGGACTAATGCCTCCGATCCAAGCTTCGAACGCGGCTGGATGCACGAGAGCGGCAGCTACGCGAAGGTTACGCCGAAAGAGGTGGGAGCTTTTCGCCTGAATGGAGCAGCAAAGAGTGGCTGCAATGAAGCAATGGTACAAACTAAAAGAGCCGTTGCGGCTGACCACCAGGAGAAGGGGATAGCCGCGACAACGGCGGGTCCTGAAACCCAAGAAGCCCCGCGATAATTAAGAGCCGCGACGCAGTCTCGTTTTTGGTGGCGACGGCCTCGTCAGTTTCTCGAAAGCTTATCCATATAGTACGATCTCAATTGATTTCATGGCGTGAGGTTAGCGTGGACCCGCACAATTTTGACTCATGCAATGTCACTGCTGACCCGCAGATACAGGTCTCGCAAGAGCATCTACCGGATCGAACCGGGCAAGAGGACTTTGAGCAGCAATTACACGAGGCGCGCCAAGCCAATAACGGGATGCCTGACAGGGGGCCACGCCGTAGCCTCTCCGCCAATGTGTCTAGCGACAGCCAGCAGTCCCCAGGCGAGCCGATGGGTGCACTTGCCAGGAGCAACCTGTTACCAGGCGAGGAGGTCCTCATCAACGATGAGCATGACATAGCTGAGGTGAGAGTAGCGAAGAGGCCGAGGACCCTAAACAATCCGCAAGGCGTTGCCATTGAGCAGCAATTGAGCGAGATCGCCAGTTCAGGTGGAGGTGGTGGAGCAATGCCAGCCGCCTCGGCGCTGCAGCCGGCTCGGTCAATGGGAATTGTGGTGGGGCGGCAGGACAGCGGGCCTCTGTATGCCGAGGATGCTTCCGCTATTTCGGGGCTTGAGGATGCCCTCATCAAGGCCGGGTGGACCAAAGGTTCCGCCTATGCAAGGTCCCTTCATGGCTTTAGCCGCTGGGTTTTCGCAAACAACAAACCGAGCATTGTTGGTCGGGTCGACAGTAAGTCGCTGACCGATGGCAGCGACGTGCTTGGGTACATCGGAAAGAGTAATGACACACTACTCCTTAAGGCAATTGACCATCTCCGGACCTGGTGGTCGACGGGCACCGTGCCAATCGCACGCCGCTCTAAGCGGAATCCTCACCCCCAGAACGTGGCCCCCATCCATTCCGAAAGCGCGGTACGGATCGAACCGAGGCGCCTCGACAATGCCGTTGCGCAGCTTAGCGCGTCGTCGGCGCCGCAGCCGGCTCAGTCGACGGGGATTGTGAGAGGACAGGACATGCGGCCTCTTTCTTCCGAAGATGCTCCCGTTGTCCTGGGGCTTGAGGAGGCCCTCATCAAGGCCGGGACTAGGCGCCTCGACATCGCCGCTGCGCAGCTAAGCGCGTCCTCCGCGCTTGTGACAGGGCCCGACATGCGGCCTCTTTATTTCGAGGATGCTCGCGATATCTCGGGGCTCCAAGAGGCCTTCATCGAGGCCGGCATGTCAGTCAGCACGTCAAGAGTCTACGCAAGTTTTCTTCGTAGCTTTAGCCGTTGGCTCCTCGCAAAAAACAAACCAAGCCTTGTTGCTCAGCTCGACAGTGAGTCGTTGAGTGGTGACGTGTCCGGGTTTATCGGAACGCGTAATCCCGCCGGACTCCTTATGGCAATAGACTATCTCCGGACCTTCCGGTCGACAGGCACGATCGCGCTCCCCCGCGCCGAGCGCAATCCCGCGCCCCCGGACGTGGCTCCCATTCGTTCCCAAAGCGCCGTACTAGTGGAACCGAGGCTCATCGGTGACGCCGCTGCGCAACACAGCGCGTCGCAGGAAGCGGGCAGTCGGCGAGAGGAGCTTCGGGAAGTGCAGGAGGATCAACCCGCCCCGTCGCCTTTCGAAGAGCACGTCGCGTTCGATCAAGAGCTTCGGCGAGTACTGGATCATCAACCCATCCTGTCGCCAGTCTTCGTCCCTTCAGAGGAGCTTCAGCGACTGGAAAATGATTTGGAGGACGAGCTTCACGCCCGACGGGACGATCACGCCACCCCGTCGTTCTCCGCCGATCCAGAAGAGCTTACTTTCAATCTAGAGCAGTTCTCTCCAGGAGAGCTTCGGCGATTGCTTGATGATCCATCCATATTGTCGCCACTTCCCGTCGATCCAGAGGACTCGACTTTAAATTCAGGACAGTCTCCTCCACCAAAGAGCTTTGGCGACTACTGAATGATGAACCCGCGCCGTTGGAGGTGGCACCTAGCTCAGGCCCGGCAGATCAGTCGGCTCACGAGCCGGGTCCGCTACCGAATCTATCAATGTACCTCCCCCTGTGCTTCCAACACGGCGCCGACATCGCCGCTGCGCAGGATCATCAACCCATCCTGTCGCCAGTGTCCGTCCCTTCACAGGAGCTTCAGCGACTGGAAAAGGATTTGGAGGACGAGCTTCACGCCCGACGGGACGATCACGCCGCCCCGTCGTTCTCCGCCGATCCAGAAGAGCTTACTTTCAATCTAGAGCAGTTCTCTCCAGGGGAGCTTCGGCGATTGCTTGATGATCCATCCATATTGTAGCCACATCCCGTCGATCCAGAGGACTCGACTCTAAATTCAGGACAGTCTCCTCCACCAAACGAGCTTTGGCGACTACCGAATGATGAACCCGCGCCGTTGGAGGTGGCATCTAGCGCAGGCCCGGCAGATCAGTCGGCTCACGAGCCGGGTCCGCTGCCGAATCTATCAATGTACCTCCCCCTGGGCTTCCAGCACGCTCAGTGAGGTGTTCGACCTTGGTTTCCAGGCGAATGACCCGGTCGCGGGTATCGCCGTCGTCGATCATTTCTTGATCGCCCGAATTGCGGCGACCACAACGACTGCCGTTGACGCACCGATGAAGAACGAGGTGAAGATCCCATGCTCGGTCTTGTCCCACGCGGATTGACTTTAGTTCCGCCGGACTGCCGCTCGTCCTCGCCCGTCGGGGGTACCCCATGAGCGCGGCATTCGGCCGTTCGACGGATGGGCAGTGAACGTGCGTTGCCTGAAGGACTTCGATCCGTTTTCAGTGCCCGTTCGGCAGATTCACGGCAGCAGGCTGACAATAGATTCGCCATAGCGGCCCTTGCCATGGACTTTCCGTTCGACTGCACGTGTCTATAATTGGTGATGTTCGTTGGACGTCGGCACTCAAAGAACGAAATCGGCCCTTTCCACCACGCTGAGTTTGGCAGTAGTGCCACTTCATAGCCGAGCATCGGGAAAACCTTCAGAAGATGCTCGTTTTCGACAGGCATCCTCGAAATCATGACGCGTCTCTTGATCGGTCGCGTGGATGGCCGGCCAAGGCGGAAGCGATGAACACGCGTCGATGATAGTGGCGTGCCTGTCCGAGTTCCTTGTCGCCGGCTCGCCTGTCACGCGTTCGAGACCCGCTGCGGCGTCGATCAGGCCGCGATCGAATAAACCCAGCGTCGAACGCACTCGCTCGCGTCGGGTTTTCAAGGGAAAGATCAAACGCACTGTGCAGGCGCGCTTCAATACCTGTCCCGGGCAACGCGGGAACGCCCGACTCCAATTCCTTCCTTACGACCGGGCGTCCAGGCTCATCTATCGTCGCGTAGCCGCGTCGGCCGAGTTCGGTCAGCAGCGTGGACTTCCCACACCCGGGGCATCCCGAGATCACGGCGAATCGATCAGATATTCTTCAAGCTCAATTGGCGCTCCAATAGACTTGCCTGATGAGGCGTAATCTCCGCGCCTTTGCGCCTCCGGACACATCACACGTGGACTACGAAAGATCGCCCCAGTGGGGATGAACGCGGTTGCCGTGGTCAATCGGCTGCGTACAAATGGTTGAAAAAGTCGAGGCAATTGCGATTATCGAAGTCTCCTCTTCCGATGCGACCGCGCCCGCCAATGCATTTCGCGAACCTGCATCCGGCAACCAGTCGTCACTCACTCCCGTGCTGTGAAACGCACTCCAATTTAATCACAGCCCTGTTCGGCCGGCAAAGAAGGCTTGTCGGGCGAAATTGGTGTTCTAAGTCCCTCAATTGGCTACGTAGAAGCCGTTGAAATTCGCTATTTTTTCTTGCGACGTGGACCCGCTGGCTTGCGGCTTTTAGGCAAGGTCTTCGGAGACCTAGCACCTTTGGGCGGCAGAACAAAGAACTCGGACAACTGCACGTCCAGCGTTTCGGCGATGCGGTCGAGAAGATCAATCGTCGGGTTCTTCGATTGCCGCTCAAGACTACTCATGTAGGAGCGGTCGATCCCGGCCTTCCAAGCCAATTGCTCCTGCGAGATACCCCGATTCACGCGAATCCGACGCACATTTCAGGCTACAATCGCACGAGTTTTCATACGTCAACTCATGCCATGATGCTAGGCCTCAAAACACTGGCTATAATCCCGCTATTATTTCTTGGTCGGTGTTCCTCGACGTGATCTAGCCTCAAACGCGGCCGGGACCGTGATCGATGCACGTGGGCAGTCGGCGTCCCACGCGCTTCGCACGATGCCCGCGGCTTAGGATGTCGACAGTGTATCGGGGTATTTCGCCTCTAAGCTTTGGCCTATCTCCGAAAAAGCGCTCAAGACCGCATCGATCTGATCCCGTCCTATTCCAGCGTAGATGACCAACCGTACGTATCGATCGCCATAAGGGACGACAAGCACGCCCAATTCCGACAAGCGTTGGGTGAGCCTATGCGCGCTTATCTCCTCGGTCCGTAGTTTCACCAAGACGATGTTGGTCTGGAGTGAATCGAGGTCGATCGACAACCAAGGGTGTTCCGAGGTGAGCACCATGCCCAAGTGTCGCGCATTTGCATGATCGTCGGTGATGCGCTTCTGCATCGACTTCAGCGCGACAACAGCCGGCGCGGCGACAATCCCAGCTGGACGCCAGTTTCCACCTAACATCCGCCTAACGCGACTAGCGTCCTTGATGAACGCGCTGCTGCCGCAAAGCATCGCTCCTAACGGAGCGCCCAAGGCTTTGTTTAGACTGACCGCAATACTGTCTACCCCCCGCGCGAGTGCCAGCGGCTCACACCCGGCATAGGCGGCGGCATTCCACAATCGAGCCCCATCGAGATGGATGGCGATACCTCGTGGGCGACATTCATTCTCAATCTGCTGTTGCCAGCTTGCAGGCATAACCGTCCCGCCCGCGCGATTGTGAGTATTTTCCAGCGAGACCACGGATACTCGCATGGCCTCGTCCTCACTTTGGTCCAGGGCCTGCGCTAGTTGCTCAGGTGACAAATGTCCACGAACTCCAGCCACTCGAAACGTGGCCACATTTGAAACACCCGCCGTTGATGCAGCCTCGAACTCCGCGACGTGTGACTCTGCATCCGCGATGATGAAGTCACCAGGCCGGCAGTGCACCATGAGAGCCGCCTGATTGGCCATCGTGCAGGTCGGAAAGAACAGCGCGTCCTGCGTTCCAAGTGTCTGCGCTGTCAGTGCTTCCAACTCTCGCACATGCCGGTCCTCGCGCGCGCTATAACTTGATGGCGCGCGCGCAGTGGCGATCATTGCCTCGATCATCTCCGGCGTCGGACCCGCCAAGAGGTCGCTGCGCAAGTCAATCAACGACATCGAATCCTCAGCGGTTAGTGTTGAAGTACCTTGGACAGAAAGTCGCGAGCACGATCGCTAGTATTCCCCGCAAAAAATTCGTCCTTAGAGAGATCGTCGACAATTCGACCCGCATCCATGAATACGATGCGATCGCCAACTCGGCGGGCAAACCCCAACTCGTGTGTCACAACGATCATGGTTGTCTTTCGCTCCGCGAGTGCCGTCATTACGTCCAGAACTTCATTGATCATTTCCGGGTCCAGAGCGGAAGTCGGCTCGTCGAATAGCATCACCGCCGGCCTGTTCGCGAGTGCTCGCGCGATGGCCACCCGCTGCTGCTGACCTCCGGAAAGTTGAGCAGGGTATTTCTTCGCATGATCAAGCAGGCCGACTTGGCGGAGCAGTTCGGCTGCGCGCTGCTCCGCTTCTTGGCGTGGCATCCGCAGCACGAGCCGCGGCGCCAGCGATACGTTAGTCATGACATCCATATGAGGATAAAGGTCGAACGCCTGAAAAACCATTCCGGTCGTGGTCCGCAGCTTTTGCAAGTCGGCGCGTCGGTCGCCGACGGAGATTCCGTCGACAACAATCCTTCCCTTCTGGAATTCCTCCAACCGGTTCACGCACTTGATAAGGGTGCTCTTTCCGGAGCCGGACGGACCACAAACGACGACGACTTGGCCGCGCTGAATTTGGGTCGAGCAGGAGTGTAGAACCTGCGTTGTGCCATACCACTTGCTGACGTCTTCGAATTTGACCATCACGTCAGCTGCTTGCGCGGTGTCTCGCTGGTCCACTACCGGTGCCACGTTCGGCTCTCCACAAGAAGGGAAATAGAAAGGCAGATTGTGAGATAGACACCGGCCGCAAATGTGTACATTTCGATCGGCCGGGCCTCACTTTGAGCGATGATGGAAGTCGAGGTGAGGAAGTCATTCAGCGCGACGACATATGCGACGGAGGTGTCCTGGAAGAGGATAATGCACTGCGTCAGAAGAATCGGCGCCATCTTCCTCACGCCTTGGGGCAAGACGATGTACTGAAAGCTTTGGCGCAGCGTCAGCCCTGTCGATATCGCAGCCGCCAATTGTCCCCGAGGCACGCTCTGGATGCCCGCACGCATAGTCTCTGAAAAGTAAGCCGCTTCAAATAGGATGAATGCGATCAAGACAGAGAAAAACTGGCCAACAGGTCGGCCAATGACCAACGGCACCAAGAAGTAAAACCAAAACACGACGAGCACTAGCGGCACGGAGCGGCAGAGGTTCACATAGGCAAAAGCTATCAACCGCAATGGCAATGGGCCAAAGAGGCGCGCTAGCACAATGACGGTGCCCAGGATCGCAGCGCCAATGGTCGAAAGCACAGTAAGCCAGAGTGTTATTTTCATGCCCTCCCAGAGGAAGGCAGCATTCGGTCCGATGATGCCAAAATCCAGGGAGAGCATTAGCTTCGCCCCTTCAGCATTCCAGGAAGGCGGGTAGCGTTCTCGACGGGCAAAACAAGCGCCAGCGTAAACAAGCTGATCACGACATAGAGGAAGGTTGCTGCAGCGAATGCTTCAAATCCGTGAAAAGTAGAGCTTTCGATTTGATGACTGCGCGCGGTGATCTCCAGTACTCCAATCGCAAGTGCAAGCGAAGTATTCTTAAAAGTAGCAAGGAGCTCCGTCGTCAACGGCGGGATCAGCATGCGCAAGCAGATGGGCATGACGATGTAACGACGAATCTGATTGACGGTCAGTCCACTTGCAAGTGCGGCGGAAATAAGCCCCCGCGGCACCGCCTGAATTCCGGCTCGTATCTGCTCGCCGACGCGGGCAGCCATATAGAAGCTGAGGCAGATGACGGCAATCGTGACTTCAGGCTCGTACAGATCCCGCTTCACCCAGCGTCCAAGATTTGAGGGCAGGAGCTCCGGAAAGACGTAGAACCACAGGAACATCTGGATCAGCAATGGCACGTTCCGAAAGAGAGCTGTGTAGACGAAGCCTATTCCACGCACCGCTCTCGATCGAGCAGTGCGGGCTGTACCGACTAAGGTTCCGATCGCAAGCGCTAGGAGGAAGCTCACCACCGCCATGACTATTGTGAGACGCAGACCTTCCAGCAGCCATCCAAGCTGCGGCTGCTGGAAGAGAATACTCCAGTTCCAATTGTAGGAGAGCATTCGACCCAGCCGCTATTGAGGGACTGCTTGCGCTTGGAAGACGGTCTCGAGCTTCTCGCTCAGTGGAATTCCAAATTGGTCAAACCACTTGTGGTAGAGAGATGTTATCTCTCCCGAGCGAAAGAGCTCGGCCAGCGTCTTGTTGACAGCCAAGCGAAACGCAGAGTCGTCACGGCGCATCATTAACCCGTACGGCTCGAAGGAGAGCGGGCGGCCGACGACCTCCAGACGGTCGCGAGCCGGCGACTTTTGTCGCAAAGTGTAGAGGATCGCGTCGTCCGAACAAAACGCGTCGGCGCGATCGCTATCGACAGCCAAGAGTCCTTCTGAAAAATTCGAGATGTTTAGGAATTTCACGTTTGGGACCTTTAGTTTCTGGACCCATCCGTTGATTACACCAACAGTGTTGGCGCCTTGAGCGAGCGCGACTACCTTATTGGCAAAATCTTCGATCTCCTTGATGCCGCTTCCTGTCTTCACCAGACAGCGCGTCGATGACACGAAGTGCATCATCGAAAAATCCACTTGCTCCTGCCGGGACAGGGTGTTGGTCGTTGATCCACATTCCAGATCGATCGTTCCATTTGCGAGAAGCGCCATGCGCGTGCTCGAGTTGATTGGAACAAAATTGACTTGTAGGTCTGGCGCGCTGATATCGTGCTTGATCGTATCCACCACACGCATGCAGATATCGATAGCATAGCCCGCGGGCTTTTTGCTTGCGTCATAGGATGCGAATGGCGGCGAACTTTCAGGGAAGCCGATGACAATTTGCCCCTTGTCTTTCACCTTCTTCAGCGTGCCGTATAGCTCCGCAGCATCGGCCTGTACGACGCTCGAGACAGACCATATTAAGAGACCGGTGGCGACCGACCATCGAACTGCTGACTGCAAGTATGATGCGTTCATCAGAACCCCCCCTTCATGTGACCATTGGCCTAATATTGAACGACGAGTTCGCTTGGAAAGGGATATTTGCTCAACCAGGTCGTGAACAAGGATCACGCCCTAAGTGAGCCGCACGACCATCGGTTTAATTGGAGGCGGCAACTCAACTGAAGGGAGCTGGGCCGGAAAAAGGAGATCAGCTAAAGCATGTTGTATTGCGACATCGTGCTTTAGAGAGCTGCATGCCCCATTTCGCTTGCCGAACGACGTCGCCGTCACTCGATATGTCCCGCCGAGCTTCTCCGCGGCGAGTCCCACACCGATATTCGTCAATTAACGTTCGATGTAGTCGAGCGTTAGGGTGGCTCACCGAGCTCGGTTGCGTGCTGTGAACGGGCCGGGCCTCTCCCTAAACGATCTCGCCCGGTCCCACGTAATTCTGTTTGTTCGAGCGCTGTGCCTCATCGAGCAGCCATTTTCTAAACAGCAAAGAGCGCTGATTGCGGTCATCATCTGGTGTGACGACATAGTAGGCTGGCAGGGTGATCGGGCTTGATGGGAACGGAAGAATCAATTTCCCTGCAGCGAGTTCTTCCGCCGTGAGCACGTTGCTTTCCAAAATTACTCCGAGAGCCTGCAGGGCTGCCTCGATCGCAAGAAAGGAAGGCTTCAACTGTACTTGTCTGACATCGGGTGGAAGTTCTAGGCCTTGGCTGCGAAACCAGAAATCCCAGGAAACGAGGTTTTGATCTGTGCGAATGAGGGTGACCTGGCTAAGGGCCGAGGGAGAGTGCAGTCCTGCCGAGTCTCTCAAAATTGGACTACAGATTGGCTGAACGCCCTCTGATAGAAACAGCTGCTCCGAGCAATTTGGAAGGCCCTGCGCCCCATAGCAGATCGCCAAATCCAAGCCTGGGTCACGAAAGTCAGGTGGGCCCGAGGCGGCTATGATCCTAAGATCGATCTCTGGATGAGCGCCCATGAAGCGTCCGAGCTTGCTCAGCAACCATCGTGTAGAAAAAGTGGGCGCACAATGCACAGTCAGACGCTGTCGTCGCGGCTTTCCAAGGACATCAGACGTAACCTCGCCGATCTCCGTAAGTGCTCCCCGAATCTTATTGTAATATCCCGCTCCGGCCGAGGTGAGCACAACTCCATCTGGTCTCCGGTCAAATAGACGAAACCCGAATATCTCCTCGAGTTTCGTGATCTGGTGGCTCACCGCTGAGCGTGTCAGGTTCAGCTCTTCCGCTGCAGCGGAAAAGCTCAAAAGACGAGCAGCACATTCAAAGGTATTTAACGCATTAAGTGAGATGGGCCGGCGAGCCTTACTCATCGGTTCCTCGAATTGGTCAACCGCAAGTCTTCCAGAACAAAGAGCGCAGCTTATAAACCGCGGCGGCGCCTCGTCAATTCGCTTTTGTTTACGATTGGGTTGCCCGTCGACGTGAACCGCCCCGGGATTGCCGGAGGCTTCAACTCTTGAGAAGATGGAGCCCTTATGGGCAAGACGACGAACACGTTTTCACCCGAGGTTCGGGCCCGTGCGGTTTGGCTGGTTCTGAATACGCCAGCGAGCACCCGTCGCGCTGGGCGGCGGTGACCTCGATTGCGGCCAAAATCGGCTGCACGCCGCAGACGCTGCATGACTGGGTCAAGCAGGCCGAGGTCGACAGCGGGCAGCGGGCCGGCGTTCCGACCGACATGGCAACCAACATCAACTGCATGATGTTACATCTCGTGGTTGCAAGCAGAGCAGTAGCATGCACTCATAGTGATACGAAGAGAGTGAAGGCCATGAAGGTAATACGATCCCTGCCCTTGCGTTGTGCACACACGGCACCCGTCAGCGAGTCGAATACCATTGAAGCGAAGACGATCGAGCAGCAGAACAGTAATAACATCAGACGCAAGTTCCGATCGAGCGAGGCGCGCTGTCTGGCAGACAGAGGAGCGTATTCTCCTCCAACCGGCGCTCCAAAAAAGAGAGATCGGAGGGCCGGACTGTGCGAGTGGCCAATGCTTGCGGCCGTGTCCCGTCGCACTCCTAAAGCATACACCGACAGATCGCTCTCCCTACAGTGCGCGCATGGTCAGCCGAGACTAGGTCTCCACAGGGAAGACCGGCGCCAAATGGTCAACGCGGTAGTAGTACGGATCTCTGACCGTTCAGGTTGGAACGCCTCAATTAGCACAGACGCCGCCCTGCATGCTTCGGTACCGCCCCTCGCTAGAATGCCAATGATAGCGTAGGAGTTCTTGGGCCATGCATGTATTACAATCTGAGCATCAGCCATCCGCGCCACGGCGAAGAGGCTGCCATCTCCAGGAGACTTGCGAAGACGAAAGCACTCTAAAGTTGAACGCGTCGCATCAATCGCCCTAGGAATCGCAACCTCAGCGATGGTCCAATCGTCTATCTTCGCTGCTCCCCACAGTTCAACGACGAGCTGGTTGCCTCCAGTAAATCGTGTCGCAATCCGTTCGCTGTCACTCACTCAGAGTCCTCATTGATGTGGCGTCCTAAAGATCCGGATCGGCAGCGGCGCAGCGGCGAGCCGATGGAGCGCTTGAGAAAGAAGTTCCCACGATAGCATTGCACCTTCCGAGGACATGATTTGCGAGACGTTCGGGTGATGCGATCCTTGCTCCGACAAGACCAGAAGTGTTCGATCCGCTCACACCAAGCATTCGGCTAATGTAGGCACAAGCGGAGCACTTAAATGCTTACGATTGAGCTCTTCGGAGAGGCTACATATGCTACTCTCCCGTTCTTCGATGATCGCGATAGGTAAGCGTTCTCGCTACGACTTGCCTTCCAGCCCCTCTTTCACTACCCAACCCATTTGCCTTGCCAGACAAGCTGAGGCGTCGACTCTAAGTCTCTTGCCAAAGGAGTTGCTTGTGCACTGCTTACTCTGTTCAAGCCGTCCAGTCCGCGGCTCCTAAGCTGGAGTCTCTAAAGTTCAGATTTCCTCCATCGAGCATTTCTTAGCGCTCCTGAATCGGAATATACGCCACTTCTTTGCAGCCATTAAATTTCAGCAACGGGTGTATCAGGATGTTGTTGTTGGATTGCTCGATGATGTGTGCTGTCCACCCCGCGAGGCGGCAGAGGGAGAATACCGCCGCGCACAAATCAGCCGGTATGCCCAGAAGCTTGTACGACACCGAACCGTAGAAATCGTCGTTGATGTGAATGCCGTGTCTTCCGTAGGGTTTCATCTCCTCGGCGAGAACGTTTAGAATCTGGAGATGGTGCGGCTCGGCCCTTAGCTGCGAGAGGATCTCGACATGCCGGCGGAGATGGCGCGCGCGCGGGTCCTCCGTCTTGTAAGCGCGGTTGCCAAATCCAAGAATGCGCTCGCGGCGGCGTCGGCGCTCTCTTACGAACTTCAGGACTCTATCTGGTGAGCCGATCTCCTCGACCATGGCGGCAACTCCATCCATCGCCCCGCCGTGTAAGACGCCCTCGAAGCAAGCGAGCGCACCCGCTACGGCAGCGTGATAGCCCGACTTGGCGCTCGCAATCACTCTCGCTGTGAACGTGGAAGCATTTGCACCAAGCTCAGCGTGCAGGATAAAATCCTCATCTAGTACTTTGGCCTCTTCCCGCGTCGGGAGGGTGCCCTTTAGCATCCACAGGAAGTTGGCAGCGTGAGCGAGTTCATCATTCGGTCGGGGGAGCGCTCGCCCCTCCCGTTGGGCGTGATGTGTCGCTACAGCGACAGCCATTTGGGATAGTAGGCGTATCGATTTTCGCTGCAGAGCTTCTGTACGATTATCTGCACCGTCCGGATCGAGCGCAACAAGCGCAGATACTGTTGTGCGCAGGGCATCCATTGGATGCGCGAGCTTCATTTGGGCCAGAAGATCGATGACTGTGGGAGGAAGTGAGCGGGCTGCTTTCAGTTCTCGCTGAAACTCGTCGAGCTCGCTCGCCGTTGGGAGCTTGCCGAAAATCAGGAGAAACGCTGTCTCTTCAAAGGTCGAATTTGCAACAAGGACATCAATCGAGTGGCCACGGACAGAGAGTGTCCCGTTCTTCGCGTCGACATCAGAAATTGTTGTCCGATCGACACAAATTCCCATCAGCCCACGATGCATTGTAGAAGCGCGAATGGAATTGTCACTGTTCATTGCGAAGCGCTCTGGTGGGACATTACGGCCGAGTGAGACGCCTGCAGCCGATCGAGAATGACTCCCGTGTCAGTCCCAAAGTGCTCTGTCAGCGCGTATACCCAGCGTTCAAGGCCGAATCCGATGCAGCCCGTATGTGCGGGTTCGCCCTCGATAGTTATACCGCAGCGCTCACCGAAGAAGCGACGATGATAGTTAAGCGAAGCGATCGCCAGCGTCCCGTTGAATAAAAGTTCTTCTTTGGTCGGAAAGATGCGTGTTGCGCGGGCTGCGGTGCTGGCCTTGTCAAAGAATGGGTCGGAGGCATGCTTAACCTCAATGGTCAGACCCAACTCACCCAGGAATTCCAGTGCAATTGCCCGATACTTGCGGAGGTAAGTCTTGACGTCCTCGTCACGCCCGACGAATACAATTTCACGCAACGTGAAGGCCCGAAGCCGTCTCAGTCCTTGGTAATGGTCTTCATTGCGGAAGCAATTGGCTACGGTTGTAACGCAACGAGTAGCGCTGAGGTGCTGACCGCGCATACTGAGGTAGACGTTATAGCACGCGGCGGGGGGGAGGCAAAATTCCGCACTCTGCAACTGACGATGATCGAGGCGCAATAGGTCGTCTTGTCCTTTGCTAAAGTCCGCGCAAGCTGACTCGCTTATGGCGCACGCGCAGAGTGCGAGATGCGGGAAGTTTCGGAAGTAGTTCAGGCGGTCAAGATCCGCGATAGGGATAAGCGATGGATACCGAATATTTGTCGCTGGGATGAAGCTCGCCCAATCCAGGAAGATAACCTCAAGTTGCTGGATAATCGCGTGTCCGCGGTCCGTAAACGTCGCCATGCCACCTGACGTCGAGAATAGCGCCTCAATAGAGGGCGCCGCTTTTGACGGGTTGTTTCCCGTGAGCGTATTGGGCGCGGGTGTTAACTCGATGTTCTTCATGAGATCCGTCGTACGTAGGGGATTGCTGTTTCTTTTTAGGGGCGCCGTCAGCGAAGTGCCGGCGACCTTGCGAACTCATCGCGTCCGAACACGATATTGGCGGTCTGCCCGAGAGCGCTCTCGCGTCGGATGGCAGGCGAAGATCAGTTTGATTTGAACGGGACGGCGATTCCTCTTTCACTCATGATAAGCAGCCGGCATAACGCCGTCCCGCATTATTCGCTATGCCCGTGGTCGCGATAGAAATGGCGGCTGATTGCGCCCTCTGCTTCATCGAAGTGCCGCTCTCGACCACGTTGCGGTTGGCCCTGAATATTGCATCGGAATGCTCCATCCTGTCTGCGTGACCTTTCTACTTGTGCATGTTTGCGCCGACCAAGGCGACCGAAGCGGCACAAAATATCAAGCCAGAACCGAGCCACATCGCAGGTGTAGGAGTTGTGTCGAAGCACAACATGTCAATTGCCAAGCTGGTTGGAAGACGAATGAAGTCGAAGGGGGCCGCGCGCGAAAGGCGAACGCGAGCGTAGCCTCTGACGAGGGCGACTTGAGCCAGTGCAGCGAAAATCGCAAGGAGCAGCAACAATGCCCAATCGGCGGGAGATGGCCAAACCCAAGCAGGAATTGCGATCGGCAGGCCGATAACTGAACTCCATAGCATAAAGCTAAGCGACATTTGTCCGGGCCCGGCCGTGTTTGCTAGGCGCCTTACCATCACAATCGCAAGACTGTCGAGGATGGCTCCGATCAATCCAACGACCACCCAGATGTCGAGATCGGTCAAGGCCGGTTGAGTTATAACAAGCGCGCCTAGAAGCCCCATCGTTGCGGCACTTCCAGTGGCAAAGCCATGAGCTTCCTTCAAGATGAGTGTGGACAGCAGCATGCAATAAATAGGTGATGTGTAGGATATCGAGGAAACCAAAGTGAGTGGGAGCTTTGACGAACAAGTAGCGAATGCTGCGAAGCCGCCGTAACCGAGCGCTGATCTGAGAAAGTGCTCCTTCGAAAAGTAGGCTTGGAAGTCTAGGCGACTATGTCTAGGGACAATAAAGAAGAGCAGCGGCGCAGATATCAAGCTCCGCAGGACGACGACCTCGAGGGGCGAAAGAGTCCTGGTTACAATTTTGATGATCGCTGCCATCGCAACCAACATCAGGCCGGCGAAAATGACATTCGCTATCCCGCTGAGTTCTGAATCTCGGATCATCTGTTCAAGCGAAAAGCATCATCAAAATTGAGGGGGGCGGAACGCGCGAGGTTATCCCTGCTACCTGTCTGCGCTCAAAATTCCAGGCAGCCGGCGAGTTCAACCCGAGAGTCGGGCTGACCCCAGCGCGCCGGGCATAAGAGCGCACTGTTCGGCATAGCGGGGGGACGCAGTGCTCTTCGACGTAGCCTGAGGGGGAGGAGTGTCCGGGCACAAAGGGTGTCCTTATCTTTAGAGTGTGTGCTGAGCATTGGGAGCGTTGAAGTTCTCGCCGGTTACTGTCAGGACACGCTTTCAACATCAACTATCAGAAATGGTAGGCCTCGCCGGCTCGCGACGCTTTTAGACCCGCCGCTGTGCGGAGCGGATCCAAAGTCTTCAACATTGCCTTTGCGCTGAGCGCCTACTTAGTACAGCGCAACAGTAGGCTGGCATTGCTTCGTAAAGGATGTTCTCTTGCTGCGCATCCCGAGTGCCACGACGATCTGTTAGCGACTCAAGTATGGTGTGAGTTCTAATCGGCTTGACCGACAGCGCCGCAAGCGACAGGCGTCCGCGCGTATTGAGCCTTCAAGTGCTGCTGAAGGGACGCATCGAACGAGAGATATAGGAGTTCTATTGGCCGGAAGAGCGTACTCAGCGCCGAGCGTTTGTTCGGCTTGCAAGCACGTTTCTAATCGAAAAGCTGGAATGGATACGTGCGACACCTGGAAGGGTCGAGAGGACCTCCTTGTGTATCCGTTCGAACTCGACAGCATTGGCGGCTTCCACACGCAGGAAATAGTCCGCTCGCCCGGTCATGAGATAGCACTCCTGAATCTCCGGATGCTTGCGTACCGCAGCCTCAAATTTATTGAGGTACTCTACCGTCTGCCGTTCCAACGTGATGTTGATCAGCACGGCAAGACCTTGTGAGTCGGCACCGGTCTCCACGAGTGCTGTATACCCGCGAATGACACCGGCCTTCTCGAGCAGCTTGATCCGTCGCAGACACGCCGAAGGTGAAAGCCCAACTTCCTCCGCCAGATTTACATTGCTCATTCGCGCGTTTACGCGGAGCGCGCGCAAGATATTGTGATCTATGCTGTCCATGGCCGCTGTAAATTTTATTCGAAGGGTTTGCAGATCGTTCGATCTTTCGTAGCAGTTATCGAACAATCGAGCAAGGAATGCGCACAACTTGCTCGTTTATTGCGCTAAGCCTTATCTCATGCACAGTGAAAAGACGTTGGACCGGGCCGTTCCGCAGGCGGTGTTAGATGGGAAAGCGCAAGGCTTTCCCGGCTATATGACCGTCGATTTGGCAGCGCTGCGCCGGAATTTTCAGCGCATTGCATCGATGACGACTCCGGCTCGCGTGGCAGCAGTGGTCAAAGCCGATGCCTATGGCTTGGGTGCCATCAGAGTGGCGGAGACGTTGCTTGACGCCGGCTGCAGACACTTTTTCGTGGCGCAGGCGGAGGAAGCCATCGCATTGCGGCCTCATCTTCCGAACGACGCGCAGCTTTTTGTGCTGAACGGCCTATTGCCCGGTGCGGAGGCAGCGTGCGCGGCGGCTCAAGTCATTCCAGTCATCAACTGCTTCGCCCAGCTTTACCGTTGGCGTACTCAGGCACACGCCGAGAGGCGACGTCTCCCTGCTGTTCTACAATTCGATACCGGCATGTCACGGCTCGGTTTTGCGCCCGCCGAGCGCGCTGCGGTCCGCATGGAAATCGCGCAATCGCCGGAGCTCGAGATTCTCTACGTTATGAGCCATCTCGCCTCCGCGGATGAGCCCACCAAAGCGCAAAACGCGGCGCAGCTAGCAGAGATGCAGATGGTCAAAAAGGAATTTGCTCCGGTGCCATCCTCCTTCGCCAACTCCGCTGGCGTGCTGATGGGTAAGGACTATCATGGCTCTCTCGTTCGTCCAGGGATCGCGCTCTATGGCGGTGCGCCGCAGGTGAATGCCGTCAATCCAATGGAGCCCGTCGTCAGCCTCGCTATCGCGGTCGCGCAGACCCGCACGGTCCCGCGCGGCACTATGGTCGGCTATAGCGGAACGCACGTAACCGGCGACAGCACCCGCCTTGCTACACTTTGCGCCGGCTATGCAGACGGGCTTCCAAGAAGCCTGAGTGGCCGCGGAGCCGTCTACTTCCACGGTCAACGCCTGCCTATCGTGGGGCGAGTCTCGATGGACAGCATGACAGTCGACATCTCCGATCTGCCGGATGACGCTCTCGATCTGGGAAGCCTCGTCGAAGTGATCGGTCCTCATCAGCCCCTCGAAATGCTGGCGGCTGACGCCGGCACGATCTCCTACGAGATTCTCACCGGCCTCGGTCGGCGCTTCTTCAGAAGCTATTGCTGAACGTTCCCAGCAGATGAGCAGGCATCATTAAGCATGACTATGGATTAGATAATGAAAGTCACGATTCTAGGCGCAGGCGTTATCGGCGTCACCACCGCATATCAGCTTGCGAAGCTCGGGCACGAAGTCGTCGTTCTCGATAGGCAATCGGGTCCAGCACTGGAAACCAGCTTTGCGAACGCCGGGGAGGTTTCCTTCGGCTACTGTTCGCCGTGGGCTGCCCCCGGAATCCCCATGAAGGCCGTCAAGTGGATGCTCATGCGGCATGCGCCCTTGATCCTCCGCCCAAAGCTTGATGCGGCCATGCTCTCCTGGCTCTTTCGCATGCTATCCAACTGCACTGCGAACCGATATGCGCTCAACAAGGGACGGATGCTGCGCCTTGCGGACTACAGCCGCATGGCGCTTGCCGAGTTAAGGAGCGAGGCCTCGTTGAACTATGACGAGCGCATGCAGGGAACTCTGCAGTTGTTCCGATCTCAGCAGCAGCTCGACGCATCAGCGAAGGACGTGAAGGCTCTTGCGGCAGATGGCGTTCCTTTCCAGGTCCTCGATCGCGATGGCTGTATTCGGGCCGAGCCCGCATTGCGCTACGTGCGCGACCGAATGGTTGGTGGACTCTTGACTCCAAAAGACGAGACCGGCGACTGCTTCAAGTTTACGAATGCGCTGGAGCAAAAAGCCGCGGCGTTGGGCATCGACTTCCGTTACGGACACTTCATCAATGGGCTCGACATCGAAGCTGGCCAAGTGCGTGGTGTGTTCACCGATCGTGGGACCATTAGATCGGACGCAGTCGTTGTCGCGCTGGGAAGCTATTCGCCGCTTCTGCTCAAGAAGGTCGGAATCAAGCTGCCGGTCTATCCTGTCAAAGGATATTCGCTGACGATTCCAATTACCGACGCCTCACGTGCCCCCGAATCGACGGTCATGGACGAGACATACAAGATTGCAATCACCCGTCTCGGAGATCGGATTCGTGTTGGCGGGATGGCCGAAATTTCAGGCTACACCAATGACCTCGTCGAAGCACGTCGACGGACCCTGGAGTATTCCGTGATGGATCTGTTTCCCGGGGGAGATCCTAAGACCGCATCCTTCTGGTCAGGCCTTCGACCGATGACTCCTGATGGCACCCCAATCATTGGCCGGACCAGGATCAGTAATCTATTCTTGAATACCGGACATGGTACTCTCGGCTGGACAATGAGTTGCGGTTCTTCGCGGGTCATAGCGGACCTTGTCTCGGGACGAAAACCTGACATCGAAACGAAGGATCTAGGCCTAGGGCGCTATTCATAGGCCAGCAAAGAGCTACTCTGGCAGAGCCGTCTTCAATCAGGATTCTGGCCAAATCCCTCCACGCCACCTCATTCGAAGAAGTAGGGCGCTGCGCACAACGATTCACAGCGCGCCCGACAATCATCAAGCAGCTTTATTGGCGATCAGATAAATAACTATTTCGGATGATGATGCTGGCGGCCATTCGCGAAACGTTGGTTCAACTCCTGCGCTGCACAGATGGCACTCTAGGTATGATCTTTGCGTCTTCTCTACTGCAAGTATTTTTTCGCCGAACTACGCTGGCTCCCTACACCGCCTGAATACTTGTTGAACTAACCCATCTCCTGCTTTTTCTATCCATCCCCGTTGCTGATCGCTTGCCGCGGTTGGCGCCCGACGGGGGACGATCGTGGCGGGCACTTCACTCCATTCGGAAGCATTCTCGCGTGGCGCGCGCATGCTGCGCACCGCGCTTGGTCCCGCGATCGCGACCTTCCTCGAAGACCCCGCGATCGTCGAGGTGATGCTTAATCCCGACGGCCGGCTCTGGATCGACCGGCTGTCCGGCGGCCTGGAGGATAGCGGACGAACGATGTCCGCCGCCGATGGTGAGCGTATCGTGCGCCTGGTTGCGCACCATGTCGGCGCTGAGGTGCATGCCGAGAAGCCGCGCGTCTCGGCGGAGCTTCCCGAGACGGGGGAGAGGTTCGAGGGGCTTCTTCCGCCCGTCGTTGCGGCGCCGGCCTTTGCGATCCGCAAGCCCGCGGCGGCTGTCTTCACGCTGGATGACTACGCGGCGGCCGGCATCATGACGGCCGACCAGGCCGGCGTGTTGCGCGAAGCCGTCGCCGCGCGCAAGAACATCCTGGTGGCTGGCGGCACTTCCACCGGCAAGACCACGCTCACGAACGCGTTGCTGGCCGAGGTCGCCGGCACCACCGATCGCGTGGTCCTGATCGAGGATACGCGCGAGCTGCAATGCCGCGCCCCGAATCTGGTCGCGCTGCGCACCAAGGACGGCGTGGCGTCGCTATCCGATCTTGTCCGCTCCTCCTTGCGTCTGCGTCCCGACCGGATTCCGGTCGGCGAGGTCCGAGGCAGCGAGGCCCTGGAGCTCCTCAAGGCCTGGGGCACCGGCCATCCAGGTGGGATCGGAACGATCCACGCAGGCTCGGCGCTGGGCGCGCTTCGCCGGCTTGAGCAGCTCATCCAGGAAGCTGTTCTCACCGTTCCGAAGGCGCTGATCGCCGAGACCATCGACCTCATCGCGGTGCTGCGTGGCCGCGGCAGCGAACGCCGCCTCGCTGAACTTGCTCTCGTTGCCGGCCTCGATCCCGCCACCGGCGATTACCGCGTCCACTCAGCCGAGGCGGGGGGCCAATCCTCGTTTGCCAAGGACCCATCATGATCCAGTTCCCTCCCGCGATCCGTGACGTTCGCCGCCGCTTCACCGAGCTCGCGGCAATTGCCTTCATCTCCATCGCTTTTGCCCCCGCGGCTTACGCCTCCGGCTCCTCCATGCCGTGGGAGACGCCGCTCAACCAGATCTTGGAGTCGGTGCAAGGTCCGGTCGCCAAGATCATGTCGGTCATCATCATCACCGTGACCGGCCTGACGCTCGCGTTCGGCGACACCTCTGGCGGCTTCCGCCGGCTGATCCAGATCGTCTTCGGCCTCTCGATCGCCTTCGCCGCGTCGAGCTTTTTCCTGACCTTCTTCAGCTTCTCTGGCGGAGCCTTGGTGTAATGGCCGGCATCGTTGATCCGGAAGTACCGGGCTTCTTCGCGCCGGTCCATCGCGCGCTCACCGACCCCATCCTGATGGGCGGCGCGCCCCGCACGGTTGCGATCGCCAACGGCACGTTGGCGGCCGCCATCGCGCTCGGCCTCCACCTCTGGATCCCCGGAGCACTGATTTGGGCCGTGGGCCATGCCGCAGCCGTCTGGGCGGCCAAGCGCGACCCGCAATTCGTTGACGTCGTGCGACGTCACCTCCGCTATCCCTCCTACCTCGGCGCATGAGGTCTCCATGCTGAATCTCGCCGAATACCGCAACCGGCCCGCTGGTCTCGCCGACTTCCTGCCCTGGGCCGCTCTGGTCGCGAAGGGCGTCGTCCTCAACAAGGACGGCGCGTTCCAGCGCACGGCGCGCTTTCGCGGACCGGACCTCGACAGCGCGACGCCGGCCGAGCTGGTCGGCGTGACGGCCCGCCTCAATAACGCACTCCGCCGTCTCGGTTCAGGCTGGGCGATCTTCGTCGAGGCTCAGCGCATCGCCGCCCAGACGTATCCGCACAATACCTTTCCCGACGCCGCATCCGCGCTGGTCGATCTGGAGCGACGGGATGCTTTCGAGGAGGCCGGCGCCCATTTCGAGAGCAGGTATTTCCTGACCTTCGTTTGGCTCCCGCCGGCGGAGGGCGCCTCCCGCATCGAAGGCTGGCTCTATGAGGGCCGCGCGCAGAGCGGCGTCGATCCTCACGAGCTGCTGCGCGGCTTCGTCGACCGGACCAACCGCGTCCTGCAACTGGTCGAAGGGTTCATGCCCGAGGTGGCCTGGCTCGATGACGGCGAGACGCTGACCTACCTGCATTCGACCATCTCGACCCGGCAACAGCGCGTCCGTGTCCCCGAGACGCCGATGCATCTCGACGCGCTGCTCGCGGACGAGCCGCTCGCCGGCGGTCTCGAGCCGCGCCTCGGCAGCCACCACCTTCGCACGCTCACCGTGGTCGGCTTCCCAACCGCGACTCATCCCGGAATTCTCGACGAGTTAAACCGGCTTGCCTTCCCCTACCGCTGGTCGACGCGCGCGATCCTCCTCGACAAGACCGAGGCGGTAAAACTGCTGACCAAGATCCGCCGCCAGTGGTTCGCCAAGCGAAAGTCGGTCGCCGCCATCGTCAAGGAGGTGATGACCAACGAGGCCTCGACCCTGGTCGACAGCGATGCGGCGAACAAAGCCGCCGATGCCGATCTCGCCTTGCAGGAACTGGGCACTGAAGATGTCGGCCAGGCCTACGTCACCGCGACCGTCACCGTCTGGGACGAAGATCCCGGTGTTGCCGCCGAGAAGCTTCGCCTCATCGAGAAGGTGATCCAGGGTCGCGACTTCACCTGCATGCCGGAAGGGGTGAACGCGCTCGAAGCCTGGCTCGGCTCGCTGCCGGGGCATGCCTACGCCAATGTCCGGCAGCCGCCGCTCTCGACGCTGAATCTGGCTCATTTGATCCCGCTTTCGGCGGTCTGGGCCGGGCCTGACTGCGATGAGCATTTCCGCAGCTCTCCGCTCTTCTTCGGCAAGACCGAGGGCTCGACGCCGTTCCGCTTTTCGCTGCATATCGGTGATGTCGGCCACACCCTGATCGTCGGTCCCACTGGCGCCGGCAAGTCCGTGCTGCTGGCGCTGATGGCGATCCAGTTCCGCCGCTACCGGAAGAGCCAGATCTTCACCTTCGATTTCGGCGGCTCGATCCGCACAGCGGCGCTTGCCATGGGCGGCGACTGGCACGACCTCGGCGGAAGCCTGTCCAACAGCGCCGAGGACTCCGTCTCTCTTCAACCGCTTGCCCGTATCGGCGATGCGGCCGAGCGCGCCTGGGCGGCCGAATGGGTGGCCGCGATCCTCGCCAAGGAAGGCGTCACCATCGATCCGACCGTGAAGGAGCACGTCTGGTCGGCGTTGACGTCACTAGCATCCTCGCCGGTCGAGGAGCGCACGATCACCGGCCTGACGGTCTTGTTGCAATCGACCGCGCTCAAGCAGGCGCTGCAACCCTACTGCGTCGGCGGCTCCTCCGGCCGCCTGCTCGACGCGGAGGCCGAGCAGCTTGGCTTCGCCTCGGTGCAGGCGTTCGAGACCGAGGGCTTGATTGGCGCTGGCGCGGCGCCCGCCGTGCTCACCTACCTCTTCCATCGCATCGAGGGACGACTCGATGGCCGGCCGACTCTCCTCATCATCGACGAGGGGTGGCTCGTCCTGGACGATCCGGCCTTCGCGCAACAGCTGAGAGAGTGGCTAAAGACGCTCCGGAAGAAGAATGCTTCCGTCGTCTTCGCCACCCAATCGCTCTCCGACATCGACGGCAGCAACATCGCACCTCCAATCGTCGAGAGCTGCCCCACGCGCATCTTCCTGCCGAACGAGCGCGCAATCGAGCCGCAGATCACCGCCATCTACCAGCGGTTTGGTTTGAACGACCGCCAGATCGAGATCATCGCGCGAGCAACACCGAAGCGGGACTACTACTGCCAGTCCCGTCGCGGCAATCGGCTCTTTGAGCTCGGCCTTGGGCCGGTTGCGCTCGCCTTCTGCGCCGCGTCGTCCAAAGCCGACCATGCCGCCATCGAGCGGCTGCTCGCCGAGCACGGCCGCGACGAGTTCACGGCCGCCTGGCTCGCGGATCACGAGCTGCTTTGGGCCGCCGACCTGATCCCCGACCTCACAAATCTGGAGATGCAATCATGACCGCTTTTGAAGTGCGGTGCGTCGGCTTGGCCGCTGCGACCGCCCTCTCGCTCACCTTGTCGATCTCGCCGCTTGTGACGGTGCCGGCCTCCGCGCAGTGGATCGTCTACGACCCCTCCAACTTCAGCCAGAACGTGCTGACCGCGGCGCGCGAGCTGCAGCAGATCAACAATCAGATCCAGATGCTGAACAACCAGGCCCAAAGCCTGGTGAACCAGGGAAAGAACCTGGCCAACCTGCCGTTGTCGACGCTGACCCAGCTCCAGGCACAGGTCGCACGGACCCAGTCGCTGCTGAGCCAGGCCCAGAATATCGCCTTCAACGTTGAACGGATCCAGACCGCGTACTCCAGCACCTACGGCACAGCGGCGGCCACTGGCTCCAATGCGACAATGTTTGCCGCGGCTCAAAGTCGTTGGCAGACCTCGGTGGGCGCTTTCGAAGACTCGCTGAAGGTGCAGGCCGGCGTCGTCGGCAATATCTCGACGAACTCCAGCGCAATGAGCTCGTTGGTCACCGCCAGCCAGTCCGCAAGCGGCGCCCTGCAGGCTGCTCAGGCCGGCAACCAGCTTCTTGCTCTGCACTCCCAGCAACTTTCCGATCTTGTCGCGGTTCTTGCCGCAAAGGGGAGGGCGGACGCGCTGGAGCAGGCGCGCCTGACGGCGACCGAATCGCAAGGGCAGCAACAATACAAGATCTTCTCGACGCGCAGCGGCTATCGGCCCGGCAACGTCACGATGTTCAGCGGCAACTGAGGCCCCGGTCATGGAGCGCCCGGACATCCTTCGAGCAGGCGCGATGATCATCGTGTTTGTGATTTTCCTCGCAGCGCTGCATGTCATCCATCGGCGTCCGGCCGAGCGGCCGGTATCCGACGTCCCCTCTGTCTCCGCTCCCGATGACCTTTCGGCCGAGCTGCTCCGCTGCGCTGAGCTTGGACCCCAGGATGCCGAAGATCCGCACTGCCAGGCGGTTTGGAAGGAGAACCGCGCGCGCTTCTTCGGCAGGCCGGCGCGGCCACTTCTGCCGCAGGCCGCGCCGGCCACACTGCCGATGACGAGCGCTCCGCAGGGAGGGAGGTCATGAACAACGTCGGCGTCATCGACACCTTCCTCAATACGTTCACGACCTACATTGATTCGGGTTTCGGCCTGATCAAGGGCGAAGTCACGTATCTGTCGTCGACATTGATCGTCATCGACATCACGCTCGCCGGCCTGTTCTGGGCCTGGGGCGCAGATGAGGACATCCTCCAACGGCTGGTGAAGAAGACCCTCTACATCGGCTTCTTCGCCTTCATCATCACCAACTTCACCAAGCTCTCATCCATCATCTTCAATAGCTTCGCAGGCCTCGGCCTGAAGGCCGGCGGCTCGTCGATCTCGACCGCGGATTTCCTTCGTCCCGGCAGGCTCGCACAGGTTGGGCTCGACGCTGGGCAGCCCCTGCTGGACGCAGCAAGCCAGATGATGGGCTTCACCAGCTTCTTTGCGAACTTCGTCCAGATTGCCGTGCTGATGGTGTCCTGGCTCTTGGTGCTGATCGCCTTTTTCATTCTGGCTGTGCAGCTGTTCGTCACGCTGATCGAGTTTAAGCTGACGACGCTTGCCGGCTTCATCCTCATTCCCTTTGCGCTCTTCAACAAGACCGCCTTTCTCGCGGAGAAGGTGCTGGGTAACGTCGTTGCCTCCGGCGTGAAGGTCATGGTGCTCGCCGTGATCGTCGGCATCGGCACTGGGCTCTTCTCTCAATTCACCACAGCCTATGCCGGCGGCCAGCCGACCATCGAGCAGGCGCTCTCAGTCGTGCTGGCAGCGCTCGCCATGCTCGGCCTCGGCATCTTCGGTCCCGGCATCGCCAGCGGTCTTGTCTCGGGGGCGCCGCAGCTTGGCGCGGGCGCTGCCGTCGGCACCGGTCTCGCCGTCGCCGGTACGGCGATGGTCGGCGGCGCGGCGTTCGGTTTGGCCGGAAGGGGAGCGATGGCAGCGAGCTCCGGTGCTGCGGCCGCCGCACGTGGTGGTGCGTCGATGGCCGGCGGCATGTCCACGGCCTACAGCCTCGCACCGGTCGGCAGGTCTGGCGCCGGCGGCGTCGCGGCCGGTCTCAGTGGCGCAGGTCGTGCGGCGGCTAGTCACGGGACAGTTCCCGTCAGACGCGCCGCTTCGCAAGCGGCGGGGGCAATGAGGGAGAGCTTCGCCTCCGGTGCCCGTGCCGGCGTCGTCAACACGGGTGGCACCTCGACCATGGGAACCATCGGGAGTGGCGAGGCCGCAAATGATGGGGCCGCGTCTCAAGCAGCGAGCCCGCCCGCCTGGGCCCGGCGCGTCAAGCGCAATCAGGCCGCCATTCACGGCGCGCAGACGGCCGCACAAGCCCTCAAATCAGGCGACAGCCACGGTGGCGGTCACTCCGTCGACCTCTCGGGAGGAGAATAATTGATGTCAGTCTTTCGGCGATCGTCGGTGCGCTACGGCCGTACACCCGAACCCGAAACGCCCTATCAGCGCGCTGCGCAAGTTTGGGACGAACGCATCGGCTCCGCCCGCGTGCAGGCCAGGAACTGGCGGCTGATGGCTTTCGGTTCGTTGATCCTCGCTTCCGGCCTCGCCGGGGGGCTCGTCTGGCAATCCACGCATGGCACCGTCGTGCCCTGGGTGGTGCAGGTCGACAAGCTCGGCGAGGCGCAAGCCGTGGCGCCCGCCGTCGCCGACTACAGGCCGAACGACCCGCAGATTGCCTGGTATCTCGCCCATTTCATCCAGATCGTTCGCTCACTTCCGGCCGACCCGATCATCGTGCGGCACAACTGGCTGCAGGCCTATGATTTCACGACGACGGCGGGCGCGGCGGCGCTCAACGATTACGCCCGCGCCAATGATCCCTTCGCCAATCTCGGCAAGCAGCAGGTCGCGGTCGACGTCTCCAGCGTCATCCGCGCCTCGCCCGACAGTTTTCGCGTGGCCTGGGTCGAGCACCGCTATCAGGACGGCGCGCTCGCCGGCACCACACGGTGGACCGCGATCCTCACCATCGCGATCCAGCCGCCCACCGACGCCGATCGGCTGCGTAAGAATCCACTCGGCATCTACGTCAACGCCATCAACTGGTCAAAGGAGCTGGGACAATGAGCCCGCCGATTTTCTTGAGAGCCGGCGGTCCGGCTTCACGCTTCTCCATCGTTCGCGGAGGCCGGAAAGATAGCAATACGCACTTCCGTAAATCCGCCTTTGCGGCTTTGCTGATATCCGCCTCGACACTCGGCGGCTGCGCACACAATTTCATCCCGCCGGATATCAATTACGACACTGCGGAGCCGGCGACTCTCACCACTGATCCGCCGTCCCCCGTCAAGATCGTGGAATTGCCCAAGCCACTGCCACTGCCCGGACAGTTGAAACCGCTCGCCGCGGGCAAACACGTCCCCGAAGCCGCCGATCCGAAGGTACGCGTCAAACAGGCCAACGCCGCGGCACGGGTGCAGCCGGTCCGCAATGGTTTTATCAACGCGGTACAGGTCTATCCGTTCTCGGGCGGGGCCCTCTACCAGGTCTATACGGCGCCCGGTCAGATCACCGACGTCGCCCTCCAGGAGGGCGAGCAACTCGTTGGCTCCGGACCGGTTGCCGCGGGTGACACTGTGCGCTGGATCATCGGCGATACCGAGAGCGGCGCGGGCGCGACCAAGAAGATCCACATCTTGGTCAAGCCGACGCGGCCGGAATTGGTCACCAATCTCGTGATCAACACCGACCGGCGGACCTACCTCCTCGAGCTGCGCTCGACGGAGAAGACCTACATGGCCTCGGTCTCCTGGCAATATCCCGAGGACCAGCTCATTGCGCTTCGGCGGCAGAATGCGGCGGCTGAAACCGCAGCCCCCATCGCGGCCGGCGTCGACCTCGCCGCGATCAACTTCCGCTACGCGATCGAGGGCGATGATCCGGCCTGGCGTCCGCTGCGCGCCTTTGACGACGGAAATAAGGTCTACATCGAGTTTCCGAGCGGCATCGTTCAGGGCGAAATGCCGCCGCTGTTCGTTATCGGTCCAGCCGGTGGGTCCGAGCTGGTGAACTACCGCGCGAACCGCAATTACTACATCGTCGACCGCCTGTTCGCCGCTGCCGAATTGCGTCTTGGCGACAAGGACAGCGAGCGGCGCGTGCGCATTGTCCGCACCGACGGAAGGCCGCGCGCATGGCGATAGATGGCGAACACGAACATCAAGGCGACATCCCGCCTGTAGCGCCGCCGGACCTTCGGCTCCGGGGCGAGCGGCCCCGTGTCACGCGGCTCTCGCGCAAGGTCCTTATCGGCCTCGGCGCGCTGTCCGCCCTCGCGGTCGCGGGCGCGCTCGGCTATGCGCTGCAGACCGGCAACAAGTCGGAGACCGGCCAAGAGCTGCTCAGCACCCAGAACAGGCCTTCGGCCGAAGGCCTCGCCGCCTTGCCGAAGGACTATACCGGCCTGCCACGTCAAGCGCCGCCGCTCGGGCCGCCGCTGCCCGGCGATCTCGGCAAGCCGATCCTCAACGCCGGAGCTGCGCCGAATACCATGGCCACGACGTCTGATCCGGAGATGCAGCACAGATCCCAAGAAATCGAGGCGGCGCGGGTCAGCCGCCTTTTCGCTCAAACTGCTCAGCAACCACAGAGCGTCGGCCAACTCATCCCGAATACGCCGACCACAACCGCGACGTCCCCGACGGCGACACCACCCGTCGATGTCGGATTGGTCCAGAACATGCAGGACCGCAAGACGGCCTTCCTCACTGCTGCAACGGACAAGCGCACGGTCAGTCCTGATCGGCTCGAAGCTAAGGCCTCACCTTACGTCGTGCAGGCCGGCACCGTGATCCCGGCCGCGCTCATCACGGGCATTCGGTCCGATCTGCCTGGCCAAGTCACCGCCCAGGTGACCGAGGCGCTCTATGACAGCCCGTCCGGCAAATATCTTTTGGTCCCCCAGGGTGCGAAGCTGATCGGCCAATATGACAGCTCCGTCGCGTTCGGCCAGTCCCGCATCCTCTTGGTCTGGACCCGCATCATCATGCCCGACGGCAGCTCGATTGTGCTGGAGCGCCAGCCCGGCGCCGACACAGGTGGTTATGCCGGCCTCGAGGACGAGGTCGACAACCACTGGGGCATGCTGTTCAAGGCTGCCGCTCTCTCGACCATGCTCAGCGTGGGAGCGGAGGCGGGCACCAGTCAGAACGAGAACAATCTCGTTCAAGCGATCCGTAGCGGCGCGTCCAACAGCATCAGCCAGACCGGCCAGCAGATCGTACAGCGCCAGCTCAACATTCAGCCGACGCTGACCATCCGGCCAGGTTTCCCGGTCCGCGTGATCGTCACGCGTGACCTGGTGCTGGCTGCCTATGGGCAAAAAGGTGCGCGATGACGAAGCTCAAGCTTGGACCACTCGAAGACGATAAACCGGTCAAGCTCACTGTCGAACTGCCGGCGACGGTCTTCAGGGACCTCAAAAGCTATGCCGAGATTCTGACGCGTAGCGGGGGCGCGACGACGGCGACCGAGCCTGCAAAATTGATCGCGCCGATGATCGAGCGCTTTATGGCAACCGACCGTGCCTTTGCGAAGGCACGGCGTAATACTGCTCAACCCTCGCCAGGGCCGGCGGAAAGATCCGGATAACGCTCGCGAAGCAGGTCAAGGAACGGACGCAAAGGGACGATCGTTCAGTGTTGCCTTCGAGAGGTGGCCGGGACCGAAGCCCATCAAGTCAAATCCGGTCATAGACCAGGATTTTGCTCACGTAGACGCGTTCAGGTGAAGTCAGATGCCATATATCGATGCCGCGGGTGTGAATCTTTATTTTGAGGAAGCCGGGGAAGGTCATCCGATCATTTTCCTGCACGAGCTCGGCTCAGATAGCCGCGAATGGGAAACCCAGGTTCGCTACTTTTCTCGTGCTTATCGCTGCATCACCTTCAATGCCCGCGGATATGCCCCCAGCGACGTTCCTGACGATCCAACTCTGTATGGCTGGGAGCTTGCTGTGAACGATATCGCCGCCGTCATGCGTGGCCTCGTCGTCGAACACGCACACCTGGTCGGATTGAGCATGGGCGGATATGCCGCCTTGCAGTTTGGATTACGCAGGACAATCAACGCCTTGGTCGCCGCTCCCCTGACATTGGAGTTGGGGCTCGACGCTGGTGATCTTGGCTTGCTGACATCGGTCTATTTTCTCACCTTCGCGGCGGCGCAGATACCGGTCGGCATCCTTCTGGATCGGTATGGTCCGCGGCTGATCCAGAGTGTGCTGCTGGTTGCTGCTGCGGTCGGCGCCGCATTGTTTGCTACGTCAGACAATTTGCTCATGCTGCTTCTAGGCCGGGCGCTACTCGGTCTCGGCGTCGCCGCGAGCCTGACCGCCGGATTGAAAGCCCTCGTTCTCTGGTTTCCGAACGACCGTCTTCCGTTTCTCAACGGCCTGATGGTCATGCTCGGTGCATTGGGAGCGGTAACCGCGACCTCGCCGGCGCAGCTGTTGCTGGCTTGGGTGGGGTGGAGGACGCTGTTCGCATTGTTCGCTGTCGTCACGGCCGGCTGTTCGGCGATGATCTATCTCTTGGTGCCGGAGAGTGCATCGGCAACGCCGGTCCTGCGTGGAACAGCCATGGCCAGCTTGAAGAAGATTTATACCGATCCGCATTTCTGGCGTCTGGCGCCGCTATCAGCGACTTCCGTCGGCACCGCCTGGGCGCTGCAGGGACTTTGGGCGGCGCAGTGGTTCACTGACGTCGAGGGACTTGATCGCGCTGCTTTGGTGCAACATTTGTTTGTCATGGCCGTCGCGCTCAGCCTGGGTGCGCTCCTGCTAGGCGTTCTGGCTGACCGGCTGCGTCGCTATGGCATTGGAACAGAGGCGCTCCTCGCGGTCGTCGGCCTTCTGTTCATTGCCGTGCAACTCGCGATTATCCTGCGATGGCCGTTGTCATCATACGTCCTGTGGGCCGCTGTGGCCGCCGTCGGCGCAGCTACAGTGCTTAGCTATGTGCTCCTGGCTAGTTATTTCCCGAAAGAACTTGCCGGACGGGCCAATGCTGCGCTGAACGTGCTCCATATCGGTGGAGCGTTTGTCCTGCAATATGCCACTGGCGTCGTCCTTGAACATTGGACGCCTCAGGCGGGGCATTATCCGGAGATCGCCTACCAGACAGCCTTTATCTCCAATCTTGTCCTTCAGATCATCGCATGGGTCTGGTTCGCTTTCCGGTGGGTGCTTCGGCCGCCAGCGCTAGGTTCAGCGATTAGGAGCGCCAGCGTCGGCGGCGGCGGAGGTTCAGCCTTCCGGTACTGTGGGACGATCACAGCAAGCACTGGCGCCATTCTATGCGACACCGCGGCTATGTCGGTCCGTCAGCCGATAATGCTGGACGCAACGTCTTCGTTCGCCGTTCCTGCCTAGTCGTGACAGTGAGAAACTCGCGCAATACCGCACTCCTGTTGAAAGGTGAAGGGAGGAACACCGGGATGAATCTCAAGCTTCGACCACTTCAAGACGACAGGGCCCGTCAAGCTCACGATCGGGCTGCCGGCGGCGGTCTTCATGGATCTCAAAAGCTACGCGGATTTTGATGCGTAGCGGAGCCACGACGACGCCGGCTGAGCCTGCCAAATTCATCGCGACGATGATCGAGCGTTTCATGGCAACCGGCCGCGCCTTTGCGAAGGTACGGCGAAATGCTGTTCACCTCGGTCCTGGATCGGCCGAGAGATCCGGATATCCGAAATGCCATCGCCGTTGAAATCTTTTTGTCGGTCGGCACTTCACGGGAGATCCGGGTGATGGGATCGACGAGACGGATAAGTCCAGATGGAGTTCGTCCGCATCTGCAACCGGGGCATGGTTCTTTCGCAGGGGTGCAAGGTCTTTGAAGGACGCGGCAAGGAAGCGGTCGAGTACTATTTCCATCACGAGTTCGAAACACCCACTGGCCGTCGGGCGGCGCGGTCGATCGAGGGGCAAGAGCGGAGCCCTTCCGGCTGACGACGGCACGACCGACTTCTCTGTTCTTCAGAATGAACTCAAAGGCCGCTCGACGAAGATCGTGATGGTGGCTTTTGACCTTCTATACCTGAACGGTCGCGATCTGCGCAGTGTGACGTTGTTCGAGCGCAAGACGCTGCTGCGTAAGATCATTTCTGGCACGGCGATCCAATTCAGCGAAAGCTTCGAGATCGACGGCCAGGATATGTTCAAGCATGCCTGCAAGACGGGCTGGAAGGCGTGGTCTCTATTCGCGTTGGTAAGCCGACCGTAGCCACTACGTTTTGGGCGAGCGCTGGCGACTTGCCGGTTTGATTGGGCGTGCGACAGGTATACCAGCTAACCTCAGCCGAGCACGTCTCCAGTTAGCCATAGAGACTGATGGCAGGCGACCGTCCTGAGCGCCTATTTTTCTGCCAGAGCCCCTTGCTCCCGCAAAAATCCTATCCTATCTCAGCTCGGCCCGTGACTAGCACTCACGGGCATCGATTGCTAGCACTCCAAAATCTCTAACTCGTGCAAATGCTTAGGAGGGCTGCATGAAATTCCGTCCGCTTCACGACCGCGTCGTGGTCAAGCGTATCGACGCAGAAGAGAAGACCGCTGGCGGCATCATCATTCCGGATAGTGCCAAGGAAAAGCCCTCGCAGGGCGAAGTCATCGCCGTTGGCCCCGGTGGCCGCGACGAGAGCGGCAAACTGACCCCGATCGACGTCCAGGTCGGCGACCGTGTCCTGTTCGGCAAGTGGTCGGGCACCGAGGTCAAGATCGACGGCCAGGACCTGTTGATCATGAAGGAAAGCGACATCATGGGCGTGCTCGAAGCTCCCGCTTCGAAGAAGAAGGCCGCCTAACCAACCGCTCGCACCGCTCACCCCTGAGGAGCGCCTGCCGGGCGTCTCGCCAAGGGTGAGATGAGACCAAGACAACTCAGGGAAACCAATATGTCAGCCAAAGAAGTGAAATTCGGCGTCGACGCCCGCGACCGCATGCTGCGCGGTGTCGATATCCTCGCTAACGCCGTGAAGGTCACGCTCGGCCCGAAGGGCCGCAACGTGGTGCTCGAGAAGTCGTTCGGCGCGCCGCGCATCACCAAGGACGGCGTCACCGTGGCCAAGGAGATCGAGCTCGACGACAAGTTCGAGAACATGGGCGCGCAGATGGTCCGCGAAGTCGCCTCCAAGTCCGCTGACGCGGCCGGCGACGGCACCACCACCGCGACCGTGCTCGCCGCTGCCATCGTGCGCGAAGGCGCCAAGTCGGTCGCCGCCGGCATGAACCCGATGGACCTGAAGCGCGGTATCGACCTCGCGGTCGAAGCCGTCGTCGCGGATCTCCAGAAGAACTCGAAGAAGGTCACCTCGAACGAGGAGATCGCCCAAGTCGGCACCATTTCCGCCAACGGCGATGCCGAGATCGGCAAGTTCCTCTCCGACGCCATGAAGAAGGTCGGCAACGAGGGTGTCATCACCGTCGAGGAAGCCAGGTCGCTCGAGACCGAGCTCGACGTCGTCGAGGGCATGCAGTTCGACCGCGGCTACATCTCGCCCTACTTCGTCACCAACGCCGACAAGATGCGCGTTGAGATGGACGACGCCTACATCCTGATCAACGAGAAGAAGCTCTCCTCGCTGAACGAGCTGCTGCCGCTGCTCGAGGCCGTGGTGCAGACCGGCAAGCCGCTGGTCATCGTCGCCGAGGACGTCGAAGGCGAAGCGCTTGCGACCCTGGTCGTGAATCGCCTCCGCGGTGGTCTGAAGGTCGCGGCCGTCAAGGCTCCGGGCTTCGGCGATCGCCGCAAGGCCATGCTGCAGGACATCGCGATCCTGACCGGCGGCCAGGCGATCTCGGAAGACCTCGGCATCAAGCTCGAGAACGTCACGCTGCAGATGCTCGGTCGCGCCAAGAAGGTGATGATCGACAAGGAGAACACCACGATCGTCAACGGCGCCGGCAAGAAGGCCGACATCGAGGCTCGCGTTGCCCAGATCAAGGCGCAGATCGAGGAGACCACCTCGGACTACGACCGTGAGAAGCTCCAGGAGCGTCTCGCCAAGCTCGCGGGCGGCGTGGCGGTGATCCGCGTCGGCGGCGCGACCGAGGTCGAGGTGAAGGAGCGCAAGGATCGCGTTGATGACGCGATGCATGCGACCCGTGCGGCTGTCGAGGAAGGCATCGTCCCGGGCGGCGGCGTCGCTCTTCTCCGTGCCTCCGAACAGCTCAAGGGTCTGCGCACCAAGAACGACGACCAGAAGACTGGCGTCGAGATCGTGCGCAAGGCACTGTCCTGGCCGGCCCGCCAGATCGCGATCAACGCCGGCGAAGACGGTTCGGTCATCGTCGGCAAGATCCTCGAGAAGGATCAGTACGCCTACGGCTTCGACTCGCAGACCGGCGAGTACGGCAACCTCGTCTCCAAGGGCATCATCGACCCGACCAAGGTCGTGCGCACCGCTATCCAGAATGCCTCCTCCGTGGCGGCGCTGCTGATCACGACGGAAGCGATGGTCGCCGAGCTGCCGAAGAAGGCCGCAGCCGGCCCGGCCATGCCTCCGGGCGGCGGCATGGGAGGCATGGACTTCTGATCCAGCCGCGAAACGAGAATTACAGAACCCCGGCACCAATGCCGGGGTTTTTCTTTGACGCCGTATTATGTCCCCTTGTTTTCGGGTGCGCTTAGCCCAAGCCCCAACTTCATAGGAAGTTGAAAAAGCCGGTGTAGATATGCCGACCACGGCAACAGCAGCAAATCCTCGATGGCTTGCCCGGCACCTTGCCCGAAATGCTGCACCATCGGGTGGGCGGCGTCACCGAGCAGCGTCACATGCCCGCGCTACCAATACCGCAATGGCGACCGATCGTAGATGCCCTGCGCTGGCGCTGCTGGGAGACCCGAAGGACGCACGCGCGCTGCTGCGGCCGGCCTTGCCCTCGATGCCAACTTCACGATCCGCCGCTACCGCACCAACGGCAAAGTTGACAACCCGACTTATTTTGCCAACGTGCTAATCTGCGGCTATGCGCTTTCCTTCAACGCACTGACGCGCCAGACCGGTGACGTCGATATTCTCGTCCCACGACCCCGGAAAACAATCGACGCTGGACCGCGGCCTTGAGCGAACTGCCGGACGGCGCGGCGAAGGAGCCTTTCGAGATCGCCGACGACCAATTCACGGTGAGGGATGCCGGTACGCCGAGCGGCCCGGGCGTGATCCGGGTGATCGATAGTTCGTCGTCGACGTTTTGCCGGCGGCATGCGGACTGGCCTACCATGAACTCAAACCGCACGTCCGGAGGACCTCGACGCAATGGGGTCCGATCAACGTACTCGACCTCGAAGGACTGCGCCTGACGAAACAGAGCCCGAGAGGCAAGGACAGGGTCGATCTCCAACATATCGAAGCGGCTTTGAGAGCCATCCAAGGACGGGTGTCCGAGCGCGTCGCGGCCATGTCGAGACGCGACTTCGTGCCGAGACGCCGCCGTCAGACGACAGCATCGAATTCAAGGTCGAGCAGGTTTCCGCCCCTTCTTCGGACGCAGAAACCCGGTCTCTGGCGAAAGCGAGGCGCTAGCGCGCGGAATAGCACTCGACCAAGCCTTCGAAGATCGGCTGTCGATCTACGGCGATGCTGCCACGTTGGGAAAAATGCTGGAAGCCGCGGATCAGATAACGGACTTCCATGCCTACGCCTCCGAGATTGCCATCGAAGATCCGAACTCGCAACCATGAGCCACGGAAGCGACGCTATCACGTCCTCACCGAAAGCGCGGTACGACGGCTTGGCCGGCGCTGGCGACCCGGGCTCCTCGCCCGGTCCGTCGGGACCGGCCGGCCTAAGCACGTCAGTTCGGAGAAACGTGAACTCGCCCGCGAGTCCACACGAAAAATCCGGATAGCCGAATTGTCATTGCTTGTACTCGAGACACGCCCTTCTATCTATCGGACCGATCCAAACGTCGGCAGGCGTACAAAGATGGTCCTGGTGGAAACGTGTGCTTTTAGCGCGCAGAAGATTCGCGCTCCTCGTTCATTCATTTAGCGCGAGCAAGATGATCGCGATAGGCCTGCCGCGCACGGTGCGATCGTACGCGCCATCTGTGCGTAGGACAATCCAACGAGAACGCGTTTCCGGCATAGGAGATCCTCTGGGATCCATCACGCGCGGCTTTGCCCAGCCGCATGCTCATTCATGGAACTAGGACCTAGTCTAGCGCCGGTCCAGTGTGCTTTGATACGTAAGGTAGAAATGAGATGTGTGGTGATTCAATGTACATGGTCATTCGCAAGTACACCAAGATTCGTTCGGTTGCGGATGCCGCCCGCCGCGCGAAAAGCGGCATCGGTCAGATCCTAAGGGAATCTCATGGATTCAAATCGTACTATGTCCTCGACGGAGGTGAAGGCGTCGGTATCGCTGTGATGATATTCGAGGGTCGCGAAAGCGCCAATGCAGCGAACAAAAAGGTCTTGGAGATCGTTCAAGCGAGTCTGCATGACCTCCATCTTGGGGACCCCGAAATCGTCTCCGGGGAGATACTGGTGAATATCCGATCTGATCAGTAGCGCGTTCTGTTCCATGGAGCAAAACGCCAGCGCGCAGAACGACAAGCTCCGTAATGTTGAAAACACACCATCAATTTGGCCGCGGACTGGAATCCTCTGCCTGGCAGACGCGGGCGAGCGAGCGATGGGATCGCGCTGTTCGTCGTGCCGATCGCCTGATTCTAAGGGTACACAGGACGTCCCCTACGGCGTGATCCAGTTGACGATAATGAGCCGAAGCAGCCACTTCGCTGGCCATCCATACCTTCAGACTGTCGACCGGCCACGTGGTCGGCGCCCGAGCCGGCCCGCGGGTAGGCATATCAACCCGAAACAGAACTGCAATTTGTGCCGGCCGTCATGGATAGCGGGGGGCCGGCGCCCCCGCTTTCGATGCCGGCACACTCGCCAGCCGGCACGCAGCCGGCTATCCGCCGCAGATTTGGTCCCCGACGCCGCGACCGTCCGGCCGACGCATCCGCGCCCACAGAAGGCGTCAATCACCACCGGCCTGAAGGCCCAACTCACTGCATCCTTTGCGTCGTGATTGTCGACAAATGCTGCCCGTTGGGATTCCTGTAACGATTGGCGAGGCTTTGTAACAATGAAGCCATCTGGTCCGGATCTGATCGAACAGTAAATTCTCCATAGTTAGGGTCGAAAACCGTGGTCCTTCCATTCGAGGCCGACGTCGCCACTGTGTGTGCGCCGCCTTCGGCGAAATACAAGCTGAGCAAATGGTTCGATCCATCTTCGTTGATTTCGTTCACCATGCGCTTGACGTTCGAAGACTTGCCGAATGCGAATCTCTTCTCTTCTCCAGCCGGTTCCAAGCCTGCGTCCTCCAAAATGGTATTTTGTGCCTGAAGGTCGGCCTGAGAAGATCCTGCTCCCCTGCTCCGCAACTGATCCTTGAGATTTTGATATTGCTGCTGCCGTTCAGCCGCTGAGGTATGCGTTTGCGATCCGGGTGTGAGCGCACTCATTCGGGTTGATGGGCTGTTGTTAAGATTGCGGAACCACTCCGCAGTCAGCCCAACGCAGATCCCGTCCACATTCGCATCACGCAGGTCGGCCGTTCTGTATTCAAACAAGGAGGTGGCCGGACTCTCTGGAGAGGATGTACTGGGGTCGGAGGCGCTAGAAGTTTGAACGTTTGCATCCGAGGTATGTGGCTTGCTGCAGCAGGTCCCCATCTTGTCAGGCAACTCCCCCGGTTGTGAGCTCCACTGAGGCGCGAGATCTGCAAGTGTTTCCGTAAAGCTGCCGCTATCCACCGACTGACTCGGTTCGTCAGCTTGTCTAGTGCATGTGGATGAGCCACTGATTCGATCATACACGACGATTCACCTTTCTGTGCTGCGCTAGTCTCTACGCATCAATTCGGGCTGCTTAGGCCCTGCTGCGAGGATACCCAGACAAGCTGATGGCGAGCTGACGGGCAGCTGTTGTCCAGCTTAGAAAGCGTTCCTTCGGAGTTCTGACAATGTCTGATGCGGCGCGGCGTAGCGCTGTGTCAGATCCTCCCGCGCGTCGGCTGCCGGATTCCGGAACGACATTGACAGGCTATCGCTGCGATGCCCTCGCGGCACGCCGCCGAGCGCCCACAGGGCGTTCTGCAAGCCCTCGACCAGAGCGACGAAGCTTTCGCCGCCGAGCACGACATGGGCGTGCTCGAAGCTGGAGAACGCCAGCCGGAAGTGACAGAGCTGGTGATCGAGCGCCTCATACGCGCATGCTGCACCGGGTGATGGCGGAAGAACGCTTTCCGGCGCCGTGGGGACCGTTGATCGAGGCCATGGCGGCCATCCGCGCGCAGTACTACCAGACCTCGGCCAGCCGCTACCGCAGCGACCCTGCGGGGGGAAGCCAGCGTGCGCCGGCCTGAACGCGCGGGAGGCAGCGGCTTGCGCGCGCTGCCGTCGGTCCGATCCGATGGCAACGCCGCAGCCCAATGCGACGGATGGAGCGAGCAGGAGCGACGCCGCCCTGAGCCGGCGCAAGGACGACCATCTGGACATCGTGCCGGTCAGCGACGGAACCATCGCCGATGGCGGCATAATCGCTTAATGGGTTTGGATAATCGTTGGCGGCTTCGGCGCGAACCCACGATGAATGGCGAGTGCAAGGGCATTGCTTTCGCCGATTGCCGGTGTTGCCGTCCTGGCTTTTTTTAACAGTACCGCCGTCAGCCATGAGTTGGAGGTCGGAACACTACTGATCCAGCATCCCTGGGTGGCTGCAAAGGATACGGCCAATACCACGACGCGCCGTACAAGGGAGGAAGACAGTGACGAAGCTCAAGCTTGGAGGACCGCTTGAAGATGACAAACCGGTTAAACCCACGATCGAGCTGCCCGCGGCGGTCTTCAGGGATCTCAAAAGCTACGCCGAGATTCTGACGCGCAGCTGAGGTGCTACGACGCCGGCCGAGCCTAAATTGATCGCGCCGATGACCGAGCGTTTCATGGCGACCGACCGCTCCTTTGCGAAGGCCCGGCGAAGTGCTGCTCAACTCCCGCCCGGGTCGGCGGAAAGATCTGGATAGCGTTCGCGAATCAAGTCGAGAAACGGACGTACTAATGGATTGCCGTTGGACTGCCGCCAATAGACGCGGAAGCTTAGCCGCGTCGGCCCCTCTGCATCATGCACCTCCCGGAAGATGACACCGGGATAAGTCGCGCCAGTCGCACTTTCCAGGGCGAGGAGAATACCGAAGTCCATGCCCACCATGCAAAGAAGCCGGTCGAGCCCCACATCATGGCGAAGCAGCTTGCAAGGATCGGAAGATCCTAATTTGCTGATGAGAAGCTTGAGGAGTTCCGGTCCGGGGCCACGCTGTGACATCAAAAGCGGTTCGCGCCGCAGTTCGCCCCAGTGAACTACGTCATGACTTGCCAGAGGATGTTTCGCAGGGAGGGCTGCAATAACACGTTCGCTCCAGAGCACCAATGACTTGCCGCTCCAATTCGGATTGGGATCTGCCACGACAGCGACATCGATGGCTGAGCTGGCGAGGTCCGAAATGAGATGCTCGCTCGCGCCGTCGACAAACTGTCTATCGGCATCGGGAAAGCGGTGCCGGTGCTCGAGGAGGGTGGCTCGGAGATTGCCGGCTGACAGGGAGGTGTGGATCCCGATGGTCAACCGACCACTCTCGCGACGCGAGCGGGTCTTGAGGCGAGCGGCCATTGCTTCGGCTTCGCCTACGATGCGCCGGGCATCCTCGAGGAATTCTCGACCTTCCATCGTTGGTCGCGTACCTCCGTTGGTACGCTCGAATAGTTTGCTGCCCAACGTGTGTTCGAGATTTCGAAGACAGCGACTGAGCGTCGACTGCTTGATTCTAAGCGTCTCTGCCGCTTGACGGATGCTTCGATGCTGGGACGCAGCGATCGCCCAGCGTAGATCTCGAAATTCCACAGCCACGCTCAAAGCCCTATGGTGAGTTTTGGGGCCAAGTGTTTTCTTGCCCCTCCATAAATTGTGTTGCGTCAGCTCCTCCGACTTCGGCCGGCATACGTATTCCAGCACCGAGGTTGTTTCAATCCTTAGGTGCTTGAGAGAAAAAGACAACTACAGGCTACTCGCCGTCTGATAAATTCCGTTCTCTCTCTCTCTCTCTCTCTCTCTCTCTCTCTCTCTCTCTCTCCCTCTCCCTCTCTCTCTCTTCCGCTTTTGCGTCCGTTGTTCAGAGGACAATCAAGAGCACAGTGCGCAGGTGGCTGAGGACGATCCGCGGCTTTCAATCGTACGCTCGGCAGATCTTAGGCCGATCAGCAAGGCCCGTTTATCGCCTGGCAGATCATTCCGGCAACGTTCGGCATGGGGACTGGGTTGGTAACCGATATCAACGGGAGGGGACCTCGATTCTGAACGCAAGGCATCTGCAACCTGGAAGGCAACGGGTTGTCGCTGTATTTGCCGATCCTCCAACACGGCTGCTCCTCGATCCTGCCGCGAATGTCACGAATGATCCGGCCCAGCCGGCTGCGCGAATTTTGCGGTCGCTGACTGCGCATGCCTTACCTCCCTAGAGCTTGCGCGAAGTCGCTTTGTTGGTCTGTTTCGTCTCTTTTTCCTGTATGTGCCGAATGAGAAGCTGGCCTGAGGTCTTGTTGTGCTCGCGGGCGTAACGTTCGGAGGCGGCTGCATCGCCCCTGAGCAGCGCGCTGATCATTTTCTGGTGGTTTGAGATGACCATCTCGGGCCGTTCGAGGATTGCGTTCGAAGAAGCCATGTACATCCGAACCTGTTGTTCGACCAACCCGTAGTGATCGGCGAGGCGCTTGTGCCCGGAAAGGACGACGATCGCCTTGTGAAGCGCAAGATCACTATCAGTAATCCGCTTCTGGTTGCGGCTTTTCGCGGCCGCCTTCAGATCCTCGAAAGCCGCCTCGATCGGTTGCCTCCGATTCGGGTTGGCGGCAGCGAGCTGCGCGGCAAGGCTCTCCAGGCTGGATCGAAGTGTGTAGAGCTCCCATGCATCATTGGATGACAAGCTCGCGACCTCCCAGCCCAAGTAAGGCTTCTGCTTCACCAGGCCCTCGCTCATCAGCCGCTGCAGCGCCGCTCGTATCGTGCTGCGCGACAGGTTGAGCTCCGTGGACAGTTCGGTCTCTGTCAGTCGCTTTCCTGGCGTCAAGGCGCCACTGGTGATCGCCTGCCGGATAACATCGGCAGCCGCACGGTCCAAACTCCGCTTCTCGACCAATCCCGAGATGATCTTAGCAGCCATTTTTCCTCCAACCGCGTTTTGCGCGGAATGTTCGTTCTGAGGTCCCGGCAGATATTGGCGAACATTCGCCATTGACACCAGAGAAATCGTGCTGTTTGTTAATTGTCGACAATCGGCAGTTGAGCGGGGCCTTGCTTGCGCATTTCCGAAACCAAGGGCGTTAGCTTCGCCGGTCTGCAGCGCCTTTCGTCGTCAGCCGCCTCTCACAAGATCGTAAAGGCGGATGCGATCCTGGTATCGATTCCGTTCGAATCCGGCGGAGTGCCGCCTTGGAGCTTCGGCGGAGCGCCGAAACTGCAGTTCGACACGCTGTTGGTGAGACTGGAAACCGAACAGGGCATCGTGGGGTGGGGCGAAGCCTTCTCGCGGTGCGAGGACAAGTCGCTGAAGGCGATGATCGAGACGCGCGTGTTACCGCTCGTGATCGGCAGGAGCGCCCTGGAAATCGGCAAGATCAAGTATGATGTGGAATTCCGGCTCCAGAATTTTGGCCGCGTGGGCCCTATCATCTATGGCGTCTCGGCGGTCGACATCGCCCTGTGGGACATCCTCGGCAAGATCTCCGGACTGCCGCTCACCGCATTGCTAGGCGGTGCATTCGCCAGCGAAGTCGAGGTCTATGCCAGTCTGATGCGCTACGGCAATTGCGCCGATGTCGTCAGGGCCACCCGGCAGGCAATTGAGCGCGGATATCGTTACATCAAGTTGCACGAGATCACCGAGGACGAAATCCACGCCGCCGTCGAAGCCGCAGGGGCGCAGGCCGCCGTCATGCTGGATACCAATTGCCCATGGCCGGTGGCGGAGGCGCTCAAATACGATCGGCTTCTCGAGCCTCTCAATCTGTACTGGCTGGAGGAGCCGGTCTGGCCACCAGAGAACTATGCTGGGCTGGCCCGCATTCGTTCAACCGGGCGGCACCACATCGCCGCCGGCGAAAATGCCGGCAGCCTGCATGATTTTGTTGCGATGATCGCCGCAGGGGCCATCGACATTGCGCAGCCTGATGTCGCGAAAGCTGGCGGTATTTCCGAGCTCGTGAAGATCGCATCGCTTTGTCAGGCTGAATCAATCGAATTCGTGCCGCATTGTGCAATCTTCGGCCCCGGCCAGGTCGCGACCATACACCTCAATGCGGCGCAGCGATCAGTCCCGATGCTCGAGCGGCTCTATTGCGACTTCGAGGCCGAGATCTACGGCGGTGCTACGCTTCCGGTCAATGGAAAGGTTGCCGTGCCGACGGGGCCGGGGCTTGGCCTCGACCCTGATCCAGGTGTGATCAACCGCTACCGCGTTGCCTGAAGGACGGAGGCGTTGTGACATGGGCCATAGTTACATTCGTCTCAACAGCGTCGTCGGCGGACCATCACCTAGCCGCGCTGCTGCGCGCAATTGCGCTCTTCGTGAAGGCACGAAGGTTCGCGCAGGCCTGCCTGATCAGCTCGCGGGCGAGATGAAGCAGATCAGCATCGCGCTGGAAAGCGCGGTCCTGGACCAATTTATGTGAAGAGAGCGCTCATCAAGCGCGCTGTTTGCGCGTCTAACCCAAGAAGAGGGGACCCGAAATGGTAACACGGAGAGAGTTGCTTGCAGGAGCCGGAGCAGTTGCCGTGGCTAGCGGAGCGGGTCTCAAACCGCTCCCAGCGAAGGCGGCGCAAAGTAAAACCCTCGTGCTGGCGTCGATGGGCGCGGTCACCGGCAATTGGGATCCGACCTCTCACACGACCCTGGGGCAGTTGAAGTTAGAAAAGTTCGTATTCAATCATCTGACACGCTGCGAAATGCGGGAGGGTAAGTCTGAAGAGCTGACCCCGGACCTCGCCACCAGTTGGAAGCTGATTGATGCGCACACCCTGGAGTTCAAGCTTCGGGACGGCGTCAAATTCCACGATGGCAAGGAGTTCGGTGCTGAAGATGTTAAGGCGACCATGGAGTATGCCTCCAATCCGGCGCGCCCGGCATCCGCCCTCTATCCGGGCCGCGTTGATGTCGAGGTCGTCGACAAACTGACGGTCCGGTTGAAGACCGAAAAACACGGCTACCCCGCGTCTGCCTTCTGGTTCATTTCGAGCTTCCTTCCAATCCTGTCGGCAAAGGATATTGCCGATCCCGCGCTCCTCCAAAAGCGCCCGAACGGCACGAACGCCTTCAAATATGCGGGCACGCAGGGAGACAGGAACAGCCTCGAAGCGAATGATGAATTCTACGGCGGACGTCCCAAGATCGATCGGATCGTCTATGCCTACGTTCCGGACGCCAACACGCGCGCGCTGGGCCTGTTGAACGGCGAATATCACATTGCCGAACGGCTGGAGCCCGAGCAATACGCCTCGTTGTCAAGCAACCCGAAAGTCACCACCCACAGGGCGCTGACGACCGAAAACAAATATTTGCACTTCCGGTGCAACAAGCCTCCCTTCAACGACGCACGCATTCGCCGCGCAGTTTGCCACGCCATCGACCGCGATCAAATCCTGTCGCTGATGGGCGAGGCGGCCACACCGTCTAACTGCTATATTTCGCCGACCAAGTTCGGCTTCACGGACATTCCTGATTATCCCAAGTTCGATCCGGATGCCTGCCAGAAGCTTCTCGCCGAGGCAGGGTTTCCCAAGGGAAGGGGGCTGCCGCAACTCGAATATATCACCTCGATCGGGTTCTATCCGAAGACGAAAGAGTATGGCGAGCTGATCACAGCGATGCTCGCAGAACAGGGGCTTGATGTTCGCCTGACTGTTCTTGAACCGGCCGCGTGGGAGCAGGCGATCTATCGCCGCGCTGACGGCCAGGGCCAGGGCCACATGTGCGACGTCGGCTGGATGACCGGATCGCCGGAGCCGGATCTCGTGCTTCGACCGAACTGGCATTCAAGCGCCGCGCTGATCACTGGGATCAACGACCGGGAAATTGACGCGGCGCTAGACAAGGAACGCGCCGCTACAAACCCGGAAGAGCGCCGCAGCATTTTCAAGAATGAGACGTTTCCCACTCTCGCAAACAAGGTTCCGAGCTTGTCGCTCTTTTCCGCCGTGACCTTCCATGCCGCAGCCAGGAATCTGACGGGGGCATACTATTTCCCCAACGGGCCGATTGACCTGAGCAAGGCGGACCTGAGCTAAAGGGGCCGCAGCAAAAGTCTTTGGGAGGCCAGGAGCCGACATGCTGTTTGCGCTCGACTTTTTCGCTCGGCGCCTTGCACAAGGGTTGGTATTGGTCGTCCTCGTGACGATGCTCATCTTTACGCTGCTGCGCGTCGTTCCCGGCGACCCTGTGCGTATGATGCTGGGGCCAATGGCGTCAGTATCTGTCGCAGAGCAGACCGCCAAAGATATGGGCCTGAGGGATCCAATCCCGGTTCAATTCGGCCGCTATGTCGCGCAAATCCTGACGGGGGATTTCGGGAGCTCTTTCGTCAGAAGCGCACAAGGCGGCAGCACTGGCGGCTCGCGAGGCGGCTCGACTTTCGATGCCGCCAACCGTGCATCCGTTTTGGGCCTCATCACAACCAGTCTACCCTTCAGCCTGCTCCTTGCTGGCCTTGCATTCCTGTTTGCCTTGGCAATCGCGCTCCCGATCGGCATAGCCGCGGGCTTGAGATCAGGACGATGGCCGGATCGGCTTGCACTGCATTTGGCTTCCGTCCTGGTCTCACTTCCCAATGTATGGCTGGCCCTCGTTCTCATCTTTCTCGTCTCCGCCAAGGCCGGATGGCTGCCGGCGATCGGCTATCAGGGGCCGAGCTACGCAATCTTGCCCGCCATTGTTCTCGCGATCGAACTTGCTCCGACCCTCATTCGGTCCGTCTCGGTCTCGGTGAGCGGAAATCTTGTCGAGCCATACGTGTCGCAGGGTGAGATTCGCGGTCTCTCGCGCAGCCGAATGATTGTCGCGCACGTGCTGCGCAATTCGAGCATCCCCGTCCTCAATGTACTCGGGATACAGGCCATTGGGGTTTTGCTTGGTGGTCTGTTCGTCGTCGAATACGTCTTCAACTATCCCGGCGTTGGCCTTTTGATGATCAACGCGGTCTTCCAACGGGATTTCCCAGTTATCCAGGCCATCGCGATCCTCGCCTGTGCGACCTTGGTGATGCTCAATATTCTCGTCGACTTTGCAGCGATGGCGATCGACAGGAGGCTCCAATACTAGCATCGACGGAACTTTCGGCCAGGACCGACAGCCCTGCGGCAACACGAGGTCGCGGCATCGCGGCCAGCATCTTCGTGCAGGCATGGCGAACAACTGAGTTCAGGATTGGATTTGCCCTGTTTTGCCTGCTGATCATCCTTTCTGTCCTGGGACCCTACATTCTCAATCTGTCGCCGACCCAATTCAATGTCAGCAAGAAATTCCTGTCACCGGCACTGCTGGATCACTCGAGCTGGCCTTATCTGTTTGGCACCGATCAACTCGGCCGTGATCTGTTTACCCGCTCCCTCATCGGTCTTCGGAATGCCCTGCTGATCGGCATCACGAGCGTTGCGGGAATGTTCATCCTTGGCTCAGCCATTGGCATGATCTCAGGCTATTTCGGCGGATGGGCCGGCTTGCTCTTGATGCGGATCACAGACGCGCAGATGTCGATTCCCGCGATCATTCTGGCGATCACAGTTCTCGGCGTTTCACGTCCCACTCCGCTGGCCATCATCCTTGTTCTGATTCTTGCCGGCTGGCCGGCGTATTCTCGCGTAGCGCGCAGTGTGACCCTGTCCGAGCGCCGCAAAGAATATGTTCGAGCGATAAAGATTCTCGGCGCCTCAGACGCGCGGGTCCTGCTCGTTCATATCGCGCCCAACATCTTGCCTCCGATCGCCTTTGTCGCAATCCTGGACATTGCCCGCATGATGATTTTCGAGGCTGTGCTGGGCTTTATCGGGATCGGCATTCAGCCGCCCACCCCGACATTCGGCACCATCATCGCTGACGGCACGAAGTACATTTTGAATGCCTGGTGGATCACCACGGTGCCAGGCCTCCTGCTCGCGATCACACTCTGTTGCATCAACATCATGGGAGGAGCTCTCGAGCGATCTCGCAACAAGATCTTGCTAGGATTCGAATGATATCGCCGGTCAACATTCTTGATGTCCGCAATCTGACCGTCACCCTTGATCTCGGGCCGCGCGGAACGCGCGCCGTGCTCACCGACGTCAATCTGAGTGTCGGTGAAAACGAAGTGCTCGGCATCATCGGCGAGAGCGGCTCGGGAAAGACGGTGCTGTCGCGGGCGCTTGTCAGGTGGGTCACCAGCCCACTCGAAATCGAATCGGGCGCTATCAGTTATCGCGGCAACGATCTTCTGAGACTACCCCGGGCAAAAATGCAGGCGCTCCGTGGGCGCAAGATTGCCTACATAGGCTCCGATCCCGCCAGTGCTCTCGATCCAACCCTTCCGGTTGGCCGGCAAATCGTCGAAAAACTCAAATCCATCGAGCCTGATATCTCCAACGGCGAGGCAGAGGGACGTGTCATACGCCTGCTCGATGCCGTAAAGATGCCCGGCGCGAAACAGCGATTTGAGGAGTTTCCGTTCCAGTTCAGCGGCGGAATGATGCAACGCGCCCTGATCGTGGATGCGCTCGTGACGAACCCGGACCTTCTGGTCGCCGACAACATTACGCAACCTCTTGACGTTACCGTCGCTGCTCAAATCCTTCGGCTCCTGCGCGAGTTGCAGCGGGATTTCAAGACGGCGATTCTGTTCGTTTCATCTTCTTTCGGGGTCATCAACGAAATCGCGCACCGGGTTCTTGTTCTCGCAGGCGGCCGCGTCGTCGAGACGCAAAGCGTTCAGAAATTGCTCGCGGCTCCGCAACATGCCTATACAAAGCAGTTGATAGCGGACATCCCCCGCATATGGCAGAGCTCGACTGAAGCCGTTGCAGATGAGGTGTCACCTGCCGCAAATGATGTCATTCTGTCGGTGCGAAACGTCAGCCGGATTTATCCCGCGAGGGATAGAAACAAGCTGTTTGCAAACCAGTTCGTGCACGCGGTGCGGGACGCTTCGTTCGACGTTCGACGAGGTGACAATTTGGCGATCGTCGGCGAATCGAGGTGCGGGAAGTCAACGCTTTCGCGTCTCCTGAGCCGCCTGGAGGTCCCGGATTCAGGGCAGATCTTGTTCATGGGCGAAGATATCGCGTCTATGAAGGCCAAGCGCCTATTGGCGCTCCGAAGGAAATTCCAGCTTCTCCTGCAAGATCCGTTTAGCTCCATTCCGCCTCATCTTTCGATCGGGCGAACCATCGCCGAACCTCTCTACGTCCATGGAGGGTTGTCGCGTTCCGAGATCCGCGATCGGGTTGCGGCGACCATGCAGGAAGTCGGACTGTCTCTCGACCTGTTCGGCAAACTTCCGGTCGGATTGAGCGCCGGGCAGCGTCAACGTGTGAGTATCGCCCGGGCCCTCGTTCTCGATCCCGAGTTGCTCATTCTTGATGAGACGCTATCGGCGCTCGACCAGGTCGAGCAGCGCAAGCTGCTCGCCCTTTTTCAGCGGCTTCAGGACCAACGCGGAATTACCTACATCTACATCTCACACGATCTTGGGATGGTGCGGCGAGCCTGCAATCGCATCGCCGTGATTTATCTGGGGCGCTTGGTGGAACTGGCTGACAATCGGACCACCTTCATCGAGCCGAGACACCCCTATACCCGTGCGCTCTTGAGCGCGGTACCGGCGGTTGAGGAACGTCCTTTCAAGGCTGAGACCTACCTCCTGGAAGGTGAGCCGCCCAACCCAATCCACATCCCAGCAGGCTGCAGTTTTAGACCACGCTGCCCGTTCGCGCTCGATAAGTGCGCCATTGATGATCCGCCGCTCGCGGCACGCGGACGCGATGAATTGGCTGCTTGCCATCTGACAGAAATAGACCCGCACCATCAATGACTTTGCAGGATTGCGCGGCCATCCAATGGCGCTCCTATTCGGAGAGTGAACAGCATGGAGTTTGACTACATTGTCGTAGGATCCGGAAGTGCGGGATGTCCTCTGGCGGCGCGATTGGTTGAGCGAAAACAATCGGTCCTGTTGCTGGAAGCCGGGAAGAAGGAGCGTCTCAATCTGTCTCATGTTCCGGGTGCCCTCGTTTATACGATCGGGAATAGACGGTACGACTGGGCTTACAAGACGAAGCCAGATCCGAGCAGGGGCGGCGTGGTCGAGGACTGGCCTCGTGGCAAGGTGCCGGGAGGTTCATCTGCCATAAATGGGATGATCTTCATCCGCGGGGCCGCGCGGGACTATGACGCTTGGGAGGCGCTGGGCAACAGAGGATGGGGATGGAAGGACGTGTTGCCGTACTTCCGAAAAATGGAGACGGCGGATGAGGACAGAGACAATCAATTTCGCGGAGGGCTCGGACCTCAACGGGTCTCAGCTTTACGTTGGCGTCACCCCATTTCACAAAAGTTTATCGATAGCTTTCAAGCCGCTGGCATTCCCTTCAATGAGGATTTGAACGGTGCCTCGCACGAGGGAGTTGCCTGGAACCAAGGATCGACGCGCGCCGGGCGTCGGCTTTCGGCCTTCGAGGCCTTCATACGGCCAAAGCTATCAGCCAGTGATCTGACGTTCTTGGACGAGACGATCGTTCGCCACATTCTGTTTGACAAGACGCGCGCGAGGGGCGTTGCCGCCACGCATCGCGGACAAGATGTCGATTTCGTCGCAAGAAAGGGTGTCATTCTTTCGGCCGGCTCCATCAATTCCCCGCACTTGTTGATGCTTTCCGGTGTCGGTGATCCCCGTCATCTCACAAAACATGGCATTATTCCCCGTGTGGAAAGTCCTGAGGTTGGACGGAATTTGATGGAGCACCCGGGTCTGTATGTCCTTGCCGAACTCGATGTAGAGACCGCGAATGCACTGTCGCATCCGGTAAGGGGAGCACTCGCCTTGGCGGAGTGGGTCTTCAAACGGTCGGGGTTCATGAGCGTGCCGACGGCGCAAGTCCTCGCCTTTCTCAGATCGTCTCCTGAGCTTGCTGAGCCGGATCTGCAATTTCACCTCTTCCCGTTCGGCCTCACCAAGGAGAATGGAAGGCTGAAAACCCCGAGAGCTAACCTGGTGACCATCCTCGTGAACGTCAATTATCCGAAGAGCACGGGTCATCTCGAACTGACATCGAACGATCCTCTCGCTCCAATCGCCATCTTTCCGCGCTTGCTTGAACATCCTGATGATTTTGAGGGAGTTATGCGTGGATTGGATTGGGTCCGGAAGATCTGCTCTATGCCTCCGTTCGGCTCTCATGTCGTCAAGTTCAGGGACGCACCCGTACCAGGGGCCGGGCGGCAGGCAGATGAAGCGTATATTCGGAAAGCGACTGTCCCCTTCTTTCATCCCGTCGGAACTTGCCGCATGGGAACAGACGATCGTGCGGTTCTCACGCCTTCTCTCAGAGTGAGAGGTACTGAGAATTTGTGGGTTGCGGACGCCTCCATCTTTCCTCGTCATATCGCTGGGAATACCAACGCAACGTCTATTATGATCGGAGAGAGGGCAGCAGATCTCATCCATCCGTAGTCGTGATTCCGTAAATCAAAATTGGAGAAAGTCCGTGGCGCGCTTCTATGTGCCAGATAGGAAGGATGGAATAGGCACGCATGCATCCGACATCTGTCGTGCTCACTTCGAGAAATCGTATGACCACAATCGTGCGTGTTATCGTAATTGTGCCGCGCGCCATGGAAAACTGCCCCCTCATATTGGCTCAGATGACAATGTTACCGAAGCGCACCCTAGTGTCTCCTGAATCAGCTGCCGCGAGTCTGAGCGGGCCGCTCGCAAAGCGCGGCCTCCAGGGCGCGGTAGCGAGCGAGCGGCTTGCGTCGATTCGGCCAAAGAACCTGTAGGGATTAGATAAAATATTTTCGTGCAGTCATTATGGCTTCGCGCTATGCCTCTCGAAGAGACGTGCCTCATGGGAAAACATTCTGAGCGCTGCATAATCCTGCCGACCGGCGTCGCGTTATCGAGATGGCTTGTGTTGCTCTCCCGTCGCGTATGAATGCTACCCGTTCTTGCGAAGCAGACGCGGCCGCTTAGGCCGGGGCGAAATCTTGAGAATGCTCGCACAGCTCGACGGATCAACAAAGAGATCGGACGGATGAACGCCGAGCGCTTCGGAAATGCGATCGAGAACATCAATCGTCGGATTTTTCGATTGGCGCTCAAGACCGGCCAAGTAGGAACGATCGATCCCCGCCGTGCGAGCCAATCGTTCCTGCGACATGCCACGTTTGATGCGGATCCGACGGACGTTCCAGGCCAGTAGCGCACGAGGCTTCATGTCTCGAAGCTTGCCATTCCTCGATTGGTTAAAACACTGGCTATCGCCTACCATTTAGATGAAAGTCCGTGTTCTCGCCGCACAAGGAGAAGTGCGATGTTCCGAACCGAGAAACTGGTCGAGGGGCCTGCGGCCCTCTGTCAAGGCCAAAAAGCACGGGCCGTGTAGTCCCGGACCAAGCATCCGGGGTCGCAACCCCCCTGCTTTTTTACCCTGACCGCTACCCCCGCTCATCGCCGCGCGGCTAGTCGGTTGCATGCCGCAACCCTCAAGCCATGAAAGGCAACGACAAGGACGCAGACATCTGTCAACGCATCCGACCAAATCGTCCGCGAGGTCGAAGACGGCGTGCGACCCTGGATCAAGCCTTGGAATGCCGGTAATGACAGCGGGCATATCGCGCGGCCCCTGGGCGCCAATGGCATCCCGTAGCAAGGTATCAATGTTCACATGCTGTGACCGGAAGCCGTAACCAAAGGCTACCGATCGCCGATTTGGATGACGTTCAAACAGGCGCTGGACCATAAGGCCAACGTGCGCAAGGGCGAACACGGCAGCCTCGTCGTTTAAGCCGACAAGCTCGTCCTCACTGAATCCAATGCCGAGGCTGGCGACGCGGTCCATTCCGTTCATAAATGGTTGCACTGTTTGCCGGTCTCTCACACTTGATCAACCAAACCGCGTGCTGCGCAATTTGACGCTATTCGAGATGTAATTGGCTAAAGCGCAAGGCTTACACGCCGACCGACGTCAAACTCCCCAAGCAAATTCAAGGGCGCGAACACCCGTATCGGAAATCGCAAAGCTGTTGAAGCGGAGCGCGGCCGCGTTGCGGCAGAAGGGCGTTGAAACTCGGTGTCACGTTAAGTCATCAGCGATAACCCCGCATTTTTGAATGGCCGTCCGGCTGCCTTGTTTTATTGAATTGAGCTCAAGCATTCTGTGGGCATCGTTTGGTTCACGCTTGGGATCGCGGCGCAACACGATCGGCGCCTTCCGCCGATAGGCGCCGTCGCTTCCTGTCAGGTCGTGGCTAAGAGAATGCCGAGTTCAGCTCGCTCAGCCTCACGGAGATGGAAGGGCGGGTGGATAGAGAAAGACCCCCGGCCGTCATTGGTGGTCAGCGGACCAACTGTGGTCACGACAGCTTGCCGTCGCTCAGCTCATGGCCCGTAACACCGCCACGCAATAGCTGTCTGTAACCATACTCGGTCATCCACTTCGCGCGGGCCAAATGGCTGTCGAAAGCGCGCCTAGCACGCGCTGGCTCGCGTTCGGGATCGATATGCAGGATGATCCGTGACACCTTGCGCCAATCGGCCCCTTCCCTGTCGGCATCCAGCATCCGCGAATAGGTGGCGAGATGTCCCTCATCGTAACGGGTAAGCAGCGCACCGGACGGCGCACCGTCGTCGACGTGGGGACAGCGTGTTGGCTTCTGCATTGGCTAACCTCGGTTGGGGTTACCTGGACTGACCATTCTTGGCCGATTGGGCTGCTGTGCCTCGTGACATTTTCTGTATCACGTGATGTAATCTATCAGCCGGCTCGGCAGAAGATCATGCTCTTGCAGGGCGCTACATGCGCATAAAATCCTCTCGGGCGATCGCCAACGGCCCGCCTTAGTCGCGCGGGCTGAAAGAGGACCCGCCGCAGTGCGAAGCTTGCACACGGTACTTCTTTCGCGGACTCCGTTTGCGACTTCAATTGGGCGATTTGCTCTCTCCAAGTGTCTGCACCGCTCTATCGAAAGTGTGAAAGGGATGAGCACGTACGCGATAACATCCACTGCCAGGCCCTCGGGCTGCTTCGAAAGTGGTCGCCGACTTCGAACCTGAATCTGTCGGTTGACGTACAGCCTTCGTCGACGGCCTGTCGGCAACGAACTTTTTTTGTGCGATCGTTTTGCGGCCGGATCAGACGCTCGAACCCAAGTAGTGTGTACGCGAGATCATGTATTCCTTTCTCGGTGCGTTTATGCCGCCTTCCTTGAGGATTTTCTGCGCGGCTCGATGGCCGGGCGCTGGAATTCAGCTTCGTGCTTCAAGTTGCATCCCGCAAATGTTACAGGATGTATGCCGTCGATCGTTTGTTGCGGGCAAAGCGGACGACCCGCATTTATAGAAGTTTATTAACTGGGCCAGCCTTACAACCCGAACCAACAAGCGTTGCTGCTCATGTAATTCCATTCGCGCGCGGATCTATCAGCATGACTGCGCGCGCGTGATTTTGGATGCGCTTTGATCGAGGTTCGAAATGCCCAATGTTGTGGAGTTTCGTCGACCGAGTGCGCCGGTGCGGGCCACTCGTGAAGCAGCAGAAACGACCGTCCTTGGCAAGTGTGACACGCCGGTGGTGCCGTTCCCGATGGCGTGTGATTCCGGTCGATGTGCAAATCCAAATCCACGGCTTAAATCCATTCAAGCGAACGCCAAGCTCACGATTGATCATGCCATCGCCACGCTGGAGCAGACTCATCGTCAGATACGAGCTGCCATACAAAAGATTGGCGACGCTTCAGCTAGGGCCAACCTTGAAACCAGTCTCGATCTGATTGAGCGCAACCTCGAACTCGCCAAACTGAAATCGTCCTGTCTATAGCTGACGTTTTCACCGGGCGATCAGGTCGCTGCACGCGAGCATTCTAAGCACGGCAACCTTCCGCTAGCAGAGAGCCATAGCAAGTGCTTGCAAATGTCAAAATCGCCGGTCGGCTGATGGTTGGTTTCGGATTTCTCCTTCTGATGACCGCAGCAATTGGCGGCTACACGATCCATGCCTCCCGAAGCGCGAGCGGATCGTTGGCGACCGTGGTCCGCCAAAAAGATCACGTGGTCGAAGACGAGCGCATCGAATAGCGCGTATTTGAAACTCGGATGCATGTATGGACGGCCTTGGCAACCGATGACCAGTCGCATTGGGAGAAGGCCGCAGCAAGCGTTAAGCCAACATTTGCGCAGCTTGATGAGCTCGCTGCCGACACCAAGGACTTGGGTCGCCAAGCACGAGTGCGGGATCTCAAAATAGCCGTCCTCCTGCCAAGCAATTCGTGGTTTCGATAAATTGGAGATTACCGGCGGCGAAGGCCGCCGTAGGCGAGAAGCCGATCGAAGGAGTGGCTCACCCACCAAGCCCGAGCCCACATATGCGGCAAAGCCACAAGTAATCCCAGAGCAAACTTAGCGAGCCTTCTGTTCTTACTTGGCCTTCCAGCCCAAGAGCTTGTTCTGAAACCGTCCGCTATTGAGAAAAAGAAGAACCGTGAGCGACGCACCACGACGTCAACTGCAAGCTTCCAAGGAAACAGAGGGATCATCGATATCGCCGTCCCGTCAATTGAAAGCGTGAAGCCCAAGGCGACGTAGATTGAGGCCCAGCTTTCTGCGCCGCGCGTCATCCTCGTCTGGCGATGGGGCATATCTGGTAGCTGAAGCGCGACTAAGGGCTTGCCGATCACGCCTGCACCGCCTCAGATTTGACTGCCCAGTCGAGCTCGTTTCGCCCTTGATCTAAGCGCGCGAGCCGCGGCGCTATTATCGACGGCCCAAGTCGTCTGGATCAGAAGCGTCTTTTAATCTGGCTGCGGTTTCGCTCAGAGCAGAGAGCGCAGCTTGCATTTTGTCGGGCTGCGAACCGAGCGTCGTTTGAAGATGCTGCCGGTCAAGCTCGATGGCGCGATCGAGCGAGGAGCCGTATATCGCCGCAATCGCGATCTCCTTGGCCAAGCGCGTGAAGCTCTGCCACATGAGATAGAACATCAGCGGCGGGACCTGACAGTTCGCAAGCATCTCATAGCAGCGCGGTTCAGCGTTTTCGATCGCCCACCATTGCTGCGCGAGCACCACGAGCCGTCGAAAGTCTCGTCTCGTTCGGCTGAACTTGTCAGGGTCGACGCCGCCGATGAAGGCGCAATGATCGAGCCAATTCAGGCCCGCCATGATCGCAACTGGATAATCGACAACAGGAACGCCCTTGAAGTCGGCGACGGTTTCTTCGTGCGGAGCCTGCCTGAGAAAGGCATCCATCATTTCGGCCTGGCGGACGGCGCTGACCAAAAGATCTACGTCGCGCCGCGGCACCATCATCACGTAGCGGCAGGCTTCGAGCCGCGTGTGCTCCCAGATGGCACGCACATTCCGTCGGTGTCGCCCAGTCCACGCTTGCAGGCAGGGTAAACCAACCGGCCTTCATCGGTTTCCTTGAGGTACAGCGGAAGCAGCCTGTCGAGGGCTGACAGGAGCGTCAGAGGTTCGAAGAGATCGCCTATAGCCTTTTCGGCAGAGGCCAGAACCGACTTCTTTGATCGTCCCCATCCGAACATTTTGGCCGCCCCAGGTCCATGCTGCGCTGAATGCCGATTACAAGGGGGCTCGCCTGAAGACGCAAGTCCGCCCATATGCGGCCTTCGAATGATCCGGAGCCCGCCCGAATCGGTTAGTGGGTTATTAACCGCCGTTCGGCAGGCTTGCAGCCACGGTTATCGCTGCCTAATCAGCCCCCCAGCCCAAGGCAGCGTAAGATGGCCGGCGGTGGATGACCTCCGCCGGCCGTTTTGCTCGAGAGACTGTCCGCGCTCGCTGCCGTTACGGAGCCTTCGAAGGCCCGCCTCGCAGTTGACGGTATCCGCTGTTGGCCATCCAGAGCGCGCGCTCAAGATGGGTTTCAAATGCCTGCCGGGCCCGCTTGGGCTCGCGGTCTGGGTCGATACCAAGGACGATCCGCGATACCTCGCGCCAGTCAGCGCCCTCGGCATTGGCGTCGAGCAGGCGCCAATACGTGGTCATGTGCTCTTCATCGTACACGGTAAGGTCGGACCCAGAGGGCGCTAGATTGGCGAGAACTGGATTGAGGAGAGGCGGCATTGGCTTCCCCGCGATCATTGGTTGTGACACCGGGATATTTCCCGGTGTTTGTGTCGGCGGCGTGACCGGTGCAGGATCATCCAAACAGCCGGGGGCTGACATTGATGATGAAACCGGCCGATGCGCCGATGATAGCGCCGACTAGGCCATAGCCGGCGGCGCCACCGGGACCGATCATCACCGCGCCGTAGAAGAAGCCGATACCTGTACACAAGACAATCATGCCGATCAGTGCCTGATCGTTCAGCTCTTCGATCGGGTGTAGGCGTTGCTCTTCGGAGCTTTGCACATAATGACCGGCTGGCTCACGCGAGCCGCAGTGCGGGCAGGCGACGGCCGAAAACGAGACATTGCCGCCGCAGTCGGAGCAGCCAATCAGTTCCTCTTGTACGCGCCCGCCCGTCATGCGTCCCAACGTAGCCGCGTCGCTACCATGGTGCTACAGGCTTTGCCCGCGGTCCACAATCACTATTCCTCGGCCCGACCGATCGTCGCCTAGCAGCTCGCCAGAGGAGGATCGCGGAGCGGCACTGCCGAGATATTCGACGCGGCCCGCGCCCGCGTCCAGGCCGCCTGGGAGGAGCTGGCGGTCGCGCGACGGCCGCCGATTAAAGTGCCCACCCGGCTAACCGTCGCATGAAGCATACCGCAGAACGTCCAAGCGCCGATCCGGAAGCAGCGGCCCTCCGGTGGGTGCCGATGTTGAAGCCTGACTTTGGCTCTGTCGGCAGGCGGATCGAATGGAAGGCGACCGTATCGCGTGGGTCCGCCACCTTGCCGAAGCGACGGTACGACGGCGTACCCCTTGGCTGTTCCGGGCATTCGAACTCTGATGATCTTCACTGCCGCGACGTATACTTCCAGATCGGCTTGTGAGAGGCCGGGGCGGCCTGGATAACACCCGAGCTGACGAGTGAGCCGCAGATGTCTCACGTGGCTCGTCGAGCAACGCAGCAGTTGAAAAGCTTCGCTTTCCGTCCACATCTGCGAGTTTGGTTTGAGCTGCGCTTCATCGCGCGATTCAAACACGGTGCACCTTTGCGTGTCGATATAATTAATGGTTCAATACGTGTTATAAAAAACAATACAACTTAAACGTTGACAGGGCCGAATCGCATTTCCTATTGTCGCGATGAGGTCCAGAAAACCTCGTGCGGCAGGCGTAATCGTTTTCCTCAGAGTCCTGCGTCCTCGCGCGTATGTCCAGTGGCGCAAGCCTAAAGGCGCGAGGGAGCGCCTGTCGTTGCTTATTTCTGGCTCCGGACGACTATCTCGATCTCAGAAAGATCGACGGAGAAAACGACAGTGAAAACGGTAACAAAACAAAAGGCAGACAGAGCTTGCGCCAAAGAGTTGAAGATTTTGGCACGGGTCGAAAAGGATCTCGAAAATGCACGCGGCTCCGGAGCGGTTGAAGACGTCTTCCTTGGGCTTGAGGAAATCTACTCGATGCACATGCGCACCGAGCATCAAAGCGTCCGAGCAAGATGCGAAGCCATCTTGCGCGCCGGCAGTTTGCCGAAGGCGTAACTGACGATCTTAGAGCGCCCCGTAGGGAGCGCTCTATGCATTTGAGCAACGCGGCCGGCAAAAGCCGGCATCTGAGGGCCCCGGCACGCTCCTAAAAGGTGGTAATAATCCGTGCGAGACCTGATCATCGCCGCGATTCGTCAGTCGGACTGCCCCTGCGAAAACTTTGGCGGAGAGTTCCCGACTGAACTCAGCTGCCATCACTCTCTTAATATTCTTCATGATGCTAGCGAGAAGGCTTCCGTCATTGTCGAATTGCTCCGCGCAATAAGCAACCTGGACGCCCGCCTTGCGGCAGATGAACTCGTAGTGCGCGCTCTCGTCAACGTCCTGAAAGCGTCCCCATCGGCTCACGTCGAAGACAAGCAGATGAGCGAAGTCAGCGCGTCCCGATTGCACGTCTTCAACCAGTTCGGTAAGGCCCCCCGGTTTTCGATTCTGAGGCCGCTTTCTCCCTCGTCACGATAGGTGTGGACCATGGTTAGCTTGTGAAGTTCGGCGTAGGTCGCGATGACCACTGCCTGATTCTCAATCGAGTATTGCTGGTAATCCGTCGACATGCGGACATACTGCGCCGCCCGTCGCGCTTTCTGAGACTGAGGCAGACGTTTCGCGTGTACAACAAGGGTGTTCCCCATGTTGCCTCCCCGCGGCTATATCGCGTCGCGCTGTATTGCGCATCGCAAACCATTTAGGCGCATCATCAAGTCCGCGCCATCGGAGAGTGTATTCAGAAAGAGTCAACTGCTATGTCGTTTTTCTTGAAAGCACGTTGCGGCGGGCGAAGCGAGCTGCAGAGAAATGCGGGTTTGCGCTTTTGGGCCGATTTTGTTGCAGAAGTCGGTAGGATCGACGCTCTCAGCCGGGCTGAGATCTGAAAATTTGGGCTCGCGATCTCTTGGCCGCCTGCCCGGCATGGGCTGCGGAGACGGCCGGGCACTGATGCCTGACGCAACAACGCGACGGACGCACTTACGCAACGCATAGTGCGGCCGTGTTGGGTGGATGGAGCGCCAGCTTGGCAAAGCGACGAAGGTTCTGAGCTATTGCTGCAAGCGTAAATTCGAACCGCGCGCCGGCCGGTCCACGCAGTCTTAGGCGGTCGAACCGCAGGATCCGCTTGAGGTGCGCAAACAGCATCTCAACCTTCTTGCGATCTCGTCGGGTCTGATCGTAGGCAGGTGTCTTCGATAGCCCGGGCGACATCGCGCGCTGCCTCGTGCACGTGGCGGCTTCCGGCTCGGCGAGTTTGGACAGCACTTGGATTTGGAGCGGGCAGTCGCGGCAATCGGCGACGCGCGAGAAATACGAGATAGCGTCATCTCCGCGTGGTCCGCGTGCGCGGCAGGATCTTGCCGCTGCGGCAGACATATTGATCGCGCGCCTCGTCATAGATGAAATCGTCGCGGCTGAACGTGCCGTCGTCGCGCTGTGACTTGTCGATCACCGGGATGTGGGGCGCGATCCCCTTCACATCGACCAGGAAGTGGAGATTTTGGGCCGCGCCGTAGGCCGTATCCGCGACGAGCCAGTCGGGTTTGATGCCGAACGTCTTCTCAGTCCTTTCGATCATCGTTTGGGATGCGCCAACCTCGGATTGGCGGATCGCCCGGGACGCTTCGACATCCATGATAATACCGAACTGATGTCGATGAGGTAATTGTCGGCGTAGGCGAAGAACGCGGCGTTGCGCAGTGCGCCAGTCCACTGCGCGGCTGGGTCGGACGGCGCGACAAACTTCGGCACGACGTCGGTGGCACACCCCATGCTGGATCGTCGAGATTGGCGAGATAGTCCTGAACGGCGCGCCTAGCCCCCATCGGGTCGATGTCGTGGCTCCATTTATCGCCCGGCGTCGAGCGGCACTTATTGGCGTCCGCCGCGATCAAGCTGGCATCGACGGCGAAACCATTGCCGCCGACAAGGCCAGCCTTGATGCACGAAGCGACGACGCGCTCGAAGACGTGACGAAAGACATCATGATCGCGAAATCTCTCGTTGCGGGCGCGCGTGAATGCCGAGTGATCCGGGATCCTGTCTTCTATGCCAAGGCCGCAGAACCAGCGATAGGCGAAATTGAGCTGAACCTCGCGGCATAGTGCGCGCTCCGAGCGGATCGCGAATACGTAGCCAAGGATGAGCATCCGGATCATCAGCTCCGGATCGACCGATGGTCGGCCAGTGTTGGAGTAATGCGGCGCAAGCTCGACGCGCACCCACGACAGATTGAGAACTGCCGCAATTTGCCGAACCTGATGGTCGTCCGGCACTACGGCCTCGAGGTCGAACGCATAGAACAGATGACCCTGCTCGCCCTTGCGCCGCCCCATCATCGATTCTCTCCGTCGATAGCCGCTTCACTTCGACGGAATCACGGTTCGCACCGCTCCTCAAGGTAGTTCTGCAACAAAATCGGCCCGTAGCCGACATGTCCGGCGCAGCTCTTTCGTCTGCTTCTGACGAGGCAACCAGCAGGATATCGTCGTTGTCCTTGTCGATGATGTTGAACGCCCATCCATCATGGCTGTGGCGATCGCCACGTCGGCCTTCTTCTCCTTATTGCCGCTATTCTTGTTGTAGACGTGGGTCTTGAAGCCGGCCTTGTCGACCATCTTCCAGAATGAGTCGCCGGGAGGAGGTGAACCCCACATACCGCCCGTCAGCTGGCAAACCGACAGCCCTGGCAGCAATTTAGGATTGGATGAATTCTTCAAGCTCGTCGATCATCTGTTTACCGGGTTTGATTCCTCCGAAAGGATATCAATGGCCTCGAGCCTTGCGTCATACTCCTCGTATGTGCCGAGCAGGGCTTGGCCAACTGTCAAGTTGTGCACGGGATCGATAATCGAGGGGGAGTCGTAAGTTAGGGAGGTTGGTCCAGTAAATAGAACTTCTTCGCCACGCTCGTCGCGTCGCAACGTTCGGTCCGTACACCATTTGACGAGTTGCGTGACCTCTCCCTTCCCGGACTCAATGATGGACGGCAGCTGCCGAACCGAGTAGAAATTCGTCCGCGCAGAATACATCTGCCGCGAATCCGAGCTCATGCGCTCGTCTGGTTGAGCGGTAAGGGTCAGCAGGCGCTTGCCTTTCGGACGCTCGAGCGTACCCTGAATTAGACCGCCTTCTCTGATCAGTCTAATGTGCGCCAGCTTTTTTGGAGCACCAAGAACCTCTCGTCCCGAGGCGAGAGCTGCATCATTTACCGTCACGTAAATGTAAGGGATGTAGTAGCCAGTCTCACCGTCGGGATCACGAACTTGAATTCCTGAATAGCACTCCAAGTATGGCCCGACAGTGCTTGAGCGATAGCTCGCGACCCCCACAATGGCGATTGCAGGGTTTGCTGCAGGTGCTAGCTCCTTCGGCAATAAACAATTCGCCTCGTGCCCCACGCTGAACATAAGGTTTATGGCTTGGCAGCCGAGAAACGCAGTGCCACGATTTTTGCCCCCATGGTAAAGAGGCGCATCAAGCGGAATGCCTTTGACGTCGGGCATCGCATCCTCCTTGATCTCAGAATAATTCGCGCGGTTGGAGATTGAGCTATTCATCTCACCGCGCCTCTCCGGTTGTTGAAGCGCCCCTGAAGCGACTGTACTGCGCTGGCAGCGATGTGGGTTCGGTAGTCCGTACGGCACATCGATCCGGTGATAGCGATCTTCGCTACGCGAGGCCGCAGTGCCGTTTCTGCGCCTTGCACCTCAATCCGCCGGATTAAACGATCCGAAAACATCCGACACGCTTGACCTTCTCCATTCTAGAAGCCGGCAGCTGTCCTGTGCTGCCGGATGCGCCTGATTGTGCATCCATTCCGGCGGAGCGTGCTCACCGATGATGACGTCAAGGCGAGTGGGTGATTCCTATTTGTCTATCAGTCGTTATGCAACGTCGATGCCAGGCACCTCGTGCGGTTTATACGGCTCATTGGCTGACATCAAATTGGGTACGAGTGACCCGACAACTTTCGACTATTGTTCTGTTGCCTTCCTCGCTTGTCCGATTGACGACGCGATGTCGAAAGCCCGACATGATCAAGTATCCGGACAGAAAGTCGATGAGGCTCTCTCACGAGTTTTCGCAACAGCATGGCTATCGCCATTGTGTCTCGATTAAACCAGATCAGCGCAACATTATCGCTCGCATGGTCGAAAACGCAGGCCCTGACATCGCCGTCTCGGTGGTGAGTCGGAAGACCTCCAGCGCCTGTGCAAGAGTCACGTGAGGCTGACTTCCCATCAGAGTCTCGGCGCGGCGATTGCACGGAATGGATACTCCAATTCGCAAGACTTAGGAGAACCTCATGCGTTCTGCGCCCCACTTTTCGATCCACAAGGAGCTCAGCACCGTTCGGCACCGGTATCGCTCCGCTCGCGGGTACCGATCCTATCTCCGAAACCGGAGGAAATTCGGTCGCAAATTGTCGGCGTCTAGAAGGTGGGGTAGTTCGGCAAAGCCAATGCAACAATCCAAAGGATGGCTAACGCCTGAGCGGCGGAAGCATGTTCGCGACGTGAAATCGTTATCGAAGTGCTTTAGCGCCAATTTACACGGGTACTGCGCACAGGCTTTAGGAATCAAAGATGATACGTAGCAGAGGGCAGATCGCCAAGAGTCCGGGGCGTGGTGCAGACCGCAACTCTTGGCTTGCCCGACTTTCAATGCTCGTTCTCAACCATTTTGATCAACACGCCCGTCATCCTTTTTGATGCTGAAAACCCCTGCACCGCCACTGATCGAGGGAACCAAGAGTTATGGGACGTGTGAGCGAAAAAGTCATTTTGGTAACCGGCGGGGCTCGAGGGATGGGGGCCGCTCATGCGCGCCTGCTGGTAGCCGAGGGCGCGAAAGTCGTGATCACCGATATTCTTGACAATGAAGGAGCGACTTTCGCGGCCGAACTTGGCCCATCCGCGATCTATGTGCGTCAAGACGTCGCCCAGCCAGGGGAATGGTCCCAGGCGATCGCAGCTGCGGAGGGCAAGTTCGGCGCGCTGCACGGCCTCGTCAACAATGCAGGCATCGCGAGTATGGCTCCCATCGAGCGGTTCCCGCTCGAGCAGTGGGAGAAGACCCTGGCTGTCAATCTCACCGGTGTATTCTTGGGAATGCAGACTGCCCTACCTGCCATGCGCCGCGCGGGCGGAGGCTCGATCGTCAACATCTCGTCGGTTGAGGGGCTGAGGGGTAGTGCTGGGCTTCACGCCTATGTTGCTTCCAAGTTCGGCGTGCGGGGCATAACGAAGTCCGCTGCCTTGGAGGCCGCCGCGTCCGGCGTTCGCATAAACTCTATCCATCCGGGCTTCATCAACACTCGGATGACAGAGAACATCGATCTTTCCGGTTTTCCAATTCCGCTCGGGCGGCCAGCCGAGCCGCAGGAAGTGTCACAGGCAGTCTTGTTCCTGCTTAGCGACGAGTCCTCTTATCTTACCGGCTCCGAAATCGTCGTCGATGGCGGTCTGACGATCGGCGTCCCGCAGAAGTGTCAGGCGGTCGAAAACATCTTCTGACTATCAGCGGACGGATTGTCACATCAAACGAGATGGAATGTCGCGATGTATTACACCAGTGGAAATTACGAAGCTTTTGCTCGGCCCCGCAAACCCGCCGGCGTGGATAGCAAGACAGCATGGTTCGTTGGTTCGGGGTTGGCTGCGCTCTCCGGCGCGGCCTTCTTGATCCGCGACGGGCAGATGCGTGGCGACCGTATCACCATCCTCGAACGACAGACGGTTCCGGGGGGCGCGTTGGACGGTTGTCAGGATCCGGAAAGGGGATTCGTGATTCGAGGTGGTAGAGAGATGGAGGATCATTTCGAGTGTCTCTGGGATCTGTTTCGTTCGATCCCATCGCTCGAACTTGAAGGCGCCAGCGTGCTCGATGAGTTTTACTGGCTGAACAAGGATGATCCGAACTACACACTACGGCGGGCGACGGTGAAGCAGGGGCAGGATGCCCATACCGATGGCCTATTCACACTGAGCGAACAGGCCCAGAAAGAGCTGATTGCCCTTTTTCTTGCCACTCGTAAGCAGATGGAGACCAAGCGCATCGACGAAGTGTTCGGGAGAGATTTCTTCAACAGCAATTTCTGGCTCTATTGGCGGACCATGTTCGCCTTTGAAGAATGGCATTCAGCCCTCGAGATGAAACTTTATCTGCATCGATTCATCCACCATATCGGCGGCCTGCCGGATTTCAGTACGCTGAAGTTTACCAAATACAATCAATATGAATCGCTCGTTCTGCCGTTATCCAAATGGCTGTTGGCGCAAGGCGTCAACTTTCGCTACGGGGTCGTAGTCACCGATATCGATTTCGACATAAAGCGTGGCCGCAAGCAAGCCACAGCCATCCGCTGGCTGGAGAATGGCATTGAGGGCAGTCTCATTATTGGCGCCGACGATCTTGTTTTCATGACGATCGGGTCGCTGACCGAAAACTCGGACATGGGGGACCATCACACGGCCGCCAGGCTCAACGAAGGACCGGCGCCCGCCTGGGATCTGTGGCGGCGTATTGCGGCCAAAGATGCGGCCTTTGGACGCCCAAATGTCTTTTGCGGCAATATTCCTGCAAGCAAATGGGAATCGGCGACGATCACGACCCTGGACAAACGCATTCCAGCATACATCCGCAAGATCGCCAAACGCGATCCGTTCAGCGGCAGGGTTGTCACAGGAGGCATCGTTACGGTGAAAGATTCGAGCTGGTTGCTCAGTTGGACCACAAATCGCCAGCCGCATTTCAAGCGCCAGCCCAGCGATCAAGTCGTCGTCTGGCTCTATTCGCTATTCGTCGATAAAGCCGGCGACTACGTGAGGAAACCGATGCAAGATTGTACGGGCGAGGAAATCACGCAAGAATGGCTTTATCACCTCGGTGTGCCGGTTGCGAGTATACCGGAACTCGCCGCTGGGGCCGCCAAGACGGTCCCGGTGATGATGCCCTACGTCACTTCCTTCTTCATGCCGCGGCAGGCGGGCGACCGGCCAGATGTTGTGCCGAAAGATGCGGTCAATTTCGCCTTCATCGGCCAGTTCGCGGAGTCGGGTGAACGGGATTGTATCTTCACGACGGAATACTCCGTTCGGACCGCGATGGAAGCCGTGTATATCCTCCTCAAGATTGAACGTGGCGTGCCCGAGGTATTCAACTCGACCTATGATATTCGCAAGCTGCTTGCAGCAATGGGTAGACTGCGCGACGGCAATGAAATTGAGATCCCGGGACCTGCGTTCCTGCGCGAGCTCATTCTAAAAAAGATTGAAGCGACTGAGCTTGGCGAACTACTCAATAAATATCACCTGAGTTGATTAAGGCAGCGGACGCTGCGGCTTCGCTCGGATAGAGAAGCGCTGTCCTGCGCCGTGACGGCTCGGACTCGCCAAGGCGCGGATCAAACGTTCGCGCCGATCTTCCAGGCAACCTTTAGGCGTACTCTGGAATTCGGTGTTCTTTCGGCTTGATGTTATTCTCGCCACACGCATCCGATTAACCTCTTGCCACGAGGTGAGGGCGAAACTAGCTAGTGGCTCGTCACAGTGATCTTGATGGTTTGATACCGGCCAGCTTAGGATCGGCAAGTTTTCTGGCGGCACAAGGACTTCGATGCTTCTGGGGATGCAGGATTCGGCGGGTGGCCGTCCGGACATGTGCGAATAGGTATAGATGAACGCCAGATAATGGCCCTGCTTCTCGGTAAAGCGTGCGCCTGGTTTTTGACTCATGGAGCGATTCATCCGTGCCTCCTTAGTCGTCCGTGAAGAACAGGTAAGGGGCTGATCTGGAGTCGTTGTTTTTCGGCTGCGGCGATTTTGTGATTGCAGGCTTTGACAGTGCGGTAGCTCGGAACCTGCAATTTGCAGTTTGAGATTCCCTCGAATCGCACGGCATGATTCGGCGCTCGTACCGGGAGGAGCCGATGCGACCGAAGAAGCCGAAGGCGACGGACGAAGGTGATCTGTTCCGGGCCAGGCTCAAGCAGGTCATCAACATGGAGCACGAACTGGTTCAGCACGCCGGCAAGATCAATTGGGACTGGATCGACTATCGACATGAAGGCGCCGCGCGGGCTCGACAAGCCGCTGTTCCAAAAGCTCGTCGCCGGCGAGTGGATCGACCGGCATCAGAACCTGCTCATCATCGGCCCGACCGGCGTCGGCAAGAGCTGGATTGCTTGCGCCTTGGGCCACAAGGCCTGCCGCGACAACCGCTCCGTGCTCTGTCAGCGGCTGCCGCGGGTGTTCGAGGCGCTTGCCCTCGCGCGGGGCGACGGCCGATGGTTGGGTTGCCGATGAGCTCCGCGCTTTGACTTCCTTGTAGACGTTGCTGATCGACATCGCGGATGTTGCGACACCGCGCCATCGACGAACCGCGTTCGGATGCGAGATCGGCGTGATAGCCATCGATCTTGGCGAGCATCTCCTGCACGAGCGCCGGATCAAAGTCGATAGCGACTGCTGCTGACTTTGCCGTCGTTTGTCCCTGTTGCGTTGCTTGGCCTCGGCGAGCTCTCATGCGCTTGACCTTGCCGATGATGGCGTTGCGAGATACGCATCGCCACCCCTCGCAGACCCCGAGTGGCCCGCGCTCCACATGCATTGCAGAAGCGACACCTCCTCAGAATCCCATGCCGATGTGGCTTGATTGACCATCGTTCGTCATCGTCACGAGCACGAGTCGATGGTCGTTTTGATTGTCGCCAAAAGCAGTGCGTGTCGATGTTTACGCTTGTTCGCCGCTATTCGATGTTCGGAAAGGTTTTTGGCTGCGACGATCGGCCTGCCTTATAAAATAGGCAGACGAACGTGTATTTATGCCTGCGGTTGCATCGTGTCCGGAAAGTTGATCCGCTTACGTTAACGGCTGTTGACAACATGCGTTAACGGCGTTGCAATCACCAGCACGACAAACGGCGGTGAGTTTACCAACTAACAACAGCAGCTAGACCACGACGGCGTTACTGCTCGCACACGGCTACTAGCGTGGGTACCCGAGCGTTTGCGCGGAAGGATGGGCCATGCAGTCGATCCCTTGCTAGGTGTCGTCGGTGCCGGGGATCGTGCCGTTCTCGGAATACTGCCAGAGCTTCCGGTGCCGCGACGCCGACGTCTCCGGAGGTGACGATGCTGACGTCGACTCGACTTCAACCATTTCAACAGCGACGATGCAAACTTGGTCGCTTGGATCAGCCCTGCGGGCAGCAGGCCGCCGGAGCCGCCGCCGCCGCCGCCGCGGATGGTCGAGCAGCGCCTGGACGGCCTCGTGCAGATCGTCGAGCGGGGCTCAAACCCACCTTCGAGAAGGTCGTTCAATTCGAGCCGCAGCATCTCGTCATCCCAATCGGTGCGTCGAAGGCCTCGAAGAGACGCGACCAAGCGCGAAGCTCGAGACAATACCCGAGAGTGTACCAACAGCAACGGGACAGCTCGCAGAGATGGAAGCAAAAGTAAAAAGATCAAACAGCGTCATAGCAAGTCCGCCGATCTGGAAGCTAAGCGCGCGCTGAACCGCCTGAAGGAGGTTGACCCGGAGGGATATGAGGCCTTCCTTCGTAAGCGCGAGAACCGCGGGGACACTGGCGGTTTCGGCCCGGCTGGACGGGCGAGGCCATAGTCACCACCACATTCCTCGCCGTCGCATTCGCACAACTCTGGCGCGTCGTCGCCATGCGCAGCAGCCGCTCCGGTACCGTTTTCAACGAGTTCACGCGCAATCCATGGGTCTGGCTGCGCTCGGCCTGTACGGCCCTCTGCTCGCAGTCCCTCTCTACTGGCCGCCGATGACAGAGGTCTTCCACGTCTGCCACCGACGCTCACGATGTGGAGCATTGTCGCGGGCTACAGCCTGACGCCGATGCTGCTAATTCAGGTCAGCCACGCCGTCATCGTGCTTGCAAAACGAAGCCGTTAAATGGTAGCCGCGTTGCTTGGCTCGAATTCGCCGTCTGCATCATCGTGATCGGCGTGGCCGGATGTATGCTCATGGTCATTGCGCCCTACGGAGGCCTGATCTCCGAGTGCGAGCCTATTGCCCTCAGGCGCCCGGCCGATTCCGTTCGCTCGCGTTCCCGCGGATTACAGCCCCCGATCTCCCACAGCGGACCCAACGTCACTGCAAATTCGATCGCGAGGATGGGATGGCGGCTCGAACAAGAGCTCGTCCGAACGCTCTAGATGTTCTTGTTATGCGGTCAAGTTCGCCCATTCCACAGACCACCGATTGTGACGTCAGAAAGAATAGTGATCGCGTCTCAAGGACGTCAACAGCGGGGGTAAGCCTACAAGATCATGTAGTTGTAGTATTACTGTTTGCACGGCTCTCTGCTGGAGGCCGTTCGCTGACACGGGGGAGCCATGTCGACAGTTGCCAGCGCAATTCGGCGCCTTTGGTGGCGACGCTTTCTTGCTCTTCTGGCGATCATCGTGATCATTGCTTTGATCGCAGTCATGACCAGCTCCCAGCTTGGCGCGACAATCGAAGCTCTGACGCCGCCTGGTCTCCCTGAACCGGTTTCCGCGAGCGAGCAGGTTTCGCTCGATCAGGGCTGGAACGCCGAAGACGCCGATCGATTCCATCATAAAGCCCAGGGCACGCAGACCTTACCGATCCCGCTGTCATGGTTTCTCGCCCTGGAAGCGCCGCTGAACTCGCCTTTCGCTATCCCCTTTTTCAAACGAGAACGGTTTTCTGACAACCGCTATTTACTGCGGTTTGGATTCATAGAGTCTGCCGAAAGCGAGAACAATGAGTACGGTTTGCCGATCGGCTTTGCATATTCGCCGTTTCAGTCGATCCGCGGGCTTTCGCGTAAGGAGACTGCCGTTGGATTGACCTGTGCCGCGTGCCATACCGGCCAACTGATCTTCAAAGAGAAGCGCTATGTCATTGAAGGCGGCCCCGCCGTGACCGATCTCGGTCAATTGACAAATGCGCTCCGCGCTGCGCTCGCACAGACCGCTTTGTCGGCAAAGCTACCCTTCTTCGACGGTCGCTTCGGGCGGTTCGCGAAGCGCGTTTTAGGAACCGAGTACAGCGATCTTACACGCGTCCAACTGTCCAAGGAGCTCGATGGAATACTTGGTGCTCTGATCGATCAGCCCGCTGGGATCGACGTCACGGAAGGGTTTACCCGCCTCGATGCGCTCAATCGCATCGGCAACCAGGTGTTCGCACTCGACCCCAAGCGCTACGGCAACTACGTCAACCTCAACGCCCCTGTCAGCTACCCGCACATCTGGACATCGTCATGGTTCGATTGGGTGCAGTACGACGGCTCGATTATGCAGCCATTGGTGCGCAATGCCGGCGAGGCGATGGGGGTTTCGGCGGAGCTCAACCTCACCGCCCCGCCCAAGGGGGGACGTTTTGCCAGCAGCATCCCCTTCGATAATCTGCACTGGATCGAACAACAGCTCGCTGGAAAGGACCAGCCGCTGGTGGCGAAAGCCTTCACCGGACTGAATGCGCCAGCCTGGCCCGACAGCTTTCCTGCGATCGACAAAGCCAAGGCCGCCGTGGGAGCCCAACTCTACGACAAACATTGCAGCGGCTGCCATCTTCCAGCGCTGACGCCGGACATCGTGCACGGCAAGGCCCCGGACGCGGAGTTCTGGAAGAACTTCGGCCCTATCCGCTGGCGCGGTCGCGATGGGCAGGAGAAGCAGACGAGGGAATCCGTACTCAACGTCAAGATCATCAAGCAAAGCCATATCGGCACCGATCCGGCCCAGGGCGACGTGCTGCGCAATCGCACCGTGGACACCGCCGGCAGCGAACTGGCCAGGGCGGGCCAGAGCAGCCCAGGACTCGGCCTCGACATCGATGTCTGCCAACGGAAGGCTGACAACACGCTGGATACGATCCACCTCTCGGACCATGCGATGCAACTCTACGCGCTTGCGCTCGGCGCCGTGGTCCAATCCGGCATCGACGAATGGCTTCGGTCGACCGGGACGGTCCAAGCGGAGATCGAAGGCGATCGGCCGAACTGTCTCGCGGCAGGTTTCGGCTATAAGGCGCGTCCGCTGAACGGCGTATGGGCGACTGCCCCGTTCCTGCACAACGGCTCGGTGCCGACGATCTACGATCTGCTCAGCCCGGTTGCGGAGCGCCCACAAGTCTTCCTGCTCGGTGAGCCCAGCTTCGATCCTGTCCGCGTCGGTATCGTGACACGGACGGTCGCTCCTGAAGGCAGGACCTACGACAGCAAGGGCTACTTCATCATCGATACGTCGAGGCCCGCCAATCGCAATACCGGCCACGAATTCTCGAACGAGAAGCATGAGGGCGTCATTGGCCCTGCGCTGTCTCCGGAGGAGCGCAACGCAATCATCGAGTTCCTCAAGTCGATCTGAAATTGATTGGGTCAGCTCCAACTGGAGCAGTAGCGAAGACCATCTCGCTCCCGCAGGGGGAAAGGTGGACGAAAGCCCGGATCGACCGACCAGGCGAAGCTTTTCTTGAGTTAGGGTGCGGCAGCAATGGCGGAACAGAAACAGGGGCCGGCGGCGAAGTTCCTGAAATGGATGATCGCCAAACATCCGGATGCATTGTTCGCATTCATCCGGCGCGTCAGGCCCAACCTGGCGTTGGGCGCCGCGGGGCCGGTGTTCATCACCCGCTTCCCCGACGTGCAGGAAGCGCTGAGCCGCCCCGACATCTTCAACGTCACCTATGCGCCGATGATGGACCCTTCGGTCGGCCCCTTCATGCTCGGCCGCGACTGCACCGAAATAAACCAGCGCGACAAGGGTATCATGCGCGCCTTCATGCGCATGGAGGATCTGCCGGCAATTCGCCAGAAGGTGCGCAGCCTCGCCAATGCGTCTGTCGAAAAGCAGATCTATACCCAGAACCAGATCGACGTGGTCAGCACGTTGTCGCGCCTGGTGCCCATTCAGCTGACCCGAGAATATTTCGGCTTTCCCGGCCCCGATCTGGCCTCGATGTTCCGCTGGTCGCGCGCGACGCAATATGACATGTTTCACAACCTGGACAAAGATCCGAAGGTGCACCAGGACAACATTGACGCTGGGCAGGAGATGCGCGCCTATCTGACACAACTGCTCCCGCAGCGGCGCGAGCAGCTGAAAAATGGGGCGCCGCTCGAGGACGTGTTCAGCCGCCTGCTGAATAGCCATTTTGACGATTCGATCGGCTTCGCCGACGAACGCATTATTACCAATATGATGGGCACACTGGTCGGCGGGATTGAGACCACATCGGCGGCCATCGTGCAGCTGCTCGACGAGTTGTTCAAGCGCCCGAGGATCCTGAAGGAGGCCATCGACGTCGCCAGCAGCAACAACGACCATCTGATGTATCGCTATTGCTGGGAAGCGCTGCGCTTCAACCCGATCAATCCGTTCGTGGTGCGCCACTGCCGGACCGATTACCGGATAGCCAAGGGCTCGCTGCGCGCGACGACAATCAAGGCCGGCAGCACGGTGCTGATCTCGACCCGGTCGGCGATGCGCGATGGCTTGCAACTGCCGGCGCCGTCCAACTTCGCGATCGACCGGCCGGAGTCGGTCTACATGCATCTGGGCTACGGGATGCACACCTGCCTCGGCGACCAGATCAGCCGCATCCAAGTTCCGGAAATCGTTCGCCGCATCCTGCAAATCCGGGGCGTCCGTCCCGCCGCGGAGATTGACTACGCAGGAGGGCCGTTTCCAGAGCGTTATCCCATCACCTACGACACGCCCGTCTGAAGGCCGGACTTCCCAGCAACGAGCCGCGAGTACCGATCCGGCCGCTGGCGTGGCGGCCTCTGGCGTCAGCACTAGGTCGTTCGTCGCGAAGTCTCCGTCACGCGATGCGCGTGAGATGCGTGAGGCAATAATCAATCGTGTCGGTGGTGTGTTCCGCTTGCGAAACACATCAAGAGATGAGAGGCAGAGCTTCGCATGCGCGGCTACTACATTGGCTTACCGAGGAAATGGTTTAAGCGAACGGAAGCCGTACGCTGAAGCGGGCCTCGGCAACCGGCAGTTATGCACGAACATCGCGCAATCAGCGCAACAGCAATGATGCGCTCAAACGGCACCTGCAGGATCACCATTACGCGCGACGCCGACGACTACAAACAGCGCATAGCATCGAGCGCTGCTTCTGCTCGCTGATACACTCTTTCGACGCTTGGCACCCGTTATGACAGGCGAATAGGACAGGCGAACCGTCAATTTTACCGGCTTCTTTCATCGATCTCGCGGCCGCATTGGTCTGCGGTTGCACGCGTTTCCCCGTAGCCGCCCGGATTGGCAAGTGTTGGAGCACGGGAACACGGGAACACGGTGTTCTACTGAAAGAACACCGGCTGAGGGATTTTATACTTAAACTGTCTTTTCACTAAATTCCGGTGGCGAGGCCGCGGGACTGCATCGTCTCGCGGCCCCATTGATTTTCGCTGTTCAGGTCCGGGCGAGTTCCTCCACCGAATTCCGACTCTTTACTCCCAGAAGGGGTAAGCGCTTCGATCGCCCGTTGGCATTCAAACGCGTCAAATTCGGGCCGTCGGCAAGTCCTCGCTGGACAGCATTCCGGAGTATGTTGTCGTGGAGTGCACATGGCTGCTGCCAACCTGATCGACAGTAGCGACGGCGATCGCACGAAAACGCGCTCCGCATCGAACATGGTGCGTGGTGTTTGACGTCCCAAGATGGCTGGAGTTCTCCCATCGAGACAGCTTCGGCCGAGCTTGTTTGGCTTTCTGGCTCTGCCAAAGGCCAGAGCCAGACTGATAAGACAAAGTCGGCTCGCTGTCGCGCGCGCCATGGAAAACTGCCCCCTCATATTGCCTCAGATGACAATGTTACCGAGCGCCCCAGCTGTCGCGCGAATTGGACCCCGCGGGTCCGAGCAAGCCGCTCGCGAAGCGCGCCCTCCAGAGCGCCGTAGCGAGAGAGCGGCTTGCGGTGATTCGGCAAAGCAACACGTGGGATTTAGACA
>NZ_JADYVR010001396.1:0-380 GCF_020193935.1 Bradyrhizobium sp. NBAIM08 | reverse complement strand
GCTTACTGCCGATGGTGAATGGGTTAATAATCCGGGGAATGAACGTACCTCGCTGAAAGGAAAACTGCGCGGGCAGAAAATTGATGCCGCCGCAGAATTTTTTGGTGTCACGACGCCCATACGCCAGTCGTCATTTAATGTGGATTACGATTTACACTGGCGCAAAGCACCCTGGCAGCCAGATGAAGCGACGTTGAATGGCATCATTCATACTCAACTGGGTAAAGGCGAAATTACCGAAATCAATACCGGACATGCCGGGCAATTGCTGCGCTTATTGAGCGTAGATGCCCTGATGCGTAAGCTGCGTTTTGATTTCAGAGACACTTTTGGCGAAGGGTTTTATTTTGACTCCATTCGCAGCACCGCGTGGATTAAAG
>NZ_JADYVR010001395.1:0-380 GCF_020193935.1 Bradyrhizobium sp. NBAIM08 | reverse complement strand
GTCCGCCAGACTTCCACGTCACCCGCCTTGGCGTGAGAGGCATTCCTGCGTTGTAGCTGCGGCGCTACTGGCGAACAGCGAATTTGCTGATAAAAACCCGATGCAAGATCCCTGCGCAGGAGTCGCGGCATGGTGCCCTTGGTCCTGAACTGTCCGTGGTCAGAACATTCGGCACAACTCGCGGCGTAAATTAGCGGAGTGCGGGCCTCGTCTGGGGGTTGATGTTAGGCGGCGAGCTTGCGGTGCTGCAAGCGCCGATATTCGATGGTCTGTCGCTTGATCGTTTCACGCTGTTTGATGATGGAGGCTGCCCTGCCGAAGTAGGCGTCGGCGGGCGTCACGTTGGCCAGGCTCTCGTGGTAACCCTGGTGGTTGTAGTG
>NZ_JADYVR010001394.1:0-380 GCF_020193935.1 Bradyrhizobium sp. NBAIM08 | reverse complement strand
ATGACGCGGAGCTGAACATGGATGGAAAGGCCATGCGGCCGGATGGCAAGGCCGCGGCGACGATGATGCCGTCGGCCTTCGGTCTGGCCGGAGTCAACGAGCACACATGGACGGGCGGCTGGGGTACGGTCACCTATTGGAACGCGTACGTCGCCAACACCCAGATGAACGGGAAAGGCACGTTCCTGGACGCGCGCCTCAATGATGCCAAACAGTATCCGGTTGCGGCGAAGGCTGGCTGGGGACGGAAGCGTGACGCGGAGGATCGGATCACCGCCAAGCTTCCGGCTCTGCACTTCTATCAGCTGGCCATGCCGGTGCCGAAGGCGCCTGCCGGCAGCTACGACACGAGGGCTGCGCAGCGTGGAGAGGTGCTATTC
>NZ_JADYVR010001393.1:0-380 GCF_020193935.1 Bradyrhizobium sp. NBAIM08 | reverse complement strand
GGACCTGAACCGCCCTGGGTTTCTCGGAGGCTCGGTTTGAGGCAACGACGGCTTCGGTCGTGGCCGGGTTGGTGAGGTGGTGGAGCTCTTCGTAGACGGCTGACATCTTGGCGATCGAGTGGTGGACCGCCCCGCCGGCTGCCGGTGAGAAGCAGGCGCCGGTACGGCGTCTCGAAGTGTTCGGTCCGGAGCCGCTGAAGGGGGGGTGTCGCCGACGTGGGGTAGCAGGTAGTGCTCGATGCAGGTGACGTTGCGGGCGTGGGTCGACGGTGCGAGGGTCGCTTCCTTGGCGGGAATCCATTGCCCGAGGAGGTATTCGCCGAGCGTCAGTGACGAGCCGGCGCTGCGTTGGCGGGTGCGGCACTCGGTCAGCTCAGTAG
>NZ_JADYVR010001392.1:0-380 GCF_020193935.1 Bradyrhizobium sp. NBAIM08 | reverse complement strand
GGGTATATTCGGATTTTGGTGATGCGCCAGGTGGATATTAAAATTGAGGTAAATGATATTAAGCCAGATAGGTATTTTTAGATTGTGTGCGCCATTTATGATGTCCCTCGGACTAAAGGCATGATTCACGTAATTCTGGGATGACCATACAAAGCCATGTATTAAATAAAACAGGATCCACACAAACCAATCCCAGTTTATAAACCAAAGTAGTAGCAGCTGAAAGATAATAACCAGGATACTTTCAAGCTGTGCTGCCCGTAGCTTATGAACGCCTGTAAAGCCATTCAGGAATCCATTTATTTCTGTGTGCTTTTTAAAAACAGACGACATTACCAGCCCTGGCGAAATAGAAAAAAGAAGTACAGATAGCCAGGTAG
>NZ_JADYVR010001391.1:0-380 GCF_020193935.1 Bradyrhizobium sp. NBAIM08 | reverse complement strand
AGGTAGACCTTGGCCGAGACCGGCGGCAGCCGCTTGCCGTCGACCCGGATCACCGCCGTGGTCGGGTCGACCTTGGTTCCGAGCCGGGTGACGACCTCGCCGTCGACGACGACCAGCCCGTCCAGCATCAGCTCCTCGCACTTGCGTCGAGACGCGACCCCGGACTGCGCCAGCAGCTTCTGGAGCCGGATCAGGCCCTCGTCATCGGTCTCCAGGCTCATGCGGGTTCGGTCCCTCCGTCGGGCTCGGTGCCGGCGCCGCTGTGCGGGGACGGGTGTTGCGGGTCGGCCGGCGAGTCGGCGGACGGGGCCTCGGTAGGCGCGTCGGTGCCGGCGCCCACCATCTCGACGAGCTCGTCCTCGAGGTCGTCCATGTCGGGG
>NZ_JADYVR010001390.1:0-380 GCF_020193935.1 Bradyrhizobium sp. NBAIM08 | reverse complement strand
AACGAGCTCCCCCTGGCTCAAGCCTTCAAGCGCGGACTCGATTGACCCCCAGGAGCGAGCGGCCAGATTGAACTTGCCCAGGCGCCGCTCAAGTATCGCGCGTGCCGCCTGACGATCGGGCAGGTTGTACTCGATCACCTCATCAAATCGCCGCGCGAGCGCCTCGTCGAGGATCTCGACATGGTTCGTCGCGGCTAGCACTAGGCTATCCGTCGTGTTCGGCTCTTCCATGAAGGCGAGCACTGAATTTAGCACGCGGCGGATTTCGCCCACGTCGTTCGGATCGCCGCGCCGGGCGCCGATCGCGTCGAACTCGTCCAGGAGGTAGACGCCACGTGTCTGCGCGATCTGATCGAACAGAAGCCGCAGCTTGCCAGCGG
>NZ_JADYVR010001389.1:0-380 GCF_020193935.1 Bradyrhizobium sp. NBAIM08 | reverse complement strand
CTGGATACCCTTCTTCAACGCTCAACAAATTTGCATCTAACATAGTTGCTGGTTGCTCATCAAAATTTAAGTATTCAGTTCCGCATTCAAATCCTGCATTTTTAATCATTTGCCCAATACTTATAAGTTCATTCAATGGATAAAAGAAAGGGGGCAGTGACTTAACACTTGTGCCCTCTTCAAAATTATCTTTAATGACTTGTTCAGTAATCAATGCCTGAATTGCTTCATAAACATCGTCGGTTTTTACATTTAATTCTCTGGCAATTGATAAATTACTTGGAAGTTGGTCACCATATTCCAATTTATTTTGCTTAATCAAATTTAAAATGTATTGTTTAACGTTATATACCGCATTCATTTCTGACATTTTTTTACAC
>NZ_JADYVR010001388.1:0-380 GCF_020193935.1 Bradyrhizobium sp. NBAIM08 | reverse complement strand
CCGGGTGCCCGACCCCATGGCCGCCGAGAGCGACGACCGCCGCCGCTCGATGGAGCGCTCGCTGCAATACATGGGCCTGACGCCCGGCACGCGCATGGCCGACGTCAAGGTCGACAAGGTGTTCATCGGCTCCTGCACCAACGGCAGGATCGAGGATCTGCGCGTCGTCGCCAGCCTGGTGGACGGCAAGCACGTCGCCAACGACGTCTACGCCATGATCGTGCCCGGCTCGGGTCTGGTGAAGTACCAGGCCGAGGCCGAGGGGCTGGACAAGGTGTTCAAGGCGGCGGGCTTCGACTGGCGCGAGGCCGGCTGCTCCATGTGCCTCGGCATGAACCCCGACCAGCTCCTGCCCGGCGAGCGCTGCGCCTCCACCAGCA
>NZ_JADYVR010001387.1:0-380 GCF_020193935.1 Bradyrhizobium sp. NBAIM08 | reverse complement strand
GGGCTGGTCGAGGCCTATCAGGAAGTCGCGCGGCGGCTCGGCATTCTCATCGAGCAGGAACGGCCAAAGGGCACCGGCCCGGTGCTCGTGCAGTAGGCGAAAGCGGTGCTGAAGCTGGCCTGTCGGTTCGGAGCCCCGCTGGTTGCTCTGACGATGGCGGCAATGCCAGCCGCCGCCGGGTCGCTCACCGACGAAAGCGTCGGCATCGCGCTATCTTATGACGACGCCGACTGGTCAAGCGCAGACAGCGGTTGGCCGTTGACCTGTACGAACGAAGATTGCGTGACGCTCGTTTGCTCGATCGACCTCGACGGTAGCGAAACCTCGGACGCGGAAGCCCTCGGCGACATCGTGGGGCTCCAGCAGGACCTGGTTTCGAT
>NZ_JADYVR010000139.1:0-478 GCF_020193935.1 Bradyrhizobium sp. NBAIM08 | reverse complement strand
GGCGGTCGGATTGGCAGCCATCCTGCTGTTCAGCGGCTTCAAGGCAAACCTGGGTGCGACCATGCTCACCGCCTATGTCCGGGCTGGAGGACATCTGCAGGTACAGCACCGCGACTATTTCCTCTTCGGCGGCGGCAACCCCGCGGCCTATGGCATCACCGACTATGGCCGCCTGCTGGAAACGATCCGCAACGACCCGGTGCTCAAGCCCTTGCTCACTGTGGCAACGCCGATGCTGCGCTTCGGCGGCCTGGCCGGCAACTTCGAAGCCGGCATCTCGCGCACGGTGATCGGCAGCGGTTTCGTTGCAGACGACGTGGCGCAGATGCGCTTGTGGAACGAGTTCTCGATTCCGCTGTCGCGGCCGCAGTTCGGATTGAAGAACGCCGATGCCGACGCGGCAATCGTCGGCATCGGCGTCGCGCGCGTGCTGCAGCTGTGCGCGAAGCTGTCGATTCCCGACTGTCCGGCGCCACAG
>NZ_JADYVR010001386.1:0-380 GCF_020193935.1 Bradyrhizobium sp. NBAIM08 | reverse complement strand
CGGAGGAACCGCTCACGGTCGAAAAAGTGCTTGACCTTGCGTTCAAAGTCGCCCGGCTCTTCCTCCTTCCAGTTGAAGAGGTGCCGACGATCGAGGCTCCAGGTCGCGCCGTAATAGAAGTTGATGAGGTGCGTGATGTCGAACACCTGCACCGCCGCGAGCATCTCGGGGGTCTCGGCGTGATATCGACGGACCTGCTTGAAGCCGATCTGGATTCCGTCCCGCTTCTGCGCCGCCTTCGCTTCCACCATTGCGACCGGGATTCCATTGACAAGGAAGACGACATCCATCCGGTTCGTGAACTTGCCGTTCGCGAACTGCCATTCCTCAGTGACGTGGAACATGTTGTTCTCGAGCTGATCGAAGTCGATGACTTGAAC
>NZ_JADYVR010001385.1:0-380 GCF_020193935.1 Bradyrhizobium sp. NBAIM08 | reverse complement strand
GTCGATGTGCGCGTAACCGGCCCGTTCGCCCCGGATCGTGATCCGCACAAAGAACCATCAACCGCCTTCACCGATAACGATGGCAAACCGCTGACGGAAGAATTCTTCGAGGACAAAGTTGTCTGGACCGCGCCGCTCGAACTGACGGCTGGAGCGAAGCCCGAGGACATCGAAATTGCGGTGAACTACAACGGCCAGATTTGCCATGGTTCCGGCGGCTGCATTCCGAAGACCTTCAAACTAGTTGCCAAGTTCGCCGCATTCGACGAACCGAAGCAAACTGCCGGCTTGTATCACCCCGCAGGCAGCAACGTGGCGATTCGAGGCAGGCTTGAACCGGCCACGGTTGCCCCCGGTAGCAAAGCGCGACTCATCATCAC
>NZ_JADYVR010001384.1:0-380 GCF_020193935.1 Bradyrhizobium sp. NBAIM08 | reverse complement strand
GTACAACGGCTTTGCCGGCGCAGTCAATCGCCACATCCGGCGCATCCAAACCGTGATGTTTCAAGCCGTCTTGCAGCGACATTTCCGTGGACAGAACCGGCAGACCGCCCATCGCTTCGGCCATCTTTAGTCGATAGGGCACCACGTCGGAAATCACGACACGCACTTGTTCGCCCAACAGCAACTTTGCCATCGCCAGCACGCCCAAACCGATGGGTCCGGCGCCGGGAATGAGAATCGTTTGAATATCGGAATGCACCAGACGCGCCCGATTGATGGCGTGGCCGCCGGTGCCCATGATGTCGAGTAGCAGAGTCGCTTCGGTTAGGGGCAATTCGGGCGGCGTGGGAAAAAAGATGTTTTCGTGAACGAGTTCGTAG
>NZ_JADYVR010001383.1:0-380 GCF_020193935.1 Bradyrhizobium sp. NBAIM08 | reverse complement strand
CCGATGGGCTGCGCGGGTCGCCGACGGCGGCGTTCCGCCCGAGGCCCGTGCAATATCTCGGCGACATCTCCTACTCCGTCTATCTCTGGCACTGGCCGATGATCATCATCGCGCCTTTCGCTCTGGGCGAGACGGTGTTCTGGCCGGTCAAAGTCCTCATGGTCGGCATCACCATTGTGCTGGCCGGGCTGACGAAGACATACGTCGAGGATCGCCTGCGCGGCAAGCGCGGGCTCGTGCGGACCCTGCCGCGCACCTATGCGATGGGTGCGGCCTGCATCGCCGTCGTGCTCGCCTTTTCCGGGGCGATCGCGGTGCAGCAGCGGTACGCCGAGGGCCAAGAGGCCGAGCGCGTCGTCGCCGCCGCGTCGGGAGACTGC
>NZ_JADYVR010001382.1:0-380 GCF_020193935.1 Bradyrhizobium sp. NBAIM08 | reverse complement strand
CTCGATGCCATCCCGCTCGACGTGCGGCAATGACCGCAGCCCGCGCTCGAGGTTCCACTGCAGGTACGCGGCAACCATGCCGCTCGCCTCCGCGCGGTAGCGGAGCTCGCTCGCTTCGGCGACGTCCCAGTCGCCCGTCAGCAAAGCGGCCAGCAGCCGTACGGTCTCTACCGCTGGCGCGAAGGACCCAGCCTGCCGGCAGGCGCTGCAGACCATGCCACCGGATGACACGGCGAAGAAGGGGTGCGGACCTTCGACTCCGCAGCGGGCACAGTCCTCGAACGACGGCGCGTATCCCGCGACCGCCAACGACCGCAGGAGGAACGCATCGAGAACGGCGTGGGGTCATGCGCTTGAGAGGCAAGTGTCCGCAGGCCACC
>NZ_JADYVR010001381.1:0-380 GCF_020193935.1 Bradyrhizobium sp. NBAIM08 | reverse complement strand
AGCTTGTCGTGGACTTCCGCAAACTGCGTGACGGCGTCGCCGCTGAGCGGGTGCTGGACGGTAATGCGGAACTTCGTCTTCTGTCCGGCCTTCGGCGCACGAGGTTCGGTCGTGATTTTCAGCGAATAGTCGGCCGTGGCCATCGGATCGCCCGGCACCAGCGTCATGCCGCAAATGCTGCAGGTTCCCGGTGTGGCCTTCACTTCGTTCGGGTGCATCGGGCAGATGAATCCGCTGGTTGGGGCCGCCATGTTCTGGATCAGCGGCCGCGCCGTGCCGGGCATCATCTCCTGCGCGAACGTGCTCGCCGCCAGCAGGACAATCAATGAAACAACAGCGGCTCGCATGGGAAATCAAGAATAACAAATAAAGAATAAAGA
>NZ_JADYVR010001380.1:0-381 GCF_020193935.1 Bradyrhizobium sp. NBAIM08 | reverse complement strand
ACATGGCCGCCATCTGTCACGGCCGCACCGTGATCGTCATCGCCCACCGCCTCAGCTCGGTGCGCCACGCGCGGCGGATCGTCGTCGTCGACAAGGGCGAGATCGTCGAGATCGGTTCGCACGACGAGCTGCTCGGGCGCCCCGGCGGCCTGTACGCACATCTCTGGTCGATGAAGGCCGGCAGCCCTGCCGGGAGGCCGGCATGAGCGCTGGCGAGCGTCCACCGGCGAAGGCGGACCCGCCGCATCCGGTGGCGGAGCTGCTGGGGCGCTACGGGGCGATCTTTCGCGCCGCCTGGGCCGGCCGGCACGAGCTCGCGGGCCCGAAGCGCCTGGCCGAGGAAGCCGCCTTCCTGCCGGCTGCGCTCAGCCTCCAGGAGGT
>NZ_JADYVR010001379.1:0-381 GCF_020193935.1 Bradyrhizobium sp. NBAIM08 | reverse complement strand
AGATAGAGGAAGGCCGAGGCGATCAGGGCCATCGGCACGAAGGACGCCAGCAGCACCCCCGGCGCGTAGACCCCCACGAGGGCGGCGATCGCCCCGATGACGGCGGCCAGCGAGTAGGCGGGCGAGGTGGCGTTGAGGCCGATGACGAGCGCGTCGACGAAGCCGGTCGAGTCGGCCTTGAGGCCGGGTTCGGCGGGAATCGGCTCGGCTGGTGCAGACACGGGAACGCTCCCTTCGACCCCCCTGCGTCGGAGGTCCTGGAGCAGTTCTAGCGGAAGACACCCCACGAGGGCCATGGTCCGAGGGCACGGTGTGGCCGGTCACACGCCCCGTGGGTGGGTACCGTGCGGCGGGTGATGGTCCGCTGGCGCGAGGCGTGGC
>NZ_JADYVR010001378.1:0-381 GCF_020193935.1 Bradyrhizobium sp. NBAIM08 | reverse complement strand
CCGCCGCGAGCGCCGCCTCAGCCTCGTCGAGGCGCGCGAGCTGGTCGTCCAGCTGCCCGGCCGGGCTGAGCCGGACGCGAAGCACGGCGCCGATCGCGTGGTCGCGTGTGTTGCCGCGCTCCAGCTCGCCGGCGAGCTCGCCGACCTCGTCGACGTGCTCATCCCCCTCGATCAGCGCGTCCGCGAGGTCGGGGATCAGCTGCCGTCGTTCCTTGTCATCGGGGGCGAGCGCGAGCGCACGTCGAAGCAGGTTCTCGGTTGCGGCGAGGTCACCGCGCTCGAGCGCTGTGCGCCCCGCCCTGCCGAGTCGCTCGGCCGCACGCCGCGCGAGCGCCGCTGCGGACGGGTCGTGCGGGTCGAGCTCCCGCCGGTAACCGGCCG
>NZ_JADYVR010001377.1:0-381 GCF_020193935.1 Bradyrhizobium sp. NBAIM08 | reverse complement strand
ATGCATCATATTTTTTAGTTTTAAAAATATCAGATATGTTAAACGTAAGGGACCCGGCCTTATCTTTCCAGAACTCATATTTTAATCCTGCATCTACACCGTAATTTTCCCTCATATAACCTTGAGCAGTAGTCTGGGTGCCTCCCATAAAGCCTCCACCCATCCCACCTCTTCCGCCACCACCGCCCATATTCAATTGTAATGCTGTGCGTGATTGATAATCACCAGAAACGGATGCTGTAAAATTTTTAGGCAGCTTAAATGACAGGTTCAATTTTGCAAACCAGCTGAATTGCTCATTGCTTAAATCCTTTTCAATATTATCTCCATCAATTACGGACTTGTAAGCATTAATGTTTGCGGTAATATCCAGCCAGCCTT
>NZ_JADYVR010000138.1:0-478 GCF_020193935.1 Bradyrhizobium sp. NBAIM08 | reverse complement strand
ACGCGCTGCAGTCGCTCCGTGCGAATGCGCGCCCGCTGCTCGGATTCGAAGAGGCGCACGCGCTCCAGCGCGCTGGCGCCAAGTGCGGCAATCGTCTCGGCCATCCCGCGGTCGGCGAGCGGCACCGCCCCCTCGGCCGTGAAGCTCAGCCCGAGCGCCCCGAGCGCAGGGTGCCCGCCCGACGCGCGAATGACGAACGGCACCACTCCCCACGCCCCCGTGGGAATGGCTTGCGACGCTGGATAGAACTCGGGGAAACGTTCCTGCATTTCCCGCCTGGAGTCGATCCAGACTGGGCGGCCGAGCCGAACGGCCTTGGTGAGCGGCGTCGCCAACTCCAGCCGGAGCCGTTGCCAGTCACTGAGCGACGCGATCGGGTAGCCGACCCACCCGGCGAACTCGATGTGCTCTCCGTCGTCCGAGAGGAGCGCGACGACACCCGCCGCCGCGCCGACGGCCGCACTCCCCTCGCCGGCGA
>NZ_JADYVR010001376.1:0-381 GCF_020193935.1 Bradyrhizobium sp. NBAIM08 | reverse complement strand
GCTTTTATTCACCGCTCCCTTCAGACCTTGCCAAAATAAGGCAGGAGTTTGATTATAATTTTGATGAATGGAAAAAAATCATCGGCAATAAAACATTTAAGAAATACTTTCCCACTGGCGTTGATGGAGTAGAATTACTGGTTCGGCCTCCAAAAGGTTATGACGAAACCAACCCTGCTATCGATTATCTTAAAATGAAGCATTTTATTGTGCGCAAACCATTCAGCGATGCTGAGCTACAGAATAAATCGCTCGTGAAAGATGTGGCCAAAACTTTTCAAATGATGAAGCCCATGCTCGATTTTCTCAATCGCGCAGTGGAGTGATGACAACTCTAACGCTTTATAACCGGGCAACCCAATTGGTTCCCTTTTCCAAACC
>NZ_JADYVR010001375.1:0-381 GCF_020193935.1 Bradyrhizobium sp. NBAIM08 | reverse complement strand
AGGTGCGGCGCGCCGGTCGGCGCTGCAGCGGGGGGAGCGCCGGCATCGGTGCCGGTGTGGCGACCCCGCCGGCGACGGTGCGCGCGGCCCGGACGAGCAGCGCGTTGCCGACCGCCAGCTCGGCGAGCTCGGTGCGGCACGCGTCGCAGTCGGCGAGGTGGGTGCCGGCGGCGGTGGCGTCGGCGTTGGTCAGCTCGCCCCGCAGGAGTGCGAACAGGTCGGGATGGGTCATCGCGATCCTCCTTCGTGGTCGTCGCGGAGCAGGGTCGCCAGTCGTCGGGTTCCTCGGGCGGCCCGCGCCTTGACCGTCCCGAGCGGGACGTCGAGGCGGGCCGCGATCTCGCGCTGGGTCAGGTCGGCGTAGTAGGCCAGGTCGAGCAC
>NZ_JADYVR010001374.1:0-381 GCF_020193935.1 Bradyrhizobium sp. NBAIM08 | reverse complement strand
GTGCCCGACGCCCTGATCGCGCTGTGGCTGGCGCTGCTCGGCAAGGGCGCGGTCGAGGGGAACGACACCCTGGTGATGGCGGCCGCGATCGGCCTCGGCGTCTCGGCCACGCTCACCTGGCTGCTGCGTGTCATCTCCTCGCGGCTCCAGCGCCGCTTCCGCGACCGGGTGACCATCGCGCTCGAAGGGCACGTGGCCGGGCTCCAGGCGCGGGTGGTGACCGTCGCCCACCAGGAGCGGCCCGACTACCTCGACCGGCTCGCCGTGCTGCGCGACCAGATCTTCGTGCTCGACCACCTCTACATGTCGGTCTTCTCGACCTGCGGCTGGATCCTCCGGCTCGGGGTCACCGTCGTGCTGCTGATGTCGATCCACTGGACC
>NZ_JADYVR010001373.1:0-381 GCF_020193935.1 Bradyrhizobium sp. NBAIM08 | reverse complement strand
CCCCTCACTGGACGCCCGGGCGGCGACGATCGGCAAGGATCTGCTGTGCCGCGACGGGTTCACCGCGGCCGGCGGGGTGCGGCTGCGGCGGACCGAGGCGCGCAAGTCGGTGCAGTTCGTCGACGCGACGCTGGCGGGAACCCCGGGGACGGGGTTCGCCCGGTACGCACTCAACGCGTACGGGCTGGTGACGGCCGAGCTCACGGTCCGCCTCTCGGCTCCTCCGGGCGGCGCCGTGCGGCTCGGGCAGGCCCGGGTCGGCACGTTCGCCGACTCCGCCGAGCTCTGGGCCGCAGAGCGTGGCGTCGACCTGGGCGGCTTCTCCTACGACCAGCTGTCCGACAGCCGCGAGGTCGACGTCCGCACGCGGCTGCGCTGGCT
>NZ_JADYVR010001372.1:0-381 GCF_020193935.1 Bradyrhizobium sp. NBAIM08 | reverse complement strand
CGTGCCGAGCTTGGCGAACAACATGAGATCGGTGTCACCCATGCGATGGCGGCTCGTGCCGTCGGTGATCATCCCGGGCAGGAAGGCTCCCGCCCCCGCGTCGCACAGGTTCTGACGGCCGGTCGAGCAGTAGCGGCAGCGGCCGCACGCCGGCACGAACGATGCCGAGACGTGGTCGCCGACCTTGACGCTCGTGACCCCCGGCCCGACCTCGGCGACGATGCCGGCGCCTTCGTGGCCGCCGACGATCGGGAAGAACGACGTGATGCCCATGAGCGGCCAGGCCTCTTCCGGCGGAACCATGTCGCCGGTGACGAGGTGCTCGTCGCTGTGGCACATGCCGGCGGCCTTCCACTCCACCAGCACCTCGGCGGCCTTGGG
>NZ_JADYVR010001371.1:0-381 GCF_020193935.1 Bradyrhizobium sp. NBAIM08 | reverse complement strand
CGATCGGCTCCGCCGCCGGCCGCGCGCTCACGACCTACCTCCAGCGCGGGCGCCCGGCCCTGGTCGGCGATCGCTGGGAGGCGCGGCTCTTCCTCAACCAGCGCGGCACCGGGCTCACGCGCCAGGGCCTCTACAAGATCGTCCAGCGCCACGCGGCCGCGGCCGGGCTCGCGGACAAGATGAGCCCGCACACGCTCCGCCACACCTTCGCGACGCACCTGCTCGCGGGCGGCTGCGACCTGCGCTCCCTGCAGGAGATGCTCGGCCACGCCGACATCGCCACGACGCAGCTCTACACGCACCTCTCGGCCGACCGCCTGCGCGACGTCTACTTCGACGCGCATCCCCGGGCGCGGCTCGCGAGCTGAACTACCCTCTGAG
>NZ_JADYVR010001370.1:0-381 GCF_020193935.1 Bradyrhizobium sp. NBAIM08 | reverse complement strand
TGATCAAACTGTCTGTAAGGAATAAAACTTTTGAATTTACCCGGCTGGTGCAAACCGTTATTATTGGCTGGCGCTCTTTCCCAGGTTCGTGCATAAAAAGCAGATCCAATTACAATTTTATTGGCGGGTACTCCCACGGACGTCAAATAACGGATCGCATTGTCGGCTGATTCAAGTTGGAAAGACGTAGAGTACAATGGGGTATGATGGCCCGTGGTGGTACTAAATCCATTGACAAGATCATAGCTCATCAGGTTTACATAATTAACCACGGCCATAACTTCTTTCCAGTCGATTGACCTCTTCAGAAAATCATTGAACCCACCGGCTGCAAAACTTATTTCATGCTGATCGCCCAATTCCTTACGCAGCGATTTAACC
>NZ_JADYVR010001369.1:0-381 GCF_020193935.1 Bradyrhizobium sp. NBAIM08 | reverse complement strand
ATCCGCACGCGGACGGTGAGTTCGAAGCCCTTGCCGTAGCGCAGCAGGCCTCCGGTAGAGCTCGCCTCGACCAGCCACGACGCCACCTCGATGGTGCGGACGCCGGCGCTCTCGACGTAGCGTCCGGTCATCTCCAGCGGCCGTGACGCAGCCGAGTTCGCGTAGCCGCCCACCAGCGACGCAGCGCCAAGCACGATTCCGCCCTGGCGCGTGAAGCGACCGACGTAGCGGCAGGCGTGGTCGATCGCAGCGAGGTCGACCCAGTCGGGCACGTCCTCGAGGTGGGCGAACAGTGCCACCAGGGACGCCGGCGGGTCCTCGACCGCTTCGATGCCCTCCCGGCAAGCGACGCGCAGCATCTTCATGGCCCGGCCCTTGCCG
>NZ_JADYVR010001368.1:0-381 GCF_020193935.1 Bradyrhizobium sp. NBAIM08 | reverse complement strand
GCATCGGGGTCGTGGAGCCAGCGGATCTCCAGCGGCACCATGCCGGTATCGCCAAGCTCGAGCGTCTGCTCGACGCGGCGCTCGCTCAGGTTCCAGAAGTGCAGGCGGCTGCCGTACCGGCCGGCCGCCACGTCGTCGAGGTCGAAGCCGGACTCGTACGCGCTGGGTTCGCCGAACTCCGACGACGCCAGCACGTTCTGGCGCGGCTGGTACCAGAAGTCGTAGTTCAGTGGCGGGGTCGGCCCGCCGTTCTCCCAACGGCCCTTGATCTCGAACGTCTGCGCGTCGAGGACGGCGAAGCCGCACGCGCCGTTGCCGTCAGCATCGCCGAGCATGCTCACCACGATGTTGTCGCCGGGCATGCAGTGCACCGTGTGCGGG
>NZ_JADYVR010001367.1:0-381 GCF_020193935.1 Bradyrhizobium sp. NBAIM08 | reverse complement strand
CCATCGACGTGGCGCGGTGGCCCGAGGCGCAACGCCTTCAACGAGCCGACGTCGGCGAAGTGGATGGACGCAATGGGCATGTCTGCCTCCGGTCATGTTTCGGGGGTCGAGAGTAACCTAGTATTGACTAGGTTATGCCGACGGAGGTGCCGAAGAAAAGCCGGTTGACGGCGGCCGCACGTCGCGAGGTGATCGAGCACGCCGCCGCCGAGGTCTTTCCTGAGCGCGGCTACCACGGCGCCGGCGTCGGTGAGATCGCAGCTCGCGCCGGCGTGACCGTCCCGGTGCTGTACGACCACTTCGCGTCCAAACGAGCGCTGTACGTGCGTCTCATCGCCCTGCACTACGAGCAGCTCGCCGGCATCTGGGCCCGTCACAGCC
>NZ_JADYVR010000137.1:0-478 GCF_020193935.1 Bradyrhizobium sp. NBAIM08 | reverse complement strand
CTCTTCAGCGCCGTACACATCGGTCAGCGAGAAATTTTTCTGGAACACCGGGATGCCATTCTCTCGGCACAGCTCAATGACGTTGGCGCGGGTGATTCCATCGAGGCAATAATCGCCGCTCGAGGTCCACACTTCGCCCTTGCGGACGATGAAGAAATGGGTCGAGTTGCAGGTCGCGACGAAGCCGTGCGGGTCGAGCATCAGCGCTTCGTCGGCGCCGGCCTGGGCGGCCTGGATGCAGGCGGTGATGCAGTTCAACTTGGAATGCGAATTGAGCTTGGGGTCCTGGACGGCCGGGTCGCCGCGGCGGACGTGGACGGTGAACAGCCGGATCCCCTTCTCGACGATCGCCGGTTCGGGCTCCTTATGTTCGGCGACGATGATGATGGTCGCGCCGCCGACGACAACGCGGGGGTCCTGGTAGGGTGTCGAGCGCACGCCCCGCGTGACCATCAGCCGCATGTGGACGCCGTCGGTC
>NZ_JADYVR010001366.1:0-381 GCF_020193935.1 Bradyrhizobium sp. NBAIM08 | reverse complement strand
ATGTTACGGTGTATTAATCTTCCTTTCGGAAGGCTATTCACCACTTAAAGGAAGGTTCTGTACGTGTTCCGCACCCGTTTGCCGGTCGCCGGCGGTATTGCTACCCCGCTGCCCCTCGACTTGCATGTATTAAGCCTGCCGCTAGCGTTCATCCTGAGCCAGGATCAAACTCTCCATTGTAAATGAGTTTTGATCTGACTTTAATCTCTTTTTTGTCATCGGAAATTAACGTCTAATCGAATTTGTTATGCTTGTTAACCTTACCTTGATATTAAACCAAGTTTCTGTTGTTTCCCATACTTTCAAAGATCTTTATCAGGTGTAACTATTGCGACTTTGCAATTGAAACAATGATATGTAGAAGATGATAAGGTTATGAAC
>NZ_JADYVR010001365.1:0-382 GCF_020193935.1 Bradyrhizobium sp. NBAIM08 | reverse complement strand
GGATCTCCAGCGCGCGCTCGACGCGCGCGCCGGCGGCGACCGCGGCACGGGCGGAGCGGCGCAGGTTGGCGTCGTCGAAGTTGGCCAGCCGGTTGGCGGTGGCGCGGACCTCGCGGCGCATCCGGCGCTCCTCCCACGCCATGAGCGACTCGTGGGCGCCGAGGCGGGTGAGCAGAGCGCCGATGGCGTCGCCGTCACGGATCACGACGCGGTCGATGCCGCGCACCTCGCGCGCCTTCGCCGAGATGCCGAGCCGGCGGGCGACGCCGACGATGGCGAGGGCGGCCTCGGGGCCGGGGCAGGTGATCTCGAGCGACGACGATCGGCCGGGCTCGGTGAGGGAGCCGTGGGCGAGGAAGGCACCGCGCCAGGCCGCGACGGC
>NZ_JADYVR010001364.1:0-382 GCF_020193935.1 Bradyrhizobium sp. NBAIM08 | reverse complement strand
GCCCACACCGGAGGCTGGGAACTGGAGATTGGAGGCTAGTCAGCTAGGCCATGCCACTTCCCCCAAGCCTCCAGTCTCCAGTCTCAAGCCGCGCGTTGTCTGGGCCGACGACAACGCCGACATGCGCGACTACGTCCAGCGCCTGCTCAGCGCGCACTACGATGTGGAGGCCGTGGCCGATGGTGAGGCGGCGCTGGCTGCGGTACGCCGGCAGCCCGCCGCCCTGGTCCTGAGCGACGTGATGATGCCGCGCCTTGATGGCTTCGGCTTGCTGCGCGAGCTGCGGAGCGACGAGCGCACCCGGACGATGCCGATCATCTTGCTGTCCGCGCGCGCCGGCAACGAGGCGCGCATTGAGGGGCTGGAAGCCGAGGCCGATGAT
>NZ_JADYVR010001363.1:0-382 GCF_020193935.1 Bradyrhizobium sp. NBAIM08 | reverse complement strand
TCGACGCACTGGCTGTCACATGCCGGACCTACAGTCGAATACGCGTGAATGAAGCGCAGGGTCGGATTCCTGCGTACCGGCGGTGCTTGTTTGTCCTACAGCAAGTTGCGGCGGCACACGCATTTGAATCCGGCGGGGGGAGACCTAGAGTGAATCCCACGCACAACCCACTGAGGAGATGGTCATGAGCACGAATACCTGGACGCAATATGTAGCGATGGACGACGCCGCTCTCGAGCCCGGCTTGCTGCAATCGGCGCTGAACAACATCGAGGATTGGGACGACGACTTCGACCTCGGCGAAGAGCCGGATCTCGACGACCTCGACGATCTCCGGCTCGAGCAGGCCCTTGAGCGCCGCTTCGACGTCGTCGGTCAGCTT
>NZ_JADYVR010001362.1:0-382 GCF_020193935.1 Bradyrhizobium sp. NBAIM08 | reverse complement strand
AGGTAGCGCTGCTCCCAGACCGGGTCGCCGGTGGCCGCGGCCATCCGCGCCGACATGGTCAGCACTTCGTCGAGGTGCGCGATGGTCCCGCGCAGCTCGGTCCTCGGCGCGATCTTGCTGACGGGCTATCTCGGCGGCGCGGTTGCCACGCATGCTCGCATCGGTGATTCGCTGTGGCCAGGACATGTGATGCCGTTTCTGGTGGCCACGTTCCTCTGGCTCGGCCTGCTCCTTCGCGATGAGCGGGTTCGGGCGATGTTGCCGTTACGGAAGTACCCTGAGCCCGTTTCGCTCCTGGTCTCCATTCCTCTGGCTCTCGCGGGCTTCGTGCTGGCGCTCTTTGTCGCCATCCTGCTGCAGCCGGGCACCTACCACATCGAGC
>NZ_JADYVR010001361.1:0-382 GCF_020193935.1 Bradyrhizobium sp. NBAIM08 | reverse complement strand
CGTCGAGGGAGCCGGATCAGGCCGGCTCGTAGGTCAGGCAGTTGGCCGACATGGCGTCCCCACCCGGGCCGACGCTCACGGCGTCGGCGGTGCACTCGAGATCGGCGTTGTGCCGGCAGTCCGTGCGCGAGCAGGCACCGACCTGGGCCACGCCCGAACCCATGCCGCCCTTCGTCTCGAGCGCGATGAAGGTGCCGCAGGCGGCGCCCTCGGCCCGGACGGTGATCGCGAAGGCGTGACAGCCGCCCTGGTTGTAGGCGCATTCCGTGACCGTGCATTCCTGCACGGCCGGCATCATCGTGGCCATGTGGTCTCCTTCGTCGCTTTGCTTCTGTCGCCACTGTGGCACCGCGTGTGGGTCAGGCCAAGCGTTCCTTCGAGG
>NZ_JADYVR010001360.1:0-382 GCF_020193935.1 Bradyrhizobium sp. NBAIM08 | reverse complement strand
CGACGCCACCCGGGCGGGGTCCGTCACCAAGGCGCCCGGCTGGTCCCGTGGCAGCAGCCGGCCGTCGGCGCCGTAGCCACGGTCGGGGAACCCCTCGAGCCGCGATGCGCGACCACGCGCGTGCGCCATCGACAGCAGGACCGAGCCGGGCATCCCCATCACGGGCAGCTCGCCCGAGCCGTCCAGCACGGCCGCGGCCTGGTCCTCGTCACGGGCGACCCGGTTGTAGAGCGCGCCGTGCGGCTTCACGTAGCCGATCCGGGCCCCGAGCGCCTGGCAGATCCCCGCCAGGGCACCGATCTGGTAGAGCACGTCGCCCGCCAGCTCGGCCTCGTCGGCGTCGACGTAGCGGCGGCCGAAGCCGGCCAGGTCGCGGTAGGAC
>NZ_JADYVR010001359.1:0-382 GCF_020193935.1 Bradyrhizobium sp. NBAIM08 | reverse complement strand
CAGGGAGATGATGATGAGTAAAAAATCGGCCAAAAAGCGCCAGCCAGTGAAGCCCGTGGTGGCGAAAGAACCTGCTCGCACCGCCAAAAATTTTGGCTATGAAGAGATGTTGAGCGAGCTGGAAGCCATCGTCGCGGATGCTGAAACGCGTTTAGCCGAGGATGAAGCTACCGCGTAAAGACAGGTTGCCGGATGCGGCGAAAACGCCTTATCCGGCCTACAAAATCCAACAACATTAACGAATTAAACAACCCGTAGGCCGGATAAGATGCGCCAGCATCGCATCCGGCATCAGGTACAAAACACAACAACATCAACAAGTTGAGCACCCCGTAGGCCGGATAAGGTGCGCCAGCATCGCATCCGGCACGATACCCAAAAC
>NZ_JADYVR010001358.1:0-382 GCF_020193935.1 Bradyrhizobium sp. NBAIM08 | reverse complement strand
ATCCGGACGAGATCGTGACCATCGTCAGCCGTGCGCTCGAGACCCGCGCGCTGCGCGCCGAGGTCGAGGCACTGCGCCGCCAGGTCGGCGGGGTCGCCACCCTCGTCGATCAGATGGGCACCAGCGACGTCGTCGCGCGGATCGCCGAACAGGTCCAGGTGGTCGCGGCGACCGACTTCACCGTGCTGGTCGCAGGCGAGACCGGCACCGGCAAGGAGCTGGTCGCGCGCGCGCTGCACCAGGGCAGCGCGCGCCGGTCGCATCCGTTCATCGCGCTCGACTGCGGCGCGATCCCCGAGGCGCTGCTCGAGTCGGAGCTGTTCGGTCACGAGAAGGGCGCCTTCACGGGCGCCGATCGCCGCACGCAGGGCCAGCTGAAGCT
>NZ_JADYVR010001357.1:0-382 GCF_020193935.1 Bradyrhizobium sp. NBAIM08 | reverse complement strand
GGGCGGCTCACGCCCAACGAGTTCGTGGCCGTGACCTCCACCAACGTCGCCAAGATCCTGGGCTGTTACCCCCGCAAGGGCGCCGTGGCCGTGGGTGCCGACGCCGACCTCGTGGTCTGGGACCCGGCCCGCTCCAAGACGATCGCGGCGGGCGCCCAGCAGTCGGCCATCGACTACAACGTCTTCGAGGGCCACGAGGTCACGGGCCTGCCGCGCTTCACCCTGACGCGCGGCCGGGTAGCGGTCCACGACGGCGAGGTGCGCGGGCAGGAGGGCCACGGCGAGTTCGTCGCGCGCGAGGCGCTCGGGCCCGTGAGCCGCGCGCTGACCGCCTGGAAGGACCTGACGGCGCCCCGGCCCGTTGAGCGGGCGGGCATCCCCG
>NZ_JADYVR010000136.1:0-479 GCF_020193935.1 Bradyrhizobium sp. NBAIM08 | reverse complement strand
GAGCCTCGGTGGTTCCTTGCGTTTCACCATGAGGACTGCTTCAGTTTTTGCCGTGCTCCATCGGCCTGACTTGTTAGGGAAACCAAAGCTGCCTGGTTGCGGTGCCTGCGCACGGCCATGCGCTTATGTGCGGCTCGGCGTTGTGGCCAGCCGCAAGGACTTCTCCGCCGTTAGACCACCGGGCACCGTGAGATATGCGAATGCTTAGTCACCTTTTCCAGAACAACAAAGCGTGGGCCGGGCGGATCCGGCAGCTCGATCCAGATTTCTTTCTCAAGCTGTCTCAACAGCAGTTGCCCAGTTACCTATGGATTGGCTGCTCGGACAGTCGCGTGCCCGCCAATGAAATTGTCGGTCTGCTCCCCGGAGAATTGTTCGTCCACCGGAATGTCGCCAACCTGGTCGTGCACACAGACCTCAACTGTTTGTCGGTGATGCAGTTTGCGGTGGATATCCTGAAAGTGCGCCACATCATCGTC
>NZ_JADYVR010001356.1:0-382 GCF_020193935.1 Bradyrhizobium sp. NBAIM08 | reverse complement strand
TCCTGATCGCGCAGGTCGATCGTCGCACCGGACGCGGCAATGGTTTCGTTGCCCACGCCGAAGGCGCCTAGTGCACGGGTGTTGCCGACGTAGAGGATGCCGCCATTGACCTGGATCTGGCCAAAAAGCGACGCGAGATCGTTCGGGACCGTGAAGCCGGGTTCGACATCCGTGAAGTTAGCGGCGCTGATTTGGAGGATGCCATCGCCGGACTTGGTGAAGCCGTTGTTGGCATACATGATGCCGGTGATGTTCAGGCCGACCGTGCCAGCCGTGGTCGGCGCGATGATGTTGAAGTTCACGCCGGCGGAACTGGTGCTGGTGAGCGTCTGCTGGCCAGAGAGCGTATGGGTGACAGCGGCGGAACCCGTGTTGGTGATGT